>NZ_DALZFB010000004.1:209690-420477 GCF_031979925.1 Pseudescherichia sp. | reverse complement strand
CGCGACGACGTGGCATGGAAATACTCCGTTGTTAATTCAGGATTGTCCAAAACTCAAAGAGTTTAGTTTGACATTAATTTAAAACGTTTGGCCTTACTTAACGGAGAACCATTAAGCCTTAGGACGCTTCACGCCGTACTTGGAGCGAGCCTGCTTACGGTCTTTAACGCCGGAGCAGTCAAGCGCACCACGAACGGTGTGGTAACGAACACCCGGAAGGTCTTTAACACGACCGCCACGGATCAGGATCACGGAGTGCTCCTGCAGGTTGTGACCTTCACCACCGATGTAGGAGGTGACTTCGAAACCGTTGGTCAGACGCACACGGCAAACTTTACGCAGTGCGGAGTTCGGTTTCTTAGGAGTGGTGGTATATACGCGAGTACATACGCCACGTTTCTGCGGGCAGGCTTCCAGCGCAGGCACGTTGCTTTTCGCAACTTTGCGTGCACGTGGTTTGCGTACCAGCTGGTTAACTGTTGCCATTAAATAGCTCCTGGTTTTAGCTTTTGCTTCGTAAACACGTAATAAAACGCCCTCATACAATATGAGGACGCGGAATTTTAGGGCTGTGCTCAAAAGGTGTCAAGAAATATACAGCGATCTCGCCTTACCAGGCGATCTGAGCAGCGTGTTTTACCGTCAGGCTAACAAAATCAGTATAGCTAACCAGGACGACACTGTTCGAAATTTGACCAGAAAGACCGCGGGCATCAATGTCTTCCTGTAGAGCATGAACGGATATGGGGGCAGCCAGCAGTAAATCAAGGTAACGGCTTCCCTTTACCGCCGCCGCTACGCCATCAGAGAGCAGCAGCAGGTCGTCACCCTCCTGCATCGTGCGCAGTAGCGTAGCGATGTCGCACTGCCAGGGAGAGTGACGAAGAGTATGCAGCATAACAGCCTCAGAACGTCATGACGACGTCATAGCGATTTAGACACTCGCGCAGCGCTTCAGGTTCCAGCGGCTGGGCATCAAGAATAAAAGAGGTTGAGGCGCTCAGCCCACGCTCGCGCAGCGAGGCCGCACACAGCCAGAGCTGTTCGATATCATAGAGCGGCAGCACCTTGAAGGTGGCGATGTAATCACGCGCAAGGATATCGCCGGGGCGCTGGTTTGCCAGCAGCTGGAAAACGCCGTCGCCAAGGAAAAAGACGCCAATCTCCTCGGTCAGGGCCGACATCGCCAGCAGCGCGTCCAGCCCTTCCCGTCCGGCAGAGGAGCCGTGGGGAGCGGAGTTAAAAATAAATGCCACGCTTTTCATCAGAACTGCACCACGCGATCGCAGGTTAAAGCCGCCTCAGCCAGCGCGCCTAAGCCGCTGAGCATAAAGCCCGGCTGGAGATTGGCTCCTGCCAGTCCGGCACGCTGGGCCTCGCTCTCATCGGTGACCCCACGCCGCAGCGCCGCCGCGACGCAGATATGCAGCTCCACCTGATGCTCAAGGTGCAGCGCCTGCCAGGCACGGACCAGATCGAACTCGTCGCTGGCGGGCGCGGTTAGCTGATTAGCGTTATAGACCCCTTCGCGATAGAAGAAGACGTTTGCCAGCTCATGACCCGCCGCCAGTAGCGCCTGGGCAAACTGCCATGCGCTACTGGCCTGCTGCGTGCCGTAGGCGGGCCCTGTCACCAGTAAGGCAAAGCGCATTACTTATCCTGCCCCTGAAAATCACCGCTCTTAAACTGGCGGATGTAGAGGTAGACCGTGTGCTTGGAGATATTCAGCCGATCCGCGACCTGGTTAATTGCATCTTTAATATCGAAGATGCCTTTTTCGTAGAGGTTCAGCACGATCTGACGGTTTTTTGCATTGTTCGAGACGTTGCGATCGGCATTCACCTCTTCAATGGTGAACTCCAGGGTTTGCATGACCAGATCGTCCACCGAGGAGGCAAAGTTCACGGCGGAGCCAACGTCCGGCGTCTCCGGCGGAATAAAGGTGTTCATAATCTGCGAGAAAGGTACATCAAGGTTCATGTTGATGCACAGCAGGCCAATGACCCGGTGCTCGCGGTTGCGGATAGCGATGGTGACCGACTTCATCAGCACGCCGCTCTTGGCGCGGGTGAAGTAGCACTTGGAAACGCTGCTGTCCGCCCCCGTCATGTCATGCAGCATGCGCAGGGCAAGGTCGGTAATCGGCGAGCCAATCTTACGCCCGGTGTGTTCACCGTTGGCAATACGAATGGCGGAGCATTTGAGATCCTGCAAGGAGTGCAGGACGATTTCACAGTGGGCACCGATGAGCATCGCTAACCCATCGACCACCGCTTCGTAGGATTTCAGGATATCGAAGTCGGTCTGATCAAAAGGCCGTTGATCCAGCAGATCGAGCTCGCTGGTTTCGTTGGTTAATAGCGACCTGGACATGAAAAAAAACACTCCTTTTCAGGAGCCTGTCGTTATGTTTTCAGGGCAGGCTCATCATTTACAGGGACAACTAAATTAATACAGCGCCTATAGCGCTTTCCAGTGTTAATTATATCTGCCCTGTAATAAAAAACCGCCGCCTGGTCAGGCGGCGGCTCTCAGCGTCTTACTTTTTATCCGCTGCAGCAGGTTGCTCTGCCGGTGCTGCCGCTTCCGCCTTCGGCTGTGCGTCCGCTTTCGGTGCCGGTTTGATATCCAGCAGCTCTACGTCGAAGACCAGCGTGGAGTTAGCCGGGATGCCCGGAACGCCCGTTTTACCATAGGCCAGTGCCGGTGGGATAACCAGCTTAATCTTGCCGCCTTTCTTGATGTTTTTCAGACCTTCGGTCCAGCCTGGGATCACGCCATCAAGACGGAAGGAGAGCGGCTCGCCACGGGTGTAAGAGTTATCAAACTCTTTACCGTCGATCAGCGTACCTTTGTAGTTAACGACCACGGTGTCGCTATCTTTCGGTGCGTCGCCGGTACCCTCTTTCTCTACTTTGTAGAGCAGGCCGGTAGAGGAGGTTTTCACATCCTTCTCTTTAGCAAAGGTGTCGCGGAAGGCTTTGCCCTTGGTTTCGTTCTCAGTCGCGTCCTTCTCCATCTTCTCCTGAGCGGCACCCTTCACGCGTGCTTCAAAGGCCTGCAGAGTCTGCTCGATCTCCTGGTCAGAGAGCTTGCTCTTATTGGCGAAGGCGTCCTGAACGCCAGCAATCAGCTGGGCCTGATCCAGTTTAATGCCCAGCTTCTCCTGCTCTTTCAGGGAGTTTTCCATATAACGACCCAGTGACGCGCCCAGCGCATAGGCTGATTTTTGGTCGTCATTCTTGAATGCCGCTTTGCTGTCGGTGGTCGCCGGGGCTTTAGCCGGGGCGTCAGCAGCAAAAGAGAGAGGTGCATTCAGCGCAACGGCCATCGTGGTCGCCAGCAGCGTGACTTTAAACAGTGATTTCATCCATATCTCCAGGGCCGGGGGCATGTTGCCCCAGGGTTTGCGTATTTGAAAAACGTACTATAAATCGTTGTGGGAGAAATCTATATAACGACATTCCCGATTATTGCCTCTTTTGTGACTATTTTTGTTTAAATTAGTTTCTTAAGGATGTCAGGCGGGCTGCGCAGACGCGTAAAGTTGCGTAGAATCCGGGCTAAAACAGATGAGGTGAAACATGCAGGATATGACGCTGGAAGCGCGGCTGGCCGAGCTGGAGAGTCGTCTGGCTTTTCAGGAGATTACGATCGAAGAACTCAACCAGACGGTCACCGCCCACGAACTGGAGATGGCGAAGCTGCGGGACCTTATGCGCCTGGTGACCGAGAAACTGAAAGCCAGCCAGCCTTCCCATATGGCCTCTCAGTCAGAAGAGACGCCGCCGCCCCACTATTGATTTTTAAAACACGAGACGTAAAAAAAGCGGGAGAATATTCCCGCTTTTTTGTGCCCGGTGGCGCTTCGCTTACCGGGCCTACACGCCAATGCTAAACCGTAGGCCCGGCAAGTTTACGCCGCCGGGCGTGGTTAGCTCAGACGATTAGTGGCAGCCGCAACCGCCGTTGCCACAACCGCCTTTACCATGACCGTGGTCATGATCGTGGCCGTGGCCACCGCAGCAGCCGTCACCGTGTTCATGGTCGTGGCCGTGGTCGTGACCGTGCGGACCGTGAACGTGGCCGTGGGCCAGCTCTTCTTCGGTCGCTTCACGAATCGCAACGACTTCAACGTTGAACTTCAGGTTCTGGCCAGCCAGCATGTGGTTACCGTCAACCACGACGTGGTCATCTTCCACTTCGGTGATCTCAACCGGTACCGGACCCTGGTCGGTTTCCGCCAGGAAGCGCATGCCAACCTGCAGCTCATCAACGCCCATGAAGACGTCTTTCGGTACGCGCTGCACCAGGTTCTCATCGTACTGACCGTAAGCGTCGTTTGCGCCAACCGCCACGTCAAATTTGTCGCCAGGTTCGTGACCTTCCAGCGCGGACTCCAGACCAGAGATCAGGGAGCCGTGACCGTGCAGGTAGTCCAGCGGCGCACTTACCGGAGACTCATCAACCAACACACCGTCTTCTGTACGTACCTGATAGGCCAGGCTGACCACCAGGTCTTTTGCTACTTTCATGATATCTCCTGAGCGTGGGTAAATTGCTGGCGCAGATTGTAACGGAATTCTGCCCCCGTGTACCCTTAAGCTTAAAAAAAGCTGGGACATATCGCTAGTCCGGATGAAAAATCCCGATCACTTGCTCATCTTTGCGAACATGCTCGCGGGCCTCTTTATCCGCCTCGCGCATCTGATGGCCGCACTTAATACACTCAACAATATCGACATTATTCTCGCGCCACATTGCCAACGTGTCCTGCGCCTGGCAGGCCGGGCACTTTGCGCCCGCGATAAAACGTTTACGTATCGCCATACTTTTTAACCTCTATTCAAACTCGTCCCAGCCATCCAGCTGCCGTCGCTCCTGCTGCATTTCGCGCTGAAAAATCTCTTCCAGCTCGCGCCGCGCCTCACGAACGCGGGAGATCTGCTGTGTATCAGTATGCACCACCGGCATCAGCTCGCGCAGCATGCGCATATCGAGACGGCGAAAATGTAGCTGCGCCCGCAGCGCCTGGTGCGGATGCATGCCCAGCGAGACCAGCGCCTTGCGCCCCAGCTCCAGCGCACTGGAGAAGGTCTCACGGGAGAACTGCGTTACGCCAGACTGGAGCAGCTCGTGCGCCTCGAAACGCCCCCGCGCCCGGGCGAGGATCGCCAGGTGCGGGAAGTGCTGCTGGCAGATCGCCACCAGTTTCATGGTGTCTTCCGGCTCGTTGCAGGTGATGACAATCGACTGCGCCGCTTCCGCGCCCGCCGAGCGCAGCAGCTCTACCTGGGTAGCGTCGCCGTAATAGACCTTATAGCCATATTTCCGCATCAGGTTAACCGCACTGATATCGCGCTCCAGCACGGTGATACGCATCTCGTTAGCCATCAGCAGGCGGCCAATGACCTGGCCGAAGCGGCCAAAGCCCACGATAATCACCTGCGGCTTATCATCCTCAACCCAGGGTTGCTCCCCCTCCTCATCCGGCGTGTTAAAGTGCCGGGAGAGTCCCTTATCGATGCCCTTCATCAGCAGCGGCGTGGTCATCATCGACAGGGTGACCGTCACCAGCAGCAGCGCCATCTGATCGTTATGGAACAGTTTCTGCGAGGAGGCGGTCGAGAAGAGCACGAAGGCAAACTCCCCTCCCTGGCTGAGCACGCCGGCGAACTGCATCCGCTCCGAGCTTCTCAGGCCGTAGAGGCGCGCCAGCAGATAGAGCACCGTGGTTTTCACCGCCACCAAAATAGCGACCGCCGCGATGACCCACGGCAGGTGGGTATAGAGCACGCCCAGGTTAAGCGCCATCCCTACTGAGATAAAGAATAGCCCCAGCAGCAGCCCCTTGAACGGATCGATAGCGGACTCCAGCTCGTGGCGGTACTCGCTCTCTGCCAGCAGCACTCCGGCGATAAAGGTGCCAAGCGCCATCGACAGCCCCAGCGCGTCCATAAACAGCGCCGATCCAAGCACCAGCAGCAGCGTGGCGGCGGTAAAGACCTCGCGCACGCTGGAGCCGGCAATAAAGCGGAACACCGGGCGCAGCAGATAGCGGCCGCCCACCAGCATCCCGGCGAAGGCGATCACCTTCATGCCGATCTTGATCCAGTCGAAGTGTTCATCGCCGCCGCCCGCCAGCAGCGGTACCAGCGCCAGGGCCGGGATCACCGCCAGGTCCTGGAACAGCAGCACCGAGAACCCCAGCTGTCCCGCCTCGCTGCGGTTCATCCCCTTATCGCGCATTAGCTGGAGCGCCATCGCGGTAGAGGACATTGCCAGGCCGATGCCGCCAATGACCGCCGCCTGCCAGGCGAAGTCGGTCAGCATCAGGAGTCCGGCGAGGATCGCAGCGCTGAGCAGCACCTGCGCCGCCCCAACGCCAAAGATTGACTGCCGCAGCTGCCACAACTTCGACGGGTTGAGCTCCAGGCCGATGATAAACATCAGAAACACGACGCCCATCTCAGAGAAATGGAGGATCTCATCGACGTCGCTGATAAATCCCAGCCCCCATGGGCCGATGGCAATGCCCGCCAGCAGATAGCCCAGCACTGCGCCAATGCCCAGCCGGGCGGCCAGCGGCACGGCGACCACGGCGGCAAACAGAAACAGTACGCCTGCCAGCAGCAGATCGGTTCCGTCCATTAGCGACCTCCCGTCGCGGTGGGTGAAGCCAGCCAGTCGCCGTAGGCTCGGGCATGGCTTGCCAGCTCCTCTTTCGGCTGGCGGCGCGCCCAGTAGACAATATAGGGCGTCATCCACTGCATGCGGCACATGGCCGCCGTCAGCTCAAAGGGACGCAGGATATCGCTAAGCGGGTAGCGGTTGAGGCCGTCGTAGCGGTAGGCGCTCTCCGGCTCGCCGGTAGTGATCACGCAGCGCCAGCGCTTACCCGCCAGCTGGTTGCCTCCCGGTCCGCTGGCGAAGCCGCGGGTCAGGACGCGATCCAGCCACTCTTTGAGCAGCGCCGGGCAGCTGTAGGTGTAGAGGGGAAACTGAAAGACGATCACGTCGTGCTCGCGCAGCAGCGCCTGCTCGCGGGGAATATCGATAAAAAAGTCTGGGTAGTGCGCATAGAGATCGTGCACGGTCACGTTGTGCAGTTGCATTGCCGGCTTAAGCAGGACCCGGTTGGCTACTGAGTCCTGGGATTCCGGATGGGCATACAGCAGCAGCACTCTGGCTGTCTGGGACATCACTCCCCTCCCGGTTCTATTTTTGTATATAGTTGTCGTTTCGGGCTACCATTGCGCCCCGGTGCGGCATTATAGGCGCACCCCACATTATCATAATGACAAATTAACATAGTCTGAACATACGGCGCTCTATGATTGTTTTCTCCTCACTACAAATTCGTCGCGGCGTGCGTGTCCTGCTGGATAACGCCACCGCCACCATCAACCCCGGCCAGAAAGTCGGGCTGGTGGGTAAAAACGGCTGCGGGAAATCGACCCTGCTGGCGCTGCTGAAAAATGAGCTTACCGCCGACGGCGGCAGCTTCACCTACCCTGCTAACTGGCAGCTGGCGTGGGTGAATCAGGAGACCCCTGCCCTCAGCGAGCCTGCCATCGACTATGTTATTGATGGCGATCGTGAGTATCGTCAGCTGGAGGCCCAGCTGAATGACGCCAACGAGCGCAACGATGGCCATGCCATCGCCACCGTTCACGGCAAGCTCGACGCCATCGACGCCTGGACCATTCGCTCGCGCGCCGCCAGCCTGCTGCACGGGCTGGGTTTCTCTACCGAGCAGCTTGAGCGGCCGGTAAGCGACTTCTCCGGCGGCTGGCGTATGCGCCTCAACCTTGCCCAGGCGCTGGTCTGCCGTTCGGACCTGCTTCTGCTCGATGAGCCGACCAACCACCTCGATCTCGATGCGGTGATCTGGCTGGAGCGCTGGCTGAAGAGCTATCAGGGGACGCTGATCCTTATCTCCCATGACCGTGACTTCCTCGATCCAGTGGTAGATAAAATTATCCATATCGAACAGCAGAACATGTTCGAGTACACCGGCAACTACAGCTCGTTTGAGCGCCAGCGCGCGACCCGTCTGGCGCAGCAGCAGGCCACCTACGAGAGCCAGCAGCAGCGCGTGGCGCACCTGCAAAGCTTTATCGACCGCTTTAAGGCTAAGGCCAGCAAGGCCAAGCAGGCCCAGAGCCGGGTGAAAATGCTGGAGCGCATGGAGTTGATTGCCCCGGCGCACGTGGATAACCCCTTCCACTTCAGCTTCCGCGCGCCGGAGAGCCTGCCCAATCCGTTGCTAAAGATGGAGAAGGTGAGCGCAGGCTACGGCGAGCGCACCATTCTTAACTCGATCAAGCTCAACCTTGTCCCTGGCTCACGCATTGGCCTGCTGGGGCGCAATGGCGCGGGTAAATCGACGCTGATCAAGCTGCTGGCGGGCGAGCTTGCCCCTACCAGCGGCGATATCGGTCTCGCGAAGGGCATTAAGCTTGGCTATTTCGCCCAGCACCAGCTGGAGTTCCTGCGGGCGGATGAGTCGCCATTGCAGCATCTGGCCCGCCTTGCCCCTCAGGAAGCGGAGCAGAAGCTGCGGGACTACCTTGGCGGCTTTGGCTTCCAGGGCGATAAGGTCACAGAGAACACCGAACGCTTCTCCGGCGGTGAAAAGGCCCGGCTGGTACTGGCCCTGATCGTCTGGCAGCGCCCTAACCTGCTGCTGCTTGATGAACCAACCAACCACCTGGATCTCGACATGCGCCAGGCCCTGACCGAAGCGCTGATTGAGTTTGAGGGCGCGCTGGTGGTGGTATCGCACGATCGCCACCTGATCCGCTCCACCACCGACGATCTCTACCTGGTCCACGACGGCAAAGTCGAGCCGTTTGATGGCGATCTGGAGGATTACCAGCAGTGGCTGAGCGACGTGCAGAAGCAGGAGAGCCAACCTGCTGATGCAGCGAAGGAGAACGGCAACAGCGCCCAGGCGCGGAAAGACCAGAAGCGCCGGGAAGCCGAGCTGCGTACCCAGACCCAGCCGCTGCGCAAAGAGATCGCCCGTCTGGAGAAAGAGATGGAGAAACTCAACGCCCAGCTGGCGAAGGCCGAAGAGAAGCTTGGCGACACCGGCCTGTACGATCAGAGCCGCAAGGCCGAGCTAACCGAGTGTTTACAGGCGCAGGCAAGCGCGAAGTCGGGCCTGGAGGAGTGTGAGATGGCGTGGCTTGAGGCACAGGAGCAGCTTGAAGGCATGCTGCAAAGCGAGTAGCGCCATGGACATCAACAGCGACATCACCTTCCGCAAGCTGACCATCTTCATGACCTTTATGGAGAAGGGAAACATCGCCCGCACCGCCGAGGCGCTGGAGATCAGCGGCGTTAGCGTCCATCGGGCGCTGCACACTCTGGAGGAGAGCGTGCGCTGTCCGCTGTTTGTGCACAAGGGGCGCAACCTGCTGGCGCTGCCCGCCGCCTGGACGCTGCTGGAGTATTGTCAGGAGGTGATGCAGCTGATGGCCCGCGGCCTTGAGGAGACGCGCAAAACAGCGGGCGTCGGCCAGGGGCGGCTGCGGGTGGGCACCCTCTACTCGCTCACCCTGGAGACGGTGCCGCGTCTGATTATGGGGATGAAGCTGCGGCGGCCGGAGCTGGAGATTAACCTGACGATGGGCTCCAACGACATGCTGCTGCAGAAGCTGGAGGATGGTGAGCTGGATGCGATCCTTATCTCGCTCTCTGACAACCAGATTGATCTGACCCAGTTTGAAGTGCTGCCGCTGTTTCACGACGATATTTTTCTGGCCGCACCGGCCTCCGCTACGCTGAATACCAGCGAGCTTGCCGATCTGCGCGACTACCGCCAGCAGAAGTTTGTCTCGCTGGCGGAGGGTTTTGCCACCTATGCCGGGTTCCAGGAGGCGTTTCACATTGCGGGCTTTGAGCCTGAGATCGTGACCCGCGTGAATGATATCTTCTCGATGCTCAGCCTGGTGCAGGCCGGGGTAGGCTTTACCCTGATGCCGGGGCGGATGAAAAAGGTGTACGAGAGCTCAGTGCAGCTGCTCAAGCTGGCAGAGCCGTATCAGATGCAGCAGCAGATCGGCATTGTCTTTGCCCGCAGCCGCGAGCACGATCCCAACCTGCTGGCGCTGGCCGCCGAAGGGCGCATGTACGCCCGCAGTTTGCAGGAGCCGCAAGCCAGTGTAGGCCCGGTAAGCACCGCGCCACCGGGCGTTTAATCCCGGTTTAGGCGCGCTCTTTAAGACGCTTCGCCAGATGCGCAACCACTTCCGGCCCGCTGCGCTCAAGAGAGACTGTCTCCCCTTCCCACGCCGCCTGACGCGTTAAGCAGGTCAGAATGCCGCCCGGCGGCATCTCAATAGCCAGCCGCGCCTCGCGCTCGTTGGCGGCAATCACCGCCTCCTGCCAGCGCACCGTCCGCGCCATGTTCATCGCCAGATCGTCCGCAATGCGCTCCGGCTGCCACAGTACGCGGGCGGTGCTGCCGCTGAGGTAGGCGCAACGCGGTTGGGAGAGCCTCACCTGGGCAAAGGCCTGCGCCAGCTTCTGCGCGGGCGCATTCAGCAGCTCGCAGTGCGACGGTACGCTCACCGCCAGACGCTGAGCTTTCGTCGCCCCTTTCGCCAGCGCCTGCTGCGCCACCTGGGCCATATCCTCATCGCGCCCGGCAATAACGATCTGCGTCTCGGCGTTGAGGTTAGCGATATAGGTGCCACTGCCGTCAACCAGCGTCTCCACCTGCGTCAGGGTCAGGCCCATGATCGCCGTCAGGCCATAGCCGTGCGGGTAGGCCTGCTCCATCAGATCGCCGCGTAGCGCCACCAGGCTTAACGCATCTTTGAAATCCAGCGCCCCGGCGATCACCGCCGCCGGGTAGGCACCAATCGACAAGCCGCTAACCAGATCCGGCTCAATGCCGCGGCGCTGCATCTCCCGCGCCCAGGCGACACCAGCAATCAGCAGGGAGAGCTGCACCGCGCGGGTATGTTTCAGCGCCTCAGGGCTGTCGAGGGTGTCGGCCTCCGCGCCCAATACTTCACGCACCTCGACCATCTCGTGTCCCGGCAGATGTTGCAGCATGCCGGGGCGCTGGGTTCCCTGTCCGGGAAAGGTAAACAGAATTTTCATCAATCCTCCCTGTGCCAGGGATCGCTGACCAGGCGTGGGCCCCGGCTGGTTTTAAGCAATACGCGCCCATCGCGCAGCCACTCGTTAAGGGCGAAGCCGCCGAGCGGCGTATCCACCTGGGTATCGACCCGACACAGGGCCGTGGTCAATGGCGTCTGCCAGCGGAGCAGCAGCTCGCGGGAGAGCGGTTGCGGGGCGCGGATCAATAGATCAAGATCGCTGCTGGCGTGGATCACTGGAATGCCGGTGGCCAGCGCATAGCCGCTGCTGCCGGTGATGCCCCAGACCCACGGCCACGCCTGCTGGGCAAGCTGCAACGCCACCTGCACCGGCGGCTGGGAGATAAACGGCGAGCGCAGCAGATCGTTACTGTCCACCAGTTGCTCCGGGGAGACCACCCGCACCACCTGCGATGCGTCGGTCCAGCCCGCTGCGCGCTGGTCGCGGCGGATCCCTCGGACGCCAACCGGAATGCGCTCCTCGTCCACATCACGCCGCACCACCACCGGCAAACCAGGATGCCAGACCGTCTCCACCCAGGGTTCCTCAACCCCGGCGAGAGCCTCGCGGTTTGTCAGCCAGATAAGATCGTGGGGGCGCAGTGTGGTCATAGTTACATTCCTGAAGTCAGCGAGATAAACAGCGGCAGCGACAGAATACACAGTACGGAGCTTAACAGCAGCACGGCTTCTGCATCCGGGGACTGCACGCCAAAGCGGTTACCGAACACCACGCCGAAGAAGCCCGCCGAGAGCGCAATCATCAGGATGGCCGTGATCGCCACGGAGCCGGAGAGGCCGAGGGCCAGCACGATACCCCAGGCAATCGCCGGCTGGATCAGCAGTTTGGCAATCGTTGAAGTGATAACCATGGTGTTAATTTGCAGCTTCCGCGCGGAGAGGATCACCCCGGTCAGGAAGAGTGCTGCCGCCGTAGCGGAGAGGCCCAGCGGTTTGATCGCCGCCAGCACCAGCTCCGGCATTTTGATGCCAATCGCGGAGAGAACCACCCCCAGCAGCGGCCCCATGACGATCGGTTTTTTAATTGAGCGCCACATCAGCACCGGCAGCATGGAGAGCGTAGAGCCGCTGTTGTTGCCTTCGGCACGCGCTTTTTCACGCTCAAGGATCAGCAGGCAGAACGGGGTCATTAGCACGGAGCCGCAGGCGATAGAGACCGCCACGGAGAGTGACGTCGACGAACCTTCACCGAGCACGCTGCCCAAAATCGGCAGGCCCAGCGCAGCGTAGTTCGGCAGCGCAACGGTAAGGGTCAGCACGGCGGCATCCTGCGGCGACTTTTTAAAGACTTTTGTCGCCAGGAAGTAGATGGCGGCATAGGTGATCCACATCGCCAGGGTCAGGACCAGAATCAGCGGCGACTGGGCGACAATGCCGGTCCACGGGGTCTGCACCGTGGCGCTAAACAGCGCGGCAGGCAGGGCAAAATCCATCACGAAGATATTGAGCAGGGAAACGTTTTTATTATCAACCATCTTTGCTTTGCCGGCCCAGAATCCCAGCAGCATGATGATAAAAATCGGTGCGAGAGCATGAACAATTACGTAAGTCATAAAAAATCACCTGTGGTTAAAAGTTTTAGCACTGGCGCGATGATTATTATTTTTTCAGGGCGTCGTTCTCCTCGCGGGCGCAGCGGGTGCGCCCACGGGGACTTACCTCTGGCAGGTCTCTCTTTTCTTACCAGCTCGCTTTCATGCGCTCGCGCACAAGAAGGGAGCTATGGCGGTTGTCAGCCCCGAGACGGTTTTTCAGCGTCCGGTCCTGACGAGCGTCATGGATGGCCTGTTGCAGGGTGCTGTGCACCTGCGCCAGATCGTTATCGGTTGGTGCATCGGGATTGCTGATATCCAGCAGATCGGCCAGCAGCCCGAGGGTAGCGTAGTTGTCGATGTCGTAGGCCATCGGCGGAATGGTCGCCGCCAGCTTCTCCAGCGCCTCGACGGTACGCAGCGTAATGCGCGCCGCAGACTCTTTACCCATCGCGTGGATCAGGACACCTTTATCGTTGAAGGCGATCAGGCGGTTGGCCTGGTAGCCGTGGGCCAAAAATGCCCCGGACATCGCTTTCCCGACGATCAGCCCAATCACCGGATGGCCCGCCAGCCGTGCGTTGGCATAGGCCGCAGCGGCCCCGGCCAGCGCCTGGTGAATACCAAACGCCTCTTCACGGCGACCATAGGCCTGGCTTGGCACATCGATTACCGCCACAATCGGGCGCTTAACGGCGCTGTCGGCATCCAGGGCGATGGTTTCACTCACCACCTTCGCCAGGGTCCACCCCTCCAGCAGCCCGACTTCACCCTGGGCGGCGCGAGGATAGTGGTTGTGGGCATCCGGAACCACGGTAATGAAGCGCACTGCTTCCCCGTTAAGCTCGCCATCAGCGGCCTGAACGGACGGGCATAGCCCTGTGAGACGTGTGGCATTGGGCGCGAGTTTTTCCAGCCATAACGCGCCGCGGCTTACTGAATGACTCATTATTTCTCCTCCCGGGCAAAGAGCGCTTTGATCTGTTCGGCATCAGCCTGTTTCGCGGTATCGAAATGGCTCAGGCGATCCAGATACCAGGCGTAGTTGTCGGTGCGGTGCTTAGCCGGAACGCCTTTGGCGATGGCGTCATTCATCGCGCCTTTCACGGCATTGATGCCGTCGCCCACCAGCGCATCCACCAGCCCGCTCTGATAGCGGATCTCGCCGCCGGTCATGCTCCAGATAAACGGCCTGTCACGGGAGTCGTACTCGGCAATGCCCGCTTCCTGCTCAATAACCTGCGGGCCGTTGAGGCCGAGACGTGCCTCACGGGTGACGATCAGGTAGCTACAGAGCGCCGCGGCAATGGACATCCCGCCGAAGCAGCCCACCGTACCGGCCACAATGCCCACCACCGGGGTGTAACGGCGCAGATCGACAATCGCCGCATGGATATCAGCAATCGCCGCCAGGCCGAGGTTGGCCTCTTGTAAACGTACCCCGCCAGTCTCCAGACAGAGCACGGCCTGGGTAGGAATGCCGTTGCGGTTATCTTCCGCCGCCAGCTCCAGCGCCGCCGCCATTTTTGCGCCTGACACCTCACCCATGCTGCCGCCCTGGAAGGTCCCTTCGATAGCCACCACCACGGCGGGCTGACCGTTGATGGTCCCTTTGGCAACCACCATGCCGTCGTCGGCCTGCGGTACGATGCCCTGCGGCCCCAGCCACGGCGAGATAATGCCTTCAAACGGATCCAACAGCTCGCGGAAGCTGCCCTCATCCAGCAGTGTACGCGCGCGCTCACGCGCTTTCAGTTCGATAAAGCTGCGGTCATCACGCATAGCTCACCCCCTCAAATACCTGTTCGATACGAATGCGTGCCACGCCCGGCGTTGCGCCAAAATCGTGAATAACCAGCTTGCCCGCAGGCAGCTCGCTCACCACGCCGAGGCGGTTAAACAGCGCCTCCCAGCGGGCACGGCTGTTGTCTACGGAGGTGGTGATATCAATAGTCAGCGTTTCGCCCGGCGCGGCGGTGAATAACACCTCCATATCGCCGGAGCCGACAACGCCTGCCAGCGCTTTGCCGCTTAGCGTGCGGCTGGCGGGCACAGAGATTGTGATCTGTTCCATAACATCCTCTTAATGCTTTAAATAGGGCGATTCGACACGGTCGAGAAACAGGGTCGCTGCGAGCAGATCCGCTGCGCCACCCGGCGAGGCGTTGAGCATCAGCATCTGGCGATCTAACCTCGCCAGCGCCTGCTGCCCGGCCAGCTGCGCGGTGCCCCCGGCGTTGAGCACGGCACGTGCGCCAAACTGCATAGCCTCGAGTCCCTCCATCCCGGCGCGTGAAAGTACGCAGGTGTCGGTCAGCGAAGTCATGATCGCCATCAGCGCATCGAGCTTTGCCTGCGTTTCGCTGCTGCCGTTCAGCCGGCTCTGACGCAGCTGTGGCAAGGCGCATTGCATGATATGGGGAAACCCCTGCTGGGCCTCTTCACGGGCACCCGGAACGCGATAGCGGTGCGTAGCGCGAAGTCCTTTGCTAAAGACCTTCGGGGCGGCGTCATCCGGCAGCGTCGCCAGCGCTGCGGCGGTATCGGCAATCTGCTGCGCACTGCCAGCACCACCGAGCATCGCCACCGCGCTGACCAGCAACCCCAGCGCCCAAATCGCACCCCGGTGGGTATTCACACCATAGGTGGCTGCCATCATCTGCTGCTCGCCCTCGCGGCCGAGTCGTCCAATAGTTTGTCTGAGCGCAATATCCGCTGGCCGCTGCCAGCTCTGCTGCGCCAGGGCCTGAAACGTCGGGGTCAGGCTGCGCGCCGAGCGCTCCATCAGCGCTAACGACAGGTCGTGATGCGCGCCGTTTCCCCGGCTGTCCACAAGTCCGGGCTTCGGGCTTAGTCGTGCTTCGTCAATCAGACACTGGGTGGCGGTATGCGCCAGCCACTCGGCACCGCCTGTAACCTGAATTTGTGGCAGATGTTTCATTACCAGCTCCGGAATTTCGCAGGTGGGTTGTAGAGGCCGTCTGACCACTCGACCAGGTCAGCCACGCTGCCTGCCGCCAGCAGAGAGCGGGTGGCATCGGAGCGGCGAATACCCATATCTTCCGGGTAGAGCACCTTGCCGCTTTGCCGCAGGGCAGCGACGCGTTTGGCATCAACGCCCAAACCGATGTCGGTGATCCCGGCCACTGCAGCGACCATCGCCCGACGCTCCTCCATGCTCTCGGCGCGCCACAGGTGAGCCAGACCCTCTTCGGTCAGGACGTGGGTCACGTCGTCGCCGTAGATCATCACCGGTGCCAGCGGCATGCCGGAGGCTTTTGCAACTTCAACGGCGTCGAGTTTCTCAACAAAGGTCGGTTTTACGCCGGCCTGGAAGGTCTCTACCATCTGCACAACCAGTTTTTTACCGCGCTGTAGCGGGTCCGGTTCGGCAATCATGTTGAGCCAGGCCGGGGTGGCGTGACGGCGGCCGTGAGGATCGTGGCCCATGTTAGGCGCACCGCCGAAGCCGGAGAGGCGGCCCCGGGTCACCGTTGAGGAGTTGGCGTAGCCATCCACCTGCAACGTTGAGCCGATAAACATATCTACCGCATACTGGCCAGCCAGCTGGCAGAAGGCACGATTCGAGCGCATTGAACCGTCGGCACCGGTAAAGAAGACGTCAGGACGGGCGCGGATATACTCCTCCATCCCCAGCTCGCCGCCGAAGCAGTGAACGCTCTCCACCCAGCCACTCTCAATCGCCGGGATCAGCGTCGGATGCGGGTTCAGGGTCCAGTGCTTACAGATTTTGCCCTTCAGGCCGAGCTGTTCCCCGTAGGTTGGCAGCAGCAGCTCGATAGCGGCGGTGTTGAAGCCGATCCCGTGGTTCAGGGACTGCACCTGGTGCTCGGCGTAGATGCCTTTGATTGCCATCATCGCCATCAGGATATGCTCCTGCTTGATCAGGCGCGGATCGCGGGTAAAGAGCGGTTCGATAAAGAACGGCTTGTCGGCCACCACCACGTAGTCGATCCACGATCCGGGGATATCGACACGGGGCAGGTCGGACTCGTCATCTACCAGCTCGTTGACCTGCGCAATGACGATACCGTCATGGAACGCCGCGGCCTCCACCAGCGCCGGGGTATCTTCAGTGCTTGCGCCAGTGTAGAGATTGCCCTTACGGTCGGCTTTGAAACCGGCGATCAGCGCCACGTTCGGAGCCAGGTCAACATAGAGGCGTGAGTAGAGTTCGATGTAGGTGTGAATAGCGCCGATCTCGAGAAGATCGTCCTCTAACAGCTGGGAGATGCGCAGGCTTTGCGTCCCCGAAAAGGAGAAGTCCAGTTTGCGGGCGATGCCCTTTTCGAAAATATCGAGATGCTCGCTGCGCCCGACGCTTGGCATGATCATATGCAGGTCGTGCACTTTTTGTGGATTGACCTCCGCCAGCGAGCGGGAGAGAAAGTCTGCCTGCTTCTGGTTGTTCCCCTCAAGGACCACCCGGTCGCCCGGCGCAATCAGTTTTTCCAGCATGGCGACAAGGTCGCCGGTCGGCAGTACCTTGCCCTGCACCGGTACAGAGTCCAGACGGCGCTGCTTCTCAGTGCGTCGTGTGTTCCATACCCGCGCTGGCTTTTGCCCAGATAACATTATTAACCTCCTGATTCAGCTAATCATTTTGATTTGCTTAACGCTGAAACAAGTGTGCACCCTGTAGAAAAATGCATCAATAAAGCGACCGGCAGGATTGTTAGCCTGAGAGTAATAATCAAAATAAGGATTTGTGATTCAGATCAGACCAGAGGGTAGAAAAATGCGCTAAGGCGGGATGATGCGGGGGTATTGACCCATTTTCATAAACATAATTTATCTGTGAAGGTATAGTATTCAGCAGATCACTGAAGAATATATCGCACGAGATGGCCCAGATAACTCCCTTAACACTCCCCGCTGCGGCGGAGGATAACGTTGAATTCCGCCCGATGCCGGGGGCGCGTAACCCGCATTTGCAGACGATGCTGCCGCGTATTTTGCGCCGTCGCCTGCAATTTACCGCGCAATGGCAGCGTCTTGAGCTACCCGACGGCGACTTTGTCGATCTGGCGTGGAGCGAAGATCCGCAGCAGGCAAAAGATAAGCCCCGGCTGGTCGTCTTTCACGGCCTGGAGGGCAGCCTGCATAGCCCCTACGCCCATGGACTGATCCACGCCGCCAAACAGCGTGGCTGGCTCGGGGTAGTGATGCACTTTCGCGGCTGTAGCGGCGAGCCTAACCGCCTGAACCGCATCTACCACTCTGGCGAAACCGAAGACGGCAGCGCGTTCCTGCACTGGCTGCATAATGAGTTCGGCCCGGCACCGACGGCGGCGGTGGGCTACTCCCTCGGCGGCAATATGCTTGGCTGCCTGCTGGCGAAAGCCGACGATAGCCTGCCGCTCAACGCAGGGGTAATTGTTTCGGCTCCGCTGGTGCTGGAGGCCTGTAGCCTCCATATGGATAAAGGTTTCTCACGTTTCTACCAGCGCTACCTCCTCAACCTGCTGAAAGCCAACGCTACACGCAAGCTGAAGGCCTATCCCGGCTCTCTGCCGATCGATCTCGCCCAGCTTAAGCGCGTGCGCCGCATCCGTGAGTTTGATGACCTGATCACCGCGAAGGCGCACGGATTCGATGATGCCATCGACTACTATCGCCGCAGCAGCGCTATGCCGGTGCTGCCGCAGATCCGCAAGCCGACGCTGATTATCCATGCTAAAGACGATCCCTTTATGGATCACCACGTCATTCCGGCAGCGGGCCATTTACCCGCTAATATTGAGTATCAGTTAACCGAACATGGCGGCCACGTTGGCTTTGTTGGCGGCACCCTGCGCCGTCCTGAGATGTGGCTTGAGAAGCGCATCCCCGACTGGCTGGCACCCTATCTGGAGGCATGATGATTATTCCCTGGCAAGAGGTTGCACCCGAGACGCTCAACAGCCTGATTGAGAGCTTTGTCTTGCGCGAAGGCACCGATTATGGTGAACATGAGCGTTCGCTTGAGCAAAAGGTTGCCGACGTAAAGCGTCAGCTGGAAACGGGTGAGGTCGTGCTGGTGTGGTCAGAGCTGCACGAAACGGTCAATATCATGCCCCGTAAACAGTTTCGCGAATAACGCTGCGTCAGGCGATCTGCCCTCTTCTGTTATTTATCAGGGAGTCGTTCGCTATGTCAGCCAAACATCCGGTGATTGCTGTTACAGGTTCCAGCGGGGCAGGAACCACCACCACCAGCCTCGCCTTTCGTAAAATCTTTGCCCAGCTTGGGCTGCGCGCCGCTGAGGTGGAGGGCGATAGCTTCCACCGCTATACCCGTCCGGAGATGGATATGGCGATCCGCAAGGCGCGCGATGCCGGACGGCATATCAGCTACTTTGGCCCGGACGCTAACGATTTCGGTCTGCTTGAGCAGACCTTTATTGAATATGGCCACAACGGCACCGGCCAGGCACGCAAGTATCTGCACACCTACGACGAAGCCGTGCCCTGGAACCAGATCCCCGGTACCTTCACGCCGTGGCAGCCGCTGCCGGAACCTACCGATATTCTGTTTTATGAGGGGCTGCACGGCGGCGTGGTGACGCCTCAGCATGACGTGGCACGGCATGTGGATCTGCTGGTGGGGGTGGTACCGATTATAAACCTCGAGTGGATCCAGAAGATGATCCGCGATACCAGCGAGCGCGGCCACTCCCGGGAGACGGTAATGGACTCGGTAGTGCGCTCCATGGATGACTACATCAACTTCATTACGCCGCAGTTCTCCCGCACCCACATCAACTTCCAGCGTGTCCCCACGGTCGACACCTCAAATCCCTTTGCTGCTAAAAATATCCCCTCGCTGGACGAGAGCTTTGTGGTGATCCACTTCCGCGATCTGGAGGGCATCGACTACCCCTGGCTGCTGGCGATGCTGCAAGGCTCGTTTATCTCCCACATCAATACCCTGGTGGTGCCGGGGGGCAAAATGGGACTGGCGATGGAGCTGATTATGCTGCCGCTGGTGCAGCGGCTGATGGAAGGCAAAAAGATTGAGTAGGGGGCAACGCAGATCACGTAGGCCCGGTAAGCGGAGCGCCACCGGGCACAAAATCAGCCTTCAATAACCTCATAAGAGTGAGTGATGTTGACCGCTTTCTCCAGCATCAGCGCTACGGAGCAATATTTTTCCGCCGAGAGATCCACCGCGCGTGATACCGCCGCATCCTTCAGCTCTTTGCCGGTGACGATAAAATGCAGGTTGATGTGGGTGAAGAGACGCGGAGCCTCTTCCCGGCGCTCGGAGGTCAGCTTCACCTCGCAATCGGTCACGTTCTGCCGTCCTTTTTGCAGGATCGACACCACGTCAATGGCGCTGCATCCGCCTGCCGCCATGAGCACCATCTCCATCGGGCTGGGGGCTTTGTCCCCGGAATTGCCGTCCATCAACACCTGGTGGCCCGAGGCGGATTCACCGATGAACGTCAAACCTTCAACCCATTTTACGCGTGCTTGCATTTTCATCACTCCAGAGTGGCAATTTTCCCGACAGATTACGCGCACATAACAAAACGCGCAACGGAAGGCGACCTGCATCAAGCTGAAGCGAGACACCAGGAGACACACGGCAAAAGCTATGCTAAAACAGTCTGGATGCTCCAGTAATGTATTGACATTATGCAGGTATGCAGAGGACTTCAACCATTACAGGCCGCATGCCTTTATTGACGGCCCCCTTCCCAGGAATCGGGAAGCATATGATTGCAACCCCAGCCGCCGGATATGTCCCGCGACTGGCGCCAGCTTATAACAGAGGATAACCGCGCATGGTGCTTGGCAAACCACAAACAGACCCGACTCTCGAATGGTTCTTGTCTCATTGCCACATTCATAAGTACCCGTCGAAGAGCACGCTGATTCACCAGGGTGAAAAAGCGGAAACGCTGTACTACATCGTCAAAGGCTCGGTGGCAGTGCTCATCAAGGACGAAGAAGGGAAAGAGATGATCCTCTCTTACCTGAACCAGGGAGACTTTATCGGTGAACTGGGCCTGTTTGAAGAGGGCCAGGAGCGCAGCGCATGGGTACGGGCGAAAACCGCCTGTGAAGTGGCCGAAATTTCCTATAAAAAGTTCCGCCAGCTTATCCAGGTCAACCCGGATATTCTGATGCGCCTTTCGTCGCAGATGGCACGCCGCCTGCAGGTCACCTCTGAGAAAGTGGGCAACCTCGCCTTCCTCGACGTGACCGGCCGCATCGCGCAGACCCTGCTGAACCTGGCTAAACAGCCGGACGCGATGACCCACCCGGACGGGATGCAGATCAAAATCACCCGCCAGGAGATCGGCCAGATTGTGGGCTGCTCCCGTGAAACCGTGGGCCGTATCCTGAAGATGCTGGAAGATCAAAACCTGATCTCCGCGCATGGTAAAACCATCGTCGTCTACGGAACGCGTTAAGCTTTAAGAACGGCGTGTTGCCTCTGCATACGCCGTTTTTGCTCTCTCCCTCATGTGGCGCAGGCTAATCTACCACCCCGAAGTTAACTACGCACTGCGACAAACGCTGGTGCTGTGCCTCCCCGTGGCCATCGGCCTGGCGCTGGGTCATCTTCAGCAGGGGCTGCTGTTCTCGCTGGTGCCCGCCTGCTGCAACATTGCCGGTCTTGATACCCCACACAAACGCTTCTTTAAGCGCCTGATTATCGGCGGCTCGCTGTTTGCTGGCTGTAGTCTGGCGGTGCAGCTGCTGCTGGAGGCCAACGTTGCGCTACCGCTGATCCTCGCCGGGCTGGCGATGCTGCTTGGCGTCACTGCGGAGATCAGCCCTCTACACGCACGCCTGCTGCCCGCCTCGCTTATCGCCGCCATCTTTACCCTCAGCCTGGCGGGCAATATGCCAGTCTGGGAGCCGCTGCTCATCTACACCCTGGGCACGCTCTGGTATGGCGCATTTAACTGGTTCTGGTTTTGGCTGTGGCGCGAGCAGCCCCTGCGCGAATCGTTAAGCCTGCTCTACCGCCAGCTCGCCGACTACTGCGAGGCGAAGTACAGCCTGCTGACCCAGCATGCCGACCCGGAGAAGGCCCTGCCACCGCTGCTGGCGCGTCAGCAAAAGGCGGTGGATCTCATCAGCCAGTGCTATCAGCAGCTGCATATGCTTGCGGCTAACCAGCATAACGACTACAAGCGTCTGCTGCGGGCCTTTCAGGTGGCACTGGATCTGCAGGAGCACATCTCGGTTAGCCTGCACCAGCCGGAAGAGGTACAGAAGCTGGTGGAGCGGAGCCATGCCGAAGCGGTGATCCGCTGGAATGCGCAGGTGGTCGCTGCCCGGCTACGGGTGCTGGCGGACGACATTCTGTATCATCGCTACCCGACCCGCTTCACCATGGAGAAGCAGATTGGCGCGCTGGAGAAGATCGCCCGTCAGCATCCGCAAAACCCGGTCGGGCAGTTCTGCGCCTGGCACTTCAGCCGTATCGCCCGCGTGCTGCGTACCCAGCGGCCGCTCTATACCCGCGATCTGATGGCCGACCAGCAGCGCCGCCAGCCGCTGTGGGAGGCGCTCAAGAGCTATCTGTCGCTGAAGTCTCCGGCGCTGCGCAATGCCGCCCGCATCAGCGTTATGCTGAGCATCGCCAGCTTGATGGGCAGCGCGCTGCATTTGCCGAAGCCCTACTGGATCCTGATGACGGTGCTGCTGGTTACCCAGAACGGCTACGGCGCTACGCGGGTACGTATTTTACACCGGGCGGCGGGTACGCTGGCGGGGTTAACCATCGCCGGGGTGGCCCTGCACTTTCATGTCCCGGAGGGGTATACGCTGCTGGGCATGCTGTTTATCACGCTGATCAGTTACCTGATTATTCGCAAGAACTACGGCTGGGCGACGGTAGGCTTCACCATCACGGCGGTTTATTCGATTCAGATCCTGACCCTGAGCGGCGAAAACTTTATCGTGGCCCGGCTGATCGATACCCTGATTGGCTGTCTGATTGCCTTCGGCGGGATGGTCTGGCTCTGGCCGCAGTGGCAAAGCGGGCTGCTGCGGAAAAACGCCCATGATGCCATTGAGAAAGATCAGGATGCGATTCGCCTGATCCTCAGCGACGATCCGCAGCCGACGCCGCTGGCTTACCAGCGGATACGGGTCAACCAGGCGCACAACGCGCTTTTCAACTCGCTCAACCAGGCGATGCAGGAGCCGGGGTTCAATACCCACTATCTGGAAGATATGAAGCTCTGGGTGACCCATAGCCAGTTTATCGTTGAGCATATTAACGCTCTGACCACGCTGGCCCGGGAGCACGCCATGCTGACGCCGGATCTGGCGCAGCGCTATCTGGAGTCCTGTGAAATTGCGCTTCAGCGCTGCCAGCAGCGGCTGGACTATGACGGGGCAGGAGCGTCGGGAGACGCGAATATTCTTGAAGCGCCGGAGACGCTCACCCACGGCCCGATGAGCCCGATGGAGATGCACCTCCAGCGCATTATCGGGCATCTGAACAGCATGCACACCATCTCGTCGGTGGCATGGCGTCAGCGCCCGCATCATGGCATCTGGCTTAATCGCCGGTGGAGTAAAGATTAAGCCCGAACGATGTTGGCGACCGCCACGGCAAAGCGCTGCATACCTTCATCAATATCCTGCTCGTTGACGACCAGCGACGGCGCAAAGCGCATCACGTCCGGCCCCGCGTTCAGCACCATCACACCCTCATCGGCTGCCGCGTAAAGCAGATCGCGGGCGCGCCCTTTGTACTGCGGCTTCAGTTCTGCCCCAATCAGCAGGCCCATGCCGCGAATATCGCTGAACATGTCAAACTGCTCGTCGATCTGCTGCAGGTGCTTCACAAAGCGCTGGCGCTTCTCGCTAACGCCTTGCAGCACTTCCGGCGAGCTGATGATGTCAAAGGCCGCACCGGCCACCGCACAGGCCAGCGGGTTGCCGCCGTAGGTCGAGCCGTGGGAGCCAACGTGGAAGGCGCTGGCGATCGCCTCGGTGGTCAGCACGGCGCTGATCGGGAAACCGCCCCCCAGCGCCTTGGCGCTGGTAAGAATATCCGGCGTCACGCCGTAGTGCATGTAGGCAAAGAGATCGCCGCTGCGTCCCATCCCGCACTGCACCTCATCAAACACCAGCAGCGCCTGGTGCTGGTCGCACAGTTCGCGCAGGCCTTGTAAGAACTCAGGCGTCGCGGCGGTTACGCCCCCTTCCCCTTGCACCGGCTCGACGACAACCGCGCAGGTGTGATCGTCCATCACCGCTTTTACCGCATGGAGATCGTTAAACGGCACGTGGATGATATCGGCCGGTTTCGGTCCAAAGCCGTCGGAGTACTTCGGCTGGCCGCCGACCGAGACGGTAAACAGCGAGCGTCCGTGGAAGGCGTTATGGAAGGCGATGATTTTGGTTTTGTATGGGCTGTGGCGCGTAGAGGCGTAGTAGCGCGCCAGCTTAAAGGCGGTTTCATTGGCCTCGGTGCCGGAGTTCATAAACAGCACGCGCTCGGCAAAGGTGGTATCGATAATCTTGCGCGCCAGGCGCAGCGCCGGCTCGTTGGTGAAGACGTTGCTGGTGTGCCACAGGGTTTCGCCCTGGCTCTTCAACGCCTCTACCAGCGCAGGATGGCAGTGGCCCAGCGCCGTAACGGCAATCCCGCCCGCAAAATCAACATACTCTTTGCCCTGCTGATCCCACACCCGACTGCCTTTGCCTTTCACCGGGATAAATTCCGCCGGTGCATAAACGGGCAGAATTACTTCGTCAAATGTTGCGCGCGTAACTGCGTTCTGTTCAGTTGCCATGTCATGCCCATCCATTCTATGCCGCAATTATATGCAGTAATGATTATGAAAATATAATCACAAAATATGCATAAAAAATCAGCTTAAGGCAACCAGAAATCGGCCTGGTTAAGAAAGTTTGCCAGCAGCGCATGCCCCTGCTCGCTCAGGTTGCTCTCCGGATGGAACTGCACCCCCTGTAGATCCCACTCCCGATGGCGAATAGCCATAATCTCCTGGGTATCGCTCCAGGCGGTGACTTCAAAACAGTCGGGCAGCGTAGCAGGATCGATCAGCAGCGAGTGGTAGCGGGTAACGGTAAGCGGATTATTCAGTGCGTGAAACACGCCCCGGCCGCTGTGAGTGATAACGGAGGTTTTGCCATGCATCACCTTCTGCGCCCGGACGATGGTCGCGCCAAAAACCTGGGCAATCGCCTGATGACCCAGGCAGACGCCAAGCATCGGCAGCTTACCGGCATAGTGACGAATAACGTCCAGCGATATGCCCGACTCGTCCGGCGTGCAAGGGCCGGGAGAGATCACAATCTTCTCCGGAGCCAGCGCCGCGATATCGGCGAGGGTTAGCTCGTCGTTGCGCTTCACCACCACCTCTGCCCCCAGCTCGCAGAAGTACTGATAGAGGTTCCAGGTAAAGGAGTCGTAGTTGTCGATAAGCAGGATCATGGTAAGCCACTTGTTAACTATCTTTGCGACATTGTACGCAGCCTAAGAAATTCTGACTATGACCTACTGAAAGAAGTGCTTACTATTGCACTAAGTGCTACAGTAAAGTGAACAGGGACGTGAATCAAATGCGAGTTTTTAAAACAAAATGGTTCAGTAAAACGGCAAAAAACCATGCCATCAAGGACGATGAGTTATGTCTGGCTATCAACGCTGTATGTGAAGGAAAAGCAGATGACCTTGGCGGCGGCGTCTATAAAAAGCGCCTGCACCACAATCGCGATCGCGCCATTATCCTGGCTAAAGGTGGGAGAAATTGGTTTTACACTTTCCTGTATGCCAAACAGGATATGGCAAATATTACTCATGAAGAATTCTCAGGCTTTCGAACACTCGCAAAGCATTACGCGTGCCTGAAAACTGAAAAACTGAGCCTGTTAATTGACGCAAGAGAGTTGCTGGAGATTTGTCATGACCGCAAAAGAGAAATTTAAAAGTACCGCTTTTGAAGCGATTCATAGCGCTGCTGCGGGATTACACAGCGTAGATGCTATCTCTCAGGAAACAATGCGTAGCTTTGATAAAGCCTGCATTGGCGAGGTAGATGACATTCAGCCGGATGAAATCAAAAAGCTACGGGAGAAGTTTAACGTTAGCCAACCTGTTTTTGCCCACTATTTAAATACCAGCGTTTCAACCGTACAAAAATGGGAAAGCGGCGCTAAACGGCCGAATGGGTTATCACTAAAGCTGTTAAGCATTATACAAAAGCATGGGCTGGACATATTGATATAGATATGTCCGCCCCGCGTAGGCCGGATAAGCGCAGCGCCATCCGGCAACGTTTTACTCCGCTTCGCTCACCACGTGAGTAAAGATGTCGATAAGTGCTGAGAGGTCACCCATGGCGCCGCTCTGGTTGGCGGCGCTCCAGGCATCGGGCTCAATGCCGCGCCAGTCGAGCTGATACCCGGCATGGATTGCCAGCTGCTCAAAGAAGATCCGCTCAGCGATGCCGTTGCCGATCCGGAACGGATGCAGGACGTTAATCTCGCAGTAGTAGTGTGCCAGACGCTCGATAAACGCGGTTTTCTCCAGCCCCTGCAACCAGTCCTCATCCTCCAGCGCCTGCATCAGGGCGTTGCCCTCATTCTCGATATAGTCAAAATTACAGAAGCGCGTATCGCCCTGATAGATGTTGACCTCACGGATCTCACCGGCCCACTCAAAAATATCCTGGTAGAGATGACGATGGATGGCGCAGAGATGCGGTAGACCCCGGGCAACGGGGCCCAGCTCCAGGGTAGCGGCACGCAGCGAGGTAAACTCGTATGCCGCCTCTTCCAACTGTTTTGCCTGATGAATGCCAAGCCGGTTGCTCATCACGTTGCGGCCGGCATAGAAGTACGGGTCGCGCCCGTCGCCAAACTTATCGCTCATGTTGCCTCCGCAGCGCTTCAAGGCGCGCCTCTGCTTCTTCTGCGTTGAGCGTTACCAGGGCGCACTCCACCCCTTCCAGCCGTCTGCTGGCCTGGAAATTGACATTACGCTGCTGCTCCCAGAGACGGGATTTTTGCCGTTCGGTGAGTTTTTTCGCCATTGTGTCTCCCTGATGATGTGCGTCATTTGCCACAAGTATAAGCGGCATTTTCACGTTACGCAGGGAAGCAGGCGGTGCACGGACAGGAGATGCCCGTGCAGAAAAGCGTTAGGGTAGGACTTTTGCGGAGAGGATAACGACCGGTTTTGACGGCACATTTTGATACGGACCAACGTTATGGGTCTGTACCTGAGAGATTTTGTCCGCGATATCCATGCCTTTCACAACTTTACCGAAAACGGCATAGCCGAAGTCGCGCTGGCCGTGATCAAGAAAAGCGTTATCCGCAACGTTGATAAAGAACTGGCTGGTGGCGCTGTCTTTGTCAGCTGTGCGGGCCATGGAGATGGTACCGCGAGTATTGCGCAGGCCGTTATCCGCTTCGTTTTTGATCGGCGGGTTCGGCTGCTTCTGCTGCATCTGCTCGTTAAAACCGCCGCCCTGCACCATGAAGCCCGGGATCACGCGGTGAAAGGTCGTATTGTTATAGAAGCCGCTGTTCACATAGTCGACAAAATTCTTCACTGATACCGGGGCTTTCTGGCTGTTCAGCTCCAGCTCAATGTTTCCGGCAGAGGTGGTTAACAGAACATGAGGATCGCCTTTTGCGGCGAAGGCAGCCGGAGAGAGTGCAGAGAGAGCAAAAATAGCCGCTACAGCCGCCAGAGTCGTTTTAACCATGTGAATTCCTACAGTGAACAGTGAAGAGAGCGAGTCGCTTGATTCTAAAGAGCATGCTGCCCCCAGGCCAGCGCTTTACTCAATTTTACGAATTTGAAACAGATGTGTCTGTAGCTCACTATGGCGCAACAGGTGGAAAATGTGTGACACGTTTCAAAATAAAATGTGCAACATGATCAATTTTCATTTTTAAAGATTTAAATGTGTCACCTGAACGCATAAAATCTGCCCGTTCACGGCGCAGTCAACGCGCTTTACACTTCTATTCACAGGCCAGTCTCATGACTAACAGCAATCGAATCAAGCTCACCTGGATTAGCTTTTTCTCCTATGCCCTTACCGGTGCGTTGGTGATCGTCACCGGTATGGTGATGGGCGATATCGCTAAGTATTTCAACCTGCCCGTTTCCAGCATGAGTAATACCTTTACCTTCCTGAACACCGGGATCCTGATCTCTATCTTTCTGAACGCCTGGCTGATGGAGATCGTGCCGTTAAAAACGCAGCTGCGGTTTGGCTTTGTGCTGATGGTGCTGGCCGTGGCGGCACTGATGCTGACCCACAGTCTGGCGATCTTCTCTGCCGCCATGTTCGTGCTGGGGCTGGTGAGCGGTATCACCATGTCGATTGGTACCTTCCTGGTAACCCAGATGTATGAAGGCCGCCAGCGTGGCTCTCGCCTGCTGTTTACCGACTCCTTCTTCAGCATGGCCGGGATGATCTTCCCAATGGTCGCCGCCTTCCTGCTGGCGCGCAGCATTGAGTGGTACTGGGTCTACGCCTGCATTGGCCTGGTCTACGTCGCCATCTTCGTGCTAACCATCGGCTGCGAATTCCCGGCGCTGGGCAAACATGCTGCCCCAAGCGATAAGCCGGTAGTGAAAGAGAAGTGGGGCATCGGCGTTCTGTTCCTCTCCATCGCCGCGCTCTGCTACATCCTCGGCCAACTGGGCTTTATCTCCTGGGTGCCGGAGTATGCCAAAGGTCTGGGCATGGACGTTAGCGGACAGGGGAAACTGGTCAGCGACTTCTGGATGTCTTACATGGTCGGCATGTGGGCGTTTAGCTTTATTCTGCGCTTCTTCGACCTGCAGCGTATTCTGACGGTGCTGGCAGGCATGGCTACCGTACTGATGTACCTCTTCATCACCAGCAGCCCGGAAAATATGGCGTGGTTTATTCTGGCCCTCGGCTTCTTCTCCAGCGCCATCTACACCACCATTATTACCCTCGGCTCTCAGCAGACCAAAGTCGCTTCGCCGAAGCTGGTTAACTTTGTTCTCACCTGCGGCACCATTGGTACCATGCTGACCTTCGTGGTCACCGGTCCTATCGTGGCCAACAGTGGCCCGCAGGCGGCGCTGATGACCGCTAACGGTCTTTATGCCGTGGTATTCGTGATGTGCTTCGCGCTTGGCTTCGTTAGTCGCCATCGTCAGCACACCAACACGGCTTCCGCGCACTAAGTTATTCCTGCCCCTTTTCGTCCTGAAAAGGGGCTAGCTCCTTCCCCTCCCAATGGTTAAACGCCTTTAAACTTTAGTGGTAAGGCAGCGCAGGAAAAAACCCTCTTTTTTGTATGTTATTTGCGCTATCGCGAAAAGCCAGCTAATTCCGTGACTTAGAAAAATGCTGCTAAATCAGCAATATACTCCTTAGGGAGTAGGTAAAGGTGAACTTGATTTGCATCAATAAACGCCGCTGCTGAATCGTTAAGGTAGGCAGTAATAGAAAAGAAATCGAGGCAAAAATGAGCAAAGTCAAAATCGCTATTATCGGTAACGGCATGGTCGGCCACCGTTTTATTGAGGATCTCCTCGATAAAGCTGACGCTGCCCGTTTCGACATTACCGTGTTTTGTGAAGAGCCGCGGAAAGCCTACGATCGCGTACACCTCTCTTCCTACTTCTCTCACCACACCGCCGAAGAGCTCTCTCTGGTGCGCGAAGGCTTCTACGAGAAGCACGGCGTCAAGGTGCTGGTGGGCGAGCGTGCTATCACTATCAACCGCCAGGAGAAGGTGATCCACTCCAGCGCGGGCCGCACGGTCTATTACGATAAGCTGATTATGGCTACCGGCTCCTATCCGTGGATCCCACCGATTAAAGGCTCCGAAACCCAGGATTGCTTTGTTTACCGCACCATTGAAGATTTGAACGCCATTGAAGCCTGCGCGCGCCGTAGCCGCCGGGGTGCAGTGGTAGGCGGCGGCCTGCTCGGTCTGGAAGCCGCCGGAGCGCTGAAGAACCTCGGCGTCGAGACCCACGTCATTGAGTTCGCACCAATGCTGATGGCCGAGCAGCTTGACCAGATGGGCGGCGAGCAGCTGAAACGCAAAATTGAGAGCATGGGCGTGCGCGTGCACACCAGCAAAAATACCCAGGAGATCGTCCAGGAGGGCGTTGAGGGTCGTAAGACCATGCGCTTTGCCGACGGCAGCAGCCTGGAGATCGACTTTATCGTCTTCTCAACCGGTATCCGTCCGCGCGACAAGCTGGCGACCCAGTGCGGCCTGGCGACGGCCCAGCGCGGCGGCATCATGGTAAACGATACCTGCCAGACTTCCGACCCGGATATCTACGCCATTGGCGAGTGCGCCAGCTGGAACAACCGCGTCTACGGCCTGGTCGCCCCTGGCTACAAAATGGCACAGGTGGCGGTAGACCATATCCTCGGCACCCCGAACGCTTTTGAAGGGGCAGACCTCAGCGCCAAGCTGAAGCTGCTGGGCGTGGACGTGGGCGGCATTGGCGATGCCCATGGCCGCACGCCGAACTCCCGTAGCTACGTCTATCTGGATGAGAGCAAAGAGGTCTACAAGCGCCTGATTGTGAGTCCGGATAATAAAACTCTGCTCGGTGCCGTACTGGTGGGTGACACCAGCGACTTTGGCAATTTACAGCAGCTGGTGCTGAACGCCATCGAGCTGCCGGAGAACCCGGACGCGCTGATCCTGCCCGCCCACGCGGGCAGCGGAAAACCCTCTATCGGCGTCGATAAGCTGCCGGACAGCGCGCAGATCTGCTCCTGCTTCGACGTGACCAAAGGCATGCTGATCTCCGCGATCAACAAAGGCTGCCATACGGTGGCAGCGCTGAAGGCAGAAACCAAAGCCGGAACCGGCTGCGGCGGCTGTATCCCGCTTGTGACTCAGGTGCTGAACGCCGAGCTGGCGAAACAGGGCATCGAAGTGAACCACAGCCTGTGTGAACACTTTGCCTACTCCCGTCAGGAGCTGTACCACCTGATCCGCGTGGAAGGGATCAAAACCTTTGACGAGCTGCTGGCGAAACACGGTAAAGGCTACGGCTGTGAAGTGTGTAAACCTACCGTTGGATCCCTGCTCGCCTCCTGCTGGAACGAATATGTTCTGAAGCCGCAGCATACGCCGCTGCAGGATACCAACGATAACTTCCTCGCCAATATTCAGAAAGACGGCACCTACTCGGTGATCCCGCGCTCTGCCGGGGGCGAAATCACCCCGGAAGGGCTGATGGAGGTGGGCCGTATCGCCCGTGAGTTTAACCTCTACACCAAAATCACTGGCTCTCAGCGTATCGGCCTGTTCGGTGCGCAGAAAGATGACCTGCCGGAGATTTGGCGTCAGCTGATTGAAGCCGGGTTCGAAACCGGTCATGCCTACGCTAAAGCGCTGCGGATGGCGAAAACCTGCGTCGGCTCAACCTGGTGCCGCTACGGCGTGGGTGACAGCGTGGGCTTCGGCGTCGAGCTGGAGAACCGCTACAAAGGCATCCGTACCCCGCACAAAATGAAGTTTGGCGTCTCTGGCTGTACCCGCGAATGCGCGGAAGCGCAGGGCAAAGACGTGGGCATCATCGCCACTGAAAAAGGCTGGAACCTCTACGTCTGCGGTAACGGCGGGATGAAACCACGCCATGCGGACCTGCTGGCAGCGGATCTCGACCGCGACACGCTGGTGCGCTATCTCGACCGCTTTATGATGTTCTACATCCGCACCGCCGACAAGCTGACCCGTACCGCCTCCTGGCTGGATAATCTGGAAGGCGGCATTGACTACCTGAAGAGCGTGATTATCGACGACAAGCTTGGCCTGAACAGCCAGCTGGAAGCGGAGATGGCTCGCCTGCGCGACGCCGTTATCTGCGAGTGGACCGCTACCGTCAACGATCCGCAGGCGCAGGTGCGCTTCAAACACTTTATCAACAGCGATCGCCGCGACCCGGCAGTACAGATCGTACCGGAACGTCAGCAGCATCGCCCGGCTACGCCGTATGAGCGTATCCCGGTCACTCTGGTGGAGGAAACCGTATGAGCCAGTGGAACACCGTCTGTCAGCTCGCTGACATCGTGCCGGCAACCGGCGTCTGCGCCCTGCTGAATAACCAGCAGATTGCCATCTTCCGCCCGCGGGCCGATGAGCAGGTCTATGCCATCAGCAACATCGATCCCTTCTTTGAGGCCAGCGTACTGTCGCGGGGCATCATCGCCGAGCACGATGGCGAGCTGTGGGTTGCCAGCCCGCTGAAGAAGCAGCGCTTCCGCCTGCGCGACGGCCTGTGCATGGAGGATGCGGACCACTCCGTGGCGCGCTTCGATGCGCGGGTCAAAGACGGCGAAGTACAGATTAAAGCGTAATACCCCGGCGGGGGTGCAATGCCTCCGCCCGTTAACTTTCTCTTTTTTAAATTTTTCTTTTCTAACTTTGGATGATCAACCCTATGTTTACCGACACTATCAACAAGTGTGCGGCTAACGCTGCGCGCATTGCACGCCTCTCTACACATAATCCGCTGGGCTTCTGGATCAGCTCCGCAATGGCAGGTGCCTACGTGGGCCTGGCTATTATCCTCATCTTTACCCTCGGTAACCTGCTGGATCCGGCGGTTCGTCCGCTGGTGATGGGCGCTACCTTCGGCATCGCGCTGACGCTGGTGATCATCGCTGGCTCCGAGCTGTTTACCGGCCACACCATGTTTCTAACCCTGGGCGTTAAGGCGGGCACCATCAGCCACGGTCAGATGTGGACGATCCTGCCGCAAACCTGGCTGGGCAACCTGGTGGGTTCGGTGCTTGTGGCCCTGCTCTACTTCTGGGGCGGCGGCGGCCTGCTGTCGGTGGATACCAGCCTGGTGCACACCGTCGCGCTGGCGAAAACCAGCGCCCCTGCCAGCGTGCTGTTCTTCAAAGGCGTGCTCTGCAACTGGCTGGTTTGCCTGGCGATCTGGATGGCGATCCGTACTGAGGGCGCGGCGAAATTCCTGGCTATCTGGTGGTGCCTGCTGGCGTTTATCGCCTCCGGCTACGAGCACTCAGTTGCCAACATGACCCTGTTCGCTTTATCGTGGTTCGGCCACCACAGCGAAGCCTATACCCTTACCGGTATCGGACATAACCTGTTGTGGGTTACGCTGGGGAATACTTTATCCGGGGCCATATTTATGGGGCTGGGATATTGGTATGCTACCCCTCGCGCAGAGCGTCCTGCTCCTGCTAAAAACGCCGCGCAGGAAACCGTCAGCCCCTAAAACGATAACGAGGTTATGTCGTGCACCATCTTCCTATTTTTTGCCAGTTACGCGATCGCGACTGCCTGCTCGTCGGCGGTGGCGATGTCGCAGAGCGTAAAGCCCGCTTGCTTCTGGAAGCCGGTGCGCGTCTTACCGTCAATGCGTTGCACTTCGATCCACAGTTTACCGTATGGGCGGACGAAGGCATGGTCACCCTGGTCGAAGGTCACTTCGATGAGGCGCTGCTCGATCCCTGCTGGCTGGTGATTGCCGCTACCGACGACGATGCGGTTAATCAGCAGGTCAGCGATGCGGCAGAAGCGCGCCGCATCTTCTGTAACGTGGTCGATGCGCCGAAAGAGGCGAGCTTTATCATGCCATCGATTATCGACCGTTCGCCGCTGATGGTGGCGATCTCCTCCGGCGGTACCTCTCCGGTGCTGGCGCGCCTGCTGCGTGAAAAGCTGGAGTCGCTGCTGCCGCTGCACCTCGGCAAAATTGCTGGCTACGCCGGAACCCTGCGCGGACGAGTGAAAGCCACCTTCGCTACCATGGCCGAGCGCCGCCGCTTCTGGGAGAAGTTTTTTACCAACGACCGTCTCGCTCAGTATCTGGCGAACAGCGATCGTCTCGCCATCGACAAAGAGACGGAGTCGCTGTTTAACGCGCCGCTCGATAACCGGGGGGAGGTGGTGCTGGTCGGCGCGGGGCCGGGCGATGCCGGACTGCTGACGTTGAAGGGATTACAGCAGATCCAGCAGGCGGACGTGGTGGTCTATGACCGTCTGGTGTCAGACGACATTATGAACCTGGTGCGCCGCGATGCAGACCGTATTTTTGTCGGCAAACGCGCGGGCTACCACTGCGTGCCGCAGGAGGAGATTAACCAGATCCTGCTGCGCCAGGCGCAGTCCGGTAAGCGCGTGGTGCGCCTGAAAGGCGGCGATCCCTTTATCTTTGGCCGCGGCGGCGAAGAGCTGGAGACCCTGTGTCATGCGGGGATCCCCTTCTCCGTGGTGCCGGGCATTACCGCCGCCTCGGGCTGCTCCGCCTACTCCGGCATTCCGCTGACCCACCGCGACTATGCCCAGAGCGTGCGGCTGATCACCGGCCACCTGAAAACCGGCGGCGAGCTGGACTGGGAGAACCTGGCCGCAGAGAAGCAGACCCTGGTGTTCTATATGGGGCTAAACCAGGCCGCTACGATCCAGCAGAAGCTTATTGAGCACGGAATGCAGGCGGATATGCCGGTAGCCCTGGTGGAGAACGGCACGGCGGTACAGCAGCGGGTAGTGAGCGGGGTACTGAGCGAGCTGGGTACGCTGGCGCAGCAGGTTGAGAGCCCGGCGCTGATCATCGTTGGCCGCGTCGTCGCCCTACGTGACAAGCTGAACTGGTTCTCGCACCACTGATCGCGACTGTAATCGTAATCATCGTAGGCCGGGCAAGGCAACGCTGCCGCCCGGCACAACGAGCAACGCCTGATGGCGCTGCGCTTATCAGGCCTACGGCAGCGACATACGGGAATTACGGCTTGGCAACAAAGCCAATTGCTTCGTATACCGCTTTCAGCGTCTCTGCGGCGCGGGCGCTGGCTTTCTCGGCACCCTCTTTCATGATGCGCTGCAGGAAGGCCTCATCGTTACGGTAGCGGTGGTAGCGCTCCTGAAGTTCGGTCAGCATGCCGGAAACCGCTTCCGCCACTTCACCCTTCAGATGGCCATACATTTTACCTTCAAAGTGCTGCTCCAGCTCGGCAATGCTCTGCCCGGTTACGCCAGAGAGGATATCCAGCAGGTTAGAGACGCCCGCCTTCTCCTTCACGTCATAACGCACCACCGGCGGCTCTTCGGAGTCGGTTACCGCACGCTTGATCTTCTTCACCACCGACTTCGGATCTTCCAGCAGGCCGATAACGTTGTTGCGGTTGTCATCAGACTTGGACATCTTCTTGGTCGGCTCGAGCAGGGACATCACGCGCGCGCCGGATTTCGGAATGAACGGCTCCGGTACTTTGAAGACGTCGCCGTAGATGGCATTGAAGCGCTGGGCGATATCACGGCTCAGCTCCAGATGCTGCTTCTGGTCCTCACCGACCGGCACCTGGTTGGTCTGATAGAGCAGAATATCCGCCGCCATCAGCACCGGGTAGTCAAACAGGCCGGCGTTGATGTTTTCAGAGTAGCGCGCTGACTTGTCTTTAAATTGGGTCATGCGGCTCAGCTCACCGAAATAGGTGTAGCAGTTCAGCGCCCAGCCGAGCTGCGCATGCTCCGGCACGTGGGACTGAACGAAAATGGTGCTCTTCTGGGGATCGATCCCGCAGGCCAGGTAGAGCGCCAGCGTATCCAGGGTAGCTTTACGCAGCTTCTCGGGATCCTGACGGGCGGTGATAGCGTGGAGATCCACGATGCAGTAGATGCAGTCGTACTCATCCTGCATGGTTACCCACTGACGCAGCGCACCCATATAGTTGCCGATGGTCAGTTCACCTGAGGGCTGTGCGCCACTAAAGACGATGGGCTTAGTCATTTTTCTGTTCCTGATGTTCACTATATGGAAGCCCAAGCGCGGGCAGTAACTCTTTGAAATGGTCGAATATACGATCCGGCTGGCTCAGCGCGATGGCTTCGCCGTAGTTATAGCCGTAGGTCAGGCCCACGGCACAGCAGCCAGCCGCCTTCGCCGCCTGAATATCATTCCGCGAATCGCCGACGAACAGCAGCGCCTGCGGTGCCACACCCAGCTTCTCGGCCACCAGCAGCAGCGGCTCCGGGTGCGGCTTTTTGTTTTTGACGTCGTCACCGCCGATCACCAGCGTGAAGTAGCGGGCGATATCCAGCGCCTCCAACAGCGGCGCAACAAACGGCGTCGGCTTGTTGGTCACCAGCGCCAGCGGATAGCCCTCTTCATGCAGCGCCGCCAGGGTGCCTGCCACATCCGGGAAGAGGAAGCTACTCTCTTCAACGGCCTCAGCGTAGTAGCGGTCAAACAGCTTGCGCAGAATACTGGCCTGCTCCGCTTCCGGGATCGCAGAGTGGTCGATAGCCGGTTTGCCCGCCATTGCACGCTGGCTGGCGTGCTCCTGACGCGACCAAGCCAGCGCCCGCTGCATCAGCACGTCTGCGCCGTTGCCGATCCACGTCACTACCCGCGCCTCACCGGCAGCCGGCAGCTCCAGAGCGTAAAGCGCCTGGTCTACCGCATGGGTCAGGCCCGGTGCGCTATCCACCAGCGTGCCGTCGAGATCAAAGGCAATCGCCTGGATTCCGTCGATTTTTTTAGCCATGATGTACCTTTGCCAGCTCGCTGCGCATCTTATCAATGACTTTGCGGTAGTCCGGCTGGTCAAAAATGGCCGAACCGGCGACAAACATATCTGCGCCCGCGGCAGCAATCTCGCCGATGTTATCTGCCTTCACGCCGCCATCAACCTCAAGGCGAATGTCGTAGCCGGAGGCATCAATGCGACGGCGCACTTCGCGCAGCTTATCGAGAGTATGCGGAATAAAAGATTGGCCGCCGAAGCCTGGGTTGACCGACATCAGCAGGATCACGTCCAGCTTGTCCATAACGTAATCAAGCCAGCTCAGGGAGGTCGCCGGATTGAATACCAGCCCCGCTTTACAGCCATGCTCTTTGATCAGCTGCAGCGAGCGGTCGACGTGCTCAGTGGCTTCCGGATGGAAAGTAATGATGCTCGCTCCCGCCGCAGCGAAATCCGGGATCAGACGATCAACCGGCTTCACCATCAGGTGGACGTCAATCGGGGCGGTGATGCCATAGTCGCGCAGGGCTTTCAATACCATTGGCCCCATTGTCAGGTTGGGAACGTAGTGGTTATCCATGACGTCAAAATGCACCACGTCGCCACCGGCCGCCAGCGCGTTAGCGGTGTCCTCGCCCAGGCGGGCAAAGTCAGCCGACAGAATTGAAGGGGCAATCAAATACTGTTTCATCCGCATCTCCTTGAGAACTATTTTTTATCTGCCGGGCGATAGAGCGCCAGCAGTTCGTCCACCTTTTTGCGTGTGCCACCGTTGCTGCTAATGCTGCGTCGCACTTTAACCTGAAAATGCGTCGCCGCTTTGTACCACTCACGGGTGTCCGGCGTATCGTGATTCGAAATTAACACCGGGATTTGCTTGCTGACCAGCACTTCCGCCATCTCTGCCAGACGCGCCTGCTCTAGCGGGCTAAAGCTATTGGTATGGTAGGCGGTAAAGTTCGCCGTCGCGGAGAGAGGCGCATAGGGCGGATCGCAATAGACCACGGAGTTCACGTCGGCGAGTTCCATACACTCCTCGTAGGAGAGACAACGAAACTCTGCGTTCTGCGCCTTTTCAGCAAAATGGTACAGCTCGGCTTCCGGGAAGTAGGGCTTTTTATAGCGGCCAAAGGGCACATTAAACTCACCGCGCAGGTTATAGCGACACAGACCGTTATAGCCATGGCGATTCAAATATAAAAACAGCACCGCACGTCGCAATGGATCCTGACACTGGTTAAATTCGCTACGCAGCTGGTAATAGACCTCAGCCTGATTATGCTGCGGCGTAAACAGCTCGCGGGCGTTGAGAATGTACTCATCGGTGCGGGTTTTAACGATGTTGTAGAGACCAATCAGATCGCTATTGATATCCGCGAGGATATAGCGCGAAAAGTCGGTATTGAGAAATACCGACCCGGCCCCGACAAAGGGTTCGATGAGGCATTCACCCGGGGGTAAATGCTTTTTAATATCGTCGAGCAGGGGGTATTTCCCCCCTGCCCATTTCAGAAAAGCGCGATTCTTTTTCATGCTGACTAACTAATAACACCCTTTGCAGCTGGGGCGTAAGCCCGACAGCATTTGCGCTTTACTCACTATTTGAGATCGGCCTGCACCTGATGCAGCGGCTTCGCCCACGGGTTTTTCGCCTGCACGTCGGCTGGCAGCGTAGAGACGGCGCGTTTCGCTTCATCTTTCGAAGCATAGACGCCACTCACCAGCACATACCACGGCTGGCCGTTACGCGAGGTCTGATAAACGACGAAGTTTTTCAGATTCTCTTTCTTCGCCCACGCGTTCAGGTTGTTGTAGTTCGACGAGCTGCTCAGCTGCAGCGTGTAACTGCTGCCCGGCGCTGACTTCAGGGAGCCTACGTTGCCGGTAGAGGCGTTGCCAGAAGCCGCTGGCGCTGCTGCTGCCGGTGCGGCGGCGGCTGGCGTAGTGGTTGTGGCAGGCTTCGCCGACTGGGTTGGTGCCGTTGCCGTTACCGCTGCAGACGGTTTCGCTGCAGGGGCTGCGCTGGCCGATGCTTTAGGCTGGGCGCTGGCCGCTGGCGCGGTGGTCGCGGTCTCGGTGCGCTTCGGCTGGGCTGCTGCTTTCGGTGCGCTCTGGGCAGGCTTCGGCTCGATCGTTGTCTGCTGGCGCTCGGCACGTGGTGCAGCGCGATGTTCGGTGGCTGATGTCTGACGCTCAGAAGCGGCGGTCTGGCGCGACTCTGCTGCCTTGCTGTTGTGCACCGGAGCAACGGTAGCAGGCTCGGTTGGCAGGGTGGAGTTCACCGCCACGCTGTCTACCTGGTTTTGATTCTGCGGCTGCGCCAGAGCGTTGTTCAGATCGCCCTGCACTTCTACGCGCTGCTGCCCTTCCGGCGCGGCAGTGGTCTGCCCCTCGGTTGGGGTAGAGGCGATTGGCGGCAGGGAGACATCCTGCGGATTACCCGCCGTCTGCTCAGCGGACGTTGTACCCGGCGCAGGCTGCGTGCCGTTGGCCTGGTCGGCGGCGTTATCTGAGAGGTTGACGCTCTTCTCCGTCGAGGCCTGCTCGCTGCCGGATTTATCGGCAGGCGATTTCAGCGCGGAGCCGATGCCGACGATCAGCAGCAGCAGAACCAGGATCCCCAGCCCCATCATCAGGTACTGGCGCGAGGCGGGCTTGGCGGCAGGGGCTTTTTTACGCTTGCGAGGACGACGCTCTACGCGCTCCTCATCCACGGCGCTCTCTTCCAGCTCAGCCTCTTCTTCATAGCTTTCGTCAATCTCTTCACGTGCTTTACGCGTCCGTGAAGGGCGACGATCGTCAGCGTCCAGGTCGACATCATCAAAGTTGATCTGCGGATCGCTGTCGCGTTCAGAAGACGGGCGATTACGCCCAGGGCGACGATCGCTGGGATCGGTTTTCAGCTCGTCTTCTGGTTTGAATTCATCCATTTAACACCCCACTCAAAGGCTAATGCCAACCACTAGTGCGCATCGCCCGAAGTTAAACACCACGACTGGCGTGGCCAGACCTTTCTATTTTTACGCCTGCTGGCAATCAGCAATAGCGCCAAGAACAACATCGTGTGGCACTCCGCCACGCACTTCACTCTTCCCTATTGCCAGCGGCAGGACTAAACGCATCTCGCCCGCCAGCACCTTTTTGTCACGCAACATGTGAGGAATGTAGGCCTCTGCGGACATCTCCTGCGGACCGTTGACCGGCAGGCCAGCCCGCGTGAGTAAAGTGATGATTCGTTGCGTATCGTCACGGCTAAACTGCCCGAGGCGTTCAGACGCGCGTGCTGCCATAACCATTCCCGCCGCCACCGCTTCACCGTGCAGCCAGTTACCGTAGCCCATCTCGGCTTCGATAGCGTGACCAAACGTATGGCCCAGGTTGAGTAAAGCACGTAAGCCTGTCTCGCGCTCGTCTGCGGCGACAACTTCGGCTTTCAGCTCACAACAACGGCGAATGCAGTACGCCATGGCTGGACCGTCGAGGCGCAGAAGCGCATCAAGATTCTCTTCCAGCCAGCCAAAAAATGCGGCGTCAAGGATGATGCCGTACTTGATCACTTCAGCCAGACCAGAGGAGAGTTCACGCGCCGGAAGCGTCGCCAGGCAGTCGAGATCGACGACCACCGAGACGGGCTGGTAGAACGCGCCGATCATATTTTTGCCGAGAGGGTGATTCACCGCCGTCTTGCCGCCAACGGACGAATCGACCTGAGAAAGGAGCGTGGTGGGCACCTGAATAAAGCGCACGCCACGTTGATAGCTCGCTGCTGCGAAGCCGGTAAGATCGCCGACCACGCCGCCGCCAAGGGCGACCAGCGTTGTGTCGCGCCCGTGAGGTTTCTGCAACAGGGCGGTGAAGACCGTATCCAGTACCGCCAGGCTTTTGTACTGCTCGCCGTCCGGTAGCACGACGCTGTCAACCCGCACGCCCGCCTGTTCGAGAACATGGCGAATTTTTTCGAGATAGAGCGGAGCCAGCGTCTCGTTAGTGACCAGCATCACCTGGTCGCCAGACTTCAAAGGCAAGAAGGAAGCTGGATCGTTAAACAAACCAGCCGCGATGGTGATTGGGTAACTACGTTCCCCAAGAGTGACGGTAATCCTCTCCATGACGCGACATCCACCTCAATTGCTAAAACCTGCAGGCGTTATATTAAGCCAGAATCAGTTGCTTTCCAGCATATGAATAATCTGGTTTGCGACCACTTTTGCGCTCTGATCGTCGGTGCGGATGGTGACGTCGGCAATCTCTTCATAAAGAGGGTTCCGTTCGTCAGCCAGCGCTTCGAGAACTTCCCGCGGCGGCGTCTCCACCTGTAACAGTGGACGCTTTTTATCGCGTTGAGTACGAGCCAGCTGCTTTTCGATAGTGGTTTCCAGATACACCACTACGCCACGGGCGGAGAGACGATTACGGGTTTCGCGAGATTTCACAGAGCCGCCGCCTGTCGCCAGCACAATGCCCTGCTTCTCGGTCAGTTCGTTAATGACCTTTTCTTCGCGATCGCGGAAACCTTCTTCACCTTCTACATCGAAGACCCAGCCCACATCAGCTCCGGTTCGTTTCTCAATCTCTTGATCAGAATCGTAAAATTCCATATTGAGTTGTTGAGCTAACTGACGCCCAATAGTGCTTTTGCCGGCACCCATAGGCCCAACCAGAAAGATATTGCGTTTCTCTGCCATTTTTTCGGTACTACTATAAGACTATTCGTTAATGGTAAACCCACTTCGCAGACACCTGGCGGAGCAGGACATGAACTGAAACCTCATATGCGTAAGTTCGAGAATCAGACTGAAAATTATCTCAATACTCGCGCCGTTTTGGCAACTGAATAAATCACCAACCTTGCGAAGAGGTCAATTGAGGTAAGACGGGAGTAGCTGACGCTCAAAATCGGTACTCCTTGTAAGCTAATTCATCTCTCACGTCAAACACCTGAGTTCAGTTCACGGCAAAAATCATCATATTTAAGCTTTACCCTTTCCGCCTCCCTGCAGCGGCATGAGGCGTGGCGTGATAAAAACCACCAGCTCGCGCCGCTCGTTATCGTGGCCGTCGTGGCGAAAGAGGTGGCCCAGCCAGGGCAGCCTGCCAAGCCCTGGCACGCTCTCACTGCCGGATTTATTCTGTTGCTGAAAGATCCCCCCCAGCGCCAGCGTATCGCCGCTGCCCACCTCCACCTGAGTTTCAATCTCCTGCTTATCGATGGCCAGCACCTCACCGTCCGCCTGCTGGAGTACCTGGCCAGGCATATTCTGGCTGATGTGCAGCTTCAGGCGCACCCTGCCGTCCTGCAGCACCGTTGGCGTCACCTCCATGCCGAGCACCGCTTCCTTGAACTCCACCGAGGTCGCGCCGCTCTCCCCGCTGGAGACCTGATAGGGGATTTCGCTGCCCTGCTTAATGCTCGCGGGTTGCTGATGAGAGGCCAGCAGGCGCGGGCTGGCGATAATCTCCAGCTGCTGCGCCTGCTCAAGGGCTGACAGCTCAACGTCCAGCATTCGGCCATCGATGCGCCCGATGTTAAATCCGACCCGCGTCGTGGCCTCGCTCACCGCGAGATCGCTGCTCAGTGCAGTGATATCGCCGATCTTCCCAGTCGCCTGTGCCTCGGCTAGCGTCCACTTCACCCCCAGCTCGCGCAGGCTCTTTTCATTAATAGTCACAATATGCGCCGCCAGCTCCACCTGGGCGACGGGCAGATCCATCTCCGCTATCCAGCGCTCGATGGCCTGCAGCGTAGCCGCATTGTCGCGCAGTAACAGGCGGTTCATGCGCTTATCGGCCATCATCGTTCCCTGAGGGCTGAGCAGCTTGCCACCCGCTTTGGCCAGCTCCTCAGCCTCGGCATAGCGTAGCGTAATGCTCTTTCCCACCAGCGGCAGGGCGCTCTGCTGCTTCGCCTTTTTGGCCTCACGCCTCTCCTGCTGCTGCTGCCACCAGGCCTGAGTGTGCACCTGGAGAATGCTCCCCTCTCTCTGTAAAACCAGCCCGGCGCTGGCGATCACCGTCTGCAGGGCCTGCGTCCACGGGACCTCCACCAGATGCAGGGAGAGCGTACCGCTGATCTCTGGCGCAGCGATGAGGTTGTACTTTCCCAGCTCCGCCAGGGTCTGCAGTACCTGCACCACCGGCACATCATCGACGACCAACGTCACCGGTACGGGGCTTTTTGCCTCCGCCGTCAGTGCGCTGAGAAGCAGCCCTGCTGCTATCCACTTTTTCATTCCTGGCTCCTTGTCGCTGCCACTGCCACAGCGCCGGTTCGCAGCCTGCGGCAGTGGCAATCTGTAACGTCTGCTCTGTGACCGAGACGACGCGCCAGCCGGTCGGCAGGCTCTTACCCGCTACCGCTCTGTGCCATCCCCCCTCGGGGTTACGCAGCACGCCCCGGCGCTGGCCGTTAACGGTAATAAACCCCTGATAGCGCCACTGGGACAACGCCGCGGTCTGACAGCGGTCCGGCAGCGGCTGGAAAGGGTCGCGCATACCCAGCAGCAGCGGCAGCGCCAGCAGCAACGCTCTGCGCATGTCATGGATCATTGCCGCTCTCCAGCTCCAGCCGCAGATGCAGCACCTCCTCTTTTAACGCCAGCGAAAAGGCAGTGACCTGCATACCCTGCTCGGCGAGGCGGGCAAAGGTCTCTGGCACATCCTGCCATCCGCTTTGCAGCACCATCTCACCGCCATGCTCGTTCGGATGCCAGCTGAGCAGCCGGGCGCTGCCGGTCTGGAAAGCCAGGGCAGAAAAAGCGCGTCCGGATAGAGGCGCTGTTGCCGTCTGCTCTCGTGCCTGGCGCAGCGGCATAATGCTCGCCCACAGCTGGCTGCGGCTCTGCTGTTGCGCATGCAGCTCGGCCAGCCGCTGCGTCTGCTCGCTTGCATATGGCCGCACCATCAGGAGCCAGGCCAGCACGGCGCAGCACATCGTCACGCTTAGCCAGGCGGCTACCCGACTGCGGGCAGAGAGCGCGAGCCAGCCTTCAGGGCTAAGGCGCATGGCGCACATCCAAAACCAGAGCGTAATTAAATTGCCATCGCCCCTGCGCATCCCGCGAGGCTGGACCAGGTTTGCCCATTTGCAGGCCGGGGAGAGCATAGAGCGCCGTTTCAAGCTGGCTTAACGCCGTAAAGCCGAGTGCATAGCCCGCCAGCGACAGCGCTCCCTGCTGGTAGCGCAGCTCGCTCAGCCACGCCTGCTCCGGCAGCGTGTCAGCAAGGCCGGTTAAGATCTGCTGCCACTCCCGCGTAGCCTGCAATCGTTGTTGACGCTGCTGCTGTGCCTGCCGCTCTGCCTGTCGGGCGTGCAGGCGCGCCTGGCGCTGCGTCAGCCCTGCCTGCAATGTTACACCCGCCTGCTGCAACAGCCCCAGCCGCCGACTCTCCTGCAACGTCCGCATACGGATTACCGCGGCCAGCAGCACAATCAGCAGCAGGGTGACAGAGAAGATCGTCAGCCAGAGACGCAGGCATTGGCGCTGCCGCTGGGCGCGCCAGGGGAGAAAGTTGACCGCCTGCGCCACTACTCACCTCCCAGCGCCAGGCCAATGGCAATCGCCCAGGACCCGCCGTTTTCCGGCAGTGGCGGATAGCGGCGGGTAATCGCGCTCCAGGGATCGAAGCTCCCCGATTCGGCATCACAAAGCGTGGCCTCCTCCAGCGGCAGACCTAACACCTGCGCCAGTTCATCAAGGTTACTGGCATCCTCACGCGGTCGCCGCCCCCAGCCGCTGCGCGTTGCCCACAGCCACTGGTTTGCATCGCGCCAGGCCAGCCAGCGCAGCGGCGGAGCAAGCAGCGGGATAAAGCGCTGTAGTGCACAGGCGTCGGGGGTGATGGCCGAGAGGTGCAGGCTCAGGCTATCCGCCAGCGTCAGCAGCGCGGCAACCTCGCTGTTCTGCGCCGCCGTCACGCTGTACGCACGCTGCACGCTGTCGTCGGTGTAGTCAAAGCGCAGGTCGTCGGCAGGCATACCCAGCTCACGGGCGAGCGTATTTGCTACCCACTGTAGCTGGGCGCTCTCGCCTAGCCGTACGGCGGGACGGGGCATCCTCTTTTGCAGCGTACGCGCGGCGGGAAAGGCGAGGCTAATCTGGTGCCTGCGCGGCAGGGTTTTACTCCACGCCTGTAGCGCCGCGCGGAGGTGATCAGGCTGCTTGATCTGCCCATCGATAAGGGTGCCCGCTGCCAGCGGCAGCTGCCACCAGTGGCGTAACACAGAGTGGGATTTTTCCTGCGTTAGCGCGATGGCATAGATGCCATCCTGCTGAATATGAAGGCCTATTCGCCAGCGACTGATTGCCATAAATCACGATCTCCTTATCGTCCGTCAGGGTGACTGCTATATCAATGCATCAGGCTTGCCTTTATACTACCGCGCGATTGTTTATAAACTGCCCAAAGAAAACTAAATGGGAAATCTCCGGTGAAGTTCGTAAAGTATCTATTTATCCTTGCAGTCTGTTGCATTCTGCTGGGAGCAGGCTCGGTTTATGGCCTCTACAAATTTATTGAGCCACAGCTGCCCGACGTCGCCACGCTGAAAGACGTGCGGCTGCAAATTCCGATGCAGGTCTATACCGCTGACGGCGAGTTGATCGCGCAGTACGGCGAAAAGCGTCGTATTCCGCTGACCCTGGATCAGATCCCACCCGTTATGGTCAAGGCCTTCATTGCAACGGAAGACAGCCGTTTCTATGAGCATCACGGCGTCGATCCGGTGGGGATTTTCCGTGCCGCCAGCGTCGCGCTCTTCTCTGGCCACGCGTCTCAAGGGGCGAGTACCATTACGCAGCAGCTGGCGCGTAACTTCTTCCTGAGTCCGGAAAAGACCCTGATACGTAAGCTGAAAGAGGTTTTCCTCGCCATTCGCATCGAGCAGATGATGACGAAGGATGAGATCCTTGAGCTCTATCTGAACAAGATCTACCTCGGCTATCGCGCCTATGGCGTGGGGGCAGCAGCGCAGGTCTACTTTGGCAAGTCGGTCGACCAGCTTACCCTCAGCGAAATCGCGGTGATTGCCGGGCTGCCGAAAGCGCCCTCCACATTCAACCCGCTCTACTCCCTCGATCGGGCCACCTCACGGCGTAACGTGGTGCTGGCGCGTATGATGAGCGAGGGCTACATCAGCCAGTCGCAGTACGATAGCGCCCGCGGTGAAGCCATTGATGCCAACTACCACGCCCCGGAGATCGCCTTCTCCTCCCCTTATCTCTCGGAGATGGTGCGCCAGGATATGGTGTCGCGTTACGGCGAGAAGGCCTATGAGGATGGCTACCGGGTCTACACCACCATCACGCGGACGACACAGGAAGCGGCCCAGAAGGCGGTACGCGACAACGTGATGGATTATGACATGCGTCACGGCTATCGCGGACCGGCAAACGTGCTGTGGAAGCTGGGCGAAAGTCCCTGGGAGAGCAAAAAAATCACCGACTCTTTACGGGCGCTGCCGACCTACGGACCGCTGCTTCCCGCCGTAGTCATGCAGGCCAATGCCCAGGAGGCAACGGCGATGCTGGCCGACGGCACGTCAGTGTCGCTGCGCATGGATGGGGTGCGCTGGGCGCGTCCTTTCCGTTCGGATACCGCTCAGGGCGCGACGCCGCGCCGGGTGACCGATGCGGTGCAGGCCGGACAGCAGATCTGGGTTCGCCAGGTGAACGACGCCTGGTGGCTGGCGCAGGTGCCGGACGTGAACTCTGCCCTGGTCTCCATTAATCCGCAGAACGGGGCAGTCATCGCCCTGGTCGGCGGCTTCGACTTCAACCAGAGCAAGTTTAACCGCGCCACCCAGGCGCTGCGCCAGGTTGGCTCGAACATCAAACCGTTCCTCTACACCGCGGCGATGGACAAGGGGCTGACCCTGGCGAGCATTCTTAACGACGTGCCGATCTCACGCTGGGATGCAGGCGCAGGCTCTGACTGGCGACCGAAAAACTCGCCGCCGGAGTATGCTGGCCCTATTCGTCTGCGCCAGGGGCTAGGCCAGTCGAAAAACGTAGTGATGGTGCGAGCCATGCGGGCAATGGGCGTCGACTACGCTGCGGAGTACCTGCAACGCTTCGGCTTCCCGGCGCAGAACATTGTGCATACCGAATCGCTGGCGCTCGGGTCCGCCTCCTTTACGCCTTTGCAGGTCGCGCGCGGCTATGCGGTGATGGCAAACGGCGGCTTCCTGGTAGACCCGTGGTTTATCAGCAAGATCGAAAACGATCAGGGCAAGGTGCTGTTTGAAGCGCAGCCGAAGGTAGCCTGCGCAGAGTGTGATATTCCGGTGATCTATGGCGAAACGCAGAAGTCCAACGTGCTGGAGAACAGCAACGTTGAGGACGTGGCCGTATCGCAGGAGCAGCAGAATCTCACCGTGCCGATGCCGCAGCTGGAGCAGGCCAACCGGGCGCTGGTCGCGCAGACCGGTGCGCCACAGTATGCGCCGCATGTGATCAATACCCCGCTCTCCTTCCTGATCAAGAGCGCGCTGAACACCAATATCTTTGGCGAACCGGGTTGGCAGGGTACCGGCTGGCGCGCTGGCCGCGATCTCAAGCGTAACGATATCGGCGGCAAAACCGGCACCACCAACAGCTCGAAAGATGCCTGGTTCTCCGGTTACGGTCCGGGCGTTGTGACCTCGGTATGGATTGGTTTTGACGATCACCGCCGCGATCTTGGCCGCACAACCGCCTCTGGCGCGATTAAGGATCAGATCTCAGGTTATGAGGGCGGTGCGAAGAGCGCTCAACCCGCCTGGGATGCCTTTATGAAGAGCGTGCTGGACGGCGTGCCGGAAGCGCCGCTTACGCCGCCGCCGGGTATTATTACGGTGAATATCGACCGCAGCACCGGGCAGTTGGCCAACGGTGGCAACAGCCGTCAGGAGTTCTTCATTGAAGGCACGCAGCCAACGCAGCAGGCGGTGCATGAGGTGGGGACAACGCTTATCGATAACGGCGAGACGCACGAGCTGTTTTGAGTGGTTAACACGCCGGGTGGCGGCTTCGCCTGACCCGGCCTACATTTTGTCGCGGTAGGCCCGGCAAGCGTTAGCGCCGCCAGGCGTGATTAAATTTAAAGTCGTCCCTGCCCTTTCAGCCACTCGCGGACTAAAAACAGCGCGCTTACGTTGCGGGCCTCATTAAAATCGGGGTCTTCCAGCAGATCCATCAGATGTGCCAGCGGCCAGCGCACCTGCGGCAGCGGCTCTGGCTCATCCCCTTCCAGCGACTCCGGATAGAGATCTTCTGCAACCACGATGTTCATCTTGCTGGAGAAGTAGGAGGGCGCCATGCTGAGCTTCTTCAGGAAGGTCAGCTGGTTAGCGCCAAAGCCGATCTCCTCTTTTAGCTCGCGGTTAGCCGCTTCATAGACATTCTCGCCAGCGTCAATCAGCCCTTTCGGGAACCCCAGCTCGTAGGATTCAATGCCGACGGCATACTCACGGATTAGCATCACGTGCTCATCGACAATGGCCACAATCATAACGGCTTCACGGGTCGAGGGACGCATACGTTCATACACGCGGCGAACGCCGTTGCTAAATTCCAGATCCACGCTTTCGACGTTAAACAGGCGCGATTTAGCCACCGTTTCTACGTTAAGGATGGTGGGTTTTTGCAATGATTTGCTCATTCTGATGGGTCTTTCCAGTGAAAACTTTCGCCATTGTGCGGCAAACCGCACGGTTTCGGCAACGGCAATTGCCTTTTATTTACATATGTGCAACGTAGAATGAGTCATTAATCATTTAGCCAAAAAAGTCAAGAGGTTGAAATGAAACTAGGAATTTGCTGATATGGTCAACGATACGGCTTTGTTACTATCGGGCGCTGCTACTATTCGCTTCGCCAACAAGGTGCACTGACTACACCTCTGTAAGAAAAGTAAGATGGGAAAAGCATGAGCACCATTTTGATTTTTATCGCTGCTATGCTGGCCTGCGCACTCCTTGCAGGGTGGTTTTTCAGACGACGTTCACACCGTCGCTTCCGTCTGCCGTACCTGCCAGATTTTGCTGGCGCGGCGAACCGTAAGCTTACGCCAGAAGAGCGTAGCGCGGTTGAAGCCTATATCGAGACGCTGTCTCGTACCCAGCAGGCTCCCGGCCTGACGGGCGCAACCGCTGCCCCCGTCTCTCTCTCCCTGAATGCGCAAAGCAATACGGTGCTCTCCGTTACCCACTCGATCACCCGCTACGGTATTAACAGCGACGACCTAAACAGGTGGCGCTACTTTCTCGACTCGGTTGAAGTCCATCTACCGCCGTTCTGGGAGCAGTATATCACCGACGAGAACGTGGTTGAGCTTATCCGCACCGATACGCTGCCGCTGGTGATCTCCCTTAACGGCCATACGCTGAGCGACTATATCCAGGAAGCGCGCGGCTATGCGCTGGAGCTGCCCTCTTCCACCCAGACCTCTATCCGCGGGGAGGAGAGCGAACAGATTGAGCTGCTGAATATTCGTCAGGAGACGCGGGAGGAGTATGCCCTGAGTCGCCCGGATGGCCTGCGAGAAGCGCTCTTGATTGTGACCTCATTCCTGCTGTTCTATTTCTGCCTCGCGACGCCGGACGTCTTTGTACCGTGGATGGCCGGGGGCGCGGTTATGCTCCTCGCCGCCGGGCTGTGGGGGATCTTCGCCCCACCGGCTAAAAACACCCTGCGGGAGATCCACTGCCTGCGCGGTACGCCCCGGCGCTGGGGACTGTTTGGTGAAAACAATCAGGAGCAGATCAACAATATCTCGTTAGGGATTATCGATCTGATCTATCCCCGCCACTGGCAGCCCTACATCACCCAGGATCTGGGCCAGCAGACCGATATCGATATCTATCTTGACCGCCACGTCGTGCGCCAGGGACGGTTTTTATCCCTGCATGACGAAGCGATCAACTTCCCGTTACAGCACTGGCTGCGTAGCGCTATTATCTCCCTCGGTGCGCTGGTGGTGCTGGTTCTGCTGCTGATCTGGGTGCCGCTGGATATGCCGGTTAAATTCACTCTGTCATGGATGAAGGGCGCGCAGACCGTTGAGGCTACCAGCGTCAGTCAGCTGGAGCAGGCCGGGCTGCGGATAGGCGATACCCTAAGCATCCAGGGCACCGGGATGTGCAATATCCATATGCAGGAGAACTGGCGCGGGCGGCAAAACTCCCCCTTCTCGCCGTTCGACTGCTCGCAGATTATCTGGAACGACGCGCCGCCGCTGCCGCTGCCGGAGTCCGATATCGTTAATAAAGCGAACGCGCTGATCCAGGCGGTCAATCGCCAGCTGCACCCCTCCAGCGAAGAGGATTCCCACGTCAGCGCCGCGCTGCGCTCGGCGATTCAAAAGTCGGGCATGGTGCTGCTGGATGATTTCGCCGAGATTGTGCTAAAAACTCAGGATCTCTGCTCTGCTGACGACGAATGCGTGCGGCTGAAAAATGCGCTGGTGAATCTTGGCAACACCAAAGACTGGGAGACGCTGACCAAACGCGCCAGCGCTGGCAGGCTCAGCGGCGTCAACGTGCTGCTGCGTCCGGTCAGCGCCGAATCCCTTGATAATCTGGTGACCACCTCCACCGCCCCCTTCCTGCTGCGCGAGACCTCACGTGCCGCCCAGGCGTTGAATAGCCCGGCACCGGGCGGGTTTGTGATCGCCAGCGATGAGGGCAGCGAGCTGGTGGATCAGCCCTGGCCGCCGATTGCCCTGTATGACTATCCGGCTCAGGAGCAGTGGAACGAATTTCAACGGCTGGCGCAAATGCTGATGCAGACCCCGTTTAGCGCCGAGGGTATTGTCACTAACATCTATACCGATGCCAACGGAACGAAGCATGTCAGCCTGCACCGGATGCCATCCAGCGCCGGGCTGTGGCGCTATATTGGTACCGCGCTGCTGCTGCTGGCGATGATCGTCTGTACTCTCTATAACGCCGTCCAGGCAGTGCGTCGCTACCAGCGCCACCGCTCACGCCTTGCCGATATTCAGGAGTACTACGACAGCTGCCTGAACCCGCAGCTTCTTCAGGCCTCCGACAGCCTCATCTGATCGCCTCATCTGATAAATACGACGCGCGACAGGGTATGCTACCCTGTCGCGCTTATCCTCTCGCAGGAGTATCTCATGCATATTGATATTAACTGGCAGGACGTGGATACCGTGCTGCTGGACATGGATGGCACGCTGCTGGACCTCGCGTTCGATAACTACTTCTGGCAGACGCTGGTACCGGAAACCTTTGGTTCCGCACGTGGCTTAACGCCGCCCGAGGCGCAGGCGCACATGCAGGCGGAGTACCATGCCGTGCAGCATACGCTAAACTGGTACTGTCTGGATTACTGGAGCGAACGTCTCGGGCTCGATATTTGTGCCATGACCACCGCCGAGGGAGCACGTGCCGTTCTGCGTGAGGATACGGTGCCTTTTCTGGACGCGCTGAAAGCCTGCGGCAAGCGTCGCATTCTGCTCACCAATGCTCATCCGCATAACCTGGCGGTGAAGCTTGAGCATACCGGGCTTGGTGCACACCTTGATTTATTGCTTTCTACCCACACATTTGGTTATCCGAAAGAGGATCAACGATTGTGGCAGGCCGTTGTTGAGGCTACCGGCCTGAACCCGAAGAAGACGCTGTTTATTGATGACAGCGAGCCGATTCTGGATGCGGCGGCGACATTTGGTATTCGTTACTGCCTCGGCGTCACCAATCCTGACTCCGGGCTGGTGGAGAAGCGCTATCAGCGCCACCCTGGACTCAACGACTATCGCCGCCTGATCCCCTCCCTCAAATGAAGGAGACGCGATGAAAGAGAAGCCCGCGCAAGAAGTCCGCTTAGATAAATGGCTCTGGGCGGCGCGCTTTTACAAAACCCGCGCCCTGGCCCGCGAGATGATCGAGGGCGGCAAGGTGCACTACAACGGGCAACGCAGCAAGCCGGGTAAAATCGTCGAGCTGAATGCCACCCTGACCCTGCGTCAGGGAAACGATGAACGCACGGTAGTGGTAAAAGCCATTACCGATCAGCGCCGCCCGGCAAGCGAGGCGGTGGCGCTGTATGAAGAGACGGCTGAAAGTATTGAAAAACGCGAGAAGATGGCGCTGGCCCGCAAGATGAACGCGTTAACGATGCCGCACCCGGAGCGCCGCCCGGATAAAAAAGAGCGCCGCGACCTGATGAAATTTAAATACGGTGATGACGAGTAGTCGTCGCCCTCCAGAGAGATAATTATGGCCCAACACGACCAATTACACCGCTATCTGTTTGAAAACCACGCTGTTCGTGGCGAACTGGTAACGGTATCCGAAAGCCTGCGGCAGATCCTTGAAAACCACAGCTACCCGCAGCCGGTGAAAAACATCCTCGCGGAGCTGCTGGTGGCCACCAGCCTGCTGACCGCTACGCTGAAGTTTGCCGGTGACATTACCGTCCAGCTGCAGGGCGACGGCCCGATGAGCCTGGCGGTCATCAACGGCAACAACAAGCAGCAGCTGCGCGGCGTGGCCCGTGTTCAGGGCGAGATCGCGGACGATGCCGATCTGAAAACCCTGGTCGGCAACGGCTATCTGGTGATCACCATCTCCCCGGAAGAGGGCGAGCGCTATCAGGGCGTCGTCGGCCTGGAAGGCGATACGCTGGCAGCGTGCCTGGAGGACTACTTCATGCGCTCGGAGCAGCTGCCGACGCGCCTCTACATCCGCACCGGTGAAGTCGATGGCCTGCCAGCCGCAGGCGGTATGCTGCTACAGGTGCTGCCAGCCCAGAATACTGACGCTAATGACTTCGAACACCTGGCGACGCTGACCGACACCATCAAAACGGAAGAGCTGCTTACCCTGCCGGCGAATGAAGTGCTGTGGCGTCTCTATCACGAAGAAGAGGTGACGCTCTACGATCCGCAGGACGTTGAGTTTAAGTGCACCTGCTCTCGCGAACGCTGCGCCGGGGCGCTGAAGACGCTGCCGGATGAGGAGATCGACAGCATTCTGGAGGAGGATGGCGAAATCGATATGCATTGCGACTACTGTGGCAATCACTATCTGTTTAACGCCATGGATATTGCGGAGATCCGCAACAACGCCTCTCCTGCCGATCCGCAGGTACATTGATCCTTTTAGCGCGCCGTTGCCAGACGGCGCGCTGTTTGCTTACCGGAAAGCGATTACACTCACAATCTCACCGATAAATTGACCTGCGTTTTGCCTTTATAGAGCATTTTCGCTATGCATCTGATGAATCCTGCCATAATTTGTCTCGCTTACGGGTACCTGTAACAGCGTTTTCACCAGCGAAGGCTTGCCTGGATGCATAAATCTATGAGCCTCGTCGCGGTTAACCCCCTCAGAATAACCCTACAATCGCAGGCAATACATATTGGCTAAGGAGCAGTGACATGCGCGTTAAACGTTTAACCCCGCAGGATCTCAAGGCTTATGGTATCAATGATGTTCAGGATATCGTCTATAACCCCGACTACGATACGCTGTATCAGGAAGAACTCAGTCCAGACCTGGAAGGATTTGAGCGGGGCATAGTGACGAATTCTGGCGCTGTCGCTGTCGATACCGGCGTGTTTACCGGGCGTTCGCCGAAAGATAAGTACATTGTCCGCGATGACGTCACCCGCGACACCGTGTGGTGGGCAGATAAAGGCAAAGGCAAGAACGACAACAAACCGCTCTCTCCCGAGGTATGGCAGCAGTTGAAAGGGTTGGTGACTCAGCAGCTCTCCGGCAAGCGGCTGTTTATTATCGATGCCTTCTGTGGGGCGAATGCCGACACCCGCCTCGCGGTGCGCTTTATTACCGAAGTGGCCTGGCAGGCGCACTTTGTGAAGAATATGTTTATCCGCCCGACGGATGAGGAGCTGGCTGACTTTACGCCGGACTTTATCGTCATGAATGGCGCAAAATGCACAAACTCACAGTGGAAGGAGCAGGGTCTTCACTCTGAGAATTTCGTTGCCTTTAACCTGACCGAACGCATTCAGCTTATCGGCGGCACCTGGTACGGCGGCGAGATGAAGAAAGGGATGTTCTCGATTATGAACTACCTGTTGCCGCTCAAGGGCGTCGCCTCTATGCACTGCTCGGCGAACGTCGGTGAAGCGGGCGACGTGGCGGTGTTCTTTGGCCTCTCCGGCACCGGCAAAACCACGCTCTCCACCGATCCCAAGCGCCGCCTGATTGGCGACGATGAGCACGGCTGGGATGACGACGGCGTGTTTAACTTCGAAGGCGGCTGCTACGCCAAGACCATCAAGCTCTCTCGTGAAGCGGAGCCGGATATCTATAATGCTATTCGCCGCGACGCGCTGCTGGAGAACGTTACCGTACTCGACGACGGGACCATCGATTTTGACGACGGCAGCAAGACCGAAAACACCCGCGTCTCCTATCCCATCTACCACATCGATAATATCGTCAAGCCGGTATCAAAAGCGGGCCACGCCACCAAGGTTATCTTCCTGACCGCCGACGCCTTTGGTGTATTGCCGCCGGTCTCGCGCCTGACCGCTAACCAGACGCAGTACCATTTCCTCTCTGGCTTTACCGCCAAGCTGGCCGGTACCGAACGCGGCGTGACGGAGCCCACCCCAACCTTCTCCGCCTGCTTTGGCGCGGCGTTCCTCTCTCTGCACCCGACGCAGTATGCCGAAGTGCTGATCAAACGGATGCAGGCCGCGGGCGCGCAAGCCTATCTGGTCAATACCGGCTGGAACGGCACAGGGAAACGGATCTCTATTAAGGACACGCGGGCCATTATTGACGCCATCCTTGATGGCTCTATTGATAAGGCTGACACCTTTACGCTGCCGATCTTTGATCTGGCAATCCCCACCAGCCTGCCGGGCGTCGATCCGCAGATCCTCGATCCGCGTAACACCTACGCCTCTCCTGAGCAGTGGCAGGAAAAAGCCACCGCGCTGGCGAAGCTGTTTATTGAGAACTTTGAGAAGTATACCGATACGCCAGCGGGCGCGGCGTTGGTCAGCGCAGGGCCGAAACTATAAGCGTGTAAAACGCCGGGTGGCACTGTGCTTACCCGGCCTACGTCCTACACATTATTCTGACCACGGGTTACCGGAACGGGGAACCAGGCGCGAATCGAGAGACCGCCGCGTTCGCTGGTGCTTAGCTCCAGCATGCCGTTATGGTTGTCGACGATACGCTGCACGATTGCCAGCCCCAGGCCCGTACCGCTGGTGCTGCGGGCGCTGTCGCCGCGCACGAAGGGCTGGAACAGATGCTTACGCTGCTCCGGCTTAATGCCCGGCCCGTCGTCTTCTACCTGGAACCAGGCGCGGTTCGCCTCACTGCCGCTGCTAACCCGGATCCAGCCGTTGCCGTAACGGGCGGCGTTCACCACCATGTTGGCGATGGCGCGCTTAATCGACAGCGGGTGCATGCGCAGGTAGATCTCCTCCGGATGCAGCGCGGTATCAATTTCACGCTCGTAGCCGCTCTCTGCTGCAATTACCTCTCCCAGTACCGCATTCAGCTCGGCTATCTCCATCGGCATCTCCTGCCCGGTACGCAGATAGTCGATAAACTGCTCGATGATGGCGTTGCACTCTTCAATATCTTTGTTGATCGACTCCGACAGGTAGCCATCCTGCTCGCCCATCATCTCCGTCGCCAGCCGGATGCGGGTCAGCGGCGTACGCAGGTCGTGGCTGACACCGGCCATCAGCAGGGTACGATCGTCAGCAAGCTGCTTAACCCCTGCCGCCATCTGGTTGAAGGCCCGGGTTACCGAGCGCACCTCCGACGCGCCATACTCGCGCAGCGGGGGTGGGATCTGCCCTTTCCCCACCTTCAGTGCCGCGTGCTCAAGATCCACCAGCGGTCGGTTCTGAATACGTATAAAGAGCCATGCCCCGCCTATCGCCAGCAGCATAATCGCCAGGGTATAGCGGAACAGCGGCGAGAAGTCGCCCTGATGGATCTCAGTTAGCGGTACGCGTACCCAGATGTTGGGCGACAGCCAGGTCTTCAGCCACACCACCGGCGAGCTTTTGTTTACCTCAACGCGCACTTCCGTTGGGCCGCCCAGCTGTTGCGCCATCTGCTGGCTTAAAAAACCATAGTGCTGCGCCCAGCGCAGACCGGCATCTTCCGCCGCCTCGTTCGAGTAGAGGGAGATACCCAGCTCGCGATAGATCTCCCGGCGAAACGCCGGGGGCACCACCAGCTGCGTGCCATCCTCCAGCTGCAGCTTGTCGGTCATCAGCATACGCACTTCGTACGCCAGCACCTTATTAAACTGCTGCAGGCTGGGCAGAATGGCAAAGTTCAGCACCACCAGATAGGTTGTCACCAGGCTGACAAACAGCAGGGTGACAATCAGCAGCAGCGTGCGGGCAAAGGAACTTCGCGGCGAGAAGCGCAGTCGCCTCATGCTTTAGAGCCGTCCGGCACAAAGACGTAGCCCAGACCCCAGACGGTCTGAATATAGCGCGGGTGCGCCGGATCCTCTTCCACCATGCGGCGCAGGCGGGAGATCTGCACGTCAATGGAGCGCTCCATTGCCGAGTATTCGCGACCGCGCGCCAGGTTCATCAGCTTATCGCGGGAGAGCGGCTCACGCGGGTGGCTGACCAGCGCCTTCAGCACTGCAAACTCGCCGCTGGTGAGCGGCATCGGCTCATCTTCGCGGAACATTTCACGGGTGCCGAGGTTGAGCTTGAACTTACCAAACTGAATAACGGCTTCATCCTGCGACGGCGCGCCGGGCAGCTCGTTGGCCTGGCGGCGCAGCACCGCACGGATGCGGGCCAGCAGCTCGCGAGGGTTAAACGGCTTCGGAATATAGTCGTCCGCGCCGATCTCCAGCCCCACGATACGGTCAACTTCTTCCCCTTTCGCCGTGACCATAATGATCGGCATCGGGTTGCTCTGGCTACGCAGGCGGCGGCAGATGGACAGACCGTCCTCGCCGGGAAGCATCAGGTCGAGTACCATCAGGTGGAAGGATTCACGGGTAAGCAGGCGATCCATCTGTTCTGCGTTGGCCACGCTGCGAACCTGGAAGCCTTGCTCGGTGAGATAACGTTCCAGCAGTGCGCGCAGGCGCATATCGTCATCGACGACCAGAATCTTATAATTCTCTTGCATTGTTTGTACTCCCAAAGGTTCGGACAATATAAGTGCGTATTCTAAAAAAGTGTGCGCCGACCACCAGCTAAATCTGGTATACATTCTAGTCGAAATTGTTACAAAGCATATTTAACAGCAGCTTAAAGGCAGAAACCGGATGAAAACGCCACTTATCACCCGAGAAGGTTACGACAAGCTTAAACAAGAGCTGGACTATCTCTGGCGTCAGGAGCGCCCGGAGGTCACGAAAAAGGTGACCTGGGCCGCAAGCCTCGGCGACCGCAGCGAGAATGCTGACTATCAGTATAATAAAAAACGCCTGCGGGAAATTGACCGCCGCGTCAGATACCTGACGAAATGCCTGGAAAACCTGAAAATTGTTGATTACTCCCCGCAGCAGGAGGGCAAAGTCTTCTTTGGTGCCTGGGTGGAGATTGAAAACGATGACGGCGACAGCAAACGCTTTCGCATCGTTGGCTACGATGAGATTTTCGGCCGCAAGGACTATATCTCCATCGATTCCCCGATGGCCCGTGCGCTGCTGAAGAAAGAGGTCGGTGACCTGGCGATCGTCCAGACGCCGGGCGGCGAGGCGAGCTGGTACGTCAACGAAATCGAGTACGTTAAATAGTCCTGGAGCATCCTCCCCGGCTGGCATTTTTGCCAGCCAGTCCGTATAACTATCCCCCTGATTTTCGATCCACTACTCGATCCACTAGATGAAATAGCCATGATGAATGATTCGCTCTGCCGCATTATTGCGGGTGAACTTCAGGCCAGAGCCGAACAGGTAGAAGCTGCCGTTCGCCTGCTTGATGAAGGGAACACCGTGCCGTTTATTGCACGTTATCGTAAGGAAGTCACCGGCGGGCTGGATGATACGCAGCTGCGCAACCTGGAGACCCGGCTGGGCTACCTGCGGGAGCTGGAGGAGCGTCGCCAGGCGATTCTGAAGTCCATCGGCGACCAGGGCAAGCTGACCGACGAGCTGGCAAAAGCCATTAACGGCACCCTGAATAAAACCGAACTCGAAGATCTCTATCTGCCGTACAAACAAAAACGCCGCACCCGCGGACAGATCGCCATCGAAGCGGGCCTCGAGCCGCTGGCGGATCTGCTGTGGAACACGCCGTCTCACGATCCGCAAACCGAAGCGGAGAGGTTTATTGACGCCGATAAAGGCGTAGCCGACAGCAAAGCTGCGCTGGATGGCGCACGTTACATCCTGATGGAGCGTTTTGCTGAGGATGCCGCCCTGCTGGCGAAGGTTCGCGACTACCTGTGGAAAAACGCCCACCTGACGGCAAGCGTGGTCGCTGGTAAAGAGGAAGAGGGCGCGAAGTTCCGCGACTACTTCGATCACCACGAGCCGATCTCCAGCGTACCGTCCCACCGTGCGCTGGCGATGTTCCGCGGCCGCAACGAAGGCGTGTTGCAGCTGGCGCTGAATGCCGATCCGCAGTTTGACGAGCCGCCAAAAGAGAGCCACTGCGAACAGATTATTAGCGATCATCTTGGCCTGCGCCTGAACAACGCCCCGGCGGACAGCTGGCGCAAAGGCGTGGTGAGCTGGACCTGGCGCATCAAGGTGCTGATGCATCTGGAGACCGAGCTGATGGGCACGGTACGCGAGCGCGCCGAAGACGAAGCCATCAACGTATTTGCCCGCAACCTGCACGACCTGCTGATGGCCGCCCCTGCCGGGCTGCGCGCGACCATGGGTCTCGATCCTGGCCTGCGTACCGGCGTGAAGGTGGCCGTTGTTGACGGCACCGGCAAGCTGGTGGCGACCGATACCATCTATCCCCACACCGGCCAGGCGGCGAAAGCGGCCACCATCGTGGCTGCGCTGTGCGAAAAGCATAACGTAGAGCTGGTAGCAATCGGCAACGGTACCGCCTCCCGCGAAACCGAGCGTTTCTACCTCGACGTGCAGAAGCAGTTCCCGCAGGTGAAGGGGCAGAAGGTGATCGTCAGCGAAGCCGGAGCATCGGTCTACTCCGCCTCTGAGCTGGCGGCGCAGGAGTTCCCCGGTCTCGACGTTTCGCTGCGCGGCGCGGTCTCCATCGCCCGGCGCTTACAGGATCCGCTGGCGGAGCTGGTGAAGATCGATCCAAAATCCATCGGCGTCGGCCAGTACCAGCATGATGTCAGCCAGACCCAGCTGGCCCGTAAGCTGGATGCAGTGGTAGAAGACTGCGTGAACGCCGTTGGCGTCGATCTCAACACCGCCTCCGTGCCGCTGCTGACCCGCGTGGCGGGCCTGACGCGGATGATGGCGCAGAATATCGTGGCGTGGCGCGACGAGAACGGCCAGTTCCACAACCGTCAGCAGCTGCTGAAGGTGAGCCGCCTGGGGCCAAAAGCCTTTGAGCAGTGTGCAGGCTTCCTGCGCATTAACCACGGCGATAACCCGCTGGACGCCTCCACCGTTCACCCGGAAGCCTACCCGGTGGTCGAGCGCATTCTGGCCGCGACCGAGCACTCCCTGCGTGACCTGATGGGCAACAGCAGTAATCTACGCGGCCTGAAGGCATCCGACTTTACCGACGAGCGCTTTGGCGTGCCGACGGTAACCGACATCATCAAAGAGCTGGAGAAACCCGGCCGCGACCCGCGTCCCGAGTTCAAAACCGCTACCTTTGCCGATGGCGTTGAGACCATGAACGATCTGCTGCCGGGGATGATCCTTGAAGGTGCGGTAACCAACGTGACCAACTTCGGCGCGTTTGTTGATATTGGCGTGCATCAGGACGGCCTGGTCCACATCTCTTCCCTTGCTAATAAGTTCGTTGAGGATCCCCACACGGTGGTGAAGGCGGGCGACATAGTGAAAGTGAAGGTGCTGGAGGTTGACCTGCCCCGCAAGCGTATCGCCCTGACCATGCGTCTGGACGAGCAACCAGGCGAAGGCAACGCCCGTCGTGGCGGCGGCAATGGCGCACAGCGTGAACCCGCTTCACGCCCGGCGAAGCCGCGTGGCCGTGAGGCACAGCCGGCTGGCAACAGCGCGATGATGGATGCGCTGGCAGCGGCGATGGGTAAAAAACGGTAACGCGTTTCCTGCCCACGATGTAGGCCCGGTAAGCGTAGCGCCACCGGGCATTACCAGACTGACATTGTAATGCCGGGCGGCACTGCGTTTGCCCGGCCTACGACTTATTCGACCTACGCAATTTGCAAAGTGAATAAATATAATTTTATATGTTGCTACAACGTATATTAATTAATTCTCGCTGTTAAAAGAGTAGCGGCGAATATTGAGCTAAATCAAAACTAATAGTCATTCTTACCTAATTCAACACTCCCACACATTTTAATGATTGATGATAAAAACTATTATCATTACCATTGTTCTGTTGATTATTTAACCATTGATCTAGTAGGTCCTATGTCCTTCTCGCCAGCCAGCGCGTGGAAAATCGTGGGTTTTTCCCGTGAAATTAGCCCGGCCTACCGGCAAAAATTGCTCTCTCTGGGCATGCTCCCCGGATCGTCATTTAATGTGGTGCGTGTCGCACCTCTGGGCGATCCTATTCATATTGAAACCCGGCGCGTCAGCCTGGTATTACGCAAAAAAGATCTCGCGTTATTAGAGGTGGAAGCTCTGCCGCGTTAACGGCGCTCCACGCAATGAGTCTGCTATGATGAAAAAATTAACCCTTGGCCTTATTGGTAATCCTAATTCCGGCAAGACGACCCTTTTTAATCAGCTAACGGGTGCACGCCAGCGCGTGGGCAACTGGGCGGGCGTCACCGTCGAACGCAAAGAGGGCTCCTTTACTACCACCGATGCGCAGGTGACGCTGGTCGATCTGCCCGGTACCTACTCGCTGACCACTATCTCGTCGCAAACCTCTCTCGATGAGCAGATCGCCTGCCACTATATTCTCAGCGGCGACGCCGATATGCTCATCAACGTCGTCGACGCCTCGAACCTGGAGCGCAACCTCTACCTGACGCTGCAATTACTCGAGCTGGGCATCCCCTGCATCGTCGCGCTGAACATGCTGGACATTGCCGAGAAGCAGCAGATCCGCATCGATATCGACGCCCTCGCCGCCCGCCTTGGCTGCCCGGTGGTGCCGCTGGTCTCGACCCGCGGACGCGGCATCGAGGCGCTGAAGATGGCTATCGATCGTCATCAGCGCAACAGCGATATCGAGCGGGTTCACTACGCTCAACCCCTGATGGGGGAAGCCGAGACGCTGGCGCAGGCTATGGCAGCGAATATGCCGCTGCAGCAGCGCCGCTGGCTGGGATTGCAGATGCTGGAGGGCGATATCTACAGCCGCGCCTATGCCGGTGAAGCTGCGAACAGGCTAGAAGCGTCCCTGACGCGTCTCGGCAAGGAGATGGACGATCCGGCCTTACACATTGCCGATGCCCGTTACCAGACTATCGCCGCCGTTTGCGACACGGTCAGCAACACCCTCACCGCCGAGCCGAGCCGCTTCACCGCCGCGATGGATCGGATCATTATCAATCGTGTGCTGGGCCTGCCCATCTTTCTGCTGGTGATGTACGTCATGTTTGTGCTCGCCATCAACATTGGCGGCGCGCTGTCGCCCCTTTTTGACGCCGGTTCGGTCGCCGTCTTTATCCACGGTACACAGTGGCTGGGCTACACCCTGCACTTCCCGCAGTGGCTGACTATCTTCCTCGCCCAGGGTGTGGGGGGCGGGATCAACACCGTGCTGCCGCTGGTGCCGCAGATCGGCATGATGTACCTGTTCCTCTCCTTCCTTGAGGATTCTGGCTACATGGCGCGGGCGGCCTTTGTAATGGACCGCCTGATGCAGTCTCTTGGCCTGCCGGGAAAATCCTTTGTGCCGCTGATCGTCGGCTTCGGCTGTAACGTACCGTCGGTAATGGGGGCGCGGACCCTTGATGCACCGCGGGAACGCCTGATGACCATCATGATGGCACCGTTTATGTCTTGCGGAGCGCGGCTGGCCATCTTCGCCGTGTTTGCCTCCGCCTTTTTTGGTAAGGAGGGGGCGCTGGCGGTCTTCTCTCTCTATCTACTCGGCATCGTGATGGCGATCCTTACCGGGCTGATGCTCAAGCACACCATCATGCGCGGCGAAGCGTCGCCCTTTGTGATGGAGCTACCGGTCTACCATGTTCCCCATCTGAAGAGCCTGGCGATCCAGACCTGGCAGCGGCTGAAGGGCTTTGTGCTGCGCGCCGGGAAGGTGATTGTCGTCGTCAGCATCTTCCTTAGCGCCCTGAACAGCTTTACGCTCAGCGGGACGGCGGCGACCAGCATCAACGACTCGGCGCTGGCGGCCGTCAGCCGGGTCTTTACCCCGCTGCTCAAGCCGATTGGCGTCCACGAGGATAACTGGCAGGCCACCGTCGGTCTCTTCACCGGCGCAATGGCGAAAGAGGTGGTGGTCGGTACGCTGAACACCCTCTATACCGCTGAAAATATTGAGCAGGAGACGTTTGATCCCACCACCTTCAGCCTGACGGACGAGCTTGTTAGCGCATTGCAGGAGACCGGTCAGAGCCTGGCCGATACCTTTAGCCTGAGCGTGCTGGCTAATCCCATTGAGGCCAGCAAAGGCGACGGCGAGATGGCAACCGGCACGATGGGGGTGATGGGGGAAAAATTTGGCAGCGCCGCCGCGGCGTACAGCTATTTGATCTTTGTCCTGCTCTATATCCCCTGCATCTCGGTGATGGGGGCGATCGCCCGTGAAGCCAGCCGCGGCTGGATGGGCTTCTCGATCCTCTGGGGGCTGAATATCGCTTACTCGCTGGCAACGCTTTTCTACCAGACGACCAGCTTTAGTGCCCATCCACACTACAGCCTGGTCTGCATTCTGGCGGTAGTACTGTTTAACGTCCTGCTGCTGGGGAGCCTGCGCCACGCCCGAAGCCGAATCGACGTCAACCTGCTGGCAACCCGCAAAACGGCGGTAAGCTGCTGCGAGCGTTCGGCAAATAATTGTCGTGGATGTTGCGTTAAACGGTGAAGGCGGGCGCGCTGCCCGCCTGACTGAGCTTACTTATAGACGTCCGCCGTAGCGCGGATATCTTTGCCAGGCTGATCCGCGCTGGTGATGACATAGTACTTGCCGCCCAGCTCCTCAACCTTTTTGACCAGCTCCGCCCGGGCATCCATCGGCGCTGTGGCATCCGAGGTGCTGACGGTGCCGATTTTGGTCAGATTCATCTCTTTAATCTTATCTTTTTGCACCTCTTCCACAGCCATCGCGCCAAACGAGAGTGCGCCAATAACCAGAGATACGACGATACCTGCTGCACGTTTCATAGCTTTTACTCCATAAGGTAGTGGTTGCCATTACGCTTTTGTTGGAACGCCGAGTAGCTCAACACGTTTAAATTTTAGTCTTCTCCAGCCGTTTCGCCAGCTGCTGCTTAAATGCCACCAAAATCTGACAAAACGCCTCAGGGTGCGAGATAAAAGGCGCGTGTGCCGCTTTGGCAAACAGCTGCGACTCGCTCTGTGGCCATAGCTCGTCCAGCCACGGAACGATTTTGCGCGGCACCAGCCCGTCGAGACGCCCATAGAGGCGCAGGAACGGCTGCGTAAGCTCTGCCAGCGGGGCGCGCAGATCGGCGGTTTTCAGGATCTCCAGCCCGCCGTTGAGCACCTCAACCGACGGCATCGGCAACGCCAGCACGGCGTGCTTCAACTTGCGGGCATCATCCCGGGCGGTCTCCGTCCCCAGGGTTTGCAGGGCGAGGAAACGCTCTACCGTGCGCTGAAAGTTGTCGCTCAGCTGCTGCTGGAAGCCTGACAGCACCTCGGGCTTGATGCCCGGCCAGTCACCTTCAGCACTGAAGCAGGGTGAGGAGGCAACCGTCACCAGGGCGCTCACGCGATCGGGTGCGCTGAGCGCCGCCTGGCTTGCTACCAGCCCGCCCAGGCTCCAGCCAAGCCAGATCGCCTCTTTTGGCGCGTGGGCCAACACAATCTTCGTCATCTCGGCCAGCGTCATCGCGCCGAAGCCGGTGCTGCGACCATAGCCCGGCAGGTCCACCAGGTGCAGCGTAAAGTGCGGGGCCAGATCCGCCGTAATGCAATCCCACACCTCGGCATTCAGTCCCCATCCGTGCAGCAGCACAAGATGACAATTTCCTTCGCCTTTGGTTTGCCACCAGATGTCGTTCATCCGCTATTGTTCTCTTCTCTTATCCAGGAGGGTCTTTATGCTAACAGTGCCAGGCTTGTGCTGGCTATGCCGAATGCCGCTCGCCCTGCCCCATTCAGGACTCTGCTCCGTCTGCTGTCGAGCGGCTCGCCTCGCTGACAGGGTCTGCCCACAGTGCGGCCTGCCCGCCGCCAGCCCGACCCTACCCTGCGGACGCTGCCTGCAAAAGCCGCCGCCGTGGCAGAGGCTAGTGGCGGTCAGCGCCTATGCGCCGCCGCTTAGCGCGCTGATCCACCAGCTGAAATTTTCCCGTCGGCCGGAGCTGGCTGCGGCGCTGGCCCGGCTACAGCTGCTGGCGATACAGAATGCCCGACGTACGACGCAGCTCGCGCTGCCGGACCGCATCGTCAGCGTACCGCTCTATTCGCGCCGCCAGTGGCAGCGAGGCTTTAATCAGAGCGAGCTGCTCTGCCGCCCGCTGGCGCGCTGGCTGGGCTGCCGCTACGCCAGCGAAACCCTGACCCGCGTTCGCCCGGCCCTGACCCAGCACTTTCTCAACGCTCGCCGCCGAAAAAGCAATCTGAAAAATGCCTTTCGCCTTGAATTGCCTCTTCACGGCCTCCATATCGCTATCGTGGATGATGTCGTCACTACCGGCAGCACCGTTGCGGAGATCACCCGCCTGCTGATGCAGGGCGGCGCGGCGACTGTTCAGGTATGGTGCCTGTGTCGCACCTTGTAGAGGCGCGATGATGGGCGTATTATAACCAAGTAAAACAGTCAACTATTTAGGCCATTGCTATGATCCATATTTCCGACGCTGCCCAGGCGCACTTTGCCAAACTGCTGGCAAATCAGGAAGAAGGAACACAAATCCGCGTATTTGTGATCAATCCAGGCACTCCGAATGCCGAGTGCGGCGTCTCTTACTGCCCGCCGGATGCAGTGGAAGCAACTGATACCGCATTCACCTTTTCTCTGCTGACCGCGTATGTCGATGAGCTGAGCGCTCCGTATCTGGACGATGCGGAGATCGACTTTGTGACCGACCAGCTGGGTTCACAGCTGACGCTGAAAGCGCCAAATGCCAAAATGCGTAAGGTCTCTGACGATGCCCCACTGATGGAGCGCGTTGAGTATCTGCTTCAGTCGCAGATTAACCCGCAGCTGGCTGGCCACGGTGGCCGTGTGACGCTGATGGAGATCACCGACGAAGGCTACGCCATTCTGCAGTTTGGCGGCGGCTGTAACGGCTGCTCAATGGTCGACGTCACGCTGAAAGAGGGGATCGAGAAGCAGCTGCTGAACGAGTTCCCTGAGCTGAAGGGCGTACGCGATCTGACCGAGCACCAGCGCGGCGAACACTCCTACTACTGATCGACCTGCCTTCTGATGTTATGCCCGGTGGCCCGCCTGCCGGGCCTCTTCACCCCGCTTTATAATATGACCCACGTCGCACTTCTTAAATTTACCCGGCCGAAGTGATTCTATTCGCCCGCATGTTACCCGTATCATCCCTCCGTGCAGTTAAAACTACTTATTAAGCCAGCGACTTTTTAGATAAGCGTTACCCATAACATCATAAAGGCCAGGTAAATCATGCCACTCATCATCGTTGCTCTCGGTGTTGCTCTATTACTTCTGTTAATGATCCGCTTTAAATTGAACGGCTTCATTGCACTGATCCTGGTGGCGCTTGCCGTCGGGCTGTTGCAAGGAATGCCGGTGGATAAAGTGATCGCCTCGATTAAAGCTGGCGTCGGCGGTACCCTTGGCAGCCTCGCGCTGATCATGGGCTTCGGTGCCATGCTGGGTAAGATGCTGGCGGACTGCGGCGGTGCCCAACGTATCGCCACCACCCTGATTGCCAAATTTGGTCAGAAATATATCCAGTGGGCGGTAGTGTTAACCGGCTTCACCGTCGGCTTTGCCCTGTTCTATGAGGTGGGCTTCGTGCTGCTGCTGCCGCTGGTGTTCACCATCGCCGCGAAAGCGCGCGTGCCGCTGCTCTACGTCGGTGTGCCGATGGCTGCGTCTCTCTCCGTAACCCACGGCTTCCTGCCGCCGCACCCTGGCCCGACCGCTATCGCCACGATCTTCCACGCGGATATGGGTAAAACCCTGCTCTACGGTACGCTGCTGGCTATTCCGACCGTAATCCTGGCTGGCCCGGTCTATGCACGCTTCCTGAAGAAAATCGATAAGCCGATCCCGGAAGGCCTCTACAACGCGAAAACCTTTAGCGAAGCGGAGATGCCGAGCTTTGCGGTTAGCGTCTGGACCTCGCTGGTGCCGGTGATCCTGATGGCCGGTCGTGCTGTCGCCGAGATGATCCTGCCGAAAGGCCACCCGCTGCTCGCCTACGCTGAGTTCTTTGGTGACCCGGTGATGGCGACGCTGATTGCAGTGCTGATCGCCATCTTTACCTTCGGTCTTAACCGTGGTCGTTCGATGGATCAGATCACCGAGACCATCACCTCCTCGATTAAAATCATCGCCATGATGCTGCTGATTATCGGCGGCGGCGGCGCGTTCAAGCAGGTTCTGGTGGACAGCGGCGTGGATAAATACATCGCGGCTATGATGCACTCGACCAACCTGTCACCGCTGTTTATGGCGTGGTCGATTGCCGCCGTGCTGCGTATCGCCCTCGGCTCTGCTACCGTTGCCGCCATCACCGCTGGTGGTATCGCCGCTCCGCTGATCGCCACCACTGGCGTCAGCCCTGAGCTGATGGTTATCGCCGTCGGCTCCGGCAGCGTGATCTTCTCCCACGTGAACGATCCAGGCTTCTGGCTGTTCAAAGAGTATTTCAACCTGAGCATCGGTGAGACCATGAAGTCCTGGTCGGCGCTGGAGACCATTATCGCGGTGTGCGGCCTGATCGGCTGTCTGCTGTTGGGAATGGTGATTTAGTTGATGTGCCCGGCGGCGTAGCGCCGCCGGGTGATTATTTACTTCTTCACGGTCGCTCTGCGCCGCTTGTCCAGATCCTTCACCAGCCTGTTCACCTTCTCATCAGCAAACATCTTCTCCAGCGACGTCGACAGCTTGCGCCGCCAGTTTTTGTACTGGTAGCTGGTGCCCGGCACGTTGACCGGATCCGCCATATCCAGCCAGTCCTCCGGCTGTAGCCCCAGCAGCGCGCTGCTGCTGTCGGCAATATAGCGTTGCAGGCCCCGGTTGAGGGTGGCATTCATCGCCATGCGGGCAACCTTGCGCCCGGTGCTTTTCGGCAGGCAGCCGTGCTGATGCAGAGCGTCCAGAAGGCCCTGTTTAGCCCGCTCGCGATCCGCGTACAGCCCACGCAATACCTCTTCGTCCGGATACAACCCGAGCGTCTTGCCGAGGGTCAGATCGTCCGCTTCCCAGTAGCCGCGCAGGGTCGGCAGGTCGTGCGTGGTGGCGACCGCCATCGACTGGGCAGGCCAGTCCTGCGGGGCGCGCACCCGCTTTTTATCGTCGCTTTCGAAGTAGAGCACCTTGTAGGAGTAGACCCCGCTATCGCGCAGCTTGCTGACGATCTCCTTCGGCACGGTACCAAGATCTTCGCCAATCACCATGCAGCGGTGGCGTTGACTCTCCAGAGCAAGGATCGCCAGCATGTCATCCACCGGGTAGTGAACATACGCCCCCTGATCCGCCGTCTCTCCGTAGGGGATCCACCACAGGCGCAGGAGCGACATCACGTGGTCGATACGCAGCGCGCCGCAGCTCTTCATGTTGGCCCGCAGGAGCTGAACAAACGGCTCATAGCCACGGGCGGTGATGATATGCGGATCCATCGGCGGCAGGCCCCAGTTCTGCCCCAGCGGCCCCAGAATATCCGGCGGCGCACCCACGGAGGCTTCCAGGCAGTAAAGTTCGCGGTCGCACCAGGTTTCTGACCCGCCCTCGGCAACGCCTACCGCCAGATCGCGGTAGAGGCCAATCGGCATCGCAAAGCCCTGGCTGGTCTCCCAGCACTCAGCGAGCTGAACGGCGGCCAGCCACTGTAGCCAGAGATAGAAATCCACCTCGTCGGCATGCTCCTGGCAGAAAGCTTTTACCTGCGGGCTATCGGTGCGCCGATAGGCTTCCGGCCATACCGGCCAGCCCCAGCGCATCTCATCCTCTTTCACCTGGTACTCATGCAGAGCGTCAAACGCCGCTTGCCAGTAGAGCCCCTCCCCCTGCTGCTGCACGAAGCCGCGAAACGCTGCCATCTGCTCGTCATCATCAGCCCGATCGGCAAACAGCCGCCACGCCATTTTGAGCGCCGCTAGCTTGAGGGCGGTGACGCCGGCATAGTCGACCCATTCGCTGTCGCGTGCCGCATTGAGCGCCTTCTGGGTAGACTCCATCTTCCACCACGCCTGCGCCTCGTCGCTGCGTCGGTAATCCTCCACCGCGTTGACGTCGATATAGAGTACGTTAAGCCAGCGGCGCGAGGAGGGGCTATAGGGGCTGGCACTCTCCGGCATCGCCGGGTAGAGGGCATGAACCGGGTTAAGGCCGATAAAAGAGCCACCCCGCTTCGCCACCTCCACCAGCATCGCCTTCAGATCGCCAAAGTCGCCGATGCCCCAGTTAGTGTCCGAGCGCAGGGTGTAGAGCTGAACGGTCGCGCCCCACAGCTTCTTACCCGCCAGCAGCGCCTCGGGTTCATAGCAGCGCGGCGGGGCGACAATCACCCGGCACTGCCACTGCTTTTTACCCTGCCGCAGGGTCAGGGTGTGGTAGCCCTCTGCCAGCGAGGCTGGCAGCGTCATTCGCTTCTTATCGCGGAACGTTCCCTGGTGCTGCTCGCCCGTTTCGGTCGCGAGCGTCCAGCTGAACTCGCCGCTGCCCTCGATGGGCAACGACAGCCTTTTGCCGTGGATCAGCACCTTAACCTGTGGAACAGGCGCCGCTGCCGCCTTTTTGGCCGCAGCGGGGTGCATCGCGTTAAGCAAACGCCGTTTGGTGTCGGCACCAATTGACTGGGGTTTGCCGTGGGCGTTGATGTAGTTAGGACTAATGCCCGCCGCCAGCGCGGCGTCAGCCAGACGTTTACTTTCCATGGCGCTCCTTAGCGTTTGGCCTGCCAGATCAGGTTTTGATAGTCACGAATTGAGCGATCGGAGCTGAACATGCCGCAGCGGGCGGTGTTGAGGATCGCCGCGCGGGTCCACGCCTCCTGGTCGCGATAGAGCACGTCAACCTGTCTTTGCGCCTCAACGTAGGCGGCAAAGTCAGCGGCAACCAGATAGGGATCGCCCCCCTGCTTGCCGATGCTGTGCAGCATCAGGTCGAACGCATGCTTGTCGCCGTCGCTGTATTTACCGCTCTCCAGCTCTTTGAGGATCGCATTCAACAGCTTGTCTTTCTTACGCCACTTCACGGGATCGTAGCCTTTGGCCTTCAACGCCTTCACCTCTTCCACGGTATGGCCGAAGATGAAGATATTCTCTTCGCCTACCTTCTCGGCAATCTCGACGTTTGCCCCGTCCAGCGTGCCGACGGTGAGCGCGCCGTTCAGCGCCAGCTTCATGTTGCCGGTACCGGAGGCCTCTTTCCCTGCGGTGGAGATCTGCTCGGAGACGTCCGCCGCCGGGATCAGCTTCTCCGCCGCCGAGACGCAGTAGTCCGGCAGGAAGACCACCTTCAGCTTGTCGCCCACGCGTGGGTCGTTGTTGATCGCCTCCGCCACCTTATTGATAGCAAAAATAATGTTCTTCGCCAGGTAGTAGCCCGGTGCAGCTTTAGCGCCAAACAGGAAGACGCGCGGCACGCGGTCCACCGCCGGGTTCTCGCGGATCTCTTTGTAGAGCGCGAGGATGTGCAGCAGGTTCAGATGCTGGCGCTTATACTCATGCAGGCGCTTGATCTGAATATCAAAAATAGCGTCAGGGTTGATGACGATGCCGGTACGCGCTTTCACAAACTCCACCAGACGTGTCTTGTTCTCCTGCTTGATAGCGCGATAGCGCTGGCGGAAGTTGGCGTCGTCGGCATACTTCTCGAGGGCCAGCAGCTGGTCGAGATCGTTGACCCACTCTTTTTTCAGGGTGCTGTCGATTAAAGCAGCCAGCGCCGGGTTGCACTGCTTGATCCAGCGGCGCGGAGTAATGCCATTGGTAACGTTATGGAACTTGTTCGGCCACAGCTGGTGATACTCCGGGAAGAGATCCTTCACTACGAGGTCCGAGTGCAGCGCCGCCACGCCGTTGACCGCAAAGCCGCTGACGACGCAGAGGTTAGCCATGCGCACCTGGCCGTCATAGACCACCGCCAGCTTCGCCCATACTGCCTCATTGTTTGGCCAGGTTTTCACTACCTGCTTCTTAAAGCGGTCGTTGATCTCTTTGATGATCTGCATGTGGCGCGGCAGCAGCGGCTTCAGCAGCTGCACGTGCCAGTTCTCCAGCGCCTCCGGCATCAGCGTATGGTTGGTATAGGCAAACAGTCGGCTGGTAATCGACCATGCCTCATCCCAGCTCAGCTGATGCTCGTCGATCAGCACGCGCAGCATCTCTGGAATGGCGATGGTCGGGTGGGTATCGTTCAGTTGGATCACTTCGTAGTCCGGCAGCTCCGCCAGCTTGCGTCCGGCCAGATGGTGACGACGCAGAATGTCCGCCACCGAGCAGGCACACTGGAAGTACTGCTGCATCAGGCGCAGCTTCTTACCCGCGGTGTGGTTGTCGTTGGGATAGAGAACTTTCGTTAGCTTGTCGGCGTCGATGCCCTGCTGTTCAGCACGCAGGAACTCGCCGTCGTTAAATTTGGTCAGGTCAAACGGATGGGCGTGCTTTGCCTGCCACAGTCGCAGAGGCTGGGCCACGCCGTTACGGTAGCCCAACACCGGCAGATCCCACGCCTCGCCAATCAGGGAGAAGGCCGGCTCCCAGCGCCCGTCCCGGCTCACCTTGCCGCCAAGATTAACCTTCACATCCAGCGCGGAATTGTGCTGGAACCAGGGGTAGCTGCCGCGATGCCAGTCGTCCGGGGCCTCCTGCTGCTGTCCGTCAGCAAAGGACTGGCGGAAGAGGCCATACTGATAGTTCAGGCCGTAACCGGTCGCCGGCTGGCCTACCGTCGCCATCGAGTCGAGGAAGCAGGCCGCCAGCCGTCCCAGCCCGCCGTTGCCCAGCGCCGGATCGATCTCCTCCTCCAGCAGATCGGTCAGGTTGACGTTATGCGTTTGCAGCAGATCGCTCACCTCCTGATACCAGCCCATGTTAAGCAGGTTGTTGCCGGTGAGGCGGCCAATCAGGAACTCCATTGAGATGTAGTTTACGTGGCGCTGATCCTCTGCGGGTTTGACGACCGCCTGGGCAGCAAGCTGCTCTGCCAGCGCGCCGCTGACTGCGTGCCACCACTGGTGTGGCGTCATCTCATCGGCAGCATGGAGACCAAAACGCTGCCACTGACGCGTCAGGGCGGCGGCAAACTGAGCTTTGTTAAAGGTTGGCTGTGACATAGCAAACGGGGATCCTGTAAGTAAAAACAACGTTAATGCTAGTTTGCCTGGCCCCTACGTTGACTTCCTCATCCTGCCGGGGAAAAGGCCAGGAGGAGCCGCAGGGATGAGCCAAAAGTGTGATCGCTGCCACTTAAAGTTAGCTGTAAAAACGCGAATTACTCAAAAATTCAACGGCCAGACTGCATAGAAACTGGTACGAAAGTATGAGGAAATTAACGTCAGGTAACCGGGAGGCCGGTCAACAAAATGAAATGGCGTTTCATACATACATCCATGAATTTAAATTTACTCAGGCGAAACGTGGATACAAATATTAACAGCCCTCACCTTTCTCCCCTATTAATTACCACCTTTGACCTATGGATTGTGAATATCAACGGCCTACTCTTACTGTGCCAAAAGTGAATATTACATTCTGCTCCATTTGCCCGCAGGCTAGTTACCACCTGCCCTCGCTACCTGTCGGGCGTTTTATTCAGCCAGGTTATAGAAATGTGACTTGGTGCAAAATCAGCGCCGTAAAATTCGGACATAACTTGCAATAAAATCCATTCTGACCGAACTTATTGGTTATTAATTACGAAGCTCAAAAAAATTCCTTTTTTTCGTTCCCTCACAGTGAAGTGATAACTATGTTGATTCCGTCTAAATTAAGTCGCCCGGTTCGTCTTGACCATACTGTGGTCCGCGAACGCCTGCTGGCTAAACTTTCCGGCGCGAACAATTTTCGTTTAGCCCTGGTGACCAGCCCGGCTGGCTATGGCAAAACGACGCTTATCTCACAGTGGGCCGCCAGTAAAGACGACCTGGGCTGGTTCTCCCTCGACGAAGGGGATAACCAGCAGGAGCGATTCGCCAGCTATCTCGTTGCCGCCGTGCAGCAGGCCACCGGCGGCCACTGCGTCTCCAGCGAGGCGATGGCGCAGAAACGCCAGTACGCCAGCCTCCCCTCGCTCTTCTCGCAGCTCTTTATTGAGCTAGCGGAGTGGCAGCGCCCGCTCTATATCGTTATCGACGACTATCATCTGGTGACCAACCCGGTTATCCACGATGCGATGCGTTTTTTCCTGCGCCACCAGCCGGAAAACCTGACCCTGGTGGTGCTGTCGCGTAACCTGCCGCAGCTGGGCATTGCCAACCTGCGCGTGCGCGATCAGCTGCTGGAGGTGAGCAGCCAGCAGTTGGCCTTCACCCATCAGGAGGCGAAGCAGTTTTTTGACTGCCGCCTGAATGCACCGATTGAAGCGGCAGAGAGCAGCCGCCTGTGCGACGACGTGGCCGGATGGGCTACCGCGCTGCAGCTGATTGCCCTCTCGGCGCGGCAAAACAACAGCTCAACCCAGCACTCCGCCCGGCGTCTGGCGGGGATCAACGCCAGCCATCTGTCAGACTATCTGGTGGACGAGGTGCTGGACAATATTGATTCCACTACCCGTCAATTCCTGCTGAAAAGCTCCCTGCTGCGCTCAATGAACGATGCGCTGATTGTCCGCGTCACTGGCGAAGAGAACGGTCAGATGCGGCTGGAAGAGATCGAGCGTCAGGGGCTGTTTTTACAGCGTATGGATGACTCCGGAGAGTGGTTTAGCTATCACCCGCTGTTTGGCAGCTTTTTACGCCAGCGCTGCCAGTGGGAGCTGGCTACCGAGCTGCCGGATATCCACCGCGCGGCGGCAGAAAGCTGGATGGCACAGGGCTTCCCGAGCGAGGCCATCCATCATGCCTTAGCGGCGGGCGACGGCATAATGCTGCGCGATATTCTGCTGCACCATGCGTGGGGACTGTTTAACCACAGCGAGCTGACCCTGCTGGAGGCGTCGTTAAAGGCGCTGCCGTGGGAGAGCCTGCTGGAGAACCCACGTCTGGTGCTGTTGCAGGCCTGGCTGATGCAGAGCCAGCACCGCTATAGCGAAGTGAATACCCTGCTGGCCCGCGCCGAGCAGGAGATGGATATGACGGCGGATCACGCGCTGCACGGCGACTTTAACGCCCTGCGCGCCCAGGTCGCCATTAACGACGGCGATCCGGTGGAAGCCGAGCGGCTGGCGATGATCGCCCTCGACGAGCTACCGCTGGCTAACTTCTACAGCCGCATCGTGGCCACCTCGGTGCACGGTGAGGTGCTGCACTGCAAGGGGCTGCTCAGCCACTCCCTTACCCTGATGCAGCAAACCGAGCAGATGGCACGCCGCCACGACGTCTGGCACTACGCGCTGTGGAGCATGATCCAACAGTGTGAGATCCTGTTTGCCCAGGGCTTTCTGCAAGCCGCCTGGGAGTGTCAGGATAAAGCCTTTACGCTTATCCGCGAGCAGCATCTTGAACAGCTGCCGCTGCATGAATTTTTACTGCGCATCCGCGCCCAGCTGCTGTGGGCATGGGGACGTCTTGATGAATCCGAGGCTGCCGCCAGAGAGGGTATGACCGTGCTCTCTGCCTATCAGCCTCAGCAGCAGCTGCAGTGCCTGGCCCTGCTGGTACAGAACTCTTTAGCGCGTGGCGATCTGGATAACGCCCGCAGCCACCTTAACCGGCTGGAGAACCTGCTAGGCAACGGGCAGTACCATAGCGACTGGGTATCAAATGCTGACAAGGTGCGGGTGATCTACTGGCAGATGACCGGCGATAAACAGGCCGCCGCCCAGTGGCTGCGCCAGACGCCGAAGTCAGAGTTTGCTAACAACCATTTTCGTCAGAGCCAGTGGCGCAACGTAGCCCGGGCGCAGATCCTGCTGGGAGACGCGGAGTCAGCGGAGATGGTGCTGGAAGAGCTGAACGAGAACGCGCGCAGCCTGCGGCTGATGAGCGATCTGAACCGTAACCTGCTGCTGCTCAACCAGCTCTACTGGCAGTCCGGACGCAAAAACGACGCCCAGCGGGTGCTGCTGGAGGCCCTGACGCTGGCAAACCGCACCGGCTTCATTAGCCATTTCGTGATTGAAGGTGAGGCGATGGCGCAGCAGCTGCGTCAGCTGATCCAGCTTAACGCTCTGCCGGAGCTGGAGGGTCACCGCGCCCAGCGTATTCTGCGCGACATCAACCAGCACCACCGCCACAAGTATGCTCATTTTGATGAGCGCTTTGTTGAGCGGCTGCTGACCCACCCGGAGGTGCCGGAGCTGATCCGCACCAGCCCGCTGACCCAGCGGGAGTGGCAGGTGCTGGGTCTCATCTACTCTGGCTACAGCAACGAGCAGATTGCCGGCGAGCTGGCGGTTGCCGCGACCACCATCAAAACCCATATCCGCAACCTCTACCAGAAGCTGGGCGTGGCCCACCGCCAAGATGCGGTGCAGCACGCGCAGCAGCTATTACAGATGATGGGTTACGGAGTATAAGCGGTAGGCCGGGCAAACGCAGTGCCGCCCGGCGTTGCAGCATCAGCAGAGTTCCAGCTGGATATTGTGGCTCTTAATGACGTCCAGCACGCCAGCAGGCGGCAGCACGTCGGTATAGACCGCATCCACCATGCTGATGCTGCCCATGTTAACCATCGCGTTACGGCCATATTTGGAGTGATCCACCACCAGCATCACGTGACGTGAGTTGTCGATAATTGCCCGCTTGGTGCGCACCTCATGGTAGTCAAACTCCAGCAGCGAGCCGTCGGCGTCGATGCCGCTGATCCCAAGGATGCCGAAGTCGAGGCGAAACTGGGAGATAAAGTCGAGCGTCGCCTCGCCGATAATCCCGCCGTCGCGGCTTCGCAGCTCGCCCCCGGCCAGAATAATGCGGAAGTCCTCTTTTACCATCAGCGTGTTGGCGACGTTAAGGTTGTTGGTCACGATACGCAGGTTGCTGTGGTCCAGTAGCGCATGGGCTACCGCCTCCGGCGTGGTGCCGATATCGATAAACAGCGTCGCCCCGTCCGGGATCTGGCTGGCGACCTTGCGGGCAATCCGCTCCTTCTCTGCCGTCTGGGTGGCCTTGCGATCGTGCCACGAGGTGTTCACCGAGCTGGAGGGGAGCGCCGCGCCGCCGTGATGGCGCAGGATCATGTTCTGATCGGCCAGGTCGTTCAAATCGCGGCGAATGGTCTGGGGGCTGACGGCAAACTGCTCCACCAGCTCCTCGGTACTGACGTAGCCCTGCTTTTTTACCAGCTCGATGATGGCATCGTGGCGCTGTGTCTGTTTCATTGCAATGTTCCTGAGCTTTTATGTTCGTTTTCGCGTATCAACAAACGCCATTGCCAGTCCCACGGCCAGGCCGGTGACGTGCGCGCCGTTGGCGATAGACATGCCAAACAGATCAAACCAGCCGGCAATTAACCATATTAAGGAGAAGGCTATCAGGCCGCGCGGCAAATAGACACCGCTTTGCGGATCGCGCTCGCCCCGCAGCCAGGCATAGCCCATCAGGGCGTACACCACGCCGGAGAGGCCACCAAACCACGGGCCGCTAAACTTGTGCTGCACATAGCCGCTGAGCAGAGCGCTAATAAGGGTAATCACAATCAGCTTGCCGCTGCCGAGGCGCTTCTCCACCGCCCCGCCGATGTACCACCACCAGAGCAAGTTGAAGAGGATATGCATGACGGAAAAGTGCATCAGGGCGTGACTGAAGTAGCGCCAGAGATCGAACCGCAGGGAGGGATCGAAGGGCCACGCCAGCCAGACCATGACAATCTGGTCGCCGAGGGTGCTCATCAGGATAAACACCAGCACGCAGAGCAGCGCCACGATCAGCGTCACCGGCCCGGCCCTTTCGCGCAGGGTAGCGATAAAGGGGTAGCGGCGATAGTGCAGGCCGCTGTCAATCTGCCCTGATTGCCAGCTGGCCGCCAGGTAGCGCGGATCTTCCGGGTTCTGCTGGAAGCGCGCCAGCTCTTCACGCACGCGCCCGGCCTGGCTCTCGTCCGCCAGCCAGACGTCGCTGGTCTGGTGGTGTTGAATAGTCAAAACAACGCCCTGGGTTTGCATATAATCAACAAACGCCTGGGCGACGCGCGGGTTGGCAAAAGAGGTGATCATCAACATGCTGGCGGTCGCTTTTTCCACACAAAAGAGGGCAGTATAGCGGGTTATTGCTCCGCTGACTAAAGCGTACCGTGCGCCACTTCCGCCGGGAAATGGCGATGCCAGGCGTCAAAGCCGCCGTCGACGCTGTAGACCTGGTCAAAACCCTGTTGCAGCAGGTACTGGGCTGCGCCTTTACTGCTGTTGCCGTGGTAGCACATCACCATCACCGGCGTATCAAAGTCGTTTTGCTGCATAAAGGTGCCCAGCGTATCGTTGGTCAGATGAAACGCGCCTGGGGTATGACCCATGGCATAGCTTTGCGGATCGCGAATATCTACCAGCACCGCCAGCTTCTGATGCATCTTCTGGTGGGCCTCTTCTACATTAATACACTCAAACTGATCCATTGCGCTCTCATCTCTGTTGGGTATGCACGTTACACATTCTCTAATTTTACGTCGTTCCGCCAGGTAAACGCCATTATGTTATGCATATCACTCTAAATTGTTTTTTTGATGTTACCAAAGGCGCGTTCGTTTGCTATTATGAGCGATATCGAACATTTTTGAGCTTTTACGAAAGTGCATGAGGTGAGCATGGAAACCAAAGATCTGATTGTGATAGGTGGGGGCATCAACGGTGCCGGTATCGCGGCAGACGCCGCCGGGCGTGGCCTTTCCGTGCTCATGCTGGAGGCAAACGATCTGGCCTGTGCCACCTCTTCCGCCAGCTCTAAACTCATCCACGGAGGCCTGCGCTACCTGGAGCATTACGAGTTCCGTCTGGTAAGCGAGGCGCTGGCAGAGCGTGAGGTGCTGTTGCAGATGGCCCCGCACATCGCCTTCCCTATGCGCTTTCGTCTGCCGCACCGTCCGCACCTGCGTCCGGCGTGGATGATCCGCATCGGCCTGTTTATGTACGATCACCTGGGCAAGCGCACCAGCCTGCCTGGCTCTACTGGCTTGCGTTTTGGCTCAGAGTCGGTGCTGAAGCCGGAGATCGTGCGCGGATTCGAATATTCTGACTGCTGGGTCGACGATGCACGGCTGGTGCTGGCGAATGCGCAGATGGTGGTGCGTAAAGGCGGCGAGGTGTTAACCCGCACCCGGGCAACCTCGGCACGCCGGGAAAATGGCCTGTGGATCGTTGAGGCTGAAGACGTTGATACCGGCGAGACGTATCGCTGGCAGGCGCGCGGCCTGGTGAACGCCACCGGCCCGTGGGTAAAACAGTTCTTTGACGATGGGATGAAGCTGCCTTCGCCGTATGGGATCCGCCTGATCAAAGGCAGCCATATTGTGGTGCCACGCGTGCACTCCCAGAAGCAGGCCTACATTCTGCAAAACGAAGATAAGCGTATCGTGTTTGTGATCCCGTGGATGGACGAGTTCTCCATTATCGGCACCACCGACGTGGAGTATAAGGGCGACGCCAAACACGTTGAGATCGACGAGAGCGAGATTAACTATCTGCTGAAGGTCTATAACGCACACTTTAAAAAGCCGCTGACCCGGAACGATATTGTCTGGACTTACTCCGGCGTACGTCCGCTGTGCGACGACGAGTCCGATTCACCGCAGGCGATTACCCGCGACTATACCCTGGATATTCGTGACGACGAGGGCAAAGCACCCCTGCTCTCCGTCTTTGGCGGTAAGCTCACCACCTACCGTAAGCTGGCCGAGCATGCGATGGAGAAGCTGACGCCATACTACAGCGGCATCGGTCCGGCGTGGACGAAAGAGTGCGTGTTGCCAGGGGGTGATATTGCTGGCGATCGTGACGACTACGCGGCGAAGCTGCGTCGCCGCTACCCGTTTATCAGCGAGACGCAGGCTCGTCACTACGCCCGCACCTACGGCAGCAACAGCGAGCTTATTCTTGCCGGTGCGACGTCGCTTGAGGAGCTTGGCGAGAACTTCGGCCATGAGTTCTACGAAGCTGAACTGCGCTATCTGGTAGAGCATGAGTGGGTGCGCCGCCTCGATGATGCCATCTGGCGTCGGACGAAAGCAGGTATGTGGCTGAACGCGGAGGAGCAGTCGCGAGTGGCGCAGTGGCTGGCTAACTGGGCCAAGCGTGAACTGTCGCTAGCATCGTAGTTGATATTGCAACGCCGGGCGGCACTGCGTTTGCCCGGCCTACGTGTAGGCCCGGTAAGCATAGCGCCACCGGGCGTTTTGTTTTTACAGGCGTATCGGCTTGATGTTCCAGATTTTGTCCGCGTACTCCTTGATCGTCCTGTCAGATGAGAAGTAGCCCATATTGGCGATGTTATGCATCGCTTTAATGGTCCACTCTTCTGGCTGGCGATAAAGCTCATCCACCCTGTCCTGACAGTCAACGTAGCTGCGAAAATCGGCCAACACCTGATAGTGATCGCCGAAGTTAAGCAGGGAATCCACCAGATCGCGGTAGCGGCCCGGCTCGTCACGGTTAAACACGCCGGTAGCAATCTGCGTCAGGACGCTGTGCAGCTCTTCATCTTTATCGTAGTAGTCGCGCGGCTTATAGCCCTGACGACGCAGCGTCTCAACCTCTTCCGCCGTGTTACCAAAGATAAAGATATTGTCGTCACCCACATGCTCCAGCATCTCAACATTTGCACCATCCAGCGTGCCGATGGTCAGCGCGCCATTGAGGGCAAACTTCATGTTGCTGGTGCCGGAGGCCTCCGTTCCCGCGAGCGAAATCTGTTCGGAGAGATCCGCCGCCGGAATGATCAGCTGCGCCAGGCTGACGCTGTAGTTCGGAATGAACACCACCTTCAGCTTGTCGCCAACCTGCGGATCGTTATTGATCACCTTCGCCACATCGTTGATTAAGTGAATAATATGCTTCGCCATGTAGTAGGCCGAGGCCGCCTTACCGGCAAAGATATTAACGCGCGGTACCCAGTTCGCATCCGGATCGGCTTTGATTCGGTTATAGCGGGCAATGACGTGCAGGACGTTCATCAGCTGGCGCTTGTACTCATGGATACGCTTGATCTGCACATCGAACAGCGCCTTCGGGTTCACTACCACGTTAAGCTGCTGGCCGATGTAGAGCGCGAGGCGCTTTTTATTGTCCAGCTTCGCCTGGCGCACCGCCTGGTTTAGCGTCGGGAAATCGATGTGCTGCTCCAGCTCGCCGAGCTGGCTAAGATCGGTTCGCCAGGTGCGCCCGATATGCTCGTCGAGCACATCCGATAGCGACGGGTTCGCCAGCGCCAGCCAGCGCCTCGGCGTCACGCCGTTGGTAACGTTGGTAAAGCGCGTCGGGAACACCCGCGCAAAATCCGCAAACAGCGACTGTACCATCAGGTTGGAGTGCAACTCGGAGACGCCGTTGACCTTGTGGCTGGCCACTACCGCCAGCCAGGCCATGCGCACCCGACGCCCGTTAGACTCGTCGATGATCGAGACGCGGCTAAGCAGCCCGGTGTCGTTCGGATGCTGCTCCTGAACGGTCTTCAGGAAGTAGTCGTTGATCTCAAAGATAATTTGCAGATGGCGCGGCAGAATTTTACCCAGCATGTCTACCGGCCAGGTCTCCAGCGCCTCACTCATCAGCGTGTGGTTGGTATAGGAGAAGATCTGACAGGTCGCCTCAAAGGCGTCATCCCAGGAGAACTTATGCTCGTCGATGAGCAGGCGCATCAGCTCAGGAATACCCAGTACCGGATGGGTATCGTTGAGGTGAATGGCGACCTTATCAGCGAGGTTGGCGTAGGTCTTATGCAGCAGGAAGTGGCGGTTAAGGATATCCTGCACCGTCGCGGAGACAAGGAAATACTCCTGACGCAGGCGTAGCTCACGACCAGAGTAGGTGGAGTCATCCGGGTAAAGCACCCGGGAGACGTTTTCCGAGTGGTTTTTATCCTCTACCGCGGCAAAATAGTCGCCCTGGTTGAATTTACCGAGGTTAATGGCGCTACTGGCCTGGGCATTCCACAGCCGCAGCGTATTGGTGGCGTCGGTATCAAAGCCAGGGATGATCTGATCGTAGGCGACCGCAAGGATCTCTTCGGTCTCCAGCCAGCGGGTCTTTTTCCCCTCCTGCTGGATCCGACCGCCGAACCGCACCTTGTAACGGGTGTTGTGACGCTTGAACTCCCACGGGTTACCGTACTCCAGCCAGTAGTCCGGGGACTCTTTCTGGCGGCCATCCACGATGTTCTGCTTGAACATACCGTAGTCGTAGCGGATGCCGTATCCGCGCCCCGGCAGGCCAAGGGTAGCCAGCGAGTCGAGGAAGCAGGCGGCAAGGCGGCCCAGACCGCCGTTGCCGAGGCCCGGGTCGTTCTCTTCGTCGATCAGCTCTTCGAGATCCAGCCCCATCTCTTCCAGCGCGTTTTTAACATCGCCATAGATGCCCAGCGCAAGCATTGCGTTGGAAAGGGTGCGGCCAATCAGAAACTCCATCGACAGATAGTAAACCTGGCGCGTCTCCTGAGAGAGTTGCGCACGGTTTGAGCGCAACCAGCGCTCGACCAGGCGGTCACGTACGGCAAACAGCGTGGCGTTCAGCCACTCATGTTTGTTGGCGATAGCCGGATCTTTACCAATGGTAAACATCAGCTTATAGGCAATAGAGTGCTTTAACGCCTCGACGCTGAGTGTCGGTGATGTATAGGTAAAGGGTGCATTCATAAACGTGATTCCTGGTGCTCTACTTCAACCGATAATAGAGATCCCGGTAGGACTGAGCGGCAACCTGCCAGCTAAAATCCATATTCATCGCCTGACGCTGAACAAAACGCCACAGCGAAGGCCGGGACCACAGCACAAAAGCACGCCTTATCGCCCTGAGCAGCGACCAGGCATTGCTGTCTTCAAAGACAAATCCGCTGGCGATACCGTCCGCCAGGTTCTCCAGTGAGCTGTCGGATACGGTGTCAGCCAGCCCACCGGTACGCCGCACCAGCGGCAGCGTGCCGTACTTCAGACCGTAGAGCTGGGTCAGGCCGCACGGCTCAAAACGGCTCGGCACCAGAATCACATCCGCGCCGCCCATAATGCGGTGCGAGAAGGCTTCGTGATAGCCAATCTGAACCCCGACCTGCCCCGGATGCTCGGCGGCGGCGGCCAGGAAGCCCTCCTGCAGTACCGGATCGCCTGCGCCCAGCAGGGCCAACTGTCCGCCCTGCTCCAGCAGGCCCGGCAGTGCCTCCAGCACCAGATCCAGCCCTTTCTGGCTGGTCAGGCGGCTGACCACGGCGAAGAGCGGAACCTTCTCGTCTACCTTCAGCCCCATGGCAATTTGCAGCTGACGCTTGTTCTCCGCCTTATCTTCCAGCGAATCACGAGTAAAGCGCGACGCCAGCAGCAGGTCGGTTTCCGGATCCCAAATCTGCTCATCAACGCCATTGAGGATCCCCGAGAGGCGTCCCTCCGCATGGCGCTGCCGCAGCAGCCCTTCCATACCGTATGCAAACTGCGGCTCGGTGATCTCCCGCGCATAGGTCGGGCTAACCGCCGTAATGTGGTCGGCAAAGTAGAGTCCCGCCTTCAGGAACGAGATCTGACCGTTGAACTCTACGCCATTAATATTAAAGAATGACCATGGCAGTTCTATTTCAGCCATATGTTGAGCATAAAACATACCCTGGTAGGCTAAATTATGCACGGTAAATACCGATTTCGCTGGATGGCCACGTGCGGCAAGGTAAGCAGGAGCCAGCCCGGCATGCCAGTCGTGGGCATGGACAATGTCCGGACGCCAGAAAGGATCCAGGCCACAGGCCATCTCGCTGCCTACCCAACCGAGCAAGGCAAAGCGCAGAACGTTATCGGTATAGGCAAAAAGGTTAGTGTCGTGATACGGACTGCCGGGTCGGTCATAGAGGTGTGGAGCATCAATCAGATAGATGCCAACGCCGTTATAGTGGCCGTAAAGCAGCGTGATGTGTCCGGCAAAGGTTTCACGTCGGGTCACCACTTTCGCATCGGTAATGCCGCGCCGAATATCAGGAAATGCCGGCAGCAGTACGCGAGTATCAACACCACCGGCTATTTGCGCCGCAGGGAGTGCACCAAGTACATCTGCCAGACCACCGGTCTTGAGCAACGGGAACATCTCAGAACATACATGTAAAACCTGCATTCTCGCTCCTGTTAAAAACCGCTACCGTATGCGAGCGGTAGCGGTAAACCAGCGCGCGGACCCCTTCCGCGCAAGGTTATGAGTTGATGCCGTCACTCTTTTAATTTGCTTAACATCTCGCGCGTGACCAGCACAATGCCTTCCTCTGAACGGTAGAACCGGCGAGCATCCTCCTCTGCGTTTTCACCGATGACCATGCCTTCAGGTATCTTACAGGCGCGGTCAATGACGCAGCGGCGCAGGCGGCACGAACGTCCTACCCAGACGTCCGGCAGCAGTACCGACGAGTCGATATTACAGAATGAGTTAACGCGCACGCGCGGGAACAGCACCGACTGCACTACCACCGAACCGGAGATAATGCAGCCTCCCGACACCAGCGAATTGAGCGTCATACCGTGGCTACCCGATCTATCCTGTACAAATTTAGCAGGCGGTAGCGATTCCATGTGGGTTCGGATAGGCCAATTTTGATCGTACATATCCAGCTCTGGCGTCACGGAGGCGAGATCGAGGTTAGCCTTCCAGTAGGCCTCGAGGGTTCCCACGTCGCGCCAGTAGGGCTCTGCGTCCGGATCCGACTGCACGCTGGAGAGCGGGAACGGGTGCGCGTAGGCCATGCCGGCGCGGGTGATCTTAGGAATAATATCTTTGCCGAAGTCGTGGTTGGAGGTGGGATCCTGATCGTCCTCCTCCAGCAGCTCATAAAGATAATCAGCGTCAAAGATATAGATCCCCATGCTCGCCAGCGCCCGGGTTGGATCGTTAGGCATTGATGGCGGCTTAGGGGGCTTCTCAACGAAATCGATGACTTTTTCGTTTTCATCGACCGCCATAACGCCAAACGCCGTTGCTTCCGCTACCGGTACCGGCAGACAGGCCACGGTGCAGCGTGCACCCTTCTCGACGTGGTCGATCAGCATGCGCGAGTAGTCCTGCTTGTAGATATGATCGCCTGCGAGGATCACCACGTACTCCGCATTATAGCGACGAATAATGTCGAGGTTCTGGGTGACCGCATCCGCCGTGCCGCGGTACCAGTTTTCACCGTGCACGCGCTGCTGAGCGGGGAGCAGATCGACAAACTCGTTCATCTCTTCGCTAAAGAAGGACCAGCCGCGCTGGATGTGCTGTACCAGCGTATGCGACTGGTACTGGGTGATCACGCCGATACGGCGGATACCGGAGTTAAGACAGTTGGAGAGAGCAAAATCGATAATACGGAACTTGCCGCCAAAGTGTACCGCAGGCTTGGCACGCGTGGTGGTCAAGTCTTTGAGACGCGTGCCGCGCCCGCCCGCCAGGATCAGGGCTACAGATTTTAAGGGGAGCTGGCGCGCTAACATTAGCGGATCGTTGTTATCTAATCTAACCATGATGAACTCCTTTTTTATGACCTTCGAAAAACGCATACTCCATGCGCGGGCCCATGCCAGACAGCCACTACCACCGGATTGTCCTCACCGGCAAATGGGGGAACGGCGCGCCATTCCCCTTCGGGTAATACAATTTCTGTAACCTTATCCGTATTGTTCAGCGTAATCAGAAGACGGTCTGAAAGCAGGATTTGCAAACGCCCCACCCCATGCTCCCACTCCCGTACGCTTAAAGGCTGGGCATCCTTATTCAGCCAACTGACGTTGCCGTCACCCTCTTCCCACCAGGTATTATTGGTTAATGCCGGTACCTGCTGGCGAAGATGAATTAACGTGGCCACAAAGGTGGTCAGCCCGTCGTTTGCCTGTTCCCAATCAAGCCAGGTCAGCGCGTTGTCCTGGCAATAGGCATTATTGTTACCATGCTGGCTGTGACCCTGTTCATCACCTGCCAGCAGCATTGGCGTACCTTGTGATAAAAGCAGCGTGACCAGTAGGGCATGGACACTGTCTCGCCGCCGTTCAATCACATACAACGACCCGCCTAATCCCTCTGTACCATGATTATTGCTGTGGTTATTGTTAGTGCCGTCGCGATTCTCTTCGCCGTTGGCCTCGTTGTGTTTATGGTTAAAGCAGACGCAGTCGCGCAGCGTAAAGCCGTCGTGCGCCGTCACCAGGTTAATCGACGCGGCGGGAAGACGTCCGCTGCGCCTGAACACGTCGCCAGAGCCGGCAAAGCGCGTGGCAAACCGGCCCAGAGAGATATCTTTTGCCAGCCAGAAACGGCGCGAGGCATCGCGAAACTGATCGTTCCACTCGGCAAACAGCGGTGGAAAATTGCCGACCTGGTAGCCACCTTCCCCTACGTCCCACGGCTCGGCAATCAGCTTGACCGCCGACAGCACAGGATCGTTTTTTATCGCCTCAAACAACGGCGCGCAGGGATCAAAATGCGGTGTACGCCCCATTACCGACGCTAAATCGAAGCGGAAACCGTCGATGTGATAAGTATCTACCCAATGTCGTAGACACTGGTGGGCATACTCCACTACGCCGGGATGGCTCAGATTCAGGGTGTTACCGCAGCCGGTCCAGTTCGCGTACTCGCCGTTCTCCCTGATCCAATAATAGCTACGGTTATCGATTCCGCGCAGGGAGAAAGTAGGGCCTTCAATATCGACCTCGGCGCTGTGGTTCAGGACGATATCGAGGATCACCTCAATACCGGCAGCGTGCAGCGCTTTCACTGCCGTACAAAACTCCTGCTGGGCGCGGGCAGGCTCACTGGCGTAGCGCGGATCGAGGGCAAACATCGCCAGCGGGTTGTAGCCCCAGTAGTTGCTTAAGCCCAGCCGCTGCAGGCGCGGCTCGCTGGCGAAGTGCGCCACCGGCAGCAGCTCAAGAGCGGTGATCCCGAGGCGCTTGAAGTAGTCGATCATCACCGGATGACCCAGCGCCTTATAGGTGCCGCGGATCTTTTCCGGAATATCAGGGTGCAGCCAGGTCAGCCCTTTGACGTGGGCCTCATAGATCACCGTGTTGCCCCAGGGGATACGCGGCGGCGCATCGTCTTCCCAGTCAAAGGCTTCGTTAACCACCACGCTCTTCAACGCAATCTTTGCGTTATTATGCGGATCGGCAATATCGAAGCCGCTGTGAAAGAGATCGTGATCGATGGCGTCGCCGTCAACGCGGCGAGCGCAGGGGTCGATCAGCACCTTTGCCGGATTAAAGCGGTGGCCCGCTGCTGGATCCCACGGACCATGCACCCGGTAGCCATAGCGCAAACCGGGACGCGCCTTCTCCAGAAAACCGTGCCAGACGTCGCCGCTGCGGGCAGGCAGATCGTAGCGCTGCTCATTCTCCTCATCGTCAAAGATGCAGAGCTCAACCCGCTCTGCGTTTGCCGAGAAGAGCGTGAAGTTCACGCCATTGCCTTCGTAATGCGCGCCAAGTGGCGCAGGCTTGCCTGCCGCCAGCTTCGTCATTCACCCTCCCTGACCAGCCAGATGGTAGAGAGCGGCGGCAGCGTCAGGCTGAGCGAGTTATCGCGACCGTGACTTGGGATCTCATCGCTGTGCACGGTACCGTAATTTCCCATATTGCTGCCGTGATAGTGTACCGAGTCGGTATTCAGTGCCTCACGCCAGCGGCCCGGCTGGTTGACGCCAAAGCGGTATTCATGGCGCGGCTCCGGCGTAAAGTTGCTGGCAACGATAATTTCATTACCGGCTTTATCCCGGCGCACGAAAATAAACACCGAACGCTCGTTGTCATCGGCCACCAGCCATTCGAAACCGTACCGATCAAAATCCAGCTCGTGCAGCGCCTTGTGGTGACGATAGGTAGTATTAAGATCGCGTACCAGCCGCTGAACGCCGTGGTGCCAGTTATCACCGCCCTCAAGCAGATGCCAGTCAAGGCTGCTGTCGTGGTTCCACTCGCGCCCCTGGGCAAACTCGTTACCCATAAAGAGCAGTTTTTTACCCGGGAAGGCCCACATCCAGCCGTAGTAGGCACGCAGGTTGGCAAACTTCTGCCATGCGTCACCCGGCATCCGGTCAAGAATGGATTTTTTGCCGTGCACCACTTCATCGTGCGACAGCGGCAGAATGAAGTTCTCGGTGTAGTTGTAGAGCATCCCGAACGTCATCTGATTATGATGATACTGACGGTAGATAGGATCGAGCTTGAAGTAGTCGAGGGTGTCATGCATCCAGCCCAGGTTCCACTTATACCAGAAGCCCAGCCCGCCGTTAGACGGTGGTCGCGATACCCCAGGGAAATCGGTGGACTCTTCCGCCATGCTTACCGCGCCGGGAACCTGCTCCCCCAGCTTGCGGTTGGTGCTGCGCAGGAATTCGATGGCTTCAAGGTTCTCACGACCGCCAAACTCGTTAGGGATCCACTCCCCCTCTTTGCGGCTGTAGTCACGGTAGATCATGGAAGCCACCGCATCGACGCGCAGAGCGTCAATACCAAAGCGTTCTACCCAATAGAGGGCGTTGCCCACCAGATAGTTGCTGACCTCACGGCGACCATAGTTGTAGATCAGCGTGTTCCAGTCCTGATGGTAGCCCTCGCGCGGATCGCTATGTTCATAGAGATCGGTTCCGTCGAACTCGGCGAGGCCGAACTCATCGCTCGGGAAGTGGCCCGGTACCCAGTCGAGGATCACGTTCAGACCTGCCGCATGGGCTGCCTTAATGAAGTAGCGGAAATCATCCCGCGTGCCGAAGCGGCGGGTTGGCGCATAGAGGCCCGTCGGCTGGTAGCCCCAGCTGCCGTCAAACGGATGCTCGTTGACCGGCATCAGCTCTAAATGGGTAAAGCCCATCCATTTGGCATAGGGAACCAGCTGCTCTGCCAGATCGCGGTAGCTAAGCCAGAAGTGGTTGTCGGTATGGCGACGCCAGGAGCCGAGGTGCACCTCATAGATGGAGATGGGCTGGTCAAACTCGTTGGCCCGCTTACGCTCTTCGCTCTGCTCGACCTTCTCCGGCAGGCCGCAGATCATGGAGGCAGTATCCGGGCGCATCTGCGCCTCGAAGGCATAGGGATCGGCCTTAATGCGCAGGTTGCCGTGGGCATCGATCATCTCGAATTTATAGATCTGCCCGTGCTGCGCGCCAGGGATAAAGAGCTCCCAGATGCCGGACTCTTTGCGCAGGCGCATCGGATGGCGGCGGCCATCCCAATAGTTAAACTCGCCTACGACCGAGACGCGTCGGGCATTAGGTGCCCAGACGGAGAATTTGGTACCGGTGACGCCATCCATTGTATCGGCGTGTGCGCCAAGAGTTTCATAGGGCCGCAGGTGCGTCCCCTCTGACAGTAGCCAGGCATCTAAATCCTGGAGCAGCGGGCCGAAGCGGTAGGGATCGTCCAATAGATTGGAGTGATCGTGCCAGTTAACGGCAAGCTGATAGCGGAAATGATTTTTACGGCGTTGAATGATACCGGCAAAGAAGCCGCGTGAATCAAGGCACTCTAGCCTGGCCAGTTTACGTCCGGTTTTCGTTTCGATAACCCACACTTCGGTGGCGTCAGGTAGCAACGCGCGGACTTCCAGCCCGGCATTAGTGCGATGCATACCGAGTACGGAAAAGGGATCCGCAAAATGGCCTGCTATTAGCGCGTTAATCACGTCTCTATCGACAAGACTGGACATGGTTTTTTTATCCTGTTCTATATGTGCCACATTTTTTCGCCAGCCACATCAACGCTGGCCTGAAGCTGATCCAACTTAAGCATAGACAAGGGTTCCCCTGTCTCCTGATAAATTTGGATGAATTGCGACTACATTATGTATTTAACAAAAAACTCAGCGCGCGGGTTCACAAAAAATGTGCAAAAAAAAGGAGGTGACGCTGCACCTCCTCCTAAACAGTGTTCGTTACGCCAGCTGGCGCAGCATCCGCCGCAGCGGCTCGGCGGCTCCCCACAGCAGCTGATCGCCGACGGTGAAGGCGGAGAGATACTCCGGCCCCATGTTGAGCTTACGCAGACGGCCAACCGGGGTGGTCAGCGTGCCGGTTACCGCCGCCGGGGTCAGCTCGCGCATGGTGATTTCGCGATCGTTCGGCACCACTTTAGCCCACTGATTGTGTGCCGCCAGCAGGGACTCAACGGTCGGGATAGAGACATCTTTCTTCAGTTTGATGGTGAAGGCCTGGCTATGGCAGCGCAGCGCGCCCACGCGCACGCAGAGGCCATCCACTGGAATCACCAGGTCGGTATTGAGGATCTTGTTGGTCTCCGCCTGCCCCTTCCACTCTTCACGGCTCTGGCCGTTATCAAGCTGTTTATCAATCCACGGGATCAGGCTGCCCGCCAGCGGTACGCCGAAATTATCTACCGGCAGCTCGCCGCTGCGGGAGAGGGTCGTGACCTTACGTTCGATATCGAGGATAGCCGAGGCCGGATCCGCCAGCTCGCCCGCAACGTGGCTGTGCAGCTGACCCATCTGCGCCAGCAGCTCACGCATGTGGCGTGCGCCGCCACCGGAGGCTGCCTGGTAGGTCGCAACCGAGACCCAATCCACCAGATTCTCAGCAAACAGGCCGCCCAGCGACATCAGCATCAGGCTGACGGTACAGTTGCCGCCAACAAAGGTTTTCACGCCATTGTTCAGGCCCTGGGTAATGACCTCCTGGTTGACCGGATCGAGAATGATGATGGCGTCATCTTTCATGCGCAGCGAGGAGGCTGCGTCGATCCAGTAACCCTGCCAGCCGCTTTCACGAAGCTTTGGATAGATTTCGTTGGTATAATCGCCGCCCTGGCAGGTGACAATAATGTCGAGTGCCTTCAGCGCCTCCAGATCAAACGCGTCCTGAAGCGTGCCCGCCGCGCCTGTACCGAACGTCGGGGCTGGCTGGCCAAGCTGGGACGTAGAGAAGAAGACAGGGCGAATGGCATCGAAGTCGCGCTCTTCTACCATGCGTTGCATGAGTACAGAGCCGACCATACCGCGCCAGCCGATAAAACCAACATTTTTCATAGCGTATTTCCTGCAGAGGTGTGTGCTGTTTGAGCGATCCAGATCTTTTTACTGGTATACCGCACACATTACAAAATGCAGCTAAAGTCGCAAGTGAAATTAATCAATGATAGTGTCGCCGTCAGAAATAGCGCTTATCAGCGGCCGTTTATGGCGTGCCTCAGGGACAAGAAGCAATGAATGATATCCTCTCCATCGCGGTGCTGTTGATCCTGATTATGGATCCGCTTGGCAACCTGCCTATCTTTATGTCAGTGCTGAAGCACACCGAGCCGAAACGCCGCCGGGCGATTATGATTCGCGAGCTGCTGATCGCCCTGCTGCTGATGCTGATTTTCCTGTTCGCCGGTGAGAAGATCCTCTCCTTCCTGAACCTGCGCGCCGAGACCGTCTCTATTTCCGGCGGCATCATTCTGTTTTTAATCGCCATTAAGATGATCTTCCCCAGCCCGGAGGGCGGCAGCTACGGTATGCCCGCCGGTGAAGAGCCGTTTATCGTGCCGCTGGCGATCCCGCTGGTGGCTGGCCCCACCCTGCTCGCCACGCTGATGCTGCTGTCGCACCAGTATCCCAACCAGATGGGACATCTGGTGATCGCCCTGATGCTGGCCTGGGGCGGCACGGTAGCCATTCTGCTGCAATCGTCGCTGTTTTTACGCCTGCTCGGTGAGAAAGGGGTTAACGCGCTGGAGCGCCTGATGGGGCTGGTGCTGGTGATGCTGGCGACCCAGATGTTCCTGGACGGCATTCGGGTGTGGATGAAGGGGTAGTCGTTTAAACGTGCATTCAAACTGTAGGCCCGGTAAGCGAAGCGCCACCGGGCATATCGGATATTAACTCAGCAGCGAAAACGCAATCATTCCGACAATCGCGCCCGTGGTGCCAAGGATAGTCTCCATCATCGTCCACGTTTTCAGCGTCTGTCCTTCGGTTGCGCCAGTAAACTTACCGAACAGCCAGAAGCCAGCGTCGTTGACGTGGCTGACCACAATAGAGCCGCCCGCGATGCAGATCGACAGTGCGGCCATCTGCGCGCCAGAGAAGTGCAGCTGCTCAATCACCGGCATGACCAGACCCACCGCGGTTAAGCAGGCCACCGTCGCCGATCCCTGAATAATACGCACCGCTGCGGCCAGTACGAAGCAGGTGATGGCGATGGGCAGGCCCATGCCGGTCAACGCTTCGCCCAGTGCCGGACCGACGCCGGAATCCACCAGCACCTGCTTGAAGACGCCGCCCGCACCGATCACCAGCAGGATAATGCCCGCCGGCTGTAGCGCCGTGCCGCAGATCGCCATCACTTTATCTTTCTCCATGCCCTGACGATACGCCAGGCCATAGATTGCCACCAGGCACGCCACCAGGATGGCGGTAAACGGATGGCCGATAAACTCCAGCCACTCGTAGAGCGTAGAGCCTTGCTCAACGAAGCGTGCGGCGATGGTTTTCAGACCTACCAGCACCAGCGGCAGCAGGATCAGCGCCAGGCTGAAGCCGAACGACGGCATCTTGCCTTCGCCGAGATGCGGCTCGCTGATGTCATCCGGAATATGCAGCTCAACGTAACGGCTGATAAAGTTGCCCCACAGCGGACCGGCAATCAGCATGCCCGGAATGGCGGCGCAGAGGCCGATGAGGATCATCCAACCAAAGTCGGCGTGCATCTGGGATGCCAGCAGCATCGGCGCTGGCCCCGGCAGCAGAAAGGCCGCCGCCGCCGCAACCCCGGCAAAGAGCGGAATGACCAGCTTGACCAGGTTAGTGCCGGTGTGGCGCGCCATGGAGAAGGCGACGCTGATCAGCAGCACGATCGCGACCTCAAAGAAGAGCGGCAGCGCGCAGATTAGCCCGGCGAGGCCGATAGCGTAGTGCGCCCGGCTGTGGCCAAAGGATTTCAGCATCTTGACCGCAATCTGATCTACCGCGCCGGTCTCATGCAGAATTTTACCGAACATCGCCCCCAGCGCGACCACAATCGCGAGGAAGCCCAGCGTGCCGCCCATGCCTTTTTCCATGGTTTTGGCAATGGCGTCGAGCGGCATTCCGGAAAACAGCCCTGCTCCAATAGAAACCACCATCAAAGCAATGAAAGCGTGAAGACGTGCCTTCATCACTAAAAACAGCAGCAGCAAAACCGAGCCGACCGCTGTCAAAACAAGCGTTAAAGTACCCACTGTACTGCCTTAATCTTTTTATTTATTAATCACATCAATAGTGCTGGCCACCACGCCGTTCAGCGGCTGGTCGATATCCACAATCAATACGTCGCGCTCGTCTGCGCCCGGCTCCTCCAGCGCTTCAAACTGGGTCACCAGCATCTGCGTTTTGAAGAAGTGGCCTTTACGCGCCTTCAGGCGGGTTTCGATCACGTCGAAATCACCCTTCAGGTAGATAAAGGAGAGGTTCGGGTTGCCGTCGCGCAGCAGATCGCGATAGCGCTTTTTCAGCGCCGAGCAGACGATCAGCGACACTTTGTTGGTACGCTGCATGGCAAAGGCGGCATCGTTCAGCGCCTGCAGCCAGGGTTTACGGTCGTCATCGTTCAGCGGCTCGCCAGCGGCCATTTTGGTGATGTTGCTGCGCGGATGCAGGAAGTCGCCGTCCAGGAACGCGGCGTGAAGCTGATAAGCCACTTCGCTGGCAACGGCGGATTTACCACTGCCGGATACGCCCATCAGGACATAGACGTGGTGATCGTGATTAGTCGTGCTCAAAGGTCGCTCCCACAGAGACAAAAGGTAGATTGTTACGCGTAACAGTTATCGGTAACATTTTCCTGCCGGGGCTGGTGAGAAGCAATAACCGGCGGCCTCAGAAGTGAATAAGTGTGAGCTACTTCAAATTTGTCAGACTAAATAGATCCACCCGGTGACAAAGTGAAACCTAAATCTAACATTTTTGGCGTCACTACCTCACCGCGAATGCGTGCCAGCAGGCGCTCTGCGCCAATGCGGCCCATGCGTTCACGCGGCGTCAGCACGCTTGCCAGCCGTGGCTCCATCACCTGGCCGATATCATGGCCGTGGAAACCGGCAATTGCTATATCATCCGGAATTTTCAACCCTAAACGCTGGCACTCAAAGGCCGCGCCTACCGCGAGATCATCGTTGGTACAGAAGATACCGTTGAGCTGCGGATATTCGCGGCGCGCCTGGCGCATCAGCTCAATGCCGGATGAGTAAGAGGAGGACTGCTCCACCATCACGCTGTACGGCGTCAGGCCCGCATCACGCATCGCCTGCTCATACCCCTGCTGTTTGATAATAGTACGTTCGTCCAGACGTGCACCCAGATAGGCGACATGACGATGGCCGCGCGCAACGATCGCGGCGGTCATCTGCCGGGCGGCCTCAAAGTTATCAAAGCCCACGGCGATATCGAGGCACGGCGAACGGCTGTCCATCAGCTCTACGACCGGAATGCCCGCTACCTCGATCATTTTCAGCGTGCGCGGAGTGTGGCTGCGCTCGGTCAGGATCAGACCGTCGATATTCCACGACAGCATCGACTCCAGCCGCTCCTCCTCCATTTCCGGCTTGTAGCCGTAGTGGGCCAGCATGGTCTGGTAGCCATAGGCATCGGTGACGCTTTCGATTCCGCGCAGCACTTCGGCGAAAACCTGGTTGGTCAGAGAGGGCAGCAGCACGCCGATAGCGCGGCTGGTGGCATTGGAGAGAATGTCAGGTGCGCGATTAGGAATGTAGCCCAGCTCATCCAGCACCGCTGCAATTTTGCCACGCAATGCCACGGAGACTTGCTCCGGGTTGCGTAAAAAACGGCTGACGGTCATTTTGGTCACGCCAACGCGATCTGCAACGTCCTGAAGTACGGGTCTTTTCTTTTTCATCGTCCTGAGCGGGGTAAACGGGAAAACATTGTTTTAGTTTACCACGCCACGCACGCAACCTCCCCGCTGATAAGGAGAGGTTGCGCACTTTATTTAACTCATCATACCGGTGGCAGGTCAAACAGCAGGATTTCACTGTCGCTGTCAGCGCGAATCGACAGAGCTTGCTCGTCCCAGATGGCCAGGCCATCAGCGGTGGTGGCGGTAGTCCCATTGATAGAGACGCTACCCTTCACTACCTGGATCCAGACTTTGCGCCCGGCGGCAATCTGATAATCCTCCTGCTCATCTTTCTGCAGCGGCCAGCGAGAAAGCTCCATATCCTGGTTCACCTTCAGCGAGCCGTCTCGGGCATCCGGGGAGAGCACCAGTTGGCGACCCTGCGCGGCGTCAAAGCGGCGCTGCTCGTAGCGCGGCGCGATGCCGGTTTTTTCTGGAATGATCCAGATTTGATACAGGTGCAGACGTTCGGTTTCGCTCGGGTTGTACTCGGAGTGACGTACCCCGGTTCCGGCGCTCATGATCTGGAACTCACCGGCAGGCACCTGCTCTTTGTTACCCATGCTGTCCTGATGCTCAACCGCCCCTTCCAGCACGTAGGTCAGGATCTCCATATCTTTATGGGGATGGGTACCGAAGCCCTGGCCTGCGTCGATCACGTCGTCGTTAATGACGCGCAGCGCAGAGAAGCCCATGAAATTCGCATCGTAATAGTTGGCAAAAGAGAAGGTATGCCATGAATCTAACCAGCCATGATTTGCATGACCACGTTCGTTTGCTTTGCGTAAGAAAATCATTTTTTCACCCCCGTCTGTTTTCGATGGAGTAAGTGTGTACCCGATCGACCCAGGATGATAGAGGGTGAAAATTGACTCCTCTGTTCAAAAATTATGAACAACTTATTAACCAGCAAAAAACCTTATTTTGCGAGGGTTACCGTGGCAGGTGCCGCCTGCTCAAACCCACGTTCGAGGATCTCAAGGTTAGTTAAAACCTCAGATTCCTTGACGTAGTTTTCTGCTCCTTTTGTCAGGGTAGCGTAGAGGGCATCGTAGACGCGGCCATAGTCGCCTGGCTCCGGCTGCCACTCTTCGCGTACCGTCTCCCCTTCATCGTTGATATACGCCAGAGTGGCTACGCTGTCGTCAGCGGCAAACCCCGGTTCGCCGGGCATGATATTGGCCTTCAGGCTGGTCTCCTGCTGGTCAATGCCGTACTTAATAAACGAGCCGCGGGTCCCGTGGATGATAAATTTCGGGTAGTCGATTTTGACGAAGTGGCTGGTCTTCACAATCGCCTTTAGATCGCCGTAGAAGAGCTGCGCCTCAAAGGTGTCGTCCGGGTTGGCCTTGTTGCGCAGGCTGCGAATGTCATAGGAGACATGATCCGGTCGGCCAAACAGGGAGATGATCTGATCCAACGTATGCACGCCCAGGCCAAAGAACATGCCGTCCTGCGGCAGGCCCGGTTTGGTCTCTGCTATCGGGCGGAAGTAGTCGATATGGCTCTCGATTTCGACGATCTCACCCAGCTTGCCGCTCTCAATGGCTTTTTTCGCCGTCAGGAAGCAGCTGTCAAAGCGACGGTTCTGGTATGGGGTAACGGTGAGATCCTTGCTTTTCGCCAGCTCGAACAGGGTAATGGCCTCAGCCATCGAAGGAGTAAAGGGTTTCTCTACCAGTACGTTTTTACCCGCCTCCAGCGCGCGTTTAGCGTACTCAAAGTGGCTATCGGCGTGGGTACAGACGATCACCAGCTTCACCTGCGGATCGTTGAGCACTTCATCGAGATCGCTGGTGAAATGGATGTGCTGATACTGGGGATACTGCTCTTCCGGCTTGGGATGGCGGCGGAAGATATGCGCCACGTGCCAGCTCGCTTTGCGGTTGAGAACGTAGGGAAGATGGTAGCGGGTGGTGCTTTTACCAAAGCCAATAAATGCGCAGTGCAGAGTCATGAATCAGTCCTTTTGTTAAATCACTGTCCATAACCATAGCGCAAAGTTGAGCCCGGCAACACGCTCCCAGATGTCCCCCTTCAACCGTCGGCGTCGCAGCCAGTTTGTTCACGGCAAGCGCGCAACAACCGGAGCGTACTTAATGTACGTGAGGATTGTGAGCACTTCCCGAGGACAAAATGGCAAGTAAGCCAGGTTGATACACACGCAAAAAAAAGCCAGCATAAGCTGGCTAAACAATACTGGAAGCAATGTGAGCAATGTCGTGCTTTCAGGTTCACCGTAGCATCCCCTGAACGCATCGCAATAATAATCATTATCATTCGCACTTGTCCAATACTTTTTGCAAAAAATGGTACTTGACGGAAATTTTAAATTCCCTGATGTTGGAGAGGAGAGCTAACTAACTGAGGATAGAGGAAAATGAGTGAGATAGTGATACGCCACGTCGAAGCCCGCGATGCCGAGCCATTACGCCTGATGTCTGCGCAGCCGGAGATGTATCACCATCTACTACAGCTACCCTACCCTTCACAGGAGCTTTGGCAGGAGCGGGTTAAGCCTCGTCCCGATCACCGTATGCTGGTGGCGTCCATCGACGGAGAGGTAGCCGGACATATTGGTATCCGCATTGAACAGAATCCGCGCCGCAGCCACGCGGCAGAGTTTGGCCTTGCCGTTTCGCCAGCCTTTCGCCAGCGGGGCGTCGCCAGCGCCCTGATGAAGGCGATGATTGATGTTTGCGAGAACTGGCTGCGCATCGAGCGCATTGAGCTATCGGTATATGCCGATAACGAAGCCGCTATCGCGCTCTACCGCAAGCATGGCTTTGAGATTGAGGGCACTGCAAGGAAGTACGCTCTGCGCAATGGCGAGCTGGTGGACTCCTACTTTATGGCACGGATGAAATAAGCAACTGCCCGGTGGCGCTGCGCCACCGGGCAAACAGATCAATACCCTGCGGTTAAATCATCCACCGAGCGCGGATCTGACGCACCGTACAGCGCCCCGTCCTCGCCCACCATAATGCTCTGGGTGCTGCCCATCGCCTCCTTCAGCGCGACCTTCTGCCCCTTCTGCTCCAACATTTTTAGCGTATCCGGGCTAAAGCCCTTCTCCACGCGCAGCTCGTCCGGCAGCCACTGATGGTGGAAGCGCGGTGCGTTGGTCGCTTCGGCGACATTCATCTTGAAATCGATGCTGTTAACGACCATTTGCAGCACGGTAGTGATAATCCGGCTGCCACCTGGACTGCCGGTCACCAGCCAGGTTTTACCGTCTTTAGCAACGATGGTTGGCGACATCGACGAAAGCGGGCGCTTGTTTGGCCCGACGGCGTTGGCATCGCCACCTACCAGTCCATAGACGTTTGGCACGCCTGGCTTGGCCGAGAAGTCGTCCATCTCATTGTTAAGCAGAATACCGGTGTTACCCGCCACGATCCCTGAGCCGAAGGTGGTGTTCAGCGTGTAGGTCACCGCCACCGCATTACCCTCTTTATCCACCACCGAGAAATGGGTGGTCTGATTGCTCTCATAGGGTTCCAGCTTGCCGGGGCGGATCTGGCTCGACGGCTTCGCCTTGTTGATGTCGATCTGCTGAGCAATGGATTTGGCGTACTCTTTACTGGTCAACGCCTGCCACGGCACTTTAACAAAGTCCGGATCGCCAAGGTACTCCGAGCGGTCGGCGTAGGCGTACTTCTCCGCCTCGGCCATCACCTGCATGGCGTCCGCACTGCCAAAGCCATATTTCGCAAGGTCGAAGTTTTCGAGAATATTGAGGATCTGCACGATGTGGATCCCGCCTGAGGAGGGTGGTGGCATAGAGAAGACCTGGTAGCCACGGTAGTCGCCGCTGATAGGCGTGCGCTCTACCGCCCGGTAGGCCGCCAGATCCTCTTTGGTAATCAGGCCGCCGTTCTTGCTCATCTCCTGGGCAATCTGATCGGCAATCGCCCCCTTGTAGAATGCATCCGGCCCCAGCTCGGCAATCATCTCCAGACTCTTCGCCAGATTAGCCTGTACCAGCTTGTCGCCCTTCTTCAGCGGCTCACCGTTTTTCCAGAAGATCGCCTTGCTGTTGTCATGATTGGGTAGCACTTCGCTGCCATAGGTTTTCAGATCCTCCGCCAGAGCATCATTAACCGTAAAGCCCTGCCGGGCTAGCTTGATGGCGGGCTGTACCACTTTGTTCAGCGGCAGCGTGCCGTACTTCTCCAGCGCCAGCGAGAAGCCCGCCACCGTGCCGGGGGTACCGGTCGCCAGATGGGAGGTCAGGGATTTTTTACTGTCGGGGTTGCCCTGCTCGTCGAGGAACATATCCCGGCTGGCCTGGGCTGGGGCCATCTCACGGAAGTCGATGGCGGTCGTGTTGCCGTCTTTGGTACGCAGCAGCATAAACCCGCCGCCGCCGAGGTTCCCCGCCTGCGGATGGGTCACCGCCAGCGCGTAGCCCACTGCCACGGCGGCATCTACCGCATTACCGCCCTGCTTCAAAATATCAACACCCACGCGGGTCGCGGCGGCATCCACTGACGCCACCATCCCCTGCTGCTCGCGCACCGGGTGGAAGGTATCGGCTTCAACGCCGTAGGAGACAGGGGGCGCTTCCGGCTGCGGCGCGGCGGCCACACCAAAACAGCTTCCGGCGACCAGCGCCGCAATAGCGGCCCAGCGCGCAAACTTAGGCTTACTCATCATTATTCTCCAGGAAAAATGGCTGATATTGCTGCTTAATCCTGGTTCACAACGCTAAAAAACGCACAGTCTTTGCGCCGAGCAAGTAAACTTAAATAATCCACCTACAGGAGGAAATAATGATGAAATACCTCTTATCTCTGGCGATGTTGCTGCCGCTTAGCATTTTCGCGCAGCCGATTAATACCATCAATAACCCGAACCAGCCGGGGTATCAAATTCCCAGCCAGCAGCGGATGCAGACTCAAATGCTGAACCAGCAAAGCCAGCAGAAAGGCATGCTGAATCAGCAGCTTCAGACTCAGACGCGCATGCAGCAGCAGCACCTGGAGTCGCAGATCAATAACAACTCCCAGCGCATACTGGACTCGCAGATTAATAATAACTCTCAGCGCATGCTGGATTCGCAGATCAACAATAACTCCCAGCACATGCTCGAGTCACAGCAGGGTATGCGGGATAATAGCCGCGAGCAGATGCTGCCCAATACAAGCGGCAGCATGCTGCACCCGTCCGGCACGCCGCAGCCCAACATTCCGCTGAAGACGATGAGTCCTTAAGGCTGAAAATCCGGGCCGATAGTGTCGATGCGATCGGTACAGATGCAGTCCACGCCCCAGCGCAGCAGCTCCGCCGCCCGCCGGGGCTGGTTAACGGTATAGACCAGGATATGCAGTCCAGACGCTTTGATCTCCGCCGTTCGCTGCTCATCCAGTAGCGTGTGGTTGAGGTGCAGCGAAACGCAGCCGAGTCGTTCCGTCAGCTCGCGCCAGTCGTTGCGCCACGCGTCCAGTAGCAGACCGCGTGGCAGCTCCGGTGCCGCCTGCTGGGCCGCCTCCAGGGCATCAATTTCAAATGACGAGAGCAGCGGCGGGGTCATGCCCTGCCAGAGCGCCCGCGCTGCCAGCGCCACCGTTTTGCCCGTCAACGGCCCGGTTCCAGTGGTGGGCTTGATCTCAATGTTGGCCATCATGCCGTGCTGGCGGCAGCGCTCCGCCACCTGTGAGAGCAGCGGCAGCGGCTCGCCCTTGAACTCGCCGCTAAACCAGCTTCCCGCATCCACCTTCAGCAGATCGCTCCACGCCAAATCCCCCGCCACGCCCCAGCCGTTGCTGGTGCGCTCCAGATTATCGTCATGCAGCAGGAAGATCTCCCCGTCGCGGGAGAGCTTGACGTCAAACTCGATCATGGTGTGACCGAGGCGTGCGCCGGTATCGATGCCCGCCAGGGTATTCTCCGGGGCCAGCTTGCCGCCGCCGCGATGGGCGACGACTGCGGGATAAGGCCAGTGACTCATATTCTTTGTCCTGTTTCACCGTCAAAAAGGTGCAGGTGGCTCTCGGGCATGTTCAGCCACAGCGTGCTGCCCGGGGCCGGGCGATCGTGATGCGGCAACCGCACCACCAGCTTCTGCTCGCCCCAGCGGCCGTGGGCCAGGTTATCCGCCCCCAGCATCTCCAGGGTATCCATCACCAGCGGGATGCCGCCTGCGGACTGTGAGCTTAGCGTAATATGCTCCGGGCGGATACCCAGTGTCATTTTGCGCCCGGCGTAGCCGCGGTAGAACCAGTTAATAGGCAGAGCCATACCGCTCTCTAACTCAAAGTGATCCCCGGCGGTGCTGATGCGCCCCTCCAGCAGGTTCATCGCCGGACTGCCGATAAAGCTCGCCACAAAGCGGCTGGCCGGTTTCTCATAGACCTCAACCGGCGTGCCGATCTGCTCCGCCACCCCCTTGTTCATCACCATCACCCGCTGCGCCAGGGTCATCGCCTCCACCTGATCGTGAGTGACGTAGAGCGAGGTGGTCTTCAGGCGGCGGTGCAGCTGCTGTAGTTCGAGGCGCATCTGGACGCGCAGCTTGGCGTCGAGGTTGGAGAGCGGCTCATCAAACAGAAAGACGGCGGGATCGCGGACGATCGCCCGGCCCATCGCCACGCGCTGACGCTGTCCGCCGGAGAGCTCGCGTGGACGACGCTTCAGCAGGCTATCCAGCTCCAGAATGCGCGCTGCCTCTTTGACCCGCTCGGCGATATGCGCTTTGCCCATACCGCGAATTTTCAGTCCCCACGCCATGTTCTCCTCCACGCTCATGTGCGGATAGAGGGCATAGTTCTGGAACACCATGGCGATGCCGCGCTCCTTCGGCTCCATCTCGGTTACCCGCCGACGATCGATCCAGACGTCGCCGCTGGTGACCCGCTCAAGCCCCGCCACCATCCGCAGCAGGGTCGATTTGCCACAGCCGGAGGGGCCGACCATGACAATGAATTCACCGTCTGATACGTCCAGGGTCAGGGGTTGGATCACCTGAGTTTTGCCGCCGTCCCAGCTTTTGCTTACTGCCTGTAGTTTTAATCCAGCCATGTTTTTTTATTTCTCACTGTCTACTAAACCACGCACGAATGCACGCTGCATGGCTAATACGATAACGACGGGGGGGATGAGAGTGAGCAGCATCGCCGCCATCACCTGGTTCCACTGGGTGGTGCCCTCCCCGGTAGCAATCATCCCTTTGATCCCCGCTACGGCGGTGCCCAGGTTGACGTCGCTGACGATCAGCAGCGGCCACAGGTACTGGTTCCAGCCGTAGATAAAGGTGATGACAAACAGCGCCGCAAGGTTGGTTTTTGAGAGCGGCAGCACGATGTCGCTGAAAAAGCGCATCGGCGATGCGCCATCAATGCGCGCAGCCTCGATCAGCTCGTCCGGCAGGGTCATAAAGAACTGGCGAAACAGGAAGGTCGCGGTCGCCGAGGCCATCAGGGGGAGCGTCAGGCCGGTGTAGCTGTCGAGCATCTTCAGGTTGGCGATCACCTCTACCGTCGGGAAGATACGTACCTCCACCGGCAGCATCAGGGTGATAAAGATCATCCAGAAGAAGAGATTGCGCAGCGGGAAGCGGAACCAGACGATGGCGAAGGCGGAGAGCATCGACACGGCAATTTTCCCCACCGTAATGCTGAAAGCCATGATGAAGCTGTTGAGCAGCATCAGCCAGAACGGCGCGCTGTTGGCTCCCACGCCCTGTAGCCAGATGGTCTTCATGTTATCCAGCAGGTGGCTACCGGGGATCAGGGTCATCGGCGTCTCAAACACCGCCCGGTTGTCCAGCGTGGCCGCCACAAAGGCGACGTAGAGCGGGAAGAGAATGGCGGCGATGCCGAGAATAAGCATCACATGGCTGAAGATCGTCAGCCCGCGTCGGTTTTCAATCATTGATAGCGCACCTTACTCTCGACGTAGCGGAACTGGACCACCGTCAGGATAATCACCAGCAGCATCAGCACCACCGACTGGGCGGCAGAGGCGGAGAGATCCAGCCCGGCAAAGCCTTCCCGATAGATTTTGTAGATCAGCGTGGTGGTGGCCTGTACCGGCCCACCGGCGGTGGCGGCGTCGATCACCGGGAAGGTGTCGAAGAAGGCATAGACCAGGTTAACCACCAGCAGGAAGAAGCTAACGGGGGCGATCAGCGGCAGCGAGAGCTGGAAGAAGCGACGCACCGGCCCCGCGCCGTCAATAGCGGCAGCCTCAACCAGCGAGCGGGGAATCGACTGCAGCGCGGCGAAGAAGAAGAGGAAGTTGTAGCTGATCTGCTTCCACACCGAGGCGAAAACCACTAAAAACATCGCCTGGCCGCTGTTCTGAGCGTGGTTCCAGCTGTAGCCAATCTGCTCCAGCGCGTGGGTAATTAGCCCGCGCCCTGGGTTGAAGAGGAAGATCCACAGCACGGCGGCGATAGCAGGGGCTACGGCGTAGGGCAGCAGCATCAGCGTCTGATAGAAGCGGCTGCCGCGCACCACGTAGTCCACCAGCGCAGCAAAAAAGAGCGAGGCCAGCAGGCCAGAGAAGGTCACCAGCGCGCTGAACTTTATCGTCGTCCAGAAGGAGTCCAGATAGTAGCTGTCATGCAGCAGCGCCATAAAGTTGTCCAGCCCGACAAACTGGCTGGAGAGACCGAACGGATCAACGCTCTGCACCGAGTACCACAGCGCTTCACCCGCGGGCCAGATAAAAAAGATAACGGTAATGATCAGCTGCGGCGCGACCAGCGCATAGGGAAGCCAGCGCGAGCGGAATACCGGACGGGATGATGACATTGAGGTTGGATTCCTGAACAGCGCCGGATGGCGCTCCGCTTATCCGGCCTACATGGTGCACGTTGTAGGCCGGGTAAGGCGAAGCCGCCACCCGGCATTTCACATATTATGATTTGGTGGACTGCTCGAAGCGGCGCAGCAGCTGGTTACCGCGCTCTACCGCGCTGTCCAGCGCCTGCTGCGGGGTTTTCTTGCCGGTCCAGACCGACTCCAGCTCTTCATCCACGATGGTGCGGATCTGCGGCATGTTGCCGAGGCGCAGCCCTTTAGTGAACGGCAACGGCGGCTTGTTCAGCATCTGGCGGGTCGCGATATCCGCGCCTGGGTTCTTGTCATAGAAGCCCTGCTCACGGGTCAGATCGTAAGCGGCAGTGGTGATCGGCAGGTAGCCGGTCTTCTGATGCCACTCGGCAGCGTTTTCCGGTTTCGCCAGGAACTCAAGGAACTGGGCGACACCGGTGTAGGTCGGCTTATCTTTGCCCTGCATGACCCACAGGCTGGCCCCGCCGATGATGGCGTTCTGCGGCGCGCCCTTCACGTCGGCGTCATACGGCATCATACCTACGCCGTAGTTAAATTTGGCGTACTGGCGGATATCTGCCAGCGAACCGGAGGAGGCGGTGGTGATCGCGCAGTCACCGTTATAGAACTTCTCGGTGGACTCGTCCTTGCGCCCGAAGTAGCTAAAGTCGCCCTTCTTGTTGAGGTCGGCCAGCATCGCGATGTGCTTGACCTGCTCCGGCTTGTTGAACTCCAGCACGGCGTCGGTGCCGTCAAAGCCGTTGTTTTTGGTAGCGACCGGCAGACCGTGCCAGGCGCTGAAGTTTTCGATCTGGATCCAGCCCTGCCAGCCGCTGGCGTAGCCGCATTTCATACCGGCTGCTTTCAGCTTCGCGGTGTAGGCGGCGAGGTCCTGCCAGGTTTTCGGCGGTTGCTCTGGATCTAAGCCCGCTTTTTTGAAGGCGTCTTTGTTGTAGTAGAGCACCGGGGTAGAGCTGTTAAACGGCTGGGAGAGCAGATGGCCTGATTTCGCATCGGTGTAGTAGCCAGAGACGGTCGGCACAAACTGCGACTCGTCAAACTTGATACCCGCATCGCTGAACACTTCATACACCGGCTTAATGGCTTTCGAGGCCATCATGGTCGCGGTGCCGACTTCATAGACCTGCAAAATGGCAGGGGCGTTACCGGTACGGAAGGCGGCAATCCCGGCGCTCAGGCTCTGCTCGTAGTTGCCTTTGTAGACCGGCACAATTTTGTAATCCGGATGGGTGTCATTGAAACGCTGCGCCAGGGAGTCTACTTCTTTGCCCAGTTGCCCTTCCATCGAATGCCAGAACGGAATGGTGGTCACTGCCATAGCCTGACCTGCAAACGCCAGACCTAACGCTAATCCTAAAGCTGTATGTCGTAACGATGTCATTCGGTTATCTCTCTTGTTGTGCCGGATGCGCGATATCACGCTTTTCGTGCTCGCGAAGTAACATGACACGCTCAAATGACAGAAAAATAACCGTTTGTTTACAGAAAGATGACAGGAATATGTAGGCCCGGCAAGCAGAGCGCCGCCGGGCGTAGGAGACGAATCAACCGCCTAAATAGGCACTCCGCACCGCTTCGTTGGCCAGCAGCGCGTCGCCGGTATCGGATAGCACCACGCGACCGTTCTCCAGCACGTAGCCGCGATCGGCGAGCTTCAGCGCCTGGTTGGCGTTCTGCTCCACGAGGAAGATGGTCATCCCCTCTTTACGCAGCTGTTCGATGGTGTCAAAAATCTGCTGGATGATAATCGGCGCAAGACCAAGGGATGGCTCGTCGAGCAGCAGCAGCCGCGGCTGGCTCATCAGCGCCCGGCCAATGGCCAGCATCTGCTGTTCACCGCCGGACATGGTTCCAGCCCGCTGGATGCGACGCTCGTGCAGGCGCGGGAACAGCTCGTAGACCCACTTGATGCGGGTATGGAACTGATCGCGATCGGCAAAGAAGCCGCCCATCGCCAGGTTCTCCTCTACCGTCATGCGGGAGAAGACGCGCCGCCCTTCCGGCACAATCGCCACCGCTTCGCGCATGATCTTAGCGGTCTGCCAGTCGGTAATATCTTTACCGTCAAAGACAATACGCCCGCTGCTGGCGCGCGGATCGCCGCACAGAGTGCCGAGTAGCGTGGTTTTACCCGCGCCGTTGGCACCGATCAGGGTGACGATTTCGCCCTGGTTGATATGCAGGCTAACGTCGTGCAGCGCCTGGATTTTGCCGTAGTGGGCGCTGACCTGGTCAAAAGATAACATCACGTTTTCCATGTTACGCGTCACCACCATTATGCTTCACCTAAATAGGCGCGGATCACGTCCGGGTTGTTACGAATCTGCTCCGGCGTGCCGTTTGCCAGCGGCGTGCCCTGGTTTACCACGTAGATACGGTCGGAGATACCCATCACCAGCTTCATATCGTGCTCAATCAGCAGGATGGTGGTGTTGTGATGGTTACGCAGCTCAACGATCAGCTCGTCCAGCTCTTTAGTCTCTTTCGGGTTCAGCCCTGCCGCCGGTTCGTCCAGCATCAGGATCTCCGGCTGGGTCACCATGCAGCGGGCGATCTCCAGACGGCGCTGGTCGCCATAGGCCAGGTTGCTGGCCTGACGGTTAGCGTGCGCCAGCAGGCCGATGCGGTCCAGCCATGTCGCGGCGCGATCCAGGGCTTCGCTCTGAGCGCGGCGGAAAGCGGGAGTCTTCAGCAGGCCGGAGAAGAGGCCTGTCTTAAGCTGCTGATGTTGGGCCACCAGCAGGTTCTCAATCACCGTCATCTCACGGAACAGACGCACATGCTGGAAAGTACGCACTACGCCCATGCGGGCAATCTGCTGCCCCGGCAGCCCTTCCAGGTGCTGGTCGCGCAGCATGATAGTGCCGCCGGTGGGCTTATAGAAGCCGGTCAGGCAGTTGAACACCGTGGTTTTCCCCGCGCCGTTTGGCCCAATCAGGGAGACAATCTCCTGCGGATGCAGTTCCAGCGCGACGTTGTTTACCGCCAGCAGCCCGCCGAAGCGCATCATCAGGCCGTTAACGGACAGTAATGGCTCACTCATGCCTGCTCTCCTTTCACTTGCCCGTTTTTCAGTTTCAATTGCGGACGGGTCATCGGCAGCAAGCCTTCTGGACGCCAAATCATCATCAGTACCATCAGACCACCCAGCATTAACATGCTGTACTCATTGAAATCACGCATCAGTTCACGAGAGACCACCAACAGGATCGCCGCGAGAATAACCGCGAACTGCGAGCCCATTCCGCCCAGCACTACGATCGCCAGCACAAAGGCGGACTCGGCAAAGGTAAAGGATTCCGGGCTGACGAAGCCCTGCCGCGCAGCGAACAGCGTGCCGGCAAAGCCCGCAAACCCGGCGCTGATGGTAAAGGCGGTCAGCTTGATGCGGGTCGGATTGAGGCCCAGCGAGCGGCAGGCGATCTCATCCTCACGCAGCGCTTCCCACGCCCGGCCCAGCGGCATGCGCAGCAGCCGGTTGATGACGAACAGGGTAAAGACCACCAGCAGCAGCGCCACCAGATAGAGGAAGACGACCCGGTCGCTGGGATCGTACTTCACGCCGAAGAAGTTGCTGAAGGTATCCCAGCCGCCTTCGCGAGCGGTACGGCTAAACTCAAGGCCAAACAGCGTCGGTTTTGGGATCTGGCTGATGCCGTTCGGGCCACCGGTCACCTCGGTGTTGTTGAGCAGCAGAATACGCACGATCTCACCGAAACCGAGGGTCACGATCGCCAGATAGTCACCGCGCAGGCGCAACACCGGGAAGCCCAGCAGGAAACCCGCCGCGGCCGAGACCAGCCCCGCCAGCGGCAGGCAGGTCCAGAAGCCAAGACCATAATAGTGGTTCAGCAGTGCAAAGGTGTAGGCACCGATGGCGTAGAAACCGCCGTAGCCCAGCACCAGCAGGCCGGACAGACCCACCACCACGTTCAGCCCGAGGCCGAGGATAATGTAGATCATGGTCAGGGTGGCAATATCCACCGTCCCGCGGGAGACCACAAACGGCCACGCCACAGCAGCGACCAGCAGGGCTATCAGAAACAGCTTCTGTTTAACCGTCGAACCGTCAATGGCGGGCAGGATAAACTTCGGCCCGGAGACGTTCTTCAGCCCTTTCTGCATCATGGGACGCAGGAGCTGGAAGAGAAAGACTACCGCGGTGCCGATAAAGACCCATTGCCAGCGGATATCTGCCGCGCTGCCGACCACCAGTTTGGTGCCGTCAAGGCTAAGCTGGACGCCCATAAAGACGCCGGCCAGCACAAAGAAGAGCGCAGCAGAGAGCAGCGCCATCGCAAAATGCATCGGTTTCATACTTTTTCAACCTCCGGGCGGCCCAGGATACCGGTTGGCATCACCAACAGCACCAGGATCAGCAGAGCAAACGACACCACATCTTTATATTCGGTACTCAGATACGCGGAGGAGAGCGATTCGGCCACGCCCAGGATCAGGCCGCCAATCATCGCGCCGGGAATACTGCCGATCCCGCCCAGCACCGCGGCGGTAAAGGCCTTCATCCCCGCCATAAAGCCGATGTAGGGGTTGATTACGCCATAGAACTGGCCGAGCAAGACGCCCGCCACGGCTGCCATCGCCGCACCTATCACGAAGGTGAGCGCGATGACACGGTCGGTGTTGATCCCCAGCAGGCTGGCCATCTTCAGATCTTCCGCGCAGGCGCGGCAGGCGCGGCCCATGCGGGAGTAGCGGATGAACAGGGTTAGCGCCAGCATGGCAACGAAGGTAACAATCCAGATCACCAGCTGCATGGTGGTGATCGAGGCGGCGAAGTTCTCGCTGCTGCCGATAGTCCACTGGCCGTTGAAGAGACTCGGCAGAGCCACGTCACGCGAACCTTCGGTCAGGCTGACGTAGTTTTGCAGGAAAATGGACATCCCGATGGCGGAGATCAGCGCGATCAGGCGCTTGGATTTACGCACCGGGCGATAGGCCACCCGTTCGATACTCCAGCCGTAGGCGCTGGCGATAACAATCGCGCCAACGAATCCGGCCGCTACCAGCAGCCAGCTGCTGTCGATGCCCATCATCATCAGGGCGGCGATAATCATAAAGGAGACATAGCTACCGATCATGTAGACCTCGCCATGGGCGAAGTTGATCATGCCGATAATGCCGTAGACCATGGTGTAACCGATGGCGATGAGTGCATAGGTGCTTCCCAGCGTCACGCCGTTAAACATCTGCTGCAGGAAGTAGAGAAACTGCTCGGACATAACGTAACCTTTCTAAACTCGCCCAGCTGAGCGGGCGATTGAGATTTACTTAGCTACCGAAGACGAACCATCGGCATGCCATTCAAAGACACCGAACTCAAATCCCTTCAGATCGCCTTTTTCATCCCAGTTCAGCGGCCCAATCACGGTATTTGCCCCGTGAGATTTTAAATCTGTTGCGAGTGCCAGCGGATCGGCGCTGCCGGACCGCTCAAGCGCCGTCGCCAGCGACTGCACGGCGGCGTAGGTGATCCAGACGTAAGGGCCAGAAGGATCTTTCTTTTCAGCCTTAAGCGCCTCTACGATAGCGCCGTTAGCCGGATCCTGGTCATAGCGTTTTGGCATCGTGACCAGCATCCCCTCGCCTGCACTACCCGCGATATTGGAGAGCGACGCATTGCCTACCCCTTCCGGCCCCATAAACTGGGTCTTCAGGCCGTTGGCTCGCGCCTGGCGCAGCATCTGCCCCATCTCCGGGTAGTAGCCGCCGTAGTAGACGAAGTCGATATTCTCTTTCTGCAGTCGGGAGATCAGCGCCGAGAAGTCTTTCTCACCGGCGGTGATACCGTCGAAGAAGACGACGTTCGCGTTGCCCTTTTTCAGGCCATCCTGCACGGAGCGGGCCAGCCCTTCACCGTACTGCTGTTTGTCATGAATGATGGCGATACGCTGCGGTTTCACCTTCTCAAGAATGTATTTTGCTGCGGTGGGTCCCTGCGACGAGTCCAGCCCGGCGGTGCGCATAATGTATTTGTAGCCGCGTGCGGTCAGCTCCGGGTTAGTTGCGCCTGGAGAGATCATCAGAATGCCTTCATCTTCATAAATATCCGACGCGGGCTGGGTTGATGATGAGCAGAGGTGGCCAATGACATATTGAATACCGTCATTAACGATTTTATTCGCTACCGCCACGGCCTGTTTCGGATCGCAGGCGTCGTCATACTCAACGGCAACCAGCTTGTCGCCCTTAATGCCGCCTTTGGCATTGATATCTTTGATGGCCTGGCGTGCACCGTTGAACTCCATGTCTCCCCACTGAGCGACCGGCCCGGACATTGCACCCACTACGGCAACTTTAATATCGGCAGCCGACGCACTATATGACACCGCCAGTGCAATCGCGCCCGCGATCAACGTCTTCGCGTTCCTTCTCATAACCTGAAATCCCCATTACCGTCGTGATGTGTATATATTTTGTTTTATTATGGTTAAAAAGCATTCTGTACTTTTATTAAACAACGCTATTTTTACCAGCATGCTTAATGGTTTAGCGCAGTTTTTACCGTAAAACCTGAGTAAATACTCTATTTTTCAGGCTATTAAGCAGAGATAATATTCTGTATTTATACAGAGATAAACAAAAAAAAGCGCGCCCATCAGCATAAAATAATGGGACAAAGAGCGGAATAAATCACTACTCATTAGATAAAAAAACTGCCTGTTTTTCGATCCCTGATGTTTAAAACTGCTTCAGCGGCTGCGTTAAAAGTATTCACCTGATCCACGTGATTAAAAAGTGAAAGCGTCTGGCTAAGGAAATTGAGTACACTGCTGCCATCTTTTGAGATTTGGACCCGCAGTGAATGAAACTGACCATCATCCGTTTAGACACGTTTAGCGACCAAGATCGCATTGATTTAGCTAAAATTTGGCCGGAGTACTCCGCATCTTCGTTAAACGTTGACGATATGCACCCGATCTACGCTGCCCGCTTTAATGAGCGACTGCTGGCGGCAGTGCGCGTGACGCTTAGCGGCAGCGAGGGGGCGCTGGATTCTCTGCGCGTACGGGACGTGACCCGCCGTCGTGGCGTAGGGCAGTACCTGATTGAAGAGGCGATGGCGCGTAATCCGCAGGTGATCCGCTGGTGGATAGCAGATGTCGGCGTCGAGAACCGCAGCGTCATGGCAGCCTTTACCCAAGCGCTGGGCTTTCGCCCGCAGCAGGACGGCTGGGAAAAACGGCTGTAGCGACAATAAAAAGCCCGGTGGCGCTAGCGCTTATCGGGCCTGAATAGTTTATGAATAAAGCTGTTCGATAGATTTTGTCGGATAAAAGAGCGCATGCGCGTTTTCTCCTGACAGGGGAATAAACCCCAACGAGAGATAAAACGCATGCGCTTTCTCATTCATCGCTTCAACAAACAGACCATGAATCCCTACAGCCTGCGAGGCCGAATAGACAACCTTCATCGCATGGGAAACTAATACCGAACCCCACCCTTTTCCTTGCAGGGAACGATCGATGGCCAGGCGTCCCAGGGTAACGCTGGGAATATTGTTGTACGGGATTTTCTTCTGCTGTGACTTTGATGGCAGAGCTACTCGCTCGAAGCAGCTACCTGACAGGGTGTAGTAGCCCAGCACCTGTCTTTCCGGCGTTTTAGTTCTAAGAACATAGGCGCGCAGAATTTTGCCGTTATGCTGTCGCCTGAGATGATCGGTTAAAAAGAGATTGAGGACCGTTTCACCGCAGTCGAACTGCTGCCAGTTATACTCCGCATCCTCTGCGAGGATCTCTATCGTCAGGTTTTCCACGGTTCACTCCATGTCTTGAAGACGTTTCGCCGCGCGGTTGAGTTTCTCATTAGGTGATGGTGGGTTACTGAGCGCTTCCATGACGCGCGTCCAGGATTCATCGTTCAGAATAACCCTTCGATGCTGCTCGATAACTTCTGCCGCCCTTTCTGATGCGCTAGAGAGCATAAACTGAGTAATTGACTGATTGGTAAGCGCCGCAGCCTCTTCAATGATGCTCTTGTCATCATCAGTTAAGCGCAGATCGATACGCTGCTTTTTAAGTGCCGTCATGATGACCTCTTCAGCTATCAAGGTAATAGCGTAAATGTACGGATATTTACCGTACATTTATTGTATGCCTGTCGGTATAAAAATTCAACGCCTGGTGTGTGAGCGGCAATAAAAAGCCCGGTAGCGCTAGCGCTTACCGGGCCTACAGGGCGTCAGCTATTGCATATCCCATTTTCCCCAGTGACGTAGGCCGGGCAAGGCGTTAGCCGCCGCCCGGCGTATACATCAACTATTTGGCATCCGTGGCGGTACCATTGGCATGCCAGGTAAACACACCGAACTCGAAGCCTTTCAGGTCGCCCTTCTCATCCCATGACAGCGGCCCCATTACGGTATCCACGGAGTTGGCTTTCAGCCAGGTGGCAATTTCCGCCGGATCGTCGGACTGATTCAGGCCAGCCTGCAGGGATTGCAGCGCGGCGTAGGTAGTCCACACGAACGCGCCGCTCGGATCCTGTTTCTTCGCCTTGATTGCATCCACAACCGGTTTGTTCGCCGGAACCTGATCGTAGTTCTTCGGCTTGGTCACCAGCATACCCTCGGCGGATTCGCCAGCGATGTTAGAGAGTGATACGTTCGCTACCCCTTCCGGACCCATAAACTGGGTTTTCAGGCCTGCGGCGCGAGCCTGACGCAGGATCTGCCCCATCTCCGGATGGTAGCCGCCGTAGTAGACGAAGTCGATGTTCTCTTTCTTCAGGCGCGCCACCAGGGTGGAAAAATCTTTCTCACCGGCGGTGATACCGTCAAAGAACACCACGTTAGCGTTGCCCTTCTTCAGATTATCCTGCACGGCGCGGGCCAGGCCTTCACCGTACTGCTGTTTGTCATGAACGATGGCGATACGCTGCGGTTTGACCTTTTCCAGAATGTATTTCGCAGCGGTCGGTCCCTGATCGGAGTCGAGACCGGTAGTACGCAGCACCAGTTTATAGCCACGTGCGGTCAGCTCCGGAGCAGTTGCCGCTGGGGTGATCATCAGAATGCCTTCGTCTTCATAGATATCAGACGCTGGCTGCGTGGAGGAGGAGCAGAGGTGACCGATAACATATTTGATGCCATCGTTAATCACTTTGTTCGCCACCGCAACGGCCTGTTTCGGGTCACAGGCGTCATCGTATTTTACAATTTGCAGTTTTTCGCCTTTGATACCGCCTTTCGCATTAATGTCTGCAACGGCTTGTTCCGCGCCGGTAAACTCCTGATCGCCATACTGCGCAACCGGACCGGACATCGCGCCCACCACGGCCACTTTAATGTCTGCCTGTGCCATGGTGCTGAATGCCAACGCAATACATCCTGCCAGTAACGCTTTACCCTTCATTTTCATCCTGAGATTCCCCATTGTTCTGGTTGTAACACTTGTTGTGATGTTGTTTTATGGCGCTTTATTTCATATATGCGTCTGCTGTGCGCGCCTTTTCAGCACACTCTGCTAAAACATACCCCATTTTTATCTTTTGGGAATAGATATTTTGAAATGTTAATAGTGTATGCCCGGCAGTCGTATGCCACCGGGCGGGGGATTACTGCGCCAGCGAGCGGGAGAGGATATCCAGCGCACGACGGAACTGCGCATCGGGAATAGTGAGCGGATAGAGGAAGCGGATGACGTTGCCGTAGACGCCGCAGCTGAGCAGCAGCAGGCCCGCCTCCAGCGCGTGGGCCTGTACCTTCTGGGTAAAGGCCGGCGACGGTTCGCCGCTCTGCGGATCGATAAACTCTACGGCGACCATCGAACCCAATGCACGCACGTCGGCAATGTACGGGCAGGTGGCCTTCGCCTTGTTCAGCTCCGCCACCAGGGCTTCCCCCAGCTCACGGGAGCGCTCGCAAAGCTGCTCCTCTTCAATGACCTCCAGCACCGCCAGCGCGGAGGCGATCGCCAGCGGGTTACCGGCGTAGGTGCCGCCCAGCCCACCCGGTGCGGGGGCATCCATCACCTCGGCACGACCGGAAACCGCCGACAGCGGCAGGCCACCCGCGAGGCTCTTCGCCATGGTGATGAGATCTGGCTTCACGCTGTAGTGTTCCATCGCAAAGAGTTTGCCGGTGCGGGCATAGCCGCTCTGAACCTCATCGGCGATGAGCAGGATCCCGTGCTGGTCGCAGAGCTTACGCACGCCCTGCATAAAGTCGTCGGGCGCGATGACAAAACCGCCTTCCCCCTGTACCGGCTCCAGCAGGATGGCCGCCACCTGGTCCGGAGCGATATCGGCTTTAAAGATGCGCTCCAGGCTCTTCAGCGCATCCTGGGTTGAGACGTCATGTACCGCATTCGGATACTGAGCATGAAAGATCGAACCGGGGAAAGGGCCAAAGCCAATTTTGTAGGGGGCGACTTTACCGGTGAGAGCCATCGTCATCGAGGTGCGGCCATGAAAGCCACCGCCAAAGGCGATGACGCCAGGGCGTTTGGTATAAGCGCGGGCGATTTTAATCGCGTTCTCTACCGCTTCCGCACCGGTAGAGAAGAAGGCCGTTTTTGCTGGTCCCTCGACCGGCACGCGGGCGTTGATCTTCTCCGCCAGCGTCACGTAGCTCTCATAGGGCACCACCTGATAGGCCGTATGGGTAAAAGCGTGGAGCTGTTTCTCCACCGCCGCCACAACCTTCGGGTGGCGATGACCGGTATTCAGCACCGCAATCCCGGCGGCGAAGTCGATCACCTCGTTGCCCTCTATATCCCACAGCGTGGCGTTCTCCGCTCTGTCGGCGAAGAAGTGACACATTACACCGATGCCGCGCGGTGTCGCCTGTAAGCGGCGTTCATTTAGTTCGTTATTTTTCACCCTGTCCCCCTGAGAAATACCCATGCGTAGCGCATCTGTAAGTGTTTGCCAGGGGCTAAAAATTCGCCAGAGCGGGCGCTAAAAAAACAAAACCCCCGAACTCTCATCCAGGGGTATCAGCAGGTTACTTCGCGGAGGTTACGCTTCGATTGCCGCGCGCAGCTTTTTCATCGCATTCTTTTCCAGCTGACGCACGCGTTCGGCAGAGACGCCGTACTGGTCAGCCAGCTCCTGCAGCGTGGACTTGTTATCTTCGTCCAGCCAGCGGGCGCGAATGATCGCCTGGCTACGCTCGTCGAGACCCTGCATCGCATCGGTCAGGCGGTTTGCCGCCTGCTCTTCCCAGTTATCGTCTTCAATGCCGTCAGCAAAGTTAGACGATTTATCCTGCAGATAGAGCACCGGTGCCATCGGCTGGCTATCGGACTCATCGTCGGAGGACATATCGAAGGTCATGTCCTGCGCGGCCATACGGGACTCCATCTCGCGCACGTCTTTACTGGAGACGCCCAGCTCGCGTGCGACCATTTCGACTTCGTCCTGGTTGAACCAGCCCAGACGCTGCTTGGTTTTACGCAGGTTAAAGAACAGCTTACGCTGCGCTTTAGTGGTGGCGACCTTCACGATACGCCAGTTACGCAGCACGTATTCATGGATTTCGGCTTTGATCCAGTGCACCGCGAACGAGACCAGACGCACGCCCACTTCTGGATTGAAGCGGCGCACGGCCTTCATCAGACCGATGTTACCTTCCTGGATCAGGTCCGCCTGCGGCAGGCCATAGCCCGAGTAGTTACGAGCAATATGAACAACAAAGCGCAGGTGGGACAGGATCAGCGTTTTAGCTGCTTCCAGATCGCCCTGGTAATGCAGCTTTTCAGCCAGCGCCCGCTCTTCATCAGCCGTTAACATCGGCCAAGCGTTAGCGGCCCGGATGTAAGACTCCAGGTTACCAACAGGGGCTAAAGCTAAAGTTTGCATTTCTTTGGTCATTCAAATCCTCTCAATAGACTTCTTACTGGCGGCGGTTCGTCCCTGGGTAAGGCAACAAACATGCCAGTGATTGTGAGCAACGAGAATATCATCCACATTTTTATCAGACAGTGATTTTATCCACAAGTTCAATGCCATCTTGTGAATAGATTACGCACAAATTGTGACACTTCATTGATAAAAACAGAAGCAGGGGAGAAGAGATAACAGGGACTCTTTCCCTGCAGGACATCAAGTGCAGGGAAAGAGTATATCAAAAAATCGCTTAGTCAGGCGTAAAGTGACGTAAATGTTGTACCGTCGCCAGCCAGGCGGCCAGCCAGCCGATCATTGAGCAGACCAGCAGCAGCAGCAGGCACTCATCAAACGACAGACCGTCGAGGTTAAACTGCGTACCAAACACCTTCGCTACATCGGTCACGGCGGCGGAAAGCCGCATCACCAGTACCTCAGAGAGGATCAGCGACATCAGCGCCCCGCTAAAGCCCAGCAGCGCTCCGCCATAGAGGAACGGACGGAGGATAAAACCGTCAGTCGCACCAATCAGCTTCTGCACGTTGATCGTGTCGCGGCGGGAGAAGATGCTCAAACGCACGCTGTTGCCGATCACCAGGAACACGGCGGCTACCATCAGAATGCCGATCATCGCCGACACACGGCCGACCAGCCCGGTCAGCGCCGTCAGGCGGGCAAACCAGCTGTCGTCCATGCGCACTTCATCGATACCGTTGATACGGGTAATACGATCCCGCAGCGTATTCAGCGACTCGGTGCTCTGGAAATCAAGCTTAGGTACCACCACCGCCACGGCAGGCAGCGGGTTCTCTTCGAGCATATCCAGTGCGCCGCCAAACCCGGACCAGTTACGGAACTCGCCAAGGGCATCCTCGCGGGAGAGATAGTTAACCTTCTCTACCCCCTGCTCCGACTGTAGCTGGCCCACCACCTGCTGCGCGGCGTTATCATCCAGCGCCTTATCAAGGTAGACGGTGATCTGCGGCGACGGATAGTACTGGGTCGCCGCCTGGTTGACGTTCTTATAGACCATGTAACAGACGCTGGGCAGCGTGAGGGAGATAGCAATCACCATCACCGTCAGGAAGGTCGCCAGCGGCTTGCTCTTGAGATCCTGAAGCGCGCCGCTAAACGCGTAGCGCATCTGCTCATTGAAGACGTTACTCTTCCGTGAGCCGGGCTTAGGCGGCGTCTTGCTGCGTCCGGATGGGGGACGATTGCCGCCCGCGCCTGCGCCAGGCTTGCGGAAGCGATCGAACCTGCCGCCAAACTGGCGGATTTGATTTACTGCGTCGCGTTTATTCACCCGTCAGGCCTCCATGCAAATGGCCGTCGCTCAGGCTCAGCGTCCGATATGAACGACGGGAAATCAGTCCGATGTCGTGCGTTGCCATCAGAACGGTGACCCCGACGCGGTTAAACTCTTCGAACAGGCGCAGAATGCCTTCCGAAAGCGCCTCATCAAGGTTACCGGTCGGTTCATCCGCCAGCAGCACCGCCGGCTTGTTGACCACGGCGCGGGCGATACCCACACGCTGCTGCTCACCGCCGGAGAGTTGAATCGGAAAATTTTTCGCTTTGTCCAGCAGCCCGACCTTATCCAGCGCCGCAGAGACGCGGCGACGAATATCATCCCCGCTGGCCCCGGCAATAATCAGTGGGATAGCCACGTTGTCGTAAACCGTACGGTCCATCAACAGATGGTGATCCTGGAAAATCATGCCGATCTGCCGACGCAGAAACGGCACTTCGCGATTCTTCAGGCGGCTAATATCATGGCCGCCAAAGAAGATTTTCCCGGCGCTTGGCCGCTCAATACCACAGATCAGCTTGAGCAGCGTACTTTTCCCTGCGCCAGAGTGGCCGGTCAGAAATGCCATCTCGCCCTGCTGCAGGTGAAAGGTCACCCCCTGCAGCGCTTGTCTCCCACCGAGATAGGCCTTGCTGACGTGTTCAAAGCGAATCATTGTTAATCCTCTCGGGCAAAAAGTGCCTCTATAAAATCGCCCGCATTAAACGGACGCAAGTCCTCTATACGCTCGCCAGTCCCGATATACCGGATAGGGATCCCGAACTGGTCGGCGACGGAGAAGATCACCCCACCCTTCGCCGTACCATCCAGCTTGGTCAGCGTGATCCCCGTCAGGCCTACCGCCTCGTTAAACAGACGGGTCTGGCTTACTGCATTCTGCCCGGTGCTGGCGTCAATGGTCAGCATCACTTCATGCGGCGCGTCGACGTCCAGCTTTTTCATTACGCGGACAATCTTTTTCAGCTCTTCCATCAGGTGCGCTTTATTCTGCAAGCGACCAGCAGTATCGGCGATGAGCACGTCAATGCCGCGTGATTTCGCCGCCTGGATAGCATCGAAGATGACCGAAGCGGAGTCTGCACCGGTGTGCTGGGCAATCACCGGGATATTGTTGCGCTGGCCCCACACCTGAAGCTGCTCAACCGCCGCCGCACGGAAGGTATCCCCTGCCGCCAGCATCACCGATTTACCCTGCTGTTCAAACTGACGTGCCAGCTTACCGATAGTCGTGGTTTTACCTACGCCGTTGACGCCGACCATCAGAATAACAAATGGCGTTTTGCCTTCAATATTAAGCGGCGCATCAACTTTTGCGAGAATATCGCCCATCTCTGCCTTCAGCAGGCCGTAGAGCGCCTCGGCATCGTGCAGCTGTTTGCGGCTGGCGCTCTCGGTCAGCGTGGCGATAATTTTGCGCGTCGTCTCAACGCCAACGTCCGCCACCAGCAGCTGCTCTTCCAGCTCCTCGAACAGATCATCATCGATTTTTTTGCCGCGGAAAAGAGTGATAAATCCGGAACCGAGATTCTCTTTCGTTTTCAGCAGGCTGCGTTTCAAGCGCGCAAAGAAACCCTCTTTGGTGGGTTTTTCCTGCTCCAGAGGCGCGACCTCAACAGGCTCCTCCTCGAGGGCGATCTCCTCTTCCGCAGGGGTAGAGAGCGCAGCGGCCTCCAGCTCCTCGTCGGTGAGGTCACGCTGATCCTCTTCGGTTAACCACTCTTCCGGTTCCGGCTCTGGCTCGACGAGAGCAACCTCTTCCGTCTGCGGCAGCTCTTCCTGGGCAATGTACACCGGCGGCTGAGCATGGAGAGGCGCTTCCTGCGGCGGCGCAGGCTCTTCTGGAAGCTCTTCCGGCACAGTCTCCTGAAGCTCTTCTCGGGCAACAACCTGCTCCGTCACCTCGACGACGTCGGCGGCAAAGGCTTCTGACTCGGCTTCGCTATGCGGGGCATGCTCCGCTTCTGCTTCCGCTTGCGTCTCTTTTTCAGTTACAACCGCCGCCTGCTGCTGGATCTGCTCTTCCGGCTGCTGCTCAACCTGCTGCTCTGGCTCTGCCTGCTGCGGCTCCTCTTTTGGGCCCAGGCCCAGCCAGGAGAGGAAACCCCGTTTTTTCTCTTTTGCCATTTGCGACTACACTCCTCGCGGTTAATTCATGGCACAGCCCGTATTGTCCTAAAGATAGTCGCAAACAGGGACTGAAAATGGTGTAAGTAATTCGTTAGTCTAACACTTTCCTGATTCCACAGCACCGCCTGCGGATTAAGGTTTCGTCCGGCGTCGCCCGCCGCTAAAATGGCGGCCTAAAAATTGTGACCAGAGCCAGCATTATGAAAAAACCCAACCGAGCCGCCAGCGGCCAGATACGCATCATTGGCGGCCAGTGGCGCGGCCGAAAACTCCCGGTGCCGGACAGCCCCGGCCTGCGGCCAACCACGGATCGCGTCAGGGAGACCCTGTTTAACTGGCTGGCCCCCTCAATGGTAGACGCGCGCTGCCTCGACTGCTTCGCCGGCAGCGGTGCGCTGGGCCTTGAGGCGCTGTCGCGCTATGCCGCTTCGGCAACGCTGATAGAGATGGAGCGCGGCGTGGCCCGCCAGCTGCAACAGAACCTGGCGACGCTGAACGCCACCCAGGGCAAGGTGGTTAACGACAACACCCTCGCGTTCCTTAACCAGAGCGGGACCCCGCATGATATCGTCTTTGTCGATCCGCCGTTTCGTAAAGGCCTGCTTGATGAGACATTGCGGCTGCTGGAAAATAACGGCTGGCTGGCGGATGACGCGCTAATCTATGTAGAGAGCGAAGTGGAAAATGGGCTGCCGCCCGTGCCGACACACTGGGATCTGCACCGTGAAAAGATAGCCGGACAGGTCGCCTACCGTCTCTATCACCGACAAGTACCTTTATCATCGATACGTACAGGGAGCGTAACATGCTGATTAATCTGGGCCGAATCATGATGCTGTGCGTCTGGGCATTTCTGATCCTTAACCTGGTTCACCCCTTCCCGCGTCCGCTGAATATTTTCGTCAACGTAGCGCTGGTTTTCACCGCCTTTATGCATGCCTTACAGATGGTGATGATGAAAACCGCCCTGCCAAAGGATGGCCCGCAGATGACCGCCGCCGAGCAGTGGCGCATCTTCCTGTTTGGCGTCTTTGAGCTGCTGGTGTGGCAGAAAAGGCTTAAGCAGAATCTTCAGCAGAAGAAGTAATCGCACGGGCCAGCGTTGTCATCTGCCCGCAACGGCCACTACACTGAATAGCAAGGGTGTGGGCGTGACGTCCACGAGACAGTAACGAATTCAAGGAATTAAGATGCTTTGGTCGTTTATCGCCGTATGTTTTTCCGCCTGGCTCTACGTGGACGCGTCCTATCGCGGGCCAGCCTGGCAACGCTGGGTTTTTAAACCCGTCACGCTGCTGCTGCTATTGCTGCTAGCCTGGCAAGCGCCGATGTTTAACGCCGTCAGCTATCTGGTGCTGGCCGGTCTGTGCGCCACCCTGGTGGGCGATGCGCTGACTCTGCTGCCTCGCCAGCAGCTGCTCTACGCCATCGGGGCGTTCTTCCTCGCCCATCTGCTTTACACCATCTACTTCGCCAGCCAGATGACCCTCAGCTTCTTCTGGCCGCTGCCGCTGGTGCTGTTGGTAATTGGCGTCCTGTTGATTGCCACCGTCTGGACACGCCTTGAGGAGCTACGCTGGCCCATATGCACCTTTATTGCCATGACGCTGGTGATGGTCTGGCTGGCAGGCGAGCTGTGGTTCTTCCGCCCCACCAGCCCGGCGCTGTCGGCATTTGTCGGTGCAACCCTGCTGCTGCTGAGTAACATCGTCTGGCTAGGCAGCCACTATCGCCGCCGCTTCAGGGCAGACAGCGCTATCTCCAGCGCCTGCTATTTTGCTGGCCACTTCCTGATTGTTCGCTCTCTCTATCTATAACGCTTGACTCTGGAGTCGACTCCAGAGTGTATCCTCCGGTTAATGAGAAAATTATCATTGACCGGAGGACATCATGTCTGTTCCTGAAAAGCCCAAAAAAGCACCGCAGTTTACGGCGTTTAAGCTCACCCCTACCCCGGTCAAAGAGGATTGCTGCTGCGAGGTAGAGTGCGAGACGCAGCGTGCTGTCCCCCTTCCGGCTAGCGGCGATCGTTACAGCTGGATCGTTAACGGCATGGACTGCGCCGCCTGCGCCCGCAAAGTAGAGAACGCGGTCAGACAGGTTGCCGGGGTTGAGCAGGTTCAGGTGCTTTTCGCCACCGAGAAACTGCTGGTTAACGCCTCGGGCAACGTCAGCGCGCAGGTAGAGGCCGCGGTCAAAAAAGCCGGTTACTCCCTGCGCAGCGAGACGGCCCCGGCAGAGAAAACGTCCTTCCTGCAGGAAAACCTGCCGATCATCACGCTGATTATCATGATGGCGCTAAGCTGGGCGCTGGAGCAGGTCAACCATCCGCTCGGTAATCTGGCCTTTATCGCTACCACTCTTGTTGGCCTCTACCCTATCGCCCGCCAGGCGCTGCGCCTGATGCGAAGCGGCAGCTGGTTTGCCATTGAGACGTTGATGAGCGTGGCGGCCATCGGGGCGCTGTTTATCGGCGCAACGGCAGAGGCAGCGATGGTGCTGCTGCTATTTTTAGTCGGCGAGCGTCTTGAAGGCTGGGCCGCCAGCCGGGCGCGTAAGGGGGTTAGCGCCCTGATGGCGCTCAAGCCGGAGACCGCAACTTTGGTGGTTAACGGCGAGCGTAAAACCGTGGCGATAGGCGCGCTGCGTCCAGGGAATGTGATTGAGGTGGCTGCCGGAGGGCGTTTACCGGCCGATGGAGCACTACTTACCGCCGCCGCTGACTTTGATGAGAGCGCCCTTACCGGCGAATCGATCCCGGTGGAGCGAACCGCAGGGGAAAAAGTGCCTGCCGGGGCCACCAGCGTGGATCGCATGGTTCAGCTGAAGGTGCTGTCAGAGCCGGGCGATAGCGCCATCGACCGCATCCTCAGGCTGATTGAGGAGGCCGAGGAGCGCCGTGCGCCCGTCGAACGCTTTATCGATCGCTTCAGCCGGATCTATACCCCGATCGTTATGTTCATCGCCCTGCTGGTGGCGATTGTGCCACCGCTGCTCTTTAGCGCAGCGTGGGAAGGTTGGATCTACAAGGGGCTGACGCTGCTGCTCATCGGCTGCCCATGCGCGCTGGTGATCTCCACCCCAGCGGCGATCGCTTCCGGACTGGCGGCCGCGGCACGGCGGGGAGCGCTGATTAAAGGCGGCGCAGCGCTGGAGCAGCTCGGACGCGTGCGCCATATCGCCTTCGATAAAACCGGCACCCTGACGCTGGGTAAACCGCAGGTTACAGGAATTTATCCTCATGCATCCACAGAGAACGAACTGCTGACGCTGGCTGCCGCGGTTGAACAGGGTTCCACCCACCCGCTGGCGCAGGCAATTGTGCGGGAAGCCCACTCGCGTGGGCTGGTGATACCGGCAGCTACGGCGCAGCGTGCGCTGGTGGGGTCGGGTATTGAAGCCGACGTTGAGGGTAAAAAGATCGTGATTTGTGCAGCGGATAAGTTTCCTGCCTCCGAATTTAGCGAGCGCATTCACAAGCTGGAAGCCGCCGGGCAGACGGTGATCGCCGTGGTTGAAGATGGCGCGTTAAAAGGCCTGTTGGCGCTGCGGGACACGCTGCGTGACGATGCTAAAGAAGCCGTTGCCGCTCTGCATCGACTGGGCGTGCAGGGGACGATCCTGACGGGGGATAATCCGCGTGCGGCAGCGGCGGTAGCCCGCGAGCTGGGGCTTGAGTTTAAAGCTGGACTGCTGCCAGCAGATAAGGTGGCGGCGGTAACCGCATTGAATGTGCACACCCCGCTGGCGATGGTTGGGGACGGCATTAACGATGCTCCGGCAATGAAGGCAGCGACCATCGGTATTGCGATGGGCAGCGGCACCGACGTGGCGCTGGAGACCGCCGACGCGGCATTGACTCACAGTAGGCTAAGCGGGCTGGCAGAGATGATTACCCTGGCACGGGCAACGCACGCCAACATTCGGCAGAACATTGCCATTGCGCTAGGGCTGAAGGCGGTGTTCCTGGTGACCACCCTGCTGGGGATCACCGGACTTTGGCTGGCGGTGCTCGCCGACACCGGCGCAACGGTGCTGGTGACGGCGAACGCATTACGGTTATTACGTAGAAGATAAAAACTATAGGGCACGAACCGTAGGCCGGGTCAGGCGTTAGCCGCCCACCTGGCGTAGCGGAGCTGATTTAACGCCCGGCGGCGCTATGCTTGCCGGGCCTACAACGACACGAACCCTCTTAAATATTACTGCATCCCCAGGATCCCCGGTAGCCAGAGCGAAATGGCCGGGATATAGGTCACCATGCCCAGCACCACCAGCAGCATTGCGTAAAACGGCAGCATTGCCTTCACTACCGTTTCGATCTTCTGCTTGCTCACCGCGCTGGCGACAAACAGCACCGAGCCTACCGGCGGCGTGATCAGCCCGATCCCGAGGTTGACCATCATGATCATGCCGAAGTGCACCGGATCGATCCCTAACGAGTTAGTTACCGGCAGCAGCACCGGGGTCAGGATCAGAATGATCGGGGCCATGTCCATCAGGGTGCCGATCAGCAGCAGCATAATGTTGAGATACATCAGAATGACGTACTTGTTATCCGACAGCGAGGTAAAGAACTCGGTGATACGCATTGGCAGCTGCATGTAGGTCATCACCGCGCCGAATGCTGCGGCAAAGCCGATCAGGATCATCACGATGGTGACGGTCTTCACCGTGCGGCACATCAGCTTCGGCAGCTCGTTCCACTTGTAGTCGCGGTAGATAAACATCGTGACAAAGAACGCCCACAGGCAGGCGACCGCCGCTGACTCGGTGGCGGTAAAGATCCCCGACAGAATGCCGCCGAGAATGATCACCACCGTCATCAGTCCCCACATGGCATCAAGCAGGATTTTCACCGCCTGTTTAAACGGGATCCGTTCGCCTTTCGGGTAGCCACGTTTGCGGGCAAACCCCAGGCAGAGCACCATCAGGCTCACGCCGAGCAGTAACCCCGGCAGTACGCCAGCGATAAACAGCGTAGCGATGGAGACCGTACCCCCCGCCGCCAGAGAGTAGATCACCGAGTTATGGCTGGGTGGGATGAGAATGGCCTGCACCGAGCCGCTGGCGGTCACTGCCGCTGCGTACTCTCGTGGGTAGCCCTTCTTCTCCATCTCCGGGATCATCACGCTGCCGATAGAGGCCGTGTCCGCTACCGACGAGCCGGAGATCGCGCCGAAAAAGGTTGAGGCGACAATATTCACCAGCGACAGGCCGCCGCGAATAAAGCCGACAAAAATATAGGCAAAGTTTACCAGCCGCCGGGCAATGCCGCCTTCCGCCATGATCGCACCCGCCAGGATAAAGAACGGGATCGCCAGCAGGGTAAACTTGTTCACCCCGCTGGTGATCTGGATCATCAGCGCCTCAAGAGGCAGGTCGATCCACAGCGCACCAGCCACGGCGCTTAATCCGACAGCGAAGGCCACCGGCATCCCCAGCGCCAGCAAAATGGCGAGGGTGAATAACAAAACAAACGCATCCATCTTTCACCCCTTAACCATGGTTGCCGATCAGTACGACCGGACGGTTTTCCTGCGAACCAAACAGCAGGCGTTCAAGCACAAACAGGATCAGGATCGCCGACCCGAGCGGCAGCGGCAGGTAGCTCTCCCCTGAAGTCAGAATGGGAAACTCGGCGACGGGCTGCTCCCACAGCTCAACGCACAGCAGGTAGCTGTACCAGAAAATCAGCAGCGAGATCCCCAGCATCAGCAGATCCACCAGCCTGGCGCACAGGGCTTTGAGCGAATCGGGCAGCCGATCGGTAAGCATGTTAACCGCGATATGTGACCCGGCGCGGTAGCTCACCGCGGCCCCGATAAAGGTAAAGGTCACCATGCAGATAATGGCGATTGGCTCCGGCCAGGACTCGCCGCGGTTGAGCACGTAGCGCGAGAAGATGCCAATCGGGATCACGATGGTCATCACCAGCAGCGACAGGCCCGCCACGGCCATGGCGAGCAGGTACAGACGGTCCATCCACTTCAGGTAGAGTTGGGACATACGTCCTCCACAACAGGTCAGGTTTACTGGACGTCAGCGATGGCTTTCATCAGATCCTGATGCTTATCGCCATACTGGGCGCGCACCGGCTCTGTCGCTTTGATAAAGACCGTTTTGTCGATGTCGTGGAACTGAACCCCGCCCGCCTTCATCTTGTCGAGCGCCTGCTGGTTATAGGCCTGCCACAGCTTGCGCTGCTCAAACTGCGCTTCGCGGGCAAGGGTGAGGATCTTCTGCTGCTCGTCGGCACTGAGTTTGTCCCACTTCACTTTGGAGTAGAGCAGCATCTCTGGGGTGATAAAGTGACCGCTAAGAGTATAGTTTTTCGCGACCGGCATATAGTTGTGCGCCACGTAGGTCGGCGGGTTGTTCTCTGCGCCGTCGATGACGCCAGTCTGCATTCCGCTATAGACCTCGCTAACGCCCATCGCTACCGAGTTAGCGCCCATATCTTTCAGCGTGGCTAACGCTACCGGGCTACCCTGTACGCGGATCTTCTTCCCTTTCAGATCTTCCGGTTTGACGATGGGATCCTTGGTGATCAGGTTGCGGGTACCGGAATCCATCCAGCCGAGGAATACCAGACGGGATTTCGGATTGGCGGTGAGCTTGTCACCAATGCTTTTACCGATATCGCCGTCGATGATCTTATGCATGTGATCTTCATCGCGGAAGACGTAGGGCAGCGTAAAGACTTCGATGTCCGGCAGGATCGCCGCCACCGGTGCCATGGAGACGCGGATCATGTCGATGGCGCCCATCTGCGCCTGCTCAATCATCTGCTTTTCATCCCCGAGCACGCCGCCGGGGAAGACTTTAATCTCCAGCTTGCCGTCGGTTTGCTGTTTCAGTTTTTCGCCCATCTGCTCCACGGCCACCACGTTGGGATAACCCTGCGGGTGGACGTCGGCAGCCTTAATGGTTTGAGCAGCAACGGAGGAAGCAAAGGCAGAGAGGCACAGAGCGGCTAACAACGGCTTGAGGGTCGTTTTCATTGAGTCAACTCCAGGGTAGTGAGGTAAGCGCCAGGACAGCGTTTTAATTTTTACGCTTAAAAACTACACTACGTCTGGAGAAGCAGAGGTGAAGCGGTTCACAAAAGTAATAAGATTGTGAAACGATGGTTCAATTATGTGACAACGGTAGTCCAAATAGCCGTTGAGCTACGCAGCACAAACTCTGCCGGAAGAGTGCAACTCTCTGGTAGCTTACCCGGCGCAGCTGCCAACACCCTTGCTACCGCCTCTCTCCCCTGCGCATCCAGATCCAGACGCACCGTAGTCAGAGAGGGGATAAAAAACGCACTTTCGTAGCTGTCATCGTAACCCACTACCGAGACCTGCTCAGGTACGGCAATCCGTGCCTGATGTAAGGCGCTCAGCGCTCCCAGTGCCATCTGGTCGTTACCTGCCAGCAGAGCGGTAAACGTTTTTTTCTCAGCAAGCAGCGTCTGCACGCCGGCAAACCCGCTCGGCGCGTCCCATGAGCCAAAGATAACCGAGCACGGCGTCAGACTATACTCATTAAGGCTATCCAGCCAGCTGGCTAAACGCAGCTGGGCCGATACGGCATGCTGTGGGCCAGGCATCAGCGCAATATGCCGGTGTCCCAGCTCATAAAGCTGTTTTACGCTCTCTCGGGTGCCGTTTGTCGGATCGAAAATCACGTGGAAAACATCGCTATCAGGTGCGACGTCGAGAAACAGACAGGTAACGTCTTCATTCTGCTTAGCCACTGTTTCAGCGACGGCCCTTTCCAGCGGCACGTTGATAATGATTTTGTCGACCAGCTGCGACTTAAAGTCATTAATCGACTGCTGAATGGCAGTGGTATCGCTTTCATCAATCATTGAGATAAGAACCTGATACCCAGCGTCGCGGGCATGTTTTTTTACCGAAGCGGCTATCTGTGACGGTGCATGGAGAGCAAGCGAAGTCGTCACCAGTCCAAGCGTTTGGGCCTGTTTCCCCACCAGCTGCTGAGCGAGACGATTTGGCACATAGCGTAGTTCCTCAATGGCCTTTTCAACGCGGATACGGGTCTTTTCGGCAACGTTCACTGACTTGTTCAGTACCCTGGAGACGGTCTGGTAAGAGACGCCAGCGTGGCGAGCAACATCTTCCAGCGTCGCGTTTTTGCTCTTATGCACCCTTTTTCCTTTTCGGTTATCTCTCAAGTTTACCGCTCTATAATACCAAAATGTCTTACGTTCACATGGTGGATTTTTGCGATCTTGTTCACTTTTTGCCGCAAGAAAAAAGCACGTTGTGTGATAACGGTTACATTTCGCCGCGGTGAGCATTGTGCAAAAGATTTGTCAGGTATTGTATGTAACCCACGGATGTGAACGTCGTACATTTTAAACGACAGAGTCACATCAACCAGCCACACCCCAAGAACGCTATTCGCTGAAGCCCAGGCGAAGCACCGACGTCTGTTCCTTGATAAGGAAAAAAGAGATGGTTACCGGCAAAAGGAACTACATACTTTTAAGTATTTTCGACTTTCTCTATCTGTTTGCCTGGTCGGCAACGATGGCTTTTTTTGTCATCTGGACTACCCAGCATCTGGGTATTAGCGCGACAAAAACCGGTTGGCTCTATGCCATCAACGCCTTTATTGCCCTGACCATGCAGCCATTCTTTGGTTATATTTCTGACAAATTTGGCACCAAAAAATCGCTTATTTTCCTGATTGTTGCCCTGCTGTTGCCGATTGGGCCATTCTTTATTTACGTCTATGCTCCGCTACTGGTGAGCACCTTCTGGTTAGGGGCGATTCTCGGCGGTATCTATCTGGGGATCATCTTTAACTCGGGCTGCGGCGTTATCGACTCTTACATTGATAAAATCTCCCGTCGCTACGCCTTTGAATATGGCCGGGTCAGAATGTGGGGATCGCTGGGCTGGGCCGCGGCGGCCTATATTGTGGGTCGCAATATCAACGATAATCCTAACCTCTCTTTCTGGCTGGCCAGCGCGGCTATCGTATTAGCCGCTGTCTGCTTTATGCTGACCAAAATAGAGGTCACGGTTGAAGAGGAGAAGATGACCTCCTCGCTGAAGGCTGGACATGTGTTCGAGCTGGCAAAAAATCGTCAGTTCTGGATGCTGATTATCTTCACGCTGTTCGTCACGCAAATCTACGATACCTATGACCAGCAGTTCGCCCAGTATTTCTCCCTGCAATTCTCCAGCGTAGACGTCGGGAATAAGTGGTACGGCACCCTCGCGTCGGTACAGGTCTGTTTTGAAACGCTATTTTTAGGGCTGATGCCGTGGTTTGTAAATCGCGTGGGAGCAAAATGGGCATTAGTGATTGCCGGGACGATTATGTCGGTACGTATTCTTGGTTCCGCCGTACCTCTCGGCCCGGTGTGGATTGCCACGGTAAAAATGATGCACGCCATCGAGAAGCCGCTCATTCTCATCGCCGTGTTTAAGTTTATTGCGCAGAATTTCGATCACAAGCTCTCATCGACCATCTATCTGCTGGTGCTGTTTGCCGCGTCCATCGCCACTACGCTCTACTCGCCAGCTGTCGGCTATCTGTACGACACCATTGGTTTCGCCAACACCTATATCATTCTTGGCACTGTTTCAGGCCTCTTCACGCTCTTCTCCGTGTTCTCTTTACATAACCGGAAAGGCCAGGCCATCAATCTTTCTCAGGAGAGAGAGTCTTTAGCTTAACGGAGGCGGTCATGCGCAACTTATTTCCAGCACTGGGTTTTTTACACGGTGCCGATTACAACCCCGATCAGTGGTTGCATCAGCCAGGCATTATCGAGCAGGACATTGCGATGATGAAAGAGGCCCGGTGCAACGTCATGTCGGTCGGCATATTTAGCTGGTCAAGCCTGGAGCCTGAAGAGGGCCACTACCAGTTTGGCTGGCTGGATAACGTGCTCGATAAGCTTTATGCCAACGGCATCTCTGTTTTTCTGGCGACGCCCAGCGGAGCAAGGCCAGCGTGGGTATCGGAAAAATATCCAGAGGTGTTAAGAACCAATAGCGATCGCACCCGGAATCTGCACGGCGAGCGGCATAATCACTGCTACTCCTCTCCCGCCTATCTCCGTCTGACGGGAAAGATAAACGCGCAGCTGGCCAGGCGCTATGCCAATCATCCGGCGGTGCTGGCCTGGCATATCTCCAATGAATATGGCGGGGAGTGCCACTGCGAGATCTGCCAGGAAAACTTTCGCAGCTGGCTGAAGGAGAAATATCAGAGCTTAGAGAACCTGAACCAGCGCTGGTGGAGCACCTTCTGGAGCCACCAATATACCAGCTGGAGTCAGATCCACTCCCCTGGGCCGCTGGGGGAGCAGTCGGTTCATGCCCTGAACCTTGACTGGCGGCGCTTCGTCACTGAGCAGGTGGCGCTATTCTGCCGCCATGAGATAGAAACGGTAAAACCCTTTAATCCGGCGCTGCCAGCGACAACAAATTTTCACGGCGCGTTTTATGATTACGATTACTGGCGCCTGGCGCAGGAGATCGATTTTATCTCCTGGGACAGCTACCCGGAGTGGCATCAGACCCGGGATCAGCAGGCGCTCGCCTCCTATACTGCCTTTACGTTTGACCTGATGAGAAGCCTGAAGCCCGGCCTGCCGTTTTTGCTGATGGAGTCGACGCCGGGTACCACCAACTGGCAGCCGATCAGCAAGCTGAAAAAACCGGGGATGCACCTGCTTTCGGCCCTGCAGGCGGTGGCGCATGGCTCTGGTTCGGTGCAGTATTTTCAGTGGCGTAAAAGCCGCGGCTCCAGCGAGAAGCTGCATGGTGCGGTGGTCGATCATGTTGGGCACCTCAACACGCGGGTGGGGCAGGATGTCAAACAGGTTGGCGCTGCGCTGGAGAAGCTGGCCTATGCGGCAGGGAGCGATTATCGGGCCGAGGTAGCGATTGTTTACGACTGGGATAACCGCTGGGCGGTGAACGATTCGGCAGGGCCACGCAACTGCGGCATCAAATTCGAAGAGACCGTGCATAAGCACTACCAGGCGCTATGGCAGCAAAACATTCAGGTCGATATTGTCTCCCAGCGCGCCGATATTAGCCGGTACCGCGTCGTCGTTGCACCTATGCTCTATATGGTAAACGAGGCGTTTGCCGACCGGGTGAACCAGTTCGTTGCCGCAGGCGGCATTTTTATTGCCACCTACTGGTCAGGGATCGTTAACGAGGACGATCTCTGTTACACCACCGGCTTCCCTGGCCCGCTGCGGGAGGTTTTAGGCATCTGGTCAGAAGAGATCGACAGCCTGTACGACGGGGAAACGAACCAGATCCAGATGACGGCTGCATCGTGGGATAAAGCGACCCGCGACTATACCTGCCTTGAGCTATGCGATCTGATCCATACCGAAGGGGCAGAGGTGCTGGGCGTTTATCAGCGGGACTTCTACCAGGGCAGGCCAGCCGTAACCCGCAACCGCTATGGTAAAGGCGAGGCGTACTACGTCGCGGCCAGAACCGGAAGCGATTTTCTGACGGACTTCTACCAGCTGATCGCAGACCGGCACGGGCTGTCTGCCTGCACGACCCTGCGTTTACCGCCTGGAACAGTCGCCACCGTCAGAGAGCAGGATGGCAAGCGGTATATCTTTGTGCAGAACTTTAGCGATTGTGCCGTGACGCTGGAGCTGGCCCAGGAGGCCGGGCCGCTTGAGGCGTTGCTCAATACCGGAGAACGACAGGAGCAGCAGTACACGCTGCCCGCCTTTGGCGTCGAGGTCTTTCTGGCCGAGTAAACTAAACGCCGGGCGGCACTGCGTTTGCCCCGCCTACAATGCGCTCGGCGCGATGTGTAGGCCCGGTAAGGGTAGCGCCACCGGGCCGTTATTACTGCCCTTTACGTAACAGATAGCGGTAGGGCAGCGCTTCAACCTGCTGGGCCACCAGCTCGTGCTCCATAAAGCGGCAAAAGCCAGGAATATCACGCGTTGTAGCGGGATCGTCGGCAATAATCAGCAACGTTTCCCCGATTTGCATGGTGCGTACAGTTTTACGCACCATCATCACGGGCTCCGGGCAGCGCAGCCCCTGCGCATCAAGGGTATGGTCTGGAGTAGAGAAGAGATCGGTCATTTTTAGCTCATTCATTCAAAAACCGCTGTAGTTTACGCCGCGATTATCACAAAGCAAACCAGGTTAACGATTGCGTGACTATTAACCATTGCAAAGCGTAGTGAAAGCAGTATGATGCGGCGGTTCAAACTTTGCCCAGCAAGGCAATAACAGATTCAAATTGGGTTCCCTCACCCCAACTTATAAAAAGGTCACAATATGACGCAGTTCTCTCAATCTCAGCGCACGAAGGCGCTGTTCTGGCTATCGCTTTTTCACCTGCTGGTGATCACCTCCAGCAACTATCTGGTGCAGCTGCCGATCTCAGTGTTTGGTTTCCATACCACCTGGGGCGCGTTTAGCTTTCCGTTTATCTTCCTCGCCACCGACCTGACCGTGCGTATTTTTGGCGCACCGCTCGCCCGGCGGATCATCTTTGCCGTCATGATCCCGGCGCTGATTATCTCCTATATCGTCTCGTCGCTGTTTTATATGGGCAGCTGGCAGGGCTTTGGCGCACTGGCACATTTTAACCTGTTTGTTGCCCGCATCGCCGCTGCGAGCTTTATGGCCTACACGCTGGGGCAGATCCTCGACGTTCGCGTCTTCAACCGTCTGCGGCAGAATCGTCGCTGGTGGCTCGCACCAACCGTCTCCACCCTATTCGGTAACGCCAGCGATACTATCGCCTTCTTCTTTATCGCCTTCTGGCGTAGCCCGGATGCGTTTATGGCCCAGCACTGGACCGAAATCGCGCTGGTGGACTACAGCTTCAAGGTGCTCATCAGCATCCTGTTCTTCCTGCCGATGTATGGCGTATTACTCAATATGTGCCTGAAAAGGCTGGCGGATAAATCTGAAATTTCCGCGGTGCCGGCCAGTTAAAGGTACGCTTCCTAACTTGTGATAAGATGGGCCTATGAGCCGTTTTGGCCGTTTATCGAAAGGAAGAAGTCAATGCGCAATCTGGTTAAGTACGTCGGGATTGGCCTGCTGGTGTTAGGGCTGGCGGCCTGTGATAACAGTGACACGAAAACGCCTGCTCAGGGCGCAGCGCCGGAGAGCAATGCGACCGGCCAACCGGTGACCCTGCTGGACGGTAAGGTGACCTTCTCCCTGCCTGCTGACATGAGCGATCAGAGCGGCAAGCTGGGTACCCAGGCGAACAATATGCACGTTTACTCCGATGCTACCGGCCAGAAAGCGGTGATTGTTATCGTCGGGGATAACACCAATGAAGAGCTGCCGGTGCTGGCGAAACGCCTGGAAGATCAGCAGCGCAGCCGCGATCCGCAGCTGCAGGTGGTGACGAATAAATCCATCGAGGTCAAAGGCCACACGCTACAGCAGCTGGACAGCATCATCTCCGCGAAGGGCCAGACCGCATGGTCCTCCGTGGTGCTGGGCAAGGTTGATAATAAGCTGCTGACCATTCAGGTTACGCTGCCGGCGGAAAACCAGCAGCAGGCGCAGAGCGCGGCAGAGAACATTATCAACACCATCGTCATTAACTGACTGCCAGTATAACGCCCGGCGGCACGCCGCTTGCCGGGCCTACGACTCTGAAACGGACTCCAGCGGAGGCCGTTTTTTTAACTTCAGCGTCAGAAGTAATGCCACCGCCACCAGCCCCGCCGCCGCGATATAGATTGACGAGACGCCCATCCATGCCATCAGCAGCCCGGCCGCTGGCCCGGTCACGCCGAGAGCCAGATCCATAAACACCGTATAGGTCGCCAGCGCCGCGCCCTGGTTCTGCTGTGGCACCGCTTTGACCGCCACCACGCCAAGCGCCGGGAAGACCAGCGAGAAGCCCGCCCCCGCCAGCAGTACGCCCACTTTCGCCATCCACGGTGCAGAGGCGAGGCCGGTAAGTATTAACCCCAGCGTCTCGACCGCAAAGCAGATCAACGCCACGTTCAGGCCGCCTAACCGGCTGATGCCGTTAGGGAAGAAGAGCCGCGTGCCGATAAAGGCGCAGCTAAAGAGGGTCAGAGCAAAGGCCGCACCGTCCCAGCCTTTAGCATCGTAGAAAAGCGTAATAAAGGTGGCGATGACGCCAAACCCGGCGGAGCCGAGCGCCAGCGCCATCCCATAGAGCCAGATGCGCCCCAGCACGTCGCGAAACGGCAGCGGCTTGCCTTTGCTTACCTTTACCGCCGGACGGGTCAGGGCAAAGAGAAATGCCACCAGCGCCACGGCCATAATGGTGAGCGCCAGCCCGGTCAGGCCAACATAGTGAAAGCAGAGCACGCCCAGCGGTGCACCGAGCGCCATTGCCCCATAGGAGGCGATGCCGTTCCAGGAGATTACCTTGCCGATGTGCAGCGACCCCACCGTACCTACCCCCCAGAGCGTCGAGCCGGTGCCCGCAAAGCTCTGGCCGATGCCGAGGATCACCCTGCCTACGCAAAGCAGAACAAGGCAGACGCCAGGCCAGCCGCTGCCAAGACTGGCCAGCAGGTAGCCCACGCCGCTGAGAAAGCAGCCGCACAGGCCAAAGAGCACGATCTTTTTCGGTCCCAGTGCATCGGCATAGCGCCCGGCATGGGGGCGGCTCAGGAGCGTGGCGAAATATTGCAGGCTAATCACCAGTCCCGCCCAGAAGGCGCTATAGCCCATGACGTCGTGGACATAGCCCGGCAGTACAGCCAGCGGCAGACCAATGGTGAGATAGCTTGCAAAGTTAAAGATCACTACGGAGATAATGCGCAGGTTAAGGCGCAGTCCACTTAGCGCCGGGTCGGCGACGGGTTCAGGCATGAAGCTCACCAGTTTTACAACGGTTCTTTACAGGAGTGTTTCACTATTAACACGACGAGGCGTGAAAATCAGCATTAACAATAAGATTATCGGCCTTAAACGAAGCCCAAACAAGGCACTACACTTAACAAGCACAGCGATAAAAGGAATTCAACATGCTCAACGTATTGCCTGAAAAATCCGGTGATAAAGCAGGACTGCACATCCTTGTCAAAATGGCCGCGCTGGTCATTATTCTGGCAGGCATCCATGCGGCGGCGGATATTATCGTCCAGCTTCTGCTGGCGCTCTTCTTTGCCATCGTCCTTAATCCTCTGGTCACCTGGTTTTTACGCCGCGGTATTAAGCGCCCTATCGCCATTACGATTGTTGTGGTAGTGATGCTGATCGTGCTTACCGCCCTGTTTGGCGTGCTCGCCGCCTCGACAACCGATTTTATTAATCTGCTACCCAAATATAACCGGGAGCTAACGCGCAAAATTGTCGCCTTACAGCAGGCGCTGCCCTTTTTGAATCTGCATATCTCGCCGGAGCGCATGTTGCAGCGCATGGACTCCGATAAGATGATGACCTTCGCCACTACGCTAATGGCACAGCTCTCTAACGCGATGGCCAGCATTGTTCTGCTGGTGATGACGGTAGTATTTATGCTGTTTGAGGTTCGCCACGTACCCTACAAGCTGCGCTTCGCGCTGAATAATCCGCAGATCCATATCGCGGGCCTGCACCGGGCATTGAAAGGGGTGTCGCACTATCTGGCGCTCAAGACGCTTATCAGCCTGTGGACCGGGGTGATTATCTGGCTGGGGCTGATGCTGCTGGATGTGCAGTTCGCCCTGATGTGGGGCGTGCTGGCGTTTCTGCTGAACTATGTGCCCAATATCGGCTCCGTGCTGTCGGCAATCCCTCCGATGATCCAGGCGCTGCTGTTCAACGGCTACTATGAGTTTTTCATGGTCGGCGCACTCTTCCTGGTGGTGCATATGCTGCTGGGCAACATCCTTGAGCCGCGCATGATGGGTCATCGGCTGGGGATGTCAACGCTGGTGGTGTTCCTCTCGCTGCTGGTCTGGGGATGGCTGCTGGGGCCGGTGGGCATGCTGCTCTCGGTACCGCTCACCAGCGTGTGCAAAATTTGGATGGAGACCACCAAAGGCGGCAGCAAGCTGGCCATCCTGCTTGGTCCAGGACGGCCAAAAAGTCGATTGCCGGGGTAGTGCGTGAACGCCAGCAGCTGCCTGCTCCCGGTTAGCTTATTTCAGGTTTTCCGGGAAGTTCTCTGGCAGCTCGCTGGCCGCACAGTTAATGACGCTATCGTTATTTGCGCCGCAGTCGCGCACAAAGGTGATGGTCGCGAACTCATCAATCACTTCCGTTGGATAGGCAGGACCTGCCTCGCGGTAAGATTCCATTAGAGGAATGTGATCGTTCTGGAAGCAGACCGTTTTTTCCGGGTTGTTTATTACCCAGCGCGGGAAGAAGATAGTGCCGTGAAACAGCCTGTCGCCGAGGTTAACAATCAGACTAACGTCGGTCCCGGTCGGCTCGGTCCATGAAATTTTGTAGATGCTTTCCCCCACCCGCACAATATAGGCGTGTTGATCTTTCACCCAGCGATTGCCGACAATCCCGCTGTGGATACGGTAGTCCAGCGTGGTATCGTTTTTCACATAGATCTCGTAATTCCAGCCGTTGTCGTAGGTGTAAACCAGGTGTTTACCGACAAAACCACTCAGATCGTGTTTATCAAAGCTGCTCATTTGTTACCTCCTTTATGTGATAGAGGTAGCGTACTGCTGCAAATTATGAATTAATAACGCTATGTTTGGATAATATTCATCAACTTTTTAGATGGTTTATGCACAAGACAACCCTTTAGCAGTGGTCACTGCTGGAAAAAGTCATTGAGCTGGGCAGCTTTGCCAAAGCCGCCGAAGAGACGCATCGCAGTCAGTCCTCGGTCAGCTACAACCTGGCACTCTTGCAGGAGCGTTTGGGCGTGGCCCTGCTGGTACCTGAAGGACGCAGAGCCGTACTTACCCCTGCCGGGGAGCTGCTGCTAAAGCAGGTTAAGCCCCTGCTGAAGGCGTTTGCCTATGTCGAAACGCGCGCATCTACAATGCGTAACGGTATGCGTACCCGCCTTGATCTGGTGGTCGACAGCATCTTTCCCCGCCGCCATCTGTTCGCTATTTTGCGCCAGTTTCAGCAGCGCTATCCCCAGACGCAGGTGCACCTCACCGAGGCCCTGGAAAACGTTGCCCTACCGGCGCACACTGAAGCTGACGTTATGATCCTGCCGCGCCGTCAGGATATGACCGGACGCGGGGAGTGGCTGATGAACGTTGATTTCATCGCCGTGGCCCATCGCGATCATCCGCTTTTTGCATTGAGTTCCATGAACGACGAAAGCCTGTCGGCCTGGCCGCTGATCCGTATCACCGAGAGTGACAGTGCCCAGCAGTCCACCAGCGAAGCATGGACCTTTTCTACCATTGATGCCGCTATTGAAGCGGTGATGTACCAGGTGGGATACGGCTGGCTACCGGAAGAGCGGATCCGCGAGCAGCTGGACGCTGGCATCTTAAAAACGCTGCCCCTCAGCCACGGCGTGCGCCGCGCCACACCGCTGCACCTGATTGTAAAAAAAGACTTAATGCCCCTGGATGAACAGGTTAAGACGCTACTGAAACTCTTAACCTCCGCAAAGTAGCGTCTATGCTTAACGTTCACTCATGACATCTACGGGAGCGGACGATGAAAATTGATTTGACGGGAAAAGTTGCGCTGGTGACGGCCTCTACCGGCGGGATTGGTTTGGCGATTGCACGCGGTCTGGCTGAGAGCGGCGCGGAAGTGATCCTCAACGGTCGCAGCCAGGAGAGCGTCAACCAGGGCATTCAGCAGCTACAGCAGGCGGTGCCTGGCGTTGAAGTACGTGCCACCATCGCCGATCTCAGCACCGCCGAGGGCGTTGAATCGGTACTGAAAACCGCATCGTCCGTAGATATTCTGGTCAACAATGCGGGCATCTATGGCCCGTCCGACTTTAACGCCACCGACGACGCTACCTGGGATAAATACTGGCAGACCAACGTCATGTCCGGCGTTCGTCTGGCCCGCGCCCTGCTGCCGGGTATGGTGAAGAAGGGCTGGGGCCGGGTAGTCTTTATCTCTTCTGAATCGGCTCTTAATATCCCGGCAGATATGATCCACTACGGCGTGACCAAAACGGCACAGCTCTCACTGGCCCGCGGGCTGGCAAAATACGTAGCGGGTAGCGGCGTGACGGTCAACAGCGTGCTGCCAGGTCCGACCCTCTCCGACGGCTTTGCCGCCATGATGCAGAGCGAGATAGACAAAACTGGCAAGTCGCTGGAGACGGTGGCCACCGAGTTTGTAAAAGCCAACCGCCCTACCTCGGTGATCCAGCGTGCCGCCACGGTGGATGAGGTCGCCAATATGGTGGTCTACGTCTGCTCAACCCAGGCCTCAGCGACCTCCGGCGCAGCCCTGCGCGTTGACGGCGGTGTCGTGGACGATATTGTATAAACGCAGCGTGGAGAAAAGTTATGTTTAAGCGAACCTCATGCTGCGTGCTGGCCACCCTGCTCCTCAGCGGTGCGGCAACGGCAGCAGAGTACGGTGAACACCTGGAAGGTTTTAGCTACCCGTGGGAGCTGAAAAAGTTTGAGTTTCAGTCGCAAAAACAGCCGCTCAGCATGGGCTATATGGATCTTCAGGCGGATAAGCCCAACGGCCATACGGTCGTGCTGCTGCACGGCAAAAACTTCTGCGCCGCCACCTGGGAGGAGACGATCCGTGCCCTGCACGATGCCGGCTACCGCGTCGTCGCCCCGGATCAGATTGGCTTCTGCACCTCTACCAAGCCTGCCAGCTATCAGTACAGCTTCCAGCAGCTGGCGCACAATACCCATCAGCTACTGGCTTCGCTGGGGATTGAAAAAGCGATCATCGTGGGTCACTCCACCGGTGGGATGCTGGCCACGCGCTATGCCCTGATGTACCCGCAGCAGACCGAGAAGCTGGTGATGGTCAACCCCATCGGCCTCGAGGACTGGAAAGCCAAAGGCGTACCTTACCGCAGCGTCGACGAGTGGTATCAGCGCGAGCTGAAAACCAGCGCTCAGAGCATTAAAGCCTATGAGCAGAAGACCTACTACATGGGCAACTGGAAGCCGGAGTATGACAAGTGGGTGGATATGCTGGCCGGGCTGAGCAGCGGGCCGGGTAAAGAGCGCGTAGCGTGGAACTCCGCCCTGCTCTATGACATGATCGCTACCCAGCCGGTAGTCTATGAGTTCAAAGACCTACGCGTGCCAACGACGCTGTTTATCGGGACCGGGGATACCACCGCCCCAGGCAGCGATACCGCGTCGCCGGAGGTGAAAAAAGCCGTGGGTAACTATAACGTGCTGGGCAAAGAGGCCGCGAAGCAGATCCCGAATGCTACCCTGGTTGAATTTGAAGGCATGGGCCACGCTCCGCAGATGGAAGATCCGGCGCGCTTCCATGAGGCGTTGCTTAAGAATTTACAGTCGTAACCTGGAGCAGGTGAGTTTAAGGGAGCAAATATGTTTTTTATCTGGACGCTGATACCCGCTCTGTACGTGATAGCGCGCTTTATTCTGCCGCTGTCGCTGCCAATGTGGGTACGCGCAGGATTGGCGCTGGTGCTGCTGGTGGCAGGCGAATTTCACCTGCTGGGCAAGCTGTTCTTCGGCAGTATGTTCTCTCCCGAGTGGCCCGAGCCGGTGATGATTGCCCAAGGCTGGCTGTTTGGTTCGATCGTCATGTTTGCCGGGCTGCTGCTGGTGCGCGACGTCGCCAGCCTGTTGGTAAAGTGGCTGCTGCGTAAGCGCCTGCCGCAAACCGCATCCGGCGTGGCGCTAATGGTAATAGCCCTGGTGCTGTCGGGCATCGGCGTAAAGCAGGCAATTGAGATCCCGGCGGTGCGCACCGTCATGGTGGATTTCCCCGACCTGCCGCCGGCCTTTGAGGGCTTTAAGATTGTCCAGCTGACGGATATCCACTCCAGCCGCCTGCTGCCGAAAGCCTGGGTTGAGCAGGTTGTCGAGAAAGCCAACCGGCTCAATCCTGATCTGATCGTGCTAACCGGAGATATGTCCGACGGCACGGTGGATCGCCGCTTTAAGGACGTCGAGCCGCTCTCCCGGCTACAGGCCAAAAACGGTCTCTATGCCATCACCGGCAACCATGAGTATTATTTTGACTATGTAGAGTGGATGAAGATTTACCAGCAGCTGAAGATCCCTTTTCTGCAAAATAGCCATGTGCGCATTGCGCGTGGCGATGAATCGATTGTGCTGGCGGGCGTCAACGATGAGGCGGCCCAGCGCGTTGAGGAGACCGGTCCGGATCTTGGGCAGGCTTTGGCAGGCGTTCGCCCTGATGACAGCATCATCCTGCTCGATCACCGCCCTGGCTCGGCTCGCGACAATGCGAAGCACAACGTGAAGCTACAGCTCTCTGGACACACCCACGGGGGAATGATCCGCGGGCTGGATCTGCTGGTGGGTCCGGCAAACAACGGCTTTGTCTCCGGGCGCTATCAGGTCGGCAATATGACCCTCTACGTCAGCAACGGCACGGGCCTGTGGAACGGCTTCCCGCTGCGGCTGGGCCACCCGTCGGAGATCACCGAGCTGATCCTGCACCGCAGCGCTGCCCGCTAGCTGTTATAAAATTGTAACAATGATTACTTAGTCTAACGGCGTCACTTTACTCTCTGGTTAACCAAAGGACGCCGTCGTGAGCAGACCGTTAAAATCCCTATTCAAAAAAGAACATAGCGAAGAGATCAGTAACCGCAGCGCCAACCCGGTATTTTCTGACGTGGCGAACGTCTTTCTTTCCCGCCGCCGTCTGTTACAGATGGGCGTAGTGGCGGGCGCGGCGGTCTCTTTCCCGCTGCTGGTGAAACCGGAGGCGGCCTTTGCTGCCGTTGGCCGTCCTTCTGCACTGGCTAAGGCGGTCTCGCTGGGGTTCACCAGCATCCCGGTCTCCTCTGAAGATACGGTTATAGTGCCGGAGGGCTATATCGCGCGGCCGTTCTATCGCTGGGGCGAGCCGGTGGGTCTGAAGGAAGCGATGCCCGCATTCAAGACCGACGGCAGCAACACCACCGACGAGCAGGCGGCCCAGGCGGGCATGCACCATGACGGTATGGCGTGGTTTAGCCTGCCGCAGGGCGGAGACAGCCCTGACCATGGCCTGCTGGCAATGAATCATGAGTACATCGATAACGGAATGCTGTTTAAGGATGGCGACGCCAACTGGAACCTCGACAAAGCCCGCAAGGGACAGAACGCAATGGGCATCTCGGTTATCGAGGTACAGAAGCGCGGCAGCGATTGGCAGGTGGTGCGCCCCTCCTTGTTCGCCCGCCGCATCACCGTTAACACCCCGATGCAGCTCACCGGCCCGGCGCGCCATCAGCCGCTGATGAAAACCGCCGCCGATCCACAGGGCGAGCTGGTATTGGGAACGATGCAGAACTGCGCCAACGGCCACACGCCGTGGGGAACCTACCTCACCTGCGAAGAGAACTGGTCCGATATTTTTGTCAAGAAGGCGGATCGTAATGCGCTGGAGAAGCGCTACGGCATCGCCGACAGCGACGACTCCTACCGCTGGAACGAGGTCGACGAGCGCTTTAGCGTGGATAAAACCCCGAACGAGCCGAATCGCTTTGGCTGGGTCGTAGAGATTGACCCTTACAATCCTGACTCTACGCCGCGCAAGCACACCGCGCTGGGTCGCTTTAAGCACGAAGGCGCGATGGTCACCCTCGCTGCGGACAACCGCGTGGTGGTCTATATGGGCGACGACCAGAAGTTTGAGTACATCTATAAGTTCGTCTCGGACAAAAAGTACGATCCGGCCAACCGCGGCTCCAGCATGGATCTGCTCACCTCCGGCACGCTCTACGTAGCGAAATTTAACGAGGACGGCAGCGGCAGCTGGCTTCCGCTGGTCTTTGGCGAAAACGGCCTCGATCAGAGCCACGGCTTCGAAAATCAGGGCGATCTGCTGATCAAAACCCGTCTGGCGGCGGACGTCGTGGGCGCGACCAAGATGGACCGCCCGGAGTGGATCACCGTCGATCCGAACACCCCCGGCAGCGTCTACTGCACCCTGACCAACAACAGCGATCGCGGCAAAGAGGGTAAGGCTCCGGTCGACGCCGCCAACCCGCGCGCCAACAACCAGTTTGGTCACATCATGCACTGGCTGGAAGAGAACAACGATCCGGCCTCGGGACGCTTCCAGTGGGATATTCTGGTGATGGCAGGCCGCACCGACAGCGACGATGCGCAGGCCAAAGGCTCCATGCAGGGCGCCGCGTTTGGTAGTCCCGACGGCCTTTCGTTCGATCATCGCGGCGTGCTGTGGATCCAGACCGACGTCTCCTCCAGCACCATCAACCAGAAAGCGTATGCCGATATGGGCAACAATCAGATGGTGGCGACTATTCCGGGCACCAACGAGTATCGCCGCTTCCTCACCGGGCCACGCGGCTGCGAGATCACCGGCATCGCCTTTACCCCGGATAACCGAACGCTATTTATCAATATCCAGCACCCTGGCGAGGTGGGCGACGGCATCACCGACCCGGCAAACCCGCGCGCGGTATCAAACTGGCCGGATGCCGATCCGAACGGTCGCCCGCGCTCCTCTACGGTGGTGATTGTGAAAGCTGACGGCGGGCCGATCGGAAGCTAAGACTGCCTCCGCTTGCTCTAACTGCTGAACCTGAACGCATTTAATTCCAGATGTGGCAACATGTCTGGAATTTTCTTTGTTTGGACGGCAGGTGGAACCCTACATGGACATATCTATAAAAGAGAACATCATCCCCCTTGTTTCAGCCGCAGTGGCGATCGTCTCACTGTTCGTTGCAACCCGGTCGCTGGCGCAGAGTAAGGTTAGTGCCCGACTGGCTAGCTATAACGCGCGCGGCAGCTATGATGTTTTCCTGACAAAAGACAGCCAGTTTAAATGCTGTTTTGGCAATGCGAATCATCAGGTCAAAATTTATAGTTCAATAATGTCTGGTACGATAGATTTCGATTATGAAATCAACATTATCGCAATAAACGGCGGTATTTACCGGGCGCAGCTTTTTGAAAATATTGAAAAGCGCGAGTTCATTGGGATCAGCACTACCGGGCCTGAGCTACGGGCATCCATCCCCACGAACAGCCCACCGAAAAAATATGCCAATCAAGGCCGGGTCTCTTTTTATGGTACGCCGCTCTTTCCCTACTTTTCTGCGGCAAGCCGTGAGAATGATACAGCTGATGAGGATGCCATCCAGCTTAACCGGTATCATCAATATATTGAGATTACTGATTTTTGTGGCAACACCGAGATTTGGTACCTGGCGTTTTCACTGCATCTTTCCAAACTGGAAAGTGATTTTAATAAGGCGGATGGGTGGCGAGCGCTCGCTAAAAACAGTACGCCGTATAAATACTACAGGTTCGCCGCTGTCACTATCGTCTCCCCTAAAGATCTGCCGAAGAACCTGGATGCAGCCCTGACCCCGCAACAAACGCTGGAAGAGATTAGAGGGAGTGAGGAGTCATGGCAGCCTTCGACTCAACTAAGCGATGCGGGCTGGGAAGCGATGAATAATAAACTTAAGCTCTATGAGATGCAGGAGTACTATCGTTTTATCAAAAGAATAAAAGATAACCTGTAGAAATAAAAAAGCCGACAACACCACTGCCGTCGGCTTTTTTTACGTCTGATGTAATCAGGCGTTGTGCAGCTGCTGCCCACAGGCAATCACACTTGCCAGCAGAACTTTTACGTCTTCCAGGCAAACGACCGGGTTGAGCAGGGTCAGCTTCAGGCAGGTTACGCCGTCGGCTTCCGTTACGCCAACGTTCGCCGCCCCGGAGGCCAGCAACGCATCGCCGATACGCTGGTTCAGCAACGCAACGCCTGCGGTGTCGCCGTTTTCCGGGCGGAAACGGAACAGTACGCTAGCCAGCTGCGGCTGCATGACCAGCTCCAGCTGCGGCTGCTCGGCTACAAACTGCGCCACCTGCTGTGCCAGGGTTACGCCATTATCAATGATTTCGGCATACTGCTTTTTACCCAGCGCTTCAAGGCCCATCCACAGCTTCAGCGCATCGAAACGGCGGGTGGTTTGCAGCGATTTAGAGACCAGGTTCGGTACGCCCTGCTCTTCGTCGAAATCAGAGTTCAGGTACGCCGCCTGATAGCGCATCAGCTGATAGTGACGCGCATCTTTCAGCAGGAACGCGCCACAGCTGATGGTCTGGAAGTACTGCTTGTGGAAGTCCAGCGTGACGGAGTCCGCGAGTTCCAGACCGTTCAGGAAGTGACGATACTTCTCAGACAGCAGCAGCGCGCCGCCCCAGGCCGCATCCACGTGCACCCAGATCTGCTCTTCAGCCGCCAGCGCGGCGATGTCAGCTAACGGATCGATCGCGCCCGCATCGGTAGTCCCGGCGGTGGCGACAATGGCCATCACCTGCTCACCGTTGGCTTTCGCCTGCGCCAGCTTCTCTTTAAGATCGTTGAGATCCATACGCGAGAATTGATCGGTTTTCACCAGCGTCACGGCCTGGTAACCCAGCCCCATCAGCGCCATATTCTTCTGCACAGAGAAGTGTGCGTTTTCAGAACATAACACTTTAATTTTGCTGAGATTACCGGTCAGGCCGTGCAGCTGAACGGAGTGACCCTGGCGAGCAAAAAAGGCATCGCGCGCCAACATCAGGCCCATCAGGTTGCTCTGCGTACCGCCGCTGGTGAAGACCCCGGCGTCGCCCGCTGTGTAACCGACCTGCTCGCGCAGCCACTCAATCAGCTTGACCTCGATGATGGTCGCCGACGGGCTCTGGTCCCAGGAGTCCATGCTCTGGTTGGTGGCATTAATCAGCACTTCCGCCGCCTGGCTAATCACCAGGCTCGGGCAGTGCAGATGCGCCACACACTGCGGATGGTGTACAGAGAGGCTGTCCTTGAGGAAATACTCCACCGCGCGCTCAATGGCGGCCTGGTTACCCAGGCCCTGAGCAGTAAACTCTAAATTGATGCGCTCACGGAGTTCCGCAACGGTTTTGCCCTGGTACATCTCAGGTTGCTTAAGCCACTGCACAACGGCTTGTGTGCTCTGCTCAATCGCTTCCTGATAGGCGGCAATGCTCTGCGCGGAACCAGAGAGAATCGGATTTAGATCAGACATGTGCTCATTAACTCCGATTAAACAGGCTTCACGCCAGCGCTCAGCAGCGCGTTTTCAAATTTATCGAGGAAGATCCCCAGCTCGTTTTTGTCGATCAGCAGGGACGGCAGCAGACGCAGTACGCAACCGCCACGGCCGCCGCGCTCGAGGATCAGACCCGCTTCGAAGCATTTTTTCTGCAGCAGCGCAGAGAGATCGCCGTCCGCCGGGTGGCAGCCCATGTGATCCTGCGCTTCCTGCGGTTTAACGATCTCAATCCCGATCATTAAGCCCAGACCGCGTACGTGACCGATAACCGGGTAGCGCTTCTGCATCTCAGCCAGCTGGCCCTTCAGCCATTCGCCTTTTTCAGCGACCTGCTCTGCAACACCTTCCTCTTTCAGGATCTTCAGCGTGGTGAGGCCGGTGGCCATCGCCAGCTGGTTGCCACGGAAGGTACCGGTATGGTGGCCCGGTGCCCAGGCGTCGAACTGCTTTTTAATGCCCAGCACGGCCAGCGGTAAACCACCGCCTACCGCTTTCGACATCACGATGATGTCCGGCTCGATACCGGCGTGTTCGAAGGCAAAGAATTTGCCGGTACGGGCAAAGCCTGCCTGGACTTCGTCAAGGATCAGCAGAATACCGTGTTCCTGAGTCACTTTACGGATGCGTTGCAGCCACTCGGCTGGAGCCGGGTTCACGCCGCCTTCGCCCTGTACGGCTTCGAGGATCACGGCAGCAGGTTTACGCACGCCGCTCTCAACGTCGTTGATCAGGTTTTCGAAGTAGTAGGTCAGCGCTTTCACACCGGCTTCGCCGCCGATGCCCAGCGGGCAACGGTACTGATGCGGGTAAGGCATAAACTGCACTTCCGGCATCATGCCGTTAACCGCTTCTTTTGGCGACAGGTTACCGGTTACGGAGAGCGCGCCATGCGTCATACCGTGATAACCGCCGGAGAAGCTGATTACGCCGGAACGTCCGGTCACTTTTTTCGCCAGCTTCAGCGCCGCTTCAACGGCGTCCGCGCCGGAAGGACCGGTGAACTGCAGGCAGTACTCTTTGCCCTGACCTGGCAGCAGCGAGAGCAGATAAGCAGAAAACTCATCTTTTAACGGTGTGGTCAGGTCAAGCGTATGTAACGGTAAGCCACTGGTAAGGACGCTTTGGATGCTTTGGATCACATCAGGATGATTATGGCCCAGCGCCAGCGTTCCGGCGCCTGCAAGACAGTCAAGGTATTGTTTATTATCTGCATCGGTGATCCAGACGCCCTGCGCTTTGGTAATCGCTAACGGCAACTTACGTGGATAACTTCTGACGTTGGATTCAAACTCGGCCTGTCTGGCCAGAAAGGTCTCATTGCTCTGCGGTAAGGAATCAGCACTCAAAGAATCAATACGGACTTTATCCGTCATCATATCTCTCCTACAACCTGGCGTCGTTAAAACACCGATTGAATAAGGGTTTAAGGGGGGTAAAAAATCGCGGCTAATATATGTGTTTTCAGCAGCGGACTCAATCTTTTATTTTTTGTGGGCTTTTGTGTAAATATTCTTTAAAATCAATGACAAGAAATGTTTTAGCATCGGTTTAACATAAACGTTGAAGAAAATATCGATTCAATGGATTAAATCACTTACTATGCCCGCCGTTAAAATCCAAACCGATAAGGAAGACCTTATTTAACTATTTATGCGATCCCACCCCGGTAACCTGTGAGATGTAATGAGAGCAGGTTCCTGAGTTTTAAGTAGAAATGTTCGCGGGCGGACATTTCGTAAGGTGAAGCGCTCTTCCCTTATGCCGAAATGAAAATTTTCATGCCATATCGATATGGCGCCCTGATATGAGATTGTTATGACTCACACTTATCCACACATCATCGTTGCCAAGTTTGGCGGAACCAGCGTAGCTGACTTTGACGCGATGAGCCGTAGTGCCACCCTTGTCCTTGCTGATAAAAACGTTCGTCTGGTTGTACTGTCTGCCTCTGCGGGCGTAACTAACCTGTTAGTCGAACTCGCTTCCGGTCTGGAAAGCCACGTTCGGCTGGACAAAATCGCCACCCTGCGCGCCCTGCAATACAACATTATTTCACGCCTGAAACAGCCAGACGCCATTGGTCAGGAGATCGATCGTCTCCTCGACAATATCAGCCGCCTGGCCGAAACGGCTCTCGATTCCCGTTCAGCCACGCTGTGCGATGAGCTGGTGAGCCATGGGGAGCTGATGTCCTCCCTGCTGTTTGTGGAAGTCTTGCGGGAACGTGAAGTAGAAACGCAGTGGTTTGATGCCCGTAAAGTCATTCGTACCGATGATACGTTTGGCTGCGCAGTACCGGCCATCGACGCCATCGCCGAGCTGGCGGAAAAACATTTACGCCCGCGTATTGAGCAGGCGCTGATGGTAACCCAGGGCTTTATAGGCAGCGACGCGACAGGACAAACGACCACCCTCGGGCGCGGCGGCAGCGACTACACCGCTTCCCTACTGGCAGAGGCGCTTCATGCCTCACGTGTGGATATCTGGACCGATGTCGCCGGGATCTATACTACCGATCCCCGGATCGTCCCCCAGGCAAAACGTATTGATAACCTCTCGTTCTCTGAAGCGAGAGAGATGGCGACCTTTGGTGCCAAAGTGCTGCACCCGGCTACCCTGCTACCTGCCATGCGCAAAAACATTCCGGTATTTGTCGGGGCCAGCAATAACGCGTCCGCAGGCGGAACGCTGGTTCGCCGTGACGTGCTGGAACCGTCGCGCTATCGCGCCCTGGCCATGCGCCGCCAGCAGACGCTGTTGACGTTATCCAGCCTGGATGCGCAGCCGGCACACCGCTTTTTAGCCGAGACGTTTGCGATTTTATCCCGTCACGAAGTAGCGCTCGATCTGGTGACCACCTCGGAGACGAGCATCGCGCTGATCCTCAACTCCACCGGTTCGACGTCAGGCGAGGCCGATACGTTGACTACCTCACTGCTCACCGAGCTGTCGTCGCACTGCCACGTTGAGATCGAGACCGGGCTGGCGCTCGTCTCGTTGATTGGTAATGCGCTCTCTCAGGAGGCAGCGGTATGCAAAGAGGTCTTTGCCGAGCTAGAGACGCACGCCGTGCGCATGATTTGCCACGGGGCCTCTGACCACAGCCTCTGCTTCCTGCTGCCAGCGGGATCCGCAGACAGCGCGGTAAAAGCGTTACACCGCAGCCTGTTGGAATAAAGGCTAACGGGTTAGTTTTGTTCTACAAGCGCCTGTGCACAGGCCCAGGCGCTTGACCATGCCCACAAAAAGCATACTCCTCCGTCTGTTAAAATATTATCAATCCAAATTAGCTATTACGTTTTCGTGTAATTTATTTACATAGCAAATATATAATAAAAATATATTTAAATGATGAATTTAAAATAAAAGCTTTATTTAATCAGATAGTTATCTTAAATAATAAAAAAACACATTAGAAATGTTTGACAATAAAATTTATGGGAGTAGTTATAACTACGCAACCACAACAACCGTGTGGTTTTGCAAAATCAATATGAGATTAAATCAAGGAGTTATTATGAATAATAAACCAGATTTCAAATCAATCCCTGTTGCAGGGTGTATGAGTAGCTCAAGCACCTCTAACGCAGGTGGCGGCTTCTAAAGTCATATTGTGAAAATAAGGCTACCTGTCCGGGTAGCCTTAAATATTGAGATAAAGTGTGGGAGCATTATGATTCCGTTACTTACTCTAAACACACCTCTGTTTATTAAGTGGTACATAACCGGCAGGTGTAATCTCCGATGCAAGCACTGTTATTTGTCTTCCTATCATGGAGAAGGCAGCCTTACTCAGATTTTAAACATAGTCGATGAACTCGCTGAGATTGGAGTCAAAGATATTAACTTTCTTGGTGGCGAGCCTTTAATAAGGAAAGATTTAGAAGCCATTGTCAGACATACAGCCGCGAGCGGGGTTCATGTTAAAATTGGAACAAATGGAACATTGCTTACGAAAAAAAGGGTCGAGTCGCTTCTATCAGCGGGCTGCTATGATTTTCAAATCAGCATAGAAGGGATGAATGCTGAGATTAATGATGAAATTAGGGGAGCAAATTCATTTCATAAAGCAATGACTGGTGTTAAACGTTTACTCGATAAAAACGCAAACACTGAAATTGCGATGACCTTAAACCAAAAAAACTTCAATAGCATCTTTGGGTTTTGTCAATCTATCTATGCCAGTGGCATAAGAAAAGTTAAATTTTCTGTTTTTATGCCTTTGGGCAGTGGAGCATTAGAAAGTAGAAACCTTATGCTCAATACAGAACATATCTCTACGATTAAAAAAGAGATAAGTGATATTAATAGAGCATTTCCCGATCTCATCGTTTTAGGGGCATTTAATCCCGCGTCGGTAATAACACATGATCCTATGACGTTGGGTTGCGGGGCAGGTACCAGCACGATGGTAATAAATAATGATTTGACAGTGTCAGCTTGTGATTTATGGACAGACGTAGATCGCACTGAAAGAAAAATAGAGAAGAAAGGAGATATTATTGATATATGGAAGAATGATGAGTTATTTAATAAATGGCGCAGAATAAACCCTGAAAATAATAACACTAAGTTTAATGAAGTACATGAACACGGGTGTCATATTTTATATATGCAATATAATAAAAATATATTTGAGGGATAATATGGAAAATATCCATGGGCGTGACAAACTTGATTCTTTTACGATAAGTAAAAAGCGTTTCCTTCTTATAAAACATCTCATCCTTATCAACTCTTTCTTGCCATTAGAGGCATTTTTAGCACCGGTGGTCGTATTGTATTACCTGAAATATGTCAGCGTTACGCTGTGGGAATACTCTAATTTCATCTCAGCGATATTTATATTAAATATGTTCCTTGAAGTGCCGTTAGGCGTTGTATCTGACAGAGTTGGCTGGAACAAATCTTACCTCATTGGACGCGTTATATATTTCTTAGGGTTAACAATTTTGCTTATATACCCGGGAAGGATGGTTTTGATTCCTTCAGCAATTCTTCTAAGTGTAGGAGGCAGTTTAGCAAGCGGAAATTTAGAATCTATTGCTTATGATGCAAGTTCTAAAAGCAACAATGAAGATGGATATCAGCCCATATTAAAAAGAGCATCTTCAATTGGTATTCTTGTTAGTGCCTTTGCTTCAATTGCGGGAGGCTACCTGGCAGCAAAAAACATCGCCTACCCCATGATCCTGGACCTCGTATTTCTCGGCACAGGAACCTTAATTTCAATTATTTGTCTATTGATTCTATGGCCTGGTAAAGATATTGTTGTAAATACCTCCTCGCCGAAAAAAATACCACATAACAAGAAGTTATCCGAAATCAAAGAGATTCTTTTTCTTCCTGATTTTTTCATTCCCATGATTATATCTACCCTACTCTTTGTAGTGATGCGCACAAGCCTCAATTTTTATCAGCCTTTCCTGGCAGAACACCACTGGAGCAGCGTAAACCTGGGATACTTATTTGCCATATCTATATTTATATCAATGCTTATCTCGACTCTGCTCCAAAAGTCAAAAAACGTGACGTTACGTAAATTAGATTCTACTTTTTTATTCTTATTAACCTTGGTTATTGGGGGGGTGTCATTTTTCTTATCTGGCTACATTGTTGCCTTCTTTATAGTGGGTTTTATTATTCATCAGTTAGCCCGGATTAGCCTCCCTGCAATGACCAGCTTTGAACAACATAATGCCATACCTTTAGACTACCCCTATAGAACAACGCTTTTATCCTTTGGTTTCTTACTAAGAAGTTTAGCAACCTCATTAGGTATGACCATCAGTGGCTTTTTTGTTAATCAAAATATAACCATTTCAATCGTCATGTTTTACTTACACATAGTTGTCATGTTTATATTTATGATTATCTATTTTGTAGGTATAAGGATGAAAAATGCATACTAGCCCTCCACTCTCCGCCTCCTTGTATTTGACAAACTTTTGTCAATTGCAGTGTGGTCACTGTTTTTATGTCGATGCCGGTTGCCTTAATAAAAACATGTTATCACTGCAAGAAATTAAACGCGTTATCGATAGCTTTAGAAAAAACAAAATTCTGATGCTTATTATATCTGGCGGAGATCCTATGCTTCATCCCGCTTTCAATGAGATCATCCAGTATATAATTGACAGTAAAATGGTTCCATTAATTGGTATTACAGGATTAGATACTAATCCTGAAAAACTACAAAAGTTACTTGCATCGGGTATAAAAAACCTGCAGGTCAGTATAGATGATATTAAATGCACGCATCTTCCAACACCTCCTGAGCGACTTGTTGGTGGTATTATCGATAAAAACATTAAATATTATCTGTCTTTAGGGTTTTTAATAACGGTAGCCATCTGTGTTTTCCATGAAAACGTGCATAATGTCATTACCCTTATCGACTATTATTTGAAAAGCGACGTCGAAAAAATAAAGATTTATTTTTGGGTTACTACAATCAAAGGAAAGGCCCGGGGATATAACGAAGTCACGCAACAAGAGAAAGAGCTATTGTTGAGTAAAATTAGCGGCTATGCTAAAACCGGAAAAATAGTTATTCCGGGATATGAAATCAATAATGGAGGCTATGAAGAAATTCATTTGAGCGATAAAAAAGTTGTTGTTATGGCTGACAAAACGATTTGTTTCAATGAATACTCAGCGCCAATTGGGCGTCTGGATATAGATAACCCTATTGATATATATATTTCGAAGAGAAATCAATATGCACTAACGCGCATTCAATTTATTGAAAAATTTCTTATCGATAAATACAGAATCGATAACGTATGGATAGCTGCACGCGAACAGATCCACTGTAGCGGTTCGATCTTCATATCGGGAAAGTCCTCCACCATTATTATCGCCAATGATTTATCACTTTCATGCCGACTTTTGGTTTTAGCGCATGAAATTGGCCATAAGGCTCTCGGTGCAGTGAGCGTATGTCCCCAAGAAAGAGTACAACCGCAAACGGAAAGAGACATTAACATATGGGCTTTAAATACACTAAAACCATACATAACCACTTATTTTTACAATGAAGCTCTTACAGCGGCTATGAGTGGCATAGAAAGCGATTTGTTTAGGCTATTTGATAAAAAACTGGCAAATAACTTACTTTGAGGTTGATATGACAAGATACATTTTGAACAAAAACACGGTTCTCAGAGAAGATGAAAATATTGTTTTCGATAGCAATAAATTTATTGTCCATAAGTTCAACTCCGAAGGTTTTTCTATAATCAAGCATTTCTCAAATGGAGCACTCACTCAACACGAGTTAACGTCTTTATGCCCTGGGATAAGCAACGATGATCTAGCAGAGTTTATTGTCAAAGCATCGGCAGCGGGCATATTAATCTCATACGAATCTTGAATGATGGCCTTTTCCCTTTTCTGATATCAGACTTAGGCCTCTACAAGCGCCTGTGCACAGGCCCAGGCGCTTGACCATGCCCACTGGAAGTTATATCCCCCCAGCCAGCCAGTCACGTCCACCACCTCGCCGATAAAGTAGAGTCCCGGTACGCTGCGTGCTTCCATCGTGCGTGAGGAGAGCTCATGGGTATCGACGCCGCCGAGGGTCACCTCTGCCGTGCGGTAGCCCTCGGTGCCGTTGGGCTGCACACGCCAACTCGTGAGATTATCTACCAGGGTCTGCTGCTCGCGGCTGTTGAGCTGCTTCAGGGTCACGTCCGGGATCTGCCCAAGCTGCTGCAGGGACTCAATGAGACGTTTCGGCAGCTGCATCGCCAGCGTATTCTTCAGGCTCTGGTTTGGGTGGGCGGCGCGCTGGTCGTTAAGGAACGCATCCAGATCGCACTCCGGCAGCATGTTGATGGTGACAAACTCGCCGGACTGCCAGTAGCTGGAGATCTGCAGCACCGCCGGGCCGGAGAGGCCACGATGGGTAAAGAGCAGGCTTTCACGGAATACCGTCCCGTCCTCTGCGGTGATTACTGCGGGTACCGACACGCCGGAGAGGAGCGACAGCTGCTCCAGCAGCGGCTTATGCAGGGTGAACGGCACCAAGCCCGCACGCGTGGGTAGCACCTTCAGGCCAAACTGTTCGGCAATCTTATAGCCAAACGGCGATGCGCCCAGACCGGGCATCGACAGGCCACCGCTGGCAATCACCAGCTTGTTTGTTACCACGCTTTCGCCGTTGAGCTGCAACGTATAGCCTGCGTCGTCATGAGTGACGTCGAGCACCTCGCTACGCAGGCGTGTAGTAACATTTCCCTTTGTGCATTCTGCCACCAGCAGATCAACAATCTGCTGCGCGGAGTCATCGCAGAAAAGTTGACCCAGTGTCTTCTCATGCCAGGCAATACCGTGCTTGCCGACCAGATCGATAAAATCCCACTGGGTATAGCGCGCCAGCGCAGATTTGCAAAAATGCGGGTTCTGGCTCAGATAGGCCGCAGGTTCGACATAAAGGTTAGTAAAGTTGCAGCGACCGCCGCCAGACATAAGAATTTTACGTCCGGGTTTCTTACCATTGTCCAGTAACAGCACCCGGCTACCTGCCTGTCCGGCGATTGCCGCACAGAACATCCCCGCCGCGCCAGCCCCAACGATAACGGCATCAAACCTTTCCACACTGCATTCCTCTTCGTTCATCCGGCGCGGATTGTAAATTTTATGCGGTGGTCGCACCAGCGCAAATGGTGGCGAAAATGGTCATTTCGTTGAAATTTATGACATAATTATTTACGTACCGTTACAGGCGCAGGATAAATATCAAAAAAAAGCTATATTTCACTTTGCCCCGGCCGCGAATGTCCATGATAATGCGCGGCGTTCATGACCTCAAAAATGGCGTAACGTCCTATGTTACATTTGTTTGCTGGCCTGGATCTTCATACCGGGTTGTTATTACTTCTTGCTCTGGGTTTTGTGCTGTTCTACGAAGCGATTAACGGCTTCCACGATACGGCGAACGCAGTGGCAACCGTGATCTATACTCGCGCATTACGTTCGCAGATTGCGGTCGTCATGGCGGCCCTCTTTAACTTCTTCGGCGTTCTGCTTGGCGGCCTGAGCGTAGCCTATGCCATCGTGCATATGCTACCGACAGATCTGCTGTTGAACGTTGGCTCTGCACACGGCCTTGCCATGGTCTTCTCCATGCTGCTGGCCGCGATTATCTGGAACCTGGGTACCTGGTACTTTGGGCTTCCGGCCTCCAGTTCACACACGCTGATCGGTGCCATTATCGGGATTGGTTTAACCAACGCGCTGATGACCGGTACCTCGCTGGTGGATGCGCTGAACGTGCCGAAGGTGATCAACATCTTCGCTTCGCTGATCCTCTCCCCGATTGTCGGCCTGGTCTTTGCGGGCGGCCTGGTATTTATCCTCCGTCGCTACTGGAGCAACACCAAAAAACGCGCCCGTATTCACCTCACCCCAGCCGAGCGTGAAAAGCAGGATGGCAAGAAAAAACCGCCGTTCTGGACGCGTATCGCCCTGATCCTCTCGGCTATCGGCGTGGCATTCTCTCACGGTGCCAACGACGGCCAGAAAGGCATCGGCCTGATTATGCTGGTGCTGATTGGCGTGGCTCCGGCAGGCTTCGTGGTTAACATGAATGCCTCCGGCTACGACATCACCCGTACCCGCGACGCGGTCAATAACGTTGAGGTCTGGTTCCAGCAGCACCCCGATCTGCTGCTGAAGGCAACCGGAGCTGAGCCGGTGATCCCAACGCCTGAGCAGACCGTGGGTCCTAACGGCGAGTTTCACTGCCATGCCGGCCGCGCCGTTGTCGCGCTGGATCGTGCAAAAGCGATGCTGACCAACGTTGAAAGCTACGAAGCGTTGCCAGTTGAGCAGCGCAGCCAGCTGCGCCGCATTATGCTTTGCATCTCTGATATCACCGATAAGGTCGCCAAGCAGCCGGAAGTGAGCGCTGACGATAAGCGCCTGCTGAAGAACCTGAAAGGCGATATGCTGAGCACCATTGAGTACGCACCGGTGTGGATCATTATGGCCGTCGCGCTGGCGCTGGGACTGGGTACGATGATTGGCTGGCGTCGTGTCGCCACTACCATCGGCGAGAAGATCGGTAAGAAGGGGATGACCTACGCACAAGGCATGTCGGCCCAGCTTACTTCTGCCGTCTCTATCGGCCTGGCGAGCTATACCGGGATGCCGGTATCCACCACCCACGTTCTCTCCTCTTCGGTAGCGGGAACGATGATTGTGGACGGCGGCGGTTTGCAGCGTAAAACCGTAACTAACATCCTGATGGCCTGGGTACTGACCCTGCCGGCAGCGATTTTCCTCTCCGGGGCGCTGTATTGGGTGGCACTGCACCTGATTTAAGTGGCTGCATAACGCCGGGCGAAAACAAAAAAGCGGGTCCCAATGGGCCCGCTTTTTTATATCTCTTAAACGTCAGTGCCAAATCATCAGGGCGATCAGGCTGACCACCACCAGGCCGCAGAGGGCGCTGGTTAAAACAAAATGGCGACGGACCCGTTCACAGCGACGAATAAACTCATCGTCATGATGATCGCGATAGCGTTGGGCGTAGATATACCACACCAGGCGCATCTGCTTACTCGGCTGGCCGTGCGAGGTAAAAAAACCACCGCCATCCACATATTGATAGAGCAACGGATCGCAACCACGAAGGACAACCAACAGTGCGCGTAGCGATGAGAAGTAACGCGCCATGTTAACCACACAAACGATACACAAAGCCCAAAACAGCGCGACAGTGCTGACCATACCCCCTCCCCGGCGACCACCCACGGAGATAGACTCCAGGGCTGACGCTCCCCGATTTCCGGCCAATGAGTTCTTTGAAGTGTGTACCAGAAGCCGACGTGGATCACAATTCTACATCCGAGCGGCTTATTTAATAGTGTAGGAGATCTGTTAATTATTTCGCCACATCATCGATCTATATCAATGTCGTAACCGACATTTTTTGATGATCTAAACCGTGACCCAGGACAATTGACGACGGGTTTAGAGCGTTATAAGGTAGAAATATCTTCTACAATTAGATCTTTAAGGCCGGGCATCCCCCGCGCAGTGGCACGCAGGACGCGGGACTGACCGCAGCGCGAAAGCAGCGGCTATATACCCAACGGTCATCGACAACTTATGGAAGGAGTAACATCATGGCTTACAAACATATCCTTATCGCGGTCGATCTCTCTCCTGAGAGCAAGGTACTGGTAGACAAAGCCGTATCTATGGCACGCCCCTACAATGCAAAAATCTCCCTGATTCATGTCGATGTAAATTACTCCGACCTCTATACCGGACTGATCGACGTTAACCTGGGCGATATGCAGAAGCGCATCTCTGAAGAGACCCACAACGCGCTGGCGGAGCTCTCGACTAACGCGGGCTATCCGATTACCGAAACCCTGAGCGGCAGCGGCGATCTGGGACAGGTGCTGGTTGATGCCATTAAGAAATACGATATGGACCTGGTGGTCTGCGGCCATCATCAGGATTTCTGGAGCAAGCTGATGTCCTCTGCGCGCCAGCTGATCAACACCGTGCACGTTGATATGCTGATTGTTCCGCTGCGTGACGAAGACGACGAGTAAGTAAATAGTGCCCGGCAGGCATCAGCGCCACCGGGCAATGGCTACTCCGGCGTGCCGGAGTAGATATCAAACCGGTGACCTTTGGTCACCACTGCATTCTGCGTGGCAACGTCTGCCAGCGGCGGGGCGTAATCGGGGCGTTTCACCACTACGCGCTTCGTTGCCAGCGCGCGGGCAGGCATCAGCAGGCCATCGGCATCCAGATCCGGCCCTACCAGCGACTGAAAGACCCGCATCTCCTTTTTCACCAGCGCACTCTTCTGCTTGTGCGGAAACATCGGATCGAGATAGACCACCTGCGGTCGCGGGGTGATATCCGTCAGCGAGGTCAGGCTTGAGGCATGAATTAATTGCAGACGCTCCCGCAGCCAGGAGCCGATCTCTGCGTCGGCATAGCCGCGCGTCAGGCCATCCTCCAGCAGCGCCGCCACCACCGGGTTGCGCTCCAGCATCCGTACCCGACAGCCAATGGAGGCCAGCACAAAGGCATCCCGGCCTAATCCTGCGGTGGCATCCACCACGTCCGGCAGATAGCTGCCCTTTACCCCGACCGCCTTTGCCACCGCTTCGCCGCGACCACCGCCAAACTTGCGCCGGTGCGCCATTGCGCCAGAGACAAAATCAACGAAGATCCCACCAAGCTTCGGCTCGTCGCGCTTACGCAGCTCAAGGTGCTCCGTCGTCAGCGCCAGCGCCATCGGGTTATCGTCGTCATGCTGCAAGCCAAAGCGGGACGCAAGAAGCGATAAGGCACCGTCTCCGGTGCCTGTTTCATCAAGTAAGCAGATTTTCACGCCGTGCTTAGCCTTTGATGCCGTAGTGCGCCAGCATCGCGTCCAGCTGCGGCTCACGGCCACGGAAGCGTTTGAACAGCTCCATCGGCTCCTCGGAACCACCACGGGTCAGAATATGGTCGAGGAAAGACTGCCCGGTTTCGCGGTTGAAGATCCCCTCTTCTTCGAAGCGGGAGTAGGCATCCGCCGCCAGCACGTCGGCCCACAGGTAGCTGTAGTAGCCTGCCGCATAGCCGCCAGCAAAGATATGGCTGAAGGCGTGCGGGAAGCGTCCCCAGTTTGGACCTGGAATGACCGCCACCTGCGTTTTGATTTCGGCCAGGGTTTCGAGGATTTTCGCCCCCTGCTCCGGGCTGAACTCCGCGTGCAGACGGAAATCGAACAGGCCAAACTCCAGCTGGCGCAGGATAAACAGTGCCGCCTGGTAGTTCTTCGCCGCCAGCATCTTATCCAGCAGAGTTTTCGGCAGCGGCTCGCCGGTCTCGTAGTGACCAGAGATAAACGCCAGCGCGTCCGGCTCCCAGCACCAGTTTTCCATAAACTGGCTCGGCAGCTCGACCGCATCCCACGGCACGCCGCTGATACCCGCCACGCCCGCCGCTTCGATACGGGTCAGCATATGGTGCAGACCGTGACCGAACTCGTGGAACAGGGTGATCACTTCATCGTGCGTGAACAGCGCCGGTTTGCCGCTCACCGGACGGTTGAAGTTACAGGTCAGATAAGCCACCGGCTTCTGCAGCGAGCCGTCAGCTCTCAGCATCTGCCCGACGCAGTCGTCCATCCACGCCCCGCCGCGTTTGTTTTCACGGGCGTAGAGATCGAGGTAGAAGCTGCCGCGCAGTTCGTTGCTTTCGTCATACAGCTCGAAGAAGCGTACGTCCGGATGCCAGACGTCGATATCCTTGCGCTCTTTGGCCGTGATACCGTAGATGCGCTTAACCACTTCGAACAGGCCGTTAACGGCTTTGTTCTCCGGGAAATAGGGGCGCAGCTGCTCATCGCTGATGCTGTAGAGATGCTGCTTCTGTTTTTCACTGTAGTAGGCGATATCCCACGGCTGCAGCTCTTCCACGCCAAACTCGGTGCGGGCAAAAGCGCGGAGCTGCTCCAGCTCTTTCTCACCCTGTGGGCGGGCGCGTTTTGCCAGATCCATCAGGAAATCCAGCACCTGCTGCGGATGCTCGGCCATTTTGGTGGCGAGGGATTTGTGGGCATAGTTGTCGAAGCCCAGCAGCTGCGCCAGCTCATGACGCAGGGCAAGGATCTCTGCCATCACCGGGCTGTTGTCCCATTTGCCGGCGTTCGGCCCCTGATCGGAGGCGCGGGTGCTGTAGGCGCGGTAAAGCTCTTCGCGCAGGGCCTGGTTATCACAATAGGTCATCACCGGCAGATAGCTCGGGATGTCGAGAGTCAGCAACCAGCCCTCTTGCTCTTTGGCCTGCGCCTGGGCCTGGGCCTGCGCCAGCGCGCTCTCTGGCATGCCGGACAGCTCCGACTCATCGGTAATCAGTTTGCTCCAGCCCATGGTGGCGTCGAGCACGTTGTTGCTGTAGGTCGAACCCAGTTCCGAAAGACGGGCAGCGATTTCGCCGTAGCGTTTCTGCTTCTCTTTCGGCAGGCCGATGCCGGACAGCTCAAAGTCACGCAGGGCGTTATCCACGGCTTTCATCTGCGCCAGATCCAGCACGGTATAGGCTTCGCCTTCGCGCAGATTGCGCCAGGCCTGATAAAGCCCCTCGTGCTGGCCGACCCAGGTGCTGTATTCAGAGAGCAGCGGCAGCGTCTGCTCGTAGGCTTCACGCAGCTCCGGGCTATTCTGCACCGAGTTCAGGTGGCTGATTGGGGAGAAGATGCGGCCGAGGCGATCGTCCACCTCCGCCAGCGGCTGGCAGAGATTGTCCCATGTATAGGGTGCGCCCTGGGCCACCACGCGCTCTACCGCTTCGCGGCAATCCTCGAGCGCTTTCGTCACGGCGGGAACCACATGCTCAGGTTTAATCTGGGAAAACGGCGGCAATTCGAAGGGCGTCAGTAATGGATTGGTCATAAGCGCTGTCCTGTAAAAATAATCGCAAGCGCTCGGGCGGCGCTCGTTCCTGTAAGGTCTAGCATGGGGTTTAGTGTAGTTAATTTCAATGCTGTAGGTTGCGCTTTTGCGCCCTGGCAACAGCGTCGCTGCGGTAATTTGCCGCAATCTGCGGTAAACTATCGGCTATCTGTTTTTACTTCCCAGGATTGTTCCTTCCATGCTCAGTTATCGCCACAGCTTCCACGCCGGCAACCATGCCGACGTTTTAAAACACACCGTTCAGAGCCTGATTATTGAATCGCTGAAAGAGAAGGAGAAACCCTTTCTCTATCTGGATACCCACGCAGGCGCGGGCCGTTATCAGCTGAGCAGCGAGCATGCCGAGCGCACCGGTGAGTACCTGGAAGGCATCGCCCGCATCTGGCAGCAGGACGATCTGCCTGCCGAGCTGGAGCCGTACATCAGCGTCGTTAAACACTTCAACCGTAGCGGCCAGCTGCGCTACTACCCTGGCTCGCCGCTGATCGCCCGCCAGCTACTGCGCGAGCAGGACAGCCTGCAGCTTACCGAGCTGCACCCAAGCGATTTTCCGCTGCTGCGCTCAGAGTTCCAGAAAGATGACCGCACTCGCGTCGAGCGCGCCGATGGTTACCAGCAGCTGAAATCCAAGCTGCCGCCGGTGTCACGCCGCGGTCTGATCCTGATTGACCCGCCTTACGAGATCAAAAGCGACTACCAGGCGGTGGTTCAGGGCATCAGCGAAGGTTATAAGCGCTTTGCAACCGGCACCTATGCGCTGTGGTATCCGGTGGTGATGCGCGCGCAGATCAAACGCATGTTAAAAGAGCTGGAAGCCACCGGCATCCGCCGTATTTTGCAGATTGAACTGGCGGTGCGTCCGGACAGTGACCAGCGCGGCATGACCGCCTCCGGCATGATTGTCATCAACCCACCATGGAAGCTGGAGCAGCAGATGAAGAGCGTTCTGCCGTGGCTGCACAGCAAGCTGGTTCCGGCCGGCACTGGCCATACGCTGGTAAACTGGGTCGTACCAGAGTAATCACAGTCATCGGTGGAACCTTCGGGGCATCGCGTTACACTCACAAAAAATTCACTAAGGAAACGTTATGACTAAGCACTACGACTACATCGCCATTGGCGGCGGAAGCGGCGGTATTGCGTCTATTAATCGTGCGGCCATGTACGGCCAGAAATGCGCTCTGATCGAAGCGAAAGAGCTGGGCGGAACCTGCGTGAACGTAGGCTGCGTGCCGAAAAAAGTGATGTGGCATGCCTCGCAGATTGCCGAAGCGGTAAACCTCTACGGCCCGGACTACGGCTTTGACGCCACCATCAACAACTTCGACTGGCAGCGCCTGGTTGCCAGCCGCACGGCCTATATTGACCGCATTCACAGCTCCTATGAGAACGTGCTGGGTAAAAATAACGTGGACGTGATCCGCGGTTTTGCCCGCTTTGTCGATGCCAAAACCGTTGAGGTCAACGGCGAGACCATCACCGCCGACCATATCCTGATCGCCACCGGCGGGCGTCCGAGCTACCCGGATATTCCTGGCGTTGAGCACGGCATCGACTCCGACGGCTTCTTTGAGCTTACCGCCCTGCCGAAACGCGTTGCGGTTGTTGGCGCGGGCTATATCGCCGTTGAGCTGGCAGGCGTGCTGCATGGACTGGGCGCGGAGACGCACCTGTTTGTGCGTAAGCATGCCCCGCTGCGCAACTTCGATCCGCTGATCGTCGAGACCCTGGTTGAGACAATCATGGCCGACGGTCCGTCGCTGCATACTAACGCCACGCCGAAAGCCGTAGTGAAAAACAGCGATGGCAGTCTGACCCTGGAGCTGGAGGATGGCCGTAGCGAGACCGTGGATTGCCTGATCTGGGCGATTGGCCGCGAACCGGCTAACGACACCTTTAATCTGGATGTCACCGGGGTGAAAACCAACGAAAAGGGTCACATCATCGTTGATAAGTTCCAGAACACCAACGTTCCAGGAATTTATGCGGTAGGTGATAACACAGGTGCGGTTGAGCTGACCCCGGTTGCGGTGGCGGCGGGCCGTCGTCTTTCAGAGCGCCTGTTCAACAACAAGCCGGACGAGCATCTGGACTACAGCAACATCCCCACAGTGGTCTTTAGCCACCCGCCTATCGGCACCGTCGGTCTGACCGAGCCGCAGGCACGAGAGCAGTACGGCGATGACCAGGTGAAGGTCTACACCTCCTCATTTACCGCCATGTATACCGCCGTCACCCTGCACCGTCAGGCGTGCCGCATGAAGCTGGTCTGCGTTGGCCCGGAAGAGAAAATCGTCGGCATTCACGGTATCGGCCAGGGCATGGATGAGATCCTGCAGGGCTTCGCCGTCGCGCTGAAGATGGGCGCAACGAAAAAAGACTTTGATAACACCGTGGCGATCCACCCTACGGCGGCAGAAGAGTTTGTGACGATGCGTTAATTGTTTTAAAGGGTAGAGATCGTAGGCCTGATAAGCGCAATGCTATCAGGCCTCGTTCGTATTGCCGGGTGGCGGCTAAAGCCTTACCCGGCCTACTCTGTTTCAGTGCGTAAGCTGCTGAAACCTCTTTCTTGCTCTAAACGCCCAGAGTATGATCTCAATTACAACAATAGGGTTACGGCTCAGAGGAAAATAGATGGACTATCGTTGGTTAAACGCTCTACACATTATGGCGGGCGTGATTTGGCTGGGCGGCATCTTTATGATGGCAGCGATCGTTGTGGCCTGGTCCCAGAGCCGCAGCGCGGTAGCAAAAGGGGCTAGCGATCCTCTGTTAGAGTATGCTCGCCGCTGGAACCGGTTCGTCACTTCACCGGCAATGATCCTGCTGTGGGCCTTTGGTATTGCTCTGATGTTAAAAGGCGACTGGCTGCTGCCGCTGTGGCTGGGCATCAAGCTGGCGGTGCTGGTGTTCCTCTCGGCAGTGCACGGCATTCTGTCAGGGTCACTGCGCAGACTGGCAACCGGCGAAACCTCTACCGTGTCCCTGCTGGCACGTAACGCTGCCTGGCTCACCGTCGTGGCCGTTATCGTCGTTGTGGCTTTAGCGGTGGTAAAACCGTTTAGCGGCTAAACGTTATCTTGAATGCTCTGAAAATGCAGTCTGTTTAGTCAGGCTGCAATGTCAATATTTTTTAATTAAAAACAAAGAGTTATCGCATATCTCTTTACAAATCAGCCTCTGTAATTGTGATCTTGCGCACACTTTGTACTTCAATACTCTTATCAAATGACTAAACTTTAGACTTAAATAACAACCGGGAAAAACCCGATCTTTTTACGACGCCATCCGGAGGTCGCCACTATATGTTCAACCAGAAACTACAGCTTGCTGATTCTGTCGAATTCGAGATCGAGGAGAAGATCCGCTACGAGACCGATCCTTGCGAATTAAAACTGGATGAAATGATCGAGGCGGAACCGGAACCGGAGATGATCGAGGGGTTGCCCGCGTCTGACGCGCTGACACCTGCCGATCGTTATCTGGAACTATTCGAGCAGGTACAGTCGTCAGGCCTCTTTGCCGACAGCAAAACCTTCCCTGACTGTGCGCCGAGAATGGATCCGCTCGATATCCTTATCCGCTATCGTCGTATCAAGCGCAGACCTGACTTTGACCTGCGCCTGTTTGTCTCAAGACACTTCTGGTTGCCGGTGCAGATAGATAGCCAGTATGTCTCTAACCCAGAAAACTCGCTGAAGGAGCATATCGACCAGCTGTGGCCGGTGCTGACCCGCGAGCCGCAGGATCACATCCCCTGGTCGTCGCTGCTGGCCCTGCCGCAGGCTTATATCGTGCCCGGCGGACGCTTTAGCGAAACCTACTACTGGGACTCCTACTTCACCATGCTGGGGCTGGCCGAGAGCGGCCGTAACGATCTGCTGAAGTGTATGGCAGATAACTTTGCATGGATGATTGAAAAATACGGGCATATCCCAAACGGTAACCGTACCTATTACCTCAGCCGCTCCCAGCCACCAGTGTTCGCGCTGATGGTGGAGCTGTTTGAAGAGGATGGCGTGCGCGGGGCGCGGCGCTACTATGAGCACCTGCTGATGGAGTACGCCTTCTGGATGGATGGTTCAGAGTCGCTGAACCTCAACCAGGCCTATCGCCATGCGGTGCGTATGCCAGATGGCTCCCTGCTCAACCGCTACTGGGACGACCGTGACACGCCGCGCGACGAGTCCTGGATTGAGGACGTGGAGACGGCGAAGCACTCGGGTCGTCCGCCGAGCGAGGTTTATCGTGACCTGCGCGCCGGGGCAGAGTCCGGCTGGGACTACTCCTCCCGCTGGCTGCGGGATACCCAGCGTCTGGCCAGCATCCGCACGACGCAGTTTATTCCTATCGACCTGAACGCCTTCCTGTTCAAGCTCGAGAGCACCATCGCTAACCTCTCCGGGCTGAAGGGTGACCGCGAAGGCGAGGCGATATTCCGCCAGCGCGCCAGCGATCGCCGGGCAGCGGTGAACCGCTACCTGTGGGATGAGGAGAAAGGGTGCTACCGCGACTACGACTGGCGGCGCGGCGAGCAGGCGCTCTTCTCCGCAGCGAGTATTGTGCCGCTCTACGTGGGGATGGTTACCCATGAGCAGGCCGATCGGATAGCCGTGGCGGTACGTGAACGCTTGCTTACGCCGGGCGGCATGATGGCCACGGAGTATGAAACCGGCGAGCAGTGGGATAAACCCAACGGCTGGGCACCGCTGCAGTGGATGGCTATCCAGGGCTTCAAGCTGTACGGTAACGACGCCCTTGGAGATGAGATCGCCCACCGTTGGCTTAACACCGTCAACGGCTTCTATCAGCAGCACCACAAGCTGATTGAGAAGTACCACATCGCGGGCGGTACGCCGCGCGAGGGCGGCGGCGGTGAGTACCCGTTGCAGGATGGCTTTGGCTGGAGCAACGGCGTAGCACGTCGCCTGATCGGGCTATACGGGGAGCCGTAAGCCCCCCTGTTTATCAACGAATAGCCCCCTAGCGAATAACGTTATAGATCGCAGTCTGAATTGCCAGCCACTGGCGGGTACTCTCATCAGGCTGCGTTTTATTACGTATCTTTGCCTGCTCGGTTTCGTAGCGCTGCCGCTCGACAACGGCGGAGCGGGTACAGAAGGCGCGCAGGTAATCCTTCCGCTGTCCGGTGAGTTTCTCTCCGTTCAACATGGCGTGACCGAGAGTGGTTGTAAAGCGACGGCAGGGTCGCGGCTCATCCATCTGTCGCTGATAGCGCAACAGCAGAGTCAGCACCTCGTCATTGCCCGCCGACAGCGCCTGCTCAGTCCATGAGAGCTTCCAGTCCATCCCCCCTTTCAGGAACAGCTGGGCCACGCGGGTATCGTTGCGGTCTATTGCCGAGCGAAGGTTGCTCTCGTCCCAGGTAATGCCCATCCGCGTCAGCTGCATGCGTGAGGTAGGCGTGTCATATTCGTTTTCCGTATCGGTCAGCGCCTGCGCCTGGGCTGGCGGCTCGCTCACTGCCCGTGCGGACGGGGTGCTGTTTATCAGCATAATGCCACCGCCGATTATCACTAGCACCATCACGCCAACCGCGCCCCAGAGAATACCGGAGACCAGGCGTACGCGCTGCTCCGGCGTGCGGACAGCGCGACGCTCAGGCCGCTCTATGTCGTCACGCACCTCGAAAATGTCCCCTCCGGCGCGCGCCTTTTTCACTACCCGCGCTTTATATGCCTCCAGCTCGCCCGCGTCAGTGGTTAACAGGCTGGCCGGGTTGATGGTGGTGCGGCCCTCATTGAAGGCACGTTGAACCGGGGCGGCGATCTGTGGATAGTAGGTATCCAGCAGATTGAGCTGAATGGCAGAGAGCGGCTGCTGTGCGGTAAGGGTGTTGCGGATCTGGCGAATGTCGTCGAGAAAGGTTTGCAGAGTCTTGCGCGGGTCGGCAAACAGCGTCAGTACCGAGCTGTCATTAAACAGTGGGGCGTAGTGGCGAGAGAACTCTTTTTTATCTATCAGCATCACGGCCAGCTCGCTAAACAGCATTCCGCTGAGCACGTCGTTGCGCTCCCCCAGCTTTAGCCAACTGCGGACGCGATCCTGACCGAACTGGGTTTTTAGATGGTTACGCAGCTTCACGCCGTCCGGCCACGCGGCATAGACCAGCCCGCTAATCATCTGCTCCAGAGCGCGCAGCTGAGCCAGCCCCTTAAGCTGCGCTTCGCCGTTTACCGTCTCCGTTGAGGTGGGGTAGGTCAGCAGAGGCTGCTGCAGGCGGAGATGCTCAAGGGCGGTGACAAAGCGCAGCGCAGCGATCAGCTGATTTTCGCTGACGTCCTGGCCGCTTTCGTACTGAGGAACCAGCTGCTGCAGATGGCGAAGCTGCATGGTGAACTGGGTCAGCTCGGCATCGTTGAGCTTCAGTCGCTGCGCTACCGCGCCCCAGCCGCCGAGGCCCTGACGGGCATTCTCTAGCTGCTCGAGGAACCAGCGCGGATCCTTGCCTTCGCTGACGCGAACATCCAGCAGTAAGAGAATTTCGATAGACGCCTGGCGAATAATTCCAAGGCAGATTTCGAATTGTTCGCGGATCCTGAGCGATGTGCTGTACGTCATTATTTTCCCTTAACCACAATTAACGAAAGTTAATGCCAGCCGTCTACACAGCTTAATTTACCTTAAATTCCAGCTAGTTAGATGATAGGCGACTTTCAATTAAATATCAGTGATGCAGTTAATAAAAGATGAAGGGGAAATAAAACAGAGCATTCCTTATCCACAGCGGAATTTCCTATGCCAGGCTTAGAAGAGAGGTATCTGAGGCACATGCGAAAGGAGTATCTATGAAGAAAATGTTACTTGCCGCCACGGTGGCCGCCTTATTCACCCTTCCGGCACTGGCCGAAGATTCACCGGGGCTGAATACGGATAAAGCACCGCCGCCGCCACATAAGCTCGACGACGGCTATCGCGGCATTGAAGATGCCCGTACCATGAACATTAAACAGGCGATGGAGCTGCACGATGGCGGTACCGTCTCCCTGCGCGGGAATTTGATCGCGAAAAAAGGGAACGATATCTATACCTTCCGCGACAAAACGGGCGAGATTGACGTCTATATTCCGATGGCGGTCTTTGCCGGGCGCGAAGTTAGCCCCGATCACCTGGTAGGCATCAGCGGCTCGCTGGATAAGAAACAGAATCCGCCCCGCATTAAAGTGCACCACTTCCAAAAAGAGTGATGGACTCGTAACATTGTAGGCCGGGCCAGCGCCAGCGCTGCCCGGCGTTTTTATCTCTATAAGAACATTCCCCCCGAGACCTCAATGCGCTGGGCGTTCATCCACCCCAGCTCATCACCCAGCAATGCCGCTATTGCGCTGCCGATATCATCCGGCAGGCCGGTACGTCCCAGCGCCGTTTGCGAGGTGACAAACTGATTTAGCTGTTCATCATCGCGTACCCGCCCGCCGCCAAAATCGGTTTCAATGGCCCCCGGCGCAATGATATTTACCGAGATACCCCGCGCGCCTAGCTCTTTTGCCTGGTAGCGGGTTAAGACCTCCATCGCTCCTTTCATCGCCGCATAGGCTGCATAGCCCGGCAGGGCAAAGCGCGCCAGACCGCTGGAGACGTTTAGGATCCGCCCGCCGTTTTTAATCAGCGGCAGCAGATGCTGGGTCAGAAAGAACGGCCCCTTGAAATGGATGTTCACCAGTTGGTCAAACTGCGCCTCGGTGGTCTCGGTAAAGGCGGCGTTCAGGCCGATTCCGGCGTTGTTTATTAAGTAATCAAAGGTGTCGCGCTGCCAAATCTGTTTTAGCTGCTCCTGCACCTGACGGGTGAAGCTGGCGAAGCTGGCGCTATCCCCGACGTTGAGCTGCAAAGCCATGGCCTTCGCGCCTTTAAGCTCAATTTCGCGTACCACATCCTGCGCATCTTTCTCCTGGCTATTCCACGTCAGGATAATATCCACGCCCTTCTCTGCCAGCTTCAATGCAGCGTTTTTTCCCAATCCACGGCTGCCGCCGGTCACTAATGCAATACGATGCGTCATAAGAAACCTCATTTCTGATGGTGGGGTGATTGAGAAAGAGCTTATTAGGTGGTAGATAAACAATAAAGTCTGCTGAATGCGCTTCACTGTTTCATTGATAACAACAATTGGTGGCATGGATGGATAAAATTTACGCAATGCAGCTTTTCGTTCGTGTCGCGGAGCTGGCAAGCTTTTCCCGCGCCGCCGACTCCCTTGGCGTGCCCAAAGGGAGCGTCTCGCGCCAGGTCCAAAGTCTGGAAAACCATCTTGGCACCCAGCTGCTGCACCGCACTACGCGCCGGGTGCAGCTCACCCAGGACGGCATGGTCTACTACGAGCGCGCAAAGGATCTGCTCTCTAACCTTGACGAGCTGGACGGCCTGTTTATCCACGACCCGGCCAGCGTCAGCGGCAAGCTGCGGGTAGATATGCCGGTGGGGGTGGCACGCAATCTGGTGATCCCCCGCCTGCCCGCTTTTGTGCAGCAGTATCCCGGCATTGAAATCGAACTCAGCAGCAGCGACCGGCTGGTGGATGTGATCCGCGAGGGCTTTGACTGTGTGGTGCGCGTCGGCACGCTGAAGGATTCCGGATTAATTGCCCGCCCGCTGGGCAGGCTGGCGGTGATTAACTGTGCCAGCCCCGGCTATCTGGAGCGTTTTGGCTACCCGGAGACACTGGAGGATCTCTCCTCTCACGCGGTGGTTCACTACGCTGTCCACCTTGGCACGCGGCCGCAGGGCTTTGAGCTTTACCAGGACAACACCACGCGCTGGATCAAGACCGGTGGGATCCTGACGGTCAACAGCACCGAGACCTATCATGCAGCGTGCCTGGCGGGGCTGGGGATTATCCAGGTGCCGCGCACCGGCGTACGTGACGCCCTGCGCCAGGGCAAACTGGTGGAGATCCTGCCCCAGTACCGCGCCGAGCCGATGCCGGTCTCGCTGATCTATCCCCATCGCCGCAACCTCTCCCGGCGGGTACACCTGTTTATGGAGTGGCTGGCGAGCGTCATGAAGGATTACGTCGATTCACCCGCTTAGGTGATGAGAGTCTATAATTTGCGTTACATCACGCTAAGCAGAGAAGGAAGCCGTACTGATGACCCCGGAAAATAGCGCCAAGCGACCTGTCCCGCACCTGGACTACGAACCTGTTAAAAAGGTCGATACCACCGACAAGCCTGAGGCTGAGTCAGAGCCGCTGCTGAGCGGCAAGGCAGAAGGTGTAGTGGAGACGGTCACCGAAGCGGCGGAGAAGATCCAGCGCCGCCCGATGGTTGCACACCTGATCCGCGCTACCGAACGCTTCAATGACCGAATGGGCAACCAGTTTGGCGCGGCCATTACTTACTTCTCGTTCCTGTCGATGATCCCCATCCTGATGGTGTCATTTGCCGCCGCAGGTTTTGTGCTGGTCTCTCACCCCACGCTGCTGCAGGACATCTTTAACAAGATCCTACTCAACGTCAGCGACCGCACCCTGGCCGATACGCTGCGCAATACCATAAAAACCGCCGTAGAGCAGCGTACTACCGTGGGTATTGTCGGTCTGGCGGTCGCGCTCTACTCAGGAATTAACTGGATGGGCAACCTGCGCGAAGCGATCCGCGCCCAGTCCCGGGACGAGTGGGAGCGTACGCCCCAGGACAGTGAGAAGATTTGGGTAAAATATTTCCGCGACTTTGTTTCGCTGATAGGCCTGCTGATCGCGCTGGTGATCACCCTCTCCATCACCTCTATCGCCGGTGCGGCCCAGCAGATGATTATCTCCGCGCTCTATCTGGACTACATAGAGTGGCTTAAACCAGCCTGGCAGCTGATTGGCCTGGCGATCTCCATCTGCGCTAACTTCCTGCTCTTCTTCTGGATCTTCTGGCGGCTGCCGCGCCACCGTCCACGCAAGAAGGCCCTGATTCGCGGCACGCTGATTGCGGCGGTCGGCTTTGAGGTGATTAAGATCATCATGACCTGGACGCTGCCTTCGCTGGTAACCTCTCCGTCAGGGGCGGCGTTTGGCTCGGTGCTCGGTATCATGGCCTTCTTCTACTTCTTCGCCCGCCTGACGCTCTTCTGTGCGGCATGGATCGCTACCGCAGAGTATAAAGACGACGTAAAAATGCCGGGTAAAGAGACCCTTTAACCGTACTATTGGGCTGAATCAAAACGCAAAGTTTCAGCCCAACTCCCCATTTCAGGATTAAAAACCAGTCCGTAACTTTTATTTAACCAGAAACTGGTTTTATCTGCTGATATTCAATTTCTGTGAAGCATTTCATAGATGCCAAAACTCAGGCATAAAGATTATTCACTTTTTGCCGTTTTTATCACCGCCTGTCCACTCTGTTACAGATTGAAATGTCGCTTTTGCTGTGCGTAATATGGCCCTTCGTTCGCCAAAAATAAGAAATTTCTATGCAAGCTACAGCCACAACGCTCGATCACGAACAGGAAAGCCCTCCGGTCAACTCGCGTAATAAAGTTGTCGTCGCCTCGCTCATTGGTACGGCGATTGAGTTTTTCGACTTCTATATCTATGCCACCGCGGCGGTCATCGTCTTTCCGCATATCTTCTTCCCGCAGGGTGACCCGACGGCGGCCACGCTACAGTCGCTGGCGACCTTTGCTATCGCCTTCGTGGCACGTCCGATCGGCTCTGCGGTGTTTGGTCACTTTGGCGATCGCGTCGGGCGTAAAGCCACGTTGGTGGCATCCCTGCTGACGATGGGGATCTCTACGGTGCTGATCGGCCTGCTGCCGAGCTACGCCACCATCGGTATTTTTGCTCCGCTGCTGCTGGCGCTGGCGCGCTTTGGTCAGGGTTTGGGCCTCGGTGGCGAATGGGGCGGCGCAGCGCTGCTGGCGACCGAGAATGCCCCGGCACGCAAGCGGGCGCTCTACGGCTCTTTCCCGCAGCTGGGTGCGCCAATCGGCTTCTTCTTCGCTAACGGCACCTTCCTGCTGCTGTCGTGGCTGCTGACCGACGAGCAGTTTATGGAGTGGGGCTGGCGTGTGCCGTTTATCTTCTCCGCCGTGCTGGTGCTGATTGGCCTCTACGTCCGCGTCTCCCTGCATGAGTCCCCGGTGTTCGCCAAAGTGGCCGCTGCTAAAAAGCAGGTGAAGATCCCGCTGGGTACGCTGCTGACCAAACACGTCCGCGTAACCGTATTGGGCACCTTTATTATGCTGGCGACCTACACGCTGTTCTACATTATGACCGTCTACTCCATGACCTACAGCACGGCTCCCGCGCCAGCTGGCCTTGGGTTGCCGCGTAATGAAGTCCTGTGGATGCTGATGCTGGCGGTGATTGGCTTTGGCGTAATGGTGCCGATTGCTGGACTGCTGGCGGATGCCTACGGTCGACGCAAGAGTATGATCGTCATCACCTCGCTGATCATTATCTTTGCCCTGTTTGTCTTCCAGCCGCTGCTGGGTTCCGGCAGCCAGGCGCTGGTGATGGCCTTCCTGCTGATTGGCCTGAGCCTGATGGGGTTGACCTTTGGCCCAATGGGCGCGCTGCTGCCGGAGCTGTTCCCGACTGAAGTACGCTATACCGGGGCGTCGTTCTCCTATAACGTCTCGTCCATCCTGGGCGCGTCGGTTGCGCCGTATATTGCCGCCTGGCTGACTGCCAACTACGGCCTGTTCTACGTGGGCGTCTACCTGGCGGCGATGGCAGCCCTGACGCTGATTGCCCTGGTGCTGACCCACGAAACCAAGAATCAGTCCCTGTAAGCATAAAAAAGCCCGGTAGCGCTTACCGGGCACAGAGGTGGTTGTGGGATCCGTAGGCCCGGCAAGCGTAAGCGCCGCCGGGCGTAGCATCATACGTTCCGCTCAGAACCGCCAGTTCAGGCTTACTACAAATACTGAAGGGAAAATGATCCCTGATTCCACACCAAAATAGTTGGTAAAGTTATACTGAACCGCATGATATATATAGGGTGCGAAACCCACTCCGGTGATATTTTTAAATGAGTGATAGATGCCCTCATCGCCGCATTTGCTGAATTCATCAAAAAAGAATTCGCCGGTGTAACCGTAAATGCCCTTAAAAACAATGTTATCCTTCTCCGCCCAGTCTTTTCTGACGCCCAGAGAGAGGCAACGATCCCCGTAGCTGTTTCTCATTGTCCCGACGAGCAGACTGTAGTCAGGGTGGTCAGGAAGTCTCTTTTCGACCGAATAAAATTCATTATCAAACTTCTCCGTGTATTGGCCATGATTCCCAAGAAGATGATAGACAAATGAGCCAGTATTAAACGAGATGGTATGGTCGGCCTGCGTGCAAGTAGTGGCCAACAGGAGAGTTGTTGCAGAAAGGTTTAAAAAGTTAAGGCGTGACGGCATTGTGAAGCGATATGTTGAGATAATATCACATTAGAGTAGCAGCTAGAGAGTTAACCAATCCAGTACGGCTGCCATCCACTAAGCCAGCGATTATGAAACTGAGACTGTTCTTACCACCGCTGCACGCTATCAAATTAAAATAGTAAAAGCCCGGTAAGCGCTAACGCCACCGGGCTTATCTATCCTGCTCTCCTGCTTACTTCTTCATCTGCGACAAGATGTTCCGGCACTGGTTCTCCTGGCCTTCCGACGGGGAGATGAGCGCCAGCAGCGCCGCTGCCGGCGTCACTAGCGTCGCCAGCGCTGCCGCCACCGCACCGCGGGCAATCAGCGGACCCGCCTTCACGCCCGCCTGTGGGTCCTTGAAGCTGCCACGCACGTAGAGCGGCGAGCGCAGGGTCACGATACGGATCCCCTTGCTCTCCGGATTGATGGTGAGATCAAGCTGCTCTGAGGCGAAGCTGGCGGTCCCGGTGACGTTGATGATCGCGTTCTCAGTATCGAAAGCAAAGATCTGTGGACGCGCCACGCCGTTGACCAGGTTCAGGTTAGCGGCGGCGCAGTTTACGCGTACCTCGTCGTCACCGAAAATCTGCCCGACGATAAAGTTCCCGACGTTAAGGCCAAGGATCTCCATCAGGTTGCGGCTAACCACGCCGTCGTTCATCAGCAGCTTCAGATCACCGTTGCTTGTGCCAAGCAGCGCGGCAATAGAGTTACCCGTGCCGCGGAAATCCGCATCGCCGTTCATCTCACCAATGGTTTTCTGCATCAGCTCCACGTCCGGCATCAGCTCTTTCAGCTTCAGCCGACGGGCCTGGATATCTGCCCGCCCCTGCATCGGCTTCTTATCCCCTTCAAGGTGGATATTGGAGGAGATAGTTCCCCCTGCCAGGCCAAACTTCAGCGGCTGAAGGCGCAGGTCGGCGTTCTTCAGGATAATATGGGTCGTGAGGTCGCTGATCGGCAAAGAGCTACCGTGCTCAATGCGCCGCCCTTTAAAGCGCACGTCGGCATCCATCGTATCCCACTTGTCAGTTTCGAAACGATCGTAGGGCAGCACTTTGCCTGCGGGCTGGTTAGTCTTCTCGCCCTTCTTCTCCTCAGACTGCTTCGACTTCTCTGCCCCCTTCCCGGAGTCGACGCCAATCAGCGGGCCTAAATCCGCCAGACGCAGCTGGCGCGACTCGAGATCGCCCTCCAGCTTAGGACGGGGTTTACCGGTGGTGTAGGTCAGAGAGCCATGAATATCACTGTCACCGATGCGGCCGTTGAAGCCGCGGTAGTCATAGACGGAGGATTTTTCAGCATCGATTTTCGCTACCAGCCGACCGTCGGTCTCAAACGGCGGCGTATCCGGCAGCAGGACACCGGTCAGATCGTACAGCTCACCCAGCGAGTTACCGGCAAACTTAAGTTTAAGATCGACCCCGCCCATCTTCATCGGGTCGCTTACCGTGCCGGAGAAGGCTACGCGGGTATTGCCGGAGCGGAAGTCAGCCTGTACCGGGAACGGCGTACCTTCGCTGCGCAGCGCCAGCATGCCACCAATTTTACCCGTGCCGGTCACCTGCTGGCCGTTGTAGCGCCCCTTCGCCTTCAGGCCAAACACGTAGTCGCCTACTTTGGTGTTCTTCTCTTTATCGCTACCCGTGACTTCGCTAAACGGCAGCGGCTTGCCAAGCGGATCGATCAGGATCTCAACATCGGCCTTGCTGACCTTGTCATCAACCGCCACGCGGCCCTGATCGAAAAGAATATTGTCCAGACGGAAGGACCAGGCCGAAGGCGGCGCGTCCTCATCCTTTGGCTCATCGCTGCCCGCCAGGTTGAAGGTCCAGTTGTTGGTTTTCTCGGACAGGCGGATCAGCCGGGCATCCGGCTTCTCAAACTTCACCCACGGCAGGTAGACGGTCTTCGTCAGCAGCGCCAGCGGTGCCAGCGTGGCCTCAACCCGCGGCAGGTGCACCATAGTGATCTCAGGGATATCGGGCGGGTTGCCAAGGATCACATCCTCGGCATGCACGTGTGGCCATGGCACCCAGCTACGCCAGCCGGTCTCCTGCTTCTGCCGCTCCCAGACGACCCCTAAATCACCGCGTATCGCAAAGGGACGATTCAGCTCAGTGGAGACCTTCTCATTGATAGTCGGTTTAAGACGGTTCCAGTCAAAGGTCGCGATAATGATGATAGCCACCACGATCAGCAACAAAAGCGTTCCCAGGACGGCAATGATTGCCTTGCTTGTTCTTGTCATGCTTGCATCCTTCCATTCTTGCCTTGCCTGTCATAAAGATAGCTGAGCCTGAGGGAAAGGAGTGCAACCTGATGTTATAAAGCGAGAATAACGCTTTCGAGGTTTGCCAGCGGTACGGGGCGAGAGAGGAAGTAACCCTGTGCGGCAAAAGCCGGTGACGCCTGCACGTCGCGCCACTCCTCCAGCGTCTCCACACCTTCGACAATTACGCCCTGGCAGTAACGATTCATTAGCTGCAGCAGCAGCGTGAAGAGGTTACGCCCTTCCGGCGTCTTGCGCAGCATGATGAACAGCTCGCGGGCTACTTTGATGTAGTCGTAGCGCACTTCGCTCAGGGCAGAGAAGTTTGCCATGCCGGTACCAAAGTCATCCAGCCACAGCGGACCAATTTCACAGATCGAGGCAAACGAGGAGTCCTCCGGCAGACGGATATGCTCCACCAGCTCGAAGCGCAGCCACGGCAGGGTCTCAACCAGCGCCATCATTTGTGGATTCTGGCGCATCGACAGCAGGGTTGGGCCATCGACGTTGATTGACGCCAGCACGTTATTCTGCACAAAAAAGTCGTTTTGCTGGGCGAGCAGGTTGATCTGCTCCAGCATGACGTCCAGGCGCTGACGGACCGCAACCTCCGCAAAGTAGCGGTCAGGCGCAATACGCTGCGATGGATTATCCGGGTGCGTAACGATCGTTAATACTTCGATTGCCATCAGGCTGCCATCTACTCGATAGATGGGCTGGTAAGTGTAGGCACGTTCACATTGCAGCCAGTAGCGCCGCTCTTCCAGGCTTTCAATGCTCGCCTCCGGAATGCTTAGCCGCTGGATAACCTGCTTCAACTTCATTGTCAGATGTCCTGTAATAGAGTGAGTGACCTGGCGGAACTCGTCTAGGAGTTATCGGCGCAATGGGTGAGAACTTTATGTTCAATCAGGCAGCAAAATAAAATTCTGCGAGGCGGAATCTGCACTTAACACGCGCCAGCTCAAAAATTTATTGGAACGTTGTTTTAATATGATTGACCACGCAGCACGCGCAACGCACACTAACCCCAATATTTATCCGACTCAGGTTGATGACTATGTCCAGGAAAATTGCCGTCATTGGCGAATGCATGATTGAGCTGTCACAGAAAGGCACAGAGGTGAACCGTGGCTTTGGTGGCGATACCTTAAATACCTCCGTTTACGTTGCCCGCCAGGTCGATCCGACCGCGCTGTCGGTACACTACGTCACGGCGCTGGGGACGGATAATTTTAGCCAGCAGATGCTGGACGCCTGGCAGAGCGAAAGCGTTGATACCTCCCTCACCCAGCGCATGGAGAACCGCCTGCCGGGTCTCTACTACATCGAGACCGACAGCACCGGCGAGCGTACCTTCTACTACTGGCGCAACGAGGCCGCGGCTAAATTCTGGCTGGAGAGCGAGCAGGCCGCCGCCATCTGTGAAGAGCTGGCGACCTTTGACTACCTCTACCTGAGCGGGATCAGCCTGGCGATCTTAAGCCCGGCCAGCCGTGACAAGCTGCTCTCCCTGCTGCGCGAGTGCCGCGCTAACGGCGGCAAGGTGATTTTCGATAACAACTACCGTCCGCGCCTGTGGGCCAGCAAAGAGGAGACTCAGCAGGTCTACCAGCAGATGCTAACCTGCACCGATATCGCCTTCCTGACCCTGGACGACGAGGATGCGCTGTGGGGTGAGAAGCCGGTGGAAGAGGTGATTGCCCGTACCCAGGCCGCTGGCGTCAGCGAAGTGGTAGTGAAGCGCGGCGCGGACTCCTGCCTGGTGGCAATTGCCGGTGAAGCGGTGATTGATGTGCCGGCAGTGAAGCTGCCGAAAGAGAAGGTGATCGATACCACTGCGGCGGGCGACTCCTTTAGCGCGGGCTACCTGGCCGTGCGCCTGACCGGCGGTGATGCCGAAGCGGCAGCGCAGCGCGGTCACCTGACCGCCAGCACCGTGATCCAGTATCGCGGAGCGATTATCCCCCGCGAGGCCATGCCGAACTGATCGATGGACTTTCCCGGCCCCTGTCGCGGGCCGGGTTAGATCGCAATCCGCTACTGCTGAACAGGCGGGATATCCGTTACGTCCTGGTGCACGTCATCACTGACGGGCACAAGGGCTGACGTTTCGGCATTCATCACCTGGTCCCAGGTGGCCTGCAGCTCCTTCATATTAAACTCCGGCTCGCCTTTCGGCTGCAGCAGTATCAGCGACTGCTCCTGGGTCAGCTGTTGACGCAGGCTCTGGTTCAGCATCTCGGTAGTCAAGCCGTTCAGGAAGTTCTGCCGCAGCTTCTGGTACTGCTCAGGCGCAATATCCACCACCTGATTTTGCAGAGAGCGCATACGCTGGCTGATCAGCACGTCAGTATCGGTGCGGGCATAGGTCGTGAAGAGCCTTTGCAGCTCCAGCTTTTTCTGGGCAATCAGGGCGTTAAACTCATCCTCTGACAGGCCGTTGTCGCGCACTTTTTTCAGCTCGCGAGCGATCATACCAAGATTGGCGCTGAGCTTATCGGGTGCGGAGTCGACGTTAATCGCGCACTGCGCACGCTGGAACAGTACCCGGCAGTCGAAGCCGAGACCAATATCTTTGGCGTTATTTTTAGTCAGAGTCTGCTGAAGATGCCAGAACAGCGCCTCGCGGGCGACGTCTGCACGCCAGTAGCGCTCCAGCGCGGCGGATTCACGAATCGGCTGCCACGGCACGTCCCACATCAGCGAGAGTCTGTCCTGGCGGACGGAGTCGGTCATGATGCTCACCGGCTCGCGTGGTAGCGGAGAGAGCGTCGGCACCGGAGCAGGCGTCTCCCGCTTCCCCTTCAGATCGCCAAAGGTTTTATTGATCTGCTCGCCAACGGTGCGGCTGTCGATATTGCCTACTACGATTAGCGTCATGGCATCCGGCGTGTACCACTTCTGGTAGAAAGCCTTCAGCTGGGCCTCATCCACCGGTTTCTTCAGCGGCGACGCGGGATCGTGTCCCAGCAGGGTGGAGCCTTTCAGGCGGTAGCGCCACCAGTTATCTTTGGTCTCTAGCGGCCAGGTTGCCACCATATCGTTGCTATTCAGAGCGTGGTTTACCGTCTCCGGGGTCACGGTGAGCTTGCCGGTAATATCAGAGAGGTAGACCAGCGCCTCTTTCAGCAGATCGTTGCGGTTATTGGGCAGGCTCAGGCTAAACAGCGTGTAGTCATAAGAGACCAGCGCGGGCGGCAGCGGGCGTTTAGGATCAATCCCCTGCTGCCAGAGCGAGCGCACCTGCGCTGGCTCGAGGCTGCCGCTGTGGGACAACGCGATACGGGGAATAAAATGGCTGTAACCGCTCTGCTGGGTACTCTCCGTCAGCGAACCGGTATCCACCAGCAGGCGGATCTCAACGCGATCGCTAGGGCGCTGCGGCGTACTTAACACCTGCCACTGAAAACCGTTTGCCAGTGTCCCCTGTTGCCATGCCGGGTCGGGCTGGAGCGCATCTGCCTGCACGTAACTGGCTGCCATCATTAGCAAACCACCAGTTATGAGTCGAATTTTTGTGCCCTGCATGTAAACCCCTGATCAACATTCCTGGTTAAAAGACCGCCTATCCTGCAGGCGGCCTAAAATGAAGTTTTAACACTCCGTGTTAGACAGCCAAAAAAACAAAACGTCACACCGGGAAGTGAAAAAATAGGGGGTAATTATGCGCAGGTGCCCGCGCCCCTACAAGGGACAACGGGCATAAGTGGATAGATTAAGAGGAAATTTCGCCCGTTTTGCCGTCTGGCGCACGGTTATTAAGGGTATTTTTCAGCTGTTTATGGTCCAGCTCTTTCACCCATTTTGCCACCACGATAGTTGCTACGCCGTTGCCGATCAGGTTGGTCAGCGCTCGCGCCTCAGACATAAAGCGGTCGATGCCGAGGATCAGCGCCAGCCCGGCGACCGGCAGGTGCCCCACCGCAGAGAGCGTGGCCGCCAGCACAATAAAGCCGCTACCGGTGACCCCCGCCGCCCCTTTAGAGGAGAGCAGCAGCACCACCAGCAGCGTGATCTGATGGACAATATCCATGTGGCTGTTGGTAGCCTGGGCGATAAACACCGCCGCCATCGTCAGGTAGATAGAAGTGCCGTCGAGGTTAAAAGAGTAGCCGGTGGGGATCACCAGTCCCACCACGGATTTACGGCAGCCGAGCTTCTCCATCTTATCCAACATGCGCGGCAGCGCCGATTCAGATGACGAGGTTCCAAGGACGATCAGCAGCTCTTCGCGAATGTAGCGGATAAATTTGAAGATGCTGAAGCCGGTAGCACGGGCAATGCTCCCGAGCACCACCACGATAAACAGAATACAGGTGGCGTAGAAGCAGATGATCAGCTGTCCGAGCTGCACCAGGGTGCCCACGCCATATTTACCGATGGTAAAGGCCATGGCCCCAAACGCGCCGATAGGGGCGAGACGCATAATCATATTGATGATGCCGAAGATGACCTGGGAGAAGCTCTCGATCACGTTAAAAATCAGCTGCCCCTTGTGGCCAAGGCGATGAAGTGCAAAGCCGAACAGCACGGCGAACAGCAGCACCTGCAGAATATTGCCGCTGGCAAACGCGCCGATCACGCTGGAGGGGATCACGTCCATCAGGAAGGCGATAGTACCCTGCTGCTCGGCCTGGGCAGCGTAGACCGCCACCGCTTTGGCATCCAGGGTAGCGACATCAACGTTCATCCCTGCACCCGGCTGCACCACGTTGACAATAACCAGGCCGATGATCAGCGCCAGGGTGCTAACCACTTCAAAGTAGAGCAGCGCCACCGCACCGGTGCGGCCTACCGCCTTCATGCTTTCCATGCCTGCGATGCCGGTTACCACGGTACAGAAGATCACCGGGGCGATGATCATTTTAATCAGCTTCACGAAGGCGTCGCCAAGCGGCTTCATCTGTGCGCCGAGTTCAGGGTAGAAGTGACCGAGCAGAATACCGATGGCGATGGCGGTCAGCACCTGAAAGTAGAGGCTTTTGAAGAGTGAGGTTTTCATAGGGTGTCCTTGAATTAAAAACCACAGGCATTGTAGGGTTGGTTCACCTGCGGTCTTAAAATAACACCCGAACAACATCGCAGAAATAAACTTACTTCAAATTTGAAACAGAAATGTTAAAAAATTTGAGCCAGCTCGCACAAGTGAGCGCGGTTTCTACGCGCTGCCATCAGCCAGACGGGGAAGATTTAGCTGCTCAAACGCCTCCGGGGCCACTGCGCGGCCAAAGAGGTAACCCTGGGCCATCTCCACCCCTGCCTCCTGCAGCCATGCGCGCTGCGCCTCGGTCTCGACGCCTTCAGCAATGATATTGAGATCGAGGCTGCGGGCCATATGGATTATCGACGAGACCATGCTGCTATCCTCCGGCAGGCCTTCAACAAAAATCTTGTCGATCTTCAGCACGTCCACCGGCAGCGACTTCATATGCTGGAGCTGGCGCAGGCCCGCGTAGCCCATGCCGAAATCATCCAGCGCAATGCGCACCCCGGCGTTGCGCAGCGGACGCAGGATAGCCACCGCTGCGTGCGGATCGTCAATGCGCCGGCTTTCGGTCACCTCGAGGATCAGCGTACCGGGCGCGATGCGGTAGCGCTCCAGCAGCGCAAGCAGATCCCGCACCATGTCCTCGTGCATCAGTTGCAACGCCGAGAGGTTAACCGACAGCGGCAGCATAATGCCCCGCGCCTGCCAGGCCGCGAGCTGGCGGCAGGACTCCTCCAGCACCCAGTGGCCTACAACAACCATCAGCCCGCAGGACTCAATGCTGTCGATAAGCCCCTCCGGCAGCTCCCAGCTGCCATCCGGCTGCTGCTGACGCAGGAGGGCCTCGGCGCTCACTACCTCGCCCGTAGCCAGATTGACCTGCGGCTGTAGCCAGATGGCAAATTGATGGTTATCCAGCGCGTTTAAGATATCGCTCTCTTCCGTCAGCCGCTTCTGCGCCGTCGCCATCTGTTCAGGGTCGAAGAACTGGATCTGATTTTTGCCTTTGCGACGGGCGGAGAGCGCCGCTGAGATAGCCCGGCGGTAGAGCTGCTCCGCCGTTACGTCACCGTAAAACATGGCGATGCCAATGCTGGCGCTCGGGCGCAGCTGAATACTCTGCACCGGCAGACGTTCATTGATAACAGTGAGCACTTGCTGACCCAGCGTAATGGCGTGCCACGGCTCGCTGGCCCCATTGCCAATGATGACAAAGGTATCCGTACTGACCTGGGCCAGTACCATGCGCGGGGCCAGCACCGACTTCATCTTCTCTACCAGCGTCAGGAGCAGCATTTCACGCTGGCTCTCCTTCAGCACCCCTGCGGTATCCTGCAGGGTTTCACAGGCAATAACCATCAGCGCGGTAGTTTTTTGCCGGGCCACGGTCTGTTCCAGCAGGGCCATCATAAAGGCTTTGTTCGGTAGCTCTGATACAGGAAAGCGCGTTACCTGGCTGTTCAGCTCTTCATGCTGGCGCAGCACCATCTGCTGGTTACGGTTATAGCCGCGAACCAGCATGCCAATCTCATCGTCATGATGGTGACGGGGCAGCGCCAGCTGGTGTCCAGGGTGATCCTGTAGCGACAGGTCGTTCAGCTCTCGAGCGATCTTGCGCAGCGGGCGGATGATCAGCCGGCTAATGCACCAGGTGAGCGCCACCGTCATGATCAGGACTAACAGTAAGTAAGTAGTAACTAACGTTGAAACGGTGCTCATCACGAACTTATACATGCGGAAGGAGTCCGCCTGCAGTACCAGATAGGCCAGCGGCTGCGGATTGGCCGGGCGCTCAAGGGAGTAGATGGGCAGCGAAATCTGCACCGGCAGCTCAAAGAGCCGGGTGATGGTCACGGGAACCGGACGCTCGGGGATAAAGCTCATGCGCAGGGCCTGGAACTGGTTCGGCAGAACGACGTCCGCCCGGCTGACCACGCCAGCGGGCTGGATGCGTTTAAGGATAGCCTCCGCGTCGGCAATGTCGCCCTTCAGAATGGCGGCAGAGAGCGGCTCACGCACCGAGCGCGCAATGCTCTCCAGCTGCGTACCCGTGTTGTAGCGATTCTGCTGTACGAAATGGAACAGCAAAATGACGCAAAAAAGGAAAATAAACACCATGGCGACGATCGAGACCATCGCCATCTGTTTAATGGTTAACGAACGGCTAACGCGCAAATTGACTCTCCAAATACTCCGTGTCCGCAAAAGTAACCGACGGCTACCTGCCTGCTGTCAGAGTATACTCGATTCTGACAGCAGAATAAGACTGCGATAGAGAGCCTTGCGCGTTACCAGTCGGCGTGAGGCGTCAGCGGCCGCGGCGGCGAATCCATATCGCCCTGCCATCCCGCCTGCGAGTAGCGGACGTAGAGCATGCCGTGGCTCGGAGTGTAATCCTCCGCCTGCTGAATATCGATGGCGGCACCGATGGACCAGTTGGAGGTAATGCGGCGCTCAAGCAGGGCGCGCGCCGTATAGCCAAAGCCGTTGCTTTTCGATCCAAACTCTTTCTCATCTGCCGCCCGGGCGCGATAGGTATCCGGGATCAAATTCAGCAGCGGATAGGTAGCCTGAGTGCTGGTTGCCGAGTGCGACCAAGAGACCGAACCGCCCAGCTCCCACGACCAGTTCTCGGTTCGTTCACGCCACGTTACCGGCACGGCAAACGAGAGATATTTCTGCGGGCTGTAGTAGCCCCCCTGGCCCAGGGTGTAGCCACTGAGATCTTTATCGTAGTGCCAGAGCATATTGTTCAGGCCGACGGTGACGCGGCGGTTATCTTCGTTGACCAGCTTGTAGTAGTAGCCGGTCATCCAGCGCACGCGCCAGTTGTCATCCACGTTTTTACCGGTGAGCGAGTCGGCGCTGAGGCTCGCCCAGACGCCGTGCGCTTCGCCCTGGTCATAGCTCAGGCTAACGCCGCCGCCGGTGGATCGGACGCCACCCCAGGTCTTGCCGGTGCCGCCGCGATCGTTATCCTCATCGTCCGGATCGTGATAGTAGCTGGAGGCGTCCTTCTGACCGCCGAAGGCCAGCAGGGAGCTGGAGATGGGACGACGATGCACGTCCAGCGTATAGCCTACCGGGCCGAGATCGTTGCTGTAGCTCAGACCGCCGACAATATCCACCACCCGGAAGCCCATCGGCGTGGTGCCGATATCCCCTGCCCAGGTGTCGTTGCGCCAGCCAACCGCAATGCTCGCCCCGCCATCGGACTGGCTCTTGTCGCCGTTAACGCAGTTGAGCTGGCCGCAGGTCCCCCAGTTGGGATCGTACAGTCCGTTCTCATCGGTGGCGAAGGAGCCGACGTTCATATTGACGTAGTCGGTACGGAAGAACATCCGGCCGTCGGCCAGCGGCGCATCGGCTTGCAACATGGTGGTGTTGGCTTTCAGATCGGAGTAGCCGCCGGTGCCGCTGGAGCCCCAGTAGTCATGCTCGAGCGTGACATTTAGATCCTGCTGGCGATAGAGATCGGCGGCATCGCTGCGCAGGCCGCGCTTCAGCCAGTCATCGCTGGCATCGTTACGCGTCTGGCGGGTAAAGGTGTCGTTATCCTGGGCGGGCGTCGGCGCAATACCTGCCGCGACCATCGCCTGTTTGTAGCTCTCCAACGCAGGCTGCGGCTGACCGTTAGCCTGCTGGAAGCGGCCATAGTCACGCAGCACCAGGGCGCTATCCTGCGACGGCGGCAGCGCCTTCGCTTCGGGGACGATGGTGTCATAGGTGCGCTGGGCCAGCACCCTGTCCCCCAGCTGCGACCGCACCAGCGCCATTCGGCGCTGCATGTTAATAGACGGCGGCTCGGTCTGCGGCATCCCGTTCATCGCTGCCAGCTGCTGGCGCGCTGCAAGCGGGTTCCCCTCAGCAATCGCTACCTCCACCAGGCTCAGGCGAGCGTCAGCGTTAGCCGGTTCACGGGTCAGCACGGCCTCATACCCGGCGCGCGCAGCAGCGTAATCACCGCGCTGCTGCGCCCAGTCCGCGAGGGTCATGTCGATACGCGTGGAGGCGGGCTGCTGCCTAAGCAGCGCTTCGGCCTCCTGCTCCTGGCCGCTGTCGCGCAGGCGGTTGGCGGTCTCCAGCAGCTGGTTGCCCTCAAGGCGGCTCGCCAGCTCCTGCATATTGCTGTCCCATCTGCTGCGCGGCAGAGTGTTGAGGTGCGCCAGCGCGGCACGATCCTGGTCGTTGCCAGAGAGATAGAGGCTGTAGGCGTAAATTTGAGTCGGATCGTTAGGCTGACGCCGAACCAGATCGCGCATCTGCGCGTCGGCCTCGGCGTGCTTCCCGGCGCTCCAGAGGTCGCGGGAGAGGCGGTAGGCGATCCAGACGCTGTCCGGATCGGCAGCCAGGCGACGGCGCTGAACTTCAGCCGCCTGCGCCCAGCGCCCCTGGTTCTCCAGGGCTTCAGCCTGCTGCGCCAGCCGATCGTTGGCGAGGCTTCGTTCAATGTCATCTACGCTGCGACGCTGGCTGGCAGAGAGAGAGGCAATCCAGGCGGAGGCTTTTTCCGGCGACTGTTCGCGATAGAGGTTGGCCAGGCCGCGCACCGCGTTGCTGTTGCCGCTGTCCATGCGCAGCGCCTGCTGGTAATAGCGCTCGGCGGCGGCGTTGTCCTTGCGGGCGGCGGCGGCGTCCCCCAGGCCCAGCACGGCATAGCTGTCGGTGTTATCCACCGCGCGCGCCTGCTGATAAAGGCGTTCCGCCTGAGCAGGGTTATTGGCCTTCAGCGCGGCGTCGCCCTGCTGGATCAGCAGCCAGTAGCGGTTAGTTTGCAGGAGGCTATCCCACTTGCTGCGGTTGCTGCTCTGCGGCGCAAGGGCAATGGCTTTCTCTAGCAGGGGAACCGCCCGGGCGCGATCGCCCTTTTGCGAATAAGCCTGGCCGAGCGCCCCGGTGGTTTCACCGTCGTTCTGGTCGGCGCTCAGCGCCTGCTGCAGCGGGGCAATAGCCTGCCCGCCTTGCCCGGCATCAACCGCGGCCAGCCCGCGTGAACGGGCGCGGAACGCCGGATCGGCCAGCTGCTGCTGCTGTGTCGCCAGCGTTGCCCGGGCCGTATCCACCGTATCGCCGCTGCTAAATTCGTTCAGAAACTGTTGCAGCGCCTGCACGCTGGCATCGCTCACTGGCATAGCTTGAATCTGTTGATACCAGATGGCCGCTGCCGCTTCGCGGGTAGTACCCGACTTCGCCATCTGCCGCAGGACGGCGTAGCCTTCGTCGCTGCGCCCGTTGGCAAACAGCAATTGCGCCAGCGAGTTTTGCAGCTGAGGGTTGCCTGGGTAGCGGGCGTTGGCGCTCTTCAACTGGGTAATGGCCTGGCTGCGCCGCTCGGGCACTTTTGCCACCAGCGTCCAGTACTCGGCAGCAAGATCGCTATCCGGCGGGTTACCCTGCAAAATTTTGTCGTAGGCCGCTATGGCCTCCGCCGTGTGACCGGTGGTTGCCAGCAGTCGCGCCTCCTGCAATCCTTGCCGCCCCTGGGCGGTAGAGAGCGTCATGGTGCTTTTAGCTTCCCGGTACGCCGCAGAGTCAGGGGCAAGCTGGGCCAGCCGATCGAGCTGCTGCTGCGCGCCTGCGGTATCGCCCTGGCGCAGCAGATAACGCTGGCGGGCGGCGATCGTCTCGGGATTATTGGGATCGATAAGCTCCAGCCGGTAGAGAGACTGGCGCACCAGATCCTCGCGGCGGGTAGATTCTCCGAGCCGGACCTGCTCAAGCAGCTGTTGCTGCTGGGCTGTCGGGGCCGCATACGTCTTTGGCATCAGCGCGATGCCCAGCGATAAAGCAAGTAAGCGTAGGGTTAGCGTGCGCATTCCTGGCCCCAGTCAGGTTGTAACTCACCTTGGGAGGTGAAACGAAAACGGTGCTCATCCCAGCCCTGTCCAAAGAGGGTGAGCACGTAGCTGTAATAGGCGTCGCTGCCGGGAAAGTTGTCGGCAACGCGCTGGCGCAGCACCGCTTGTGCATCGCGGTTTTGCATAAACGGCAGCATGGCGGCAGAGAAGCCTGTCGCGCCGCTGCCCTGTGCCGCGCCGGTGATCACGTTCACTTTCTCCGGCGGCACGCCGTTTTTCGCCGTCAGCGCCGCCATCGGCTTAAAGCGCGCCAGCAGACGATTTTTTTGCAGATCGCTGTCGTGCATCATGCCGATCCACAGATAGACGCGGATGGCGTCGTAGCTCGAAACCAGCTTGCTCTCGGGCTTCAGGTTCCAGCCGCGATTTTTCTCATAGCTCACCCAGTCCGGAGAGAAGCCTTTAGGGGCGGTCTCCAGCAGTAGACGCAGGTTGGTCTCTCGCAACGCGGTCCAGGGTGCGCCAAAGCGGGTAAGATACTGCGCCACCTGCGGCGGCAGATAGCTGGGATTAAAGCGCCAGCTCTCTTTCTCGGCGAAGCCAATTTTGCCCGGCAGCAGCATCGAACCCAGCCCCGGCACGTTCACCACCTCTTCGCTGACGATATGCTTGAGCAGCCCCTGGGCCAGCGCGGTGTAGCGCGGCTCTTTCCACAGGCGTCCGGCCTCAAAGAGCGACCAGACGATCCAGATATCGGCGTCGGAGGCGGAGTTGGTGTCCAGCACCGTCCACTCCGCTTCGCCCTTCTTGCCCCACAGCCAGGCGGGAAGATGGGTCCCAAGATTGCCCCCGGCGAGGTTATCCTCGGTCCACTGAAGGATCTTGTCGAAGCCGGGTCGATCGTTGGCGGCGAGGGCGAAAAACAGCCCGTAGCTCTGCCCCTCAGAGGTAGTGATCTTCCGGGCGTCGCTGGGATCGATCACCCGGCCGCCGTCGCTGAGGTAATCCTTTTTAAACGCGTTCCACGCCGGCCAGCTACAGGCGGCGTGCGTACTCGCCGCCGCCAGCAGCAGCGTGGCGGCGATCGCTCCACGCAGTAAGGTCTTCATGGCTTACTCATCGTGTGGGTCGAGACGGCGACGGCTGATGATGCGCAGCAGACGCCACAGTACCCAAGCCAGCAGCACGACGCTCACCGCAGCCAGCACTGCCAGCAGCACCGGGTGGTTAGAGAGCGCATACCAGATCCGCTCGAACCACGGCAGATGGCCGACGTAGTAGACATCCCCTACCCGCAGACCATTCACGCCGGACTCGCGGATCACCGTCACGGAACCGTACATTGCTGCACGTTTACCGCTATCGTTCATCGCCTCGTTCAGCAGCTCGTAGCCGCGCGGGCTATCCGCCAGCAGGGCAACCACGCTGCGCTGGTCGTTGTACGGCGACTGGAAGCCGACAATGGCCGCCATCGGGCCGCTGGAGGTCACCGCCGTCTGGGCATCCGCCTGGCGATCGGTATTATCCGGGACGATAGACGGGAAGGTGGTCTGGCGCTGCGGCGTCTTCACCCAGCTCTGCGTCGCCTGCACCAGCAGGTCGATGCGCTTGTCATCCTTCAGGCTATCCGGGATAGCGCCGATCACCAGCACGTCGGCATCCTTGTTCTGGATCTGGCTGCCGTCGTTGGTCAGGGTCAGGTTAACGGCCGGAAGACCGGTTTGTGCGCCAATCTGCCCAATGGAGTCCAGCAGCGTCGCCAGCTGGCCCTGGGTCGGATTGGCTGGCAGCACCACGATGGTGTCCGCAAGGTCCGCCATCCGGCTGAACGGGAAGCCTGCGTTGGCAAAGGCACGCAGGTCCGGCATCGCAATAAAGTGGTAGTACTTCGAGAAGTCGATGGTCGAGTCATCGCCAATCACTACCCGGTTCTGCACCGGCTGGAAGGTGACGCAGTTATCAACGGTGCCGCCCGGCGTCGGGTTCATATACTGGAAATCAAAGCGCAGCTGGTTGAGCGCCCCCAGCTGTAGCGCCGGAATAGTGACGGCGGTTTTGCCATCCAGCAGCCCCTGCAGTACCGGCAGGCGCAGCAGCAGGCGGTTAGTATCCTGGTTGCTGGTGAGGTTGAAGGATTGCAGGAACTGGTTGTTCAGGCTGATATCCATCCGCGAGCTGTCTTTGGTTGGCGGCGCAGTGTAGCGGTAGTTGAGATCCATATCGATGCCGTTGCTACGCAGCAGATAGAGATCCGGCGGCAGGTTCAGCGCCACGCTGATCGGGTTCGGCTCAAGGCCCACCGACTGAAGCTGCTCCTCGTAGTTTTTCAGCTCGGCAAACGAGATGGCCCGGTCGGTGCGCACCCAGTTTGGCGCATCGTACGGCTTACGGGCCAGCAGCGGCTTGACGTCATTCACCTCCACGCGATCGCCACGGAACAGGACGTTGCCCTGAGCCATGCCCTTCGCCGCCTGGAGCAGATCTTTATCATCGCGGCCAAAGACCACCAGCAGCTTCACGTAGGGGTTGTTAGGGTGATCCATCATCACCACCGTCGGGGCGTTCACCGGCGGCGCGTCGCGCAGGAAGTCTGGACGCTTGTCATTGGTGGCAAACACAATGGCGTTCCGATCCGGCAGCCCGTTGTAGATCACCGGGAAGCTCTGGCCGCGCCAGCCCATACGGGAGCCAAAGAAGGAGGCGACAATGCCTGCCGCCTGCTGCTGCTCCAGCGGGGGCGCACCGGCAAAGACCATCGGCAGCACCAGCGGACGGTTATCCCGTGCGTCATAGAACGGCACCGGGAAGTGGGACAGGTCGTTTTTCAGCGGCAGGGACTGGTAGGTCATCTCCAGCGAGCTGCTGCGCCCGACGTCCATCCACAGCGTACTGCTGGCCGGGTTTTCACAGACGTCGCGGTAGTGGCCAACAAACTCCAGCCGCACCCGGTTGTAGTCGGTGATATAGAGCGGATCGATAGCCAGCTGGGCGAGAGTCTTCTTGCCCAGCTGCTCTTTGGTAACCGGCAGGACGCCCATCAGCTCATCGTTAAGATAGACCTTCAGCTGCGACTGCACCGGCAGCAGCGATGGCGACGGGGTGTACTCCAGGTTCAGCATCGCCTTCGATACCACTTCGTCGCTGCGCATCCCGAATTCGATCTGACCGTCGGGTTTGACTCCACGCAGCACCATGCTTCCCGGCGGGGGCGCGATCTGGGCGAAAGAGAGCTTCACCTCCCGCGACGGGGCGTTCTCCGCAACGATGGGCGCATTGGCACCGGTTACGCCAGGCATCACCTGGCCGACGGCCTGCGGATCGGCTGCGGGCGCAGCGGCCTGCGCCTCAGGCGTTTCAGGCGCAGCAGGCACGGTGACCATCGGGGTAGCCGGGGCCGCGTGGGTGACCAGCGACGGGAAAGCACTCATCCCAACCGCCACTGCACAAATCCAGGAAAGTTTTCTTTTCATCGCATTATCATCATTGTTGGGCTAAAACCGGATCCGGCTGCTGCACTACCACGCCCCGCGCAGGTCGGCGGGGAATGAACGACACAACCCAGGAGATCAGGGAAGTAAGCGTCCGGAAAATCATTTTCACGGACGATGGAGCAAATTCGGCCAGGTGGCGATAGCCACGGAAGCCAAGCTTGAGAATATCCAGCATGCTCTCCAGGGGTTTATCTTCCGGGAAGCTGTCCTGCCAGAGCGCCCAGGTATCCGCGCGGGCGAAGGTGCACTGAACAAAATCGATATGCTGGCGGGTGGTCAGCGGCATGAGTTGCAGGCCCACTTCCCTGCCGTGGACGCGTACCACCTGCGCCGGGAAGACATACTCCTGCTGGCCGCGCTTAAGCAGCAGATTGACCTTCTGCCCCTCCAGCACCTGTGACTGGCCGTTGATCTTGATCCCTACCCCGCCGTCGGAGAAGTCGTGCACCGTACAGGAGAAGAGATGCCCATCGTCACGGGCGATAGCCGCTGGCATAGAGATCTCAACGCGGTGCGCCCGGCGCACCTGCTTGCTCTCTACCGATACCGCCACCGCACCGCCCAGCACGATCAGGTTGTAGAAGACCCAGACGATACTCACGACCACGGTCAGCATCTCGGTCTCTGGACCGTAGAAGTAGCGCCAGACGCCTACCAGCACACCGACAATGTTCAGCAGCACGAGGAAGATATAAGGCCGGGAGATCACCCAGTCGACATACTCCTCCTCGACGAGGCCGCCTTTTGAGGTCACGTTAAACTTGCCTTTGTGCGGGTTAAACAGCGCCACCATTGTGGGTCTGGCGATATACCAGGCCAGCACCGTTTCATAGATCTCACTCCAGAACGAGTGGCGATATTTTCCCTGAATCTTCGAGTTGGTGAGGCTGGCGTGAACCATGTGCGGCAGCACGAACAGGGCGATCATCAGCGCCGGGGCGTAGATGATATAGGCGTGCAGCAGCAGGAACGCCAGCGGTGCGGTGAGGAAGATCAGCCGGGGCACGCCAGAGAGAAAGTGGAACATGGCGTTGACGTAGCAGAGCCGCTGCGCTAGCTTCAGCCCTTTTCCGAATAGCGGGTTATCGAGACGGAAGATCTGCACCATGCCGCGCGCCCAGCGGATGCGCTGCCCGATGTGGGACGACAGGCTTTCGGTCGCCAGCCCCGCCGCCTGCGGAATACGCATATAGGCTGAGGTATGGCCGCGACGGTGCAGGCGCAGAGAGGTGTGCGCATCCTCGGTCACGGTCTCTACCGCAATGCCGCCGATCTCATCCAGCGGACCACGCCGGATCACCGCACAGGAGCCGCAGAAGAAGGTGGCATCCCACATATCATTCCCGTCCTGCACCAGGCCGTAGAACAGAGTGCCTTCGTTCGGCGTCTGGCGGAAGCGGCCCAGGTTACGCTCAAAGGGATCCGGCGAGAAGAAGTGGTGCGGAGTCTGCATCATCGCCAGCTTCTTATCTTTGATAAACCAGCCCATGGTGAGCTGCAGGAACGAGCGCGTTGGCACGTGGTCACAGTCGAAGATCGAGACAAAGTCCCCCTTCGCATACTGCAACGCATTGTTGATGTTGCCTGCTTTGGCATGCTCATGGGTGGTACGGGCGATGTACTCTACCCCTACCATCTCGGCAAACTGGCGAAACGACTCGCGGCCGCCGTCGTCGAGGATCCAGATTTTCAGCTTATCCTTCGGCCAGTCGATACCCAACGCAGCATAGATAGTGTTCTTCACCACGTTAAGATCTTCGTTGTAGGTCGGGACGAAGATATCCACCGACGGCCACTGGGACATATCCTTCGGCAGCGGCACCGGCTGGCGGTTAAGCGGCCACACCACCTGGAAGTAGCCGAGCACCAGCACAATCCACGCGTAGGTTTCAGCAAACAGCAGCACCAGGCCGCACACCAGGCTGACCGGATCGTTCCAGTTGAGCGTCGAGGTGTAGCGCCACCAGATGTAGCGGCAGGAGACGGTCAGCGACAGAACAATCAGCATCAGGGCCGAGAAACGCCCCGGAATACGCCGCACCAGCAGCGCCACGCCCCACAGCAGCAGCAGGAAGATAAACTGCGACCAGGGGTTAAACGGCTGGGTGATGCAGAGCAGAGCCAGGATCAGCGAGAAGAAGACAATCACGCCGATGATAAAACGACGGACGATTGGCTTGAGATGCGCCAGCTCTTTCTCCCCTTCCATATGGCTTGTGCGGCTGCTCACCTTCGATGGCAGGGCGTCCAGCCAGTTGAGGTAGCGGCGGCGGAAATGGGTAAAGCGTGCACGCTTGCTCGTTCGCGCCCGCGTGGTCGGAGCATTATGCGCACCGATCAGCAGCCAGATAGTTTGCAGCAGGTAGCGGGCCGGGTCGAGGGGACGCGGCCGCTCGGCGCGAATATGGGGATAAAATTCCGCGTGGCGAGCGCGGAGCTGCTGCCAGCGTGGGTGCTCCAGCGGAATAAACAGCCACGCAAGGATAACCCACAGGCAGCCGAGGGCGGCGCTAAACGCCGGTGCGCCGTGACTCCGGTAAAGCTGGTAACGCTCGCTCAGGCGGGCGTTTACCGGGGGGATCAACAGCAAGGCGGCAAGGCGGCTCATACAATCTGCCCGGTATTGTCAGGGTGATGAATGCGATCCGGCCCGGCGCAGTGCAGCAGGCACCAGTTGGCCAGGGTCAGGATCTCCTCGGCCGCCAGCGAGTCATTGCGGTACTCACCCAGGGGCTGCTTCGCCGCCAGGCACTCTACCATCCCCTCATCGCGGTGGATAACCATCGGCAGCAGGCGGGGCTGGCTCTGGAGCCAGACCTGGTAGAGATCGTCCTGTAACAGGCTGCCGATGCGCAGATCGTTAATTAACAGATGCGTGCCGGACGGCAACGCCTGCTGGTGCAGGCGAACGTGGCAGTTAGTATCGGGCTTCACCACGGTTAGCGTATGGTCGCACTGCGCCAGCAGCTCTCGGGTGAGCGGCGTAAAGTCCGCCGGCAGGTCGAGCAGGATCCACTGGTAATTTCCCTGCGCCTTCAGCGCCTGGAGTGCAGCGGTGAACGGGACGAGGCGATCGTGCAGAGCGTAGAGGTTTTCCCGCTCACCGGCGGCCAGCTGGCCAAACGGCAGCAGATCGAGGCAAGAGGTGTAGCGCTGACCTGCATTGCGCCACTCTTTATCGTCCAACAGCGCCCGCGCCCAACCATCAGCGTGGGTAAACTCAACGTTGAACGAGAGGCGCAGCATGTTATCCGGAGAGGCGTCGATCATCAGCACCGACTCTCCCAGCAGCTGTAGCGCCCAGCCCAGCGCTGCGGTTACCGATGTGGTCCCCACGCCTCCGCGAATGCCTTGCAGACCCAGAATGGCCATCCACGTCTTCCTTATTAATTATTGTTGGCGGGCAAATTCAGCAAGCAACGGCCAGCGTTTTATCGCCATAGCCAGCTGTTCACGTTGGGATATATCGGTGTAATCAATTTCAGGCAGCGAAAAAACCCGGCTCAGGGCCAGGAAGTCGTTCTGAAAGGTATAACCCAGGGTTGAATCAGTCTGACCGGTCGATTCTTTGTTATACATTTTTACTGCATCTCTTTGAGTGAAAACCCATGAACAGACACCAGCGCGTACCGCCGCCGAAAATTGATTTACATGCTAAATGTGATGTTCTTTAATTTCAATGTTAGGTTTATTTCTCGGCTTTCGCTAGTAAACTAAGGTGCAGACAAATTTGATTAAGAGAGACGCCGTGAAGCCCATATTTACCCTTGGCATCCAGTCATTATGGGATGAGTTGAGCCACATGCCAGCTGGCGGAGTCTGGTGGGTCAACGCCGATCGCGAAGAGGATGCCATAAACCTGGTGAATCATACCCTTGCTGCCCAGCATAAAAAAACCCGGGCGGCGCTGATAACTATGGGTAACGATCCTAATAAAATTATTAATTTAGAGGCCGGTCACGGTCCCGATAAAATCCATCTTTTTACTATGCCTAATCATGAGAACGGGCTATCCTTTTTTACCCGCGATCTCATCAGCGCTATTGACCCCCAACACTACTTTCTTGTTTTACTCTGTGCCAATAACGCCTGGCAAAATATATCCGTCGATAATTTGCGCGTCTGGCTGGAAAAAATACATGCTTGGGCGAAATATCACGACTGCACATTGCTGATAGTTAACCCCGGCAACAATAATGATAAGCAATACTCATTTTTGATGGGCGAATATCGCTCACTTTTTGGCCTGGCGAGCCTGCGTTGCCAGGCCGACATGCATCTTTATGACGTCGCCTTCTGGTTTAATGAAAAAGGCGTAAGCGCTCGCCAGCAGCTTATTGTTGAGCAAAATAACAGCAGCTGGAAAATAGCCCAGCAGGAGCAGGCGTCGGTGCAGCCGCGCAGCGATGAGAAGCGTATTTTAAGTAACGTAATGGTATTAGAGGGCGCGCCGCCGCTTTCGGAACACTGGACGCTATTTGATAATAACGAAGCCCTGTTTAGCGAGGCACGTACCACCCAGGCGGCCACCATCATCTTTTCGCTGATGCAGAATAACCAGATTGAGGGGCTGGCCCGCCAGATCCACACCCTGCGCCGCCAGCGCGGCAGCGCGTTAAAAATTATTGTCCGTGAGAAGAACGCCAGCCTGCGCGCCACCGATGAACGTTTGCTGCTGGGCTGCGGGGCGAACATGGTTATCCCGTGGAACGCGCCCCTCTCCCGCTGCCTGACGCTGATTGAGAGCGTGCAGGGGCAGCAGTTTAACCGTCCGGTGCCGGAGGATATCGCCGCCCTGCTGACCATGACCCAGCCGCTGAAGCTGCGCGGCTACCAGACATGGGACACCTTCTGCGATGCGGTAAGTAATATGCTCAGCAATACGCTGCTGCCGACGGATGGCAAAGGGGTACTGGTTGCGCTGCGTCCCGTGCCCGGCATCCGCGTAGAGCAGGCGCTGACCCTGTGCCGCCCGAACCGCGTGGGCGATATCATGACCATCGGCGATAACCGGCTGATGCTGTTCCTCTCCTTCTGCCGGGTCAACGATCTCGATACCGCCCTGAACCATATCTTCCCGCTGCCCATCGCCGATATCTTCTCGAACCGGGTGGTATGGTTTGAAGATAACCAGATTGCCGCCGAACTGGTGCAGATGCGCGCTCTGCTGCCGGAGAAGTGGGGTAAACCACTGCCGGTGATCGATGGGCCAAACCCCATTATTAACGCTGAACACAACGGCCAGAGCTGGCGGCGCATACCGCAGCCGCACCGGTTGCCGGGCGGGGCTTCGGAGCAGACATCATGATGCAGTTAAGCGATATCATTCAGCTGGTGGTGCTGTGCGCCCTGATCTTTTTCCCGCTCGGCTATATCACGCGCCACTACATTCGGCGAATCAAAGCCGTGCTTCGCATGCTGTTTATTAAACCGCGCTATGTAAAACCGGTTGGCACATGGCGCAGTGCTTCGACCGTCAAGGCAAAACGAAAAGATGACTAATCAAACCCTTACCGCCTCCTCGCCCTCACCGCTGTGGCAATACTGGCGCGGCCTTGCCGGCTGGAACTTCTATTTTCTGGTGAAATTTGGGCTGCTGTGGGCGGGCTACCTCAACTTTCACGCGCTGTTAAACCTGGTGTTTATGGCGTTCCTGCTGATCCCGCTGCCGCGGCTTAGCGTGCACCGCCTGCGCCACTGGATCGCCATTCCCATTGGCTTTGCCCTCTTCTGGCACGACACCTGGCTCCCCGGCCCGCAGAGCATGCTCAGCCAGGGATCGCAGGTGGCCGGGTTTAGCGGTGACTATCTGCTGGATCTGGTCACGCGCTTTATCAACTGGCAGATGATCGGTGGAATTTTTGTTCTGCTGGTGGCCTGGCTCTTCCTGGCGCAGTGGATCCGCGTGACCGTTTTTGTGGTGGCGATTATGGTCTGGCTGAACGTATTGACCCTGACCGGGCCGACCTTCTCCCTATGGCCAGCTGGTCAGCCTACTAATACCGTTACTACCACCGGTGGCAACGCCGCGGCCACTATCGCCGCCGCAGCGGACAAACCGGTGGTCGGGGATATTCCGGCGCAGACCGCACCGCCGACTACGGCGAACCTCGACGCATGGCTGAACAGCTTCTATACCGCAGAAGAGAAGCGCCAGGTCCGCTTCCCGACGCAGCTGCCTGCCGATGCCCAGCCGTTTGAGCTGCTGGTGATCAACATCTGCTCCCTGTCGTGGGCGGACGTCGAGGCGGCAGGCCTGATGTCGCATCCGCTGTGGTCGCACTTTGATATTCAGTTTAAGCACTTCAACTCGGCGACCTCCTACAGCGGCCCGGCGGCGATCCGCCTCCTGCGCGCCAGCTGCGGCCAGCCGTCGCACAAAAACCTCTATCAGCAGGCGGGTAACCAGTGCTACCTGTTTGATAACCTGGCGCAGCTCGGCTTCTCGCAGCAGTTTATGCTCGACCACAACGGCGTTTTCGGCGGCTTCCTGAAAGAGGTGCGTGATAACGGTGGCATGCAGGCTCCGCTGATGGATCAGGCTGGTCTCCCGACCGCCCTGCTCTCCTTTGACGGCTCACCGGTGTACGACGATACGGCGGTGCTCAATCGCTGGATGCAGTCCCAGGATGGAAACCAGCGCACGGCCACCTTCTTTAACCTGCTGCCGCTGCACGACGGGAACCACTTCCCTGGCGTGAGCAAGACGGCGGACTACAAGGTGCGCGCCCAGAAGCTATTTGACGAGCTGGATGCGTTCTTCAATACCCTGGAGAAATCGGGCCGTAAGGTGATGGTCGTAATGGTGCCAGAGCATGGCGGCGCGCTGCAGGGCGATAAGATGCAGGTTTCCGGCCTGCGCGATATCCCCAGCCCGTCTATTACCAACGTTCCAGCAGGCATCAAGTTCTTCGGGATGAAGGCACCGCACGAGGGTGCGCCGGTAGTGGTCGATCAGCCGAGCAGCTTCCTGGCAGTATCGGAGCTGGTTGCCCGTTCGGTGGACGGCAAGTTGTTTACCGAAGATAGCGTCAACTGGGACAGCCTGACCAGCAACCTGCCGCAGACGGCCCCGGTGTCGGAGAACGCCAACGCCATTGTGATCCAGTACCAGAACAAACCGTATGTGCGTCTTAACGGCGGGGACTGGGTACCGTATCCGCAGTAACGCCATTACGCCCGGCGGCGCATAGCTTGCCGGGCCTACGGTAAATACCGATATCAACGAATGGCATCTGTTTTGTAGGCCGGGTAAGGCGAAGCCGCCACCCGGCTTTTTTATTGCCTGCTACCGCTGCTCTGCCAGCCAGGAGAGCATCTTCAGGCTCGCGGAGTAGTAGTCGTCCTGAGCGGTAATCTGCGGCTCGCCATTTTTCACACCGAGGGTGAGATCCCGCACCGCCAGCTGCCCTTCATTCATATTGTAGGGCGCGCCTTCGTTGGTGGTAACGTTGACCCAGGCCGGGGTCTGGCTGCGGCTGAACGTCTGCCACCAGCTGCGCCATGGCGTCAGCAGCGGGCTATTTGGATCCTGCCAGGCGATATAGAGCGGAATACGTATTGCGTCGTAGCTCATGCGCGGCGGCCACTCTTTAGCGGGCTGCATCTTGCCATCGGCAGCCAGCGCCACCCAGTCGGTAGGCAGATTCGCCTTACCCCAGCCCATTTTACCCGTCAGCGTCTGCGCGTCGCGGATCAGCTCCCGCCACACCGTCAGGTGGCTGCGATCGGCGAACGCCTGCCACGCCGGGAAGATGAAATAGGAGGGGTTGAGGTTCACGTAGCTGTTGAGGTTGAACCCGTTCGCGCCCGGCAGCATAACGCGATAGCCCGCAAAGTTAATCACCGTCTGGCTCACCAGCGCTTTGGTGATGGCGTCCGAGGCGGCGCTGTAGCGCCCGTCATGCCAGCGCGTATCGGCCTTCAGTAGTGCCCAGGCGATCAGCGCGTCGCCGTCGGAGGCGTCATTTTTATCGGGGATCGGATCCGGCTCGACCGGGTTATAGCGCCAGTAGAACAGCCCGGTCTCTTTGTTTTTTAACGTCTTCTCCGTCCAGGCCCACATCTTGTCGAAGCTGGCGCGATCGTCATTCGCCACCGCCATCAGCATGGCAAAGCCCTGGCCTTCGGTGTGGGAGACGTTTTTATTGCCGGTATCAACGATACGCCCGTCCGGCATCAGAAAGCGGGATTTATAGGTATCCCAGGCGGTGCCCGCCTGAGCAAAAGAGGCAGACAGCAGCCCCCCCAGAATAACCATTACGGCAACGACGCGCTTAACCATAGCTGGACTCATTGTGGCTGGACTCACTGTGGATTGTGGTAACGGAACTGAACGTCGGAATGGGAAAACAGACGCTCGCGCTGTACGGTGACGTGCGCTCCCCCGCCCTGCGCCTGCAACCAGCGGGCGTAGAGGCCCTCCAGTATCGCACAAAAGGCGTGGCACCAGCGCTGCCGATCGTCATCGCGTCCCAGCGGTAGCCCCTCGTGACGCAGCAGCATGCCGTTTTCGTTGGCTACAATATCGATAAAGCCCCAGTTGAACTGGCGCAGCAGGGCATTGATATTCGCCTCCAGCTCTCCCACCGTTTCCGAGTCGGGCAGCGGAAAACGCTCGGCCATCGCCTCCCCCATCTGGCGCAGAAAAGGCTGGCTATCCGTCTGCCCCACGTTACGCACCATGTTGTCGATCATAATGGTCAGCAGATCGAACCAGCCCGCTGGCGTCTGCTGCTGCTGAAAGTAGCTCATCAGCGGTGAATATTGACCATGCTGGGTCATCAGTTGCCTCCTAACATATAGCGGAAGTAAAGCCCGGCGGTGCTTTCGTTGTAGTTGCCGAACGTGTCATAGCCGACCTTGCCGCCTATCGTCATATCTTTATTAACGTTGTAGTCCACGCCCGCCCGCACGGTGTAGCCGACGCCGCTCTCCGAGCTGCCGCCGTAGCGGTAGTCACGGGCATAGCCGAGGTCGTAGAGATCCTTCAGCAGGTCCTGCGCCTCGCCGCTGGTGGGGAAGTAGTCGCTGCTGTCCTGGCTGTAGGATTGATAGCCAACGGAACCGCCAACGTTCAGCTTCCAGTTATCAATTTTCTGCGAGAAATCTACCGGCAGCGAGACGCTGACGTAGTTTTGCGGGCTGAAGTAGCCGCCCTGACCGTAGGTGTAGTAGCTGAGGTTTTTCGAGAAATCAATCCAGCTGACGTTCAGGCCGGTCTGTAATGCCCGGAAATCATCATGATACGGACGCAGATAGACCCCGGCGCTGGCATTCATGCTGGTGTTGCTGGCAACGTTCTCCCCGATGTAGCTATAACCGCCACCGTTCACGTAGAAACCCGCATCGCCGTCGTCGTAGCCCAGCTGCGCGCTACCGCCGTTTTTCGTTACCCGTCCCCAGGTTTTCCCGGAGTAGGCATCCTTCATACCGACGTAGGAGAGCAGGCTGTCGGTGACGGCACGACGCTCGCCTTTGAGGATCAATGTCAGATAGTTGGTCAGCTTCGGTGACCACTGCACGCCGCCCACCAGCGTGCTGAGATCCTGACCCAGCGGCGTCGTGCCGATATCGATCCGGTACTGTTCGCCGCTAAGCGCCATCGCCAGCTCAACGCCATTGGCCTTTTGCGAGTCGGTCGAAGAGCTAATGCGGTTATCTAAACTCGACTTGAAGTTCGATACGCTGAGCGCCTTCAGACGGCCTGAGTCATACAGGCTGGCCAGATTTGCCAGCCCCGCATCGGTCATTGGAGAGAGGTTTTCACCGTTGTAGTCCAGCAGATCGCTGAAGTTCGCCGCCGTGGGATCCGCTGAGTTCTCGGTATTATCAATCGACGAGGTAATATTGCTGATCGCATTGTTGAGCGGGTTAGTGCCATAGCGACGCCATGCATCCCCCGAAGCGCTGCCTGCACTAAGCGTAATCGGCGTAGCGGTGAACTCGAAGCGCGATTCGCCAAACGGCGAGCTGGACCACGTCAGCGGTGCTTTAGCTTCGGTCAGCTTGCTGGTGCCAGATTCGCCGTCGCGGCCGCGGATCTCTACCCCACCCTGTACCCACATACCGGTTTTTTGCTGCAGATCCTGCATCATCTCATCGACCTGACGCAGGGTTCGGCTCTGCACGGTCTCCATCGGCAGATCGGTGCGCATTGTCCCCGGCAGCGTGCTGCCCGGCTCGTGCGCCGTCTGCGCCACCTGCCACGGCATGCTGTCGCCGTCGCTATACGCTGAACGTGCCGCCGTCTTGCTGTTACCCACAAACGGGTTGTCCGCCAGCAATACGCCGTTGATGGTTGGCGTGGCGGCGGCATTAGTGGACGCCATCCCCAGCAGCTTGCCCCGCGCACTGCGCAGGTAAGTCATCGCCTGCTGGTGGTTGCCTTTTGCCTCTTCCAGCCGGGCCAGCAGCAGCATCCGGTCCGCCGAGCTATCGTTGCGCAGGCCGCTGGCGAGACTCTGGGCCTTATCAACGTTGTTCTCCGCCAGCGCCACGTCAATCGCTCCCACGCGGGCGGCCTGATCGTCAGTATCCCGGGTTATCAGGTAGTCGTAGACCACCCCGGCCTCTTTGTTCATCTTGCCGGTCTGATAGAGGCGGGCCATGGCGAACATCAGATCGGTGTTCTGCGGATCGCTCTGCATCGCCCGCATCAGTTTGTCATAGGCGGCAGCGTAGTTACCCTGCTCGCGCAGCTGGTCGGCCTCGTTGATGACGTAGCCATTGCGGATCCCCGCCAGCTGCGTGGGCGTGCTGCGTGCCTGCAACTCTGGATTGGCAAGAAAAGCCTGCGCCTCGTTGTCCAGCCCGGCTTTATTCAGGACCGTAACCTGATCGGCATAGTCCCCGGCGTTGCCCTGCACGCCCTGGCGCAGGTTTTCCCGCACCAGCGCCACCGCGCCGTTGAGATCGCCGCTCTGGGCCAGCAGCTTCGCCAGCTTGCCCGCATCCACCGGGCTTTCCGGCGGACGATGGGTCAGGGTTTTCAGCGTGTTGGCGGCGGCAATATTATTGCCCTGAGCCAGGTAGCGCTCGGCGGTAGCCAGCTGGAGGTTATAGTTCACCCGCTGGGCCAGATCGCGCATCTGCCCGTTCTGACTGGCGGGAGAGATACGCGACAGCAGAGTTTGCGACTGCTGCCATGCACCATTCTCGCTGGCAAAGAGAGCCGCCGCGTAGAGCGAGCTGGCCCCCGCGCCGTTGCGCGCTGCCGGGGCCATCACCGTGCTGGCTTCGTCGCCGCTGCCGCTCTTTTGCAGCAGGCGGGCAAGGTCGAGACGCAGCCACGGATCGTCCGGCAGGCGACTCACCCCCTGCTGGAGGATAGCGATAGCCTGCCGGCTATTGCCCGCAGCGGCGGCCTGCTGGGCCTGACGACGAATGGGATCCCCCGGCAGACCGGTGACGATGCGCGGCTGGAGCTTCGCCTGTAGGCTGGCGGGCAGCGTGCGCAGCATTGCCTGCGCCTCGTCAGACTTGTTCTGCTCCCGCAGAACGTAGAAGAGGTTCTCCCTGGCGGCGGCGTTTTGCGGCTGGTCGTTTAACACCGCGCGCAGGGCCTGCTCCGCCTGGGGATAGTCTTTGTTATGGCGCAGGACGTCGGCACGGAACAGCTTCGCCGCCGTGCCGCGCTCGCCGCTCTGCTGGGCCAGCGGGGCGGAGAGGACCAGCGCCTGGCTGACGTTGCCCTCCTTCAGCGCCTGCTGCGCCTCGGCCAGCTGGCCGTAGAAGGCCGCGTCATCCGCCTGGGTTTTGCGCTCCGTTGAGGCCTCGCCCCCCTGGCTCGCTGCGCGGCTCAGGTACTGCGAGGCTGCTTTGTAGTCGCCGTTGCGCTGGGCGATGTAGCCCAGTCCGGCCAGGGCGTCGGCGTCCTCAGGGTTAGTTTGCAGTACCTGCTCAAACTGGCGCTTCGCCGAGCCGGTATCGCCGCTGTTGAGGGCGGTAAAGCCCTCGCCCTTCGCTGCGCCGCCGACGTTTTTCCGATAGTAGGCCTGCACGTCGCCATCCTGGGGGTGGCGCTGGAGGAAGTTATCGTAGTACCGCTCGTCTCCCGCCTGCGGCCTCAGCCAGAGCAGCGCCTGACGCAGGCCGTCATCGGCCTCGCGACTGCCGCTGGCCATCGGCTCCAGCAGGGCGATCCCATCGCGGCGGGTATCCTCCCGCCACGTCAGCATTTTACCCAGCGCGACCCGCGCCGCGTTGTCCTGCGGGTTCTCGGCAACAAAACGTTGAAGCTCCCCTATCGCCTGCGGGTAGAGCGACTTATCGCTGCCCATGGTCAGGTAGTACTCCGGAGCCAGGCTTGGTGGCGGGGTATCGCCATTAAACATGCTGCGCCAGGTAGCCAGCGCCGCCGGGACGTTGCCGCTACGCGCCTGCTGGCGGGCCAGGGTCAGCTGCCCCTGGGGCACCTGCGCCAGCTGTTTGGCGTTATCCAGCGCCTGTAGTCCGGCATCGTCCGGCGCAACGGCCGCCAGCCGGGTGCGCCACTGGGCAGCGGTTTGCAGATCGCCATTTTGCTGCGCCCAGAGCGCCATCAGGTAGAGCGCCTGGGTATTGTTGGCATCCACCATCAGCACTTTTTTCAGCGACTCGCTCGCCAGATCGTCGTGGGATTTCTCATGCCAGTAGTTGGCCTGATCAAACAGCGCCTTTAGCGCCGCATCGTTGGGCGCGGCCTGCGCCTGACTCACCGAGCCGAGCGTCAGCGCGCCCGACAGGCAGAGGGTCGATAACCGGCGGGCGGTTTTAATTGTCATTGTTGTCACCCTTTTCACTCTCCATCCTGCGGATCCAGCCGCTTACGCGCACGTCTTTTCAACAGGGCATACAGCGCCAGCCCGACAATGATGCTGAAGCACAGCCCCAGTACCGCCAGCAGCCCGGAGTGCTGGTTGGCATACCAGATCACCATCAGGTGCATCGGCATCTCGCCGCGCGGGTACTGCGTACCGACGCGGAAGCTGCGCACGCCGTTTTCGTTAGTGATGATGGCCGCGTCGCCGCGAATGCCGGCGTTAATCTTCGGCGAGGCGAGATCGCTATGCAGCCGCGAGAGCTGGTCGTCGCTGCTGCCGATGGCGGTCACTACCGTGCGTCCGCTGCTCCACGGCGAGCGGAAGCTGACGAAACCGCGCCAGGACTCGTTCGACGAGAAGTAGCGATCGGCCTCAAGACCGTCTGCGTTCCAGTCCCCGGCCATCCAGCGCTGGATCTTCTGCCACTGGCTCGGCTCACGCACGCTCAGTAGATTGTCATGGGTTACGAAGGGCGAGGTTTTTAACAGCTCGCGGTTAAAGTCGTGCTGATCCAGCCCGGTGACTGCCAGCACGTCGCGATCGCGCAGCAGTTCAAGGTTCGATCCGGCAGTGGGTATGCCCAGCACCACGCGGTTGTGGCTCAGCGCCGTCCCGGTGGCGTTACCGGAGCGGGCCGCCATGTCGAGCAGCGTGCCAACCTGGATCTCGGTGGGCTTCTCCGGCAGCAGCAGCACGGTTTGCGAGTAGTCCGCCAGCCGGGTGAAGGGGAAGGAGGCCCCCACAAAGTAGGAGAGGTTTGGCAGCAGCGCGAAGTGGCGGGTGTGGCTCAGGTCGATCCACGAGTCGTCATCCACCCGGCTTTTGATATTGTTATTCAGCAGCACGCTGCACGGCGCGCTCTCCTTCGGCACGATGTTGAAGTAGAGCGACAGCTGATTGTCGCCGTAGATCATGTACGGCTCCAGCGGCATGTCGAACTGCTCCTGGCGCGCGTCGCCGCCCATTTTGTGCCACAGCGTCTCCAGCGCCCCCTGCTTGTTGACCGGCAGGTTGTGCAGGAAGGTGTCGTTCATGGTCATGCTGAGCCAGGAGCGATCCTCATCAATCCAGCTCTCCGACGGGAAGCGGTAGCCAATGCGCAGCGGAATGGTTTCGCCATCCCAGAGGAAAAGATCCGGCGCGGCGCGGAAGGCCACCCGCAGCGCATCGTGCCAGATCCCGTTCACGGTCATACTTTGATCCTTGCGGATCAGCTCCGAGAGCTTCACCGGACGATCCGTGGGGATCCAGCGCGGCGCATCGTAGGGTTTGCTGACCGGGATCGACTCGCCGTCCACCGTGACGCTCGGGGTTTGCAGGACAAAGTTGCCCCGCGTCAGACGCCAGGCCGCCGCCCGCAGGGCGCGATCGTCGTTGCCCACCACCAGCAGCAGCTTATAGGGAGGATTCGCCGGGTTATCGATAATGCTCAACGTCGGCCCGCTGCCCTGGGGCAGGGTCAGGCCGCCGATACGCTCGCCAGGGTGGCCGACCAGGATGCCGTTCTTCTCCGGCAGGCGATCGCTCCGGGCAGCGAACGAGACGCCGCGATAGTCCGCCTGGATACCCATCCATGAGGAGATCAACGCCGCCGCGCTGATGGTGTCCGCCGTCAGCGTTGCCGGGAAAGCAAAAGCGATGGTGGCAGGCGTCATCTGCATGCTGTCAAAGAAGGGGCGCGGGAAGTGGCTGAGATCGGAGCCGATATCCAGCTGCTGCCCCTCAAGGCTAAACTTCGAGTCCGGCAGGATGGTCACGCGGTACTTATCCGTGAGATCGCGCTGGCACATCATCGCGTCGCCGTCGTTGACCTTAAAGCTAAGGGTATTACTGGAGACCAGCAGCGCCGCCGGGAGATCAAGCTGGAAGCGGGAGACGTCGCTGTCGGCAGCTCCCAGCGGCACGGTGCCCAGCGGCTGGCCGTTGAGCATCAGCTGCATCGTGGCGTTGCGGGTCGCCATCGCCGGGGAGACCTTCAGGTTCAGCGCCAGCTGGGCGTTGGTGATCACCTGACTCACCGGCAGGGTAAAAGCCACCCCGCCCTGCAGCTGGCCACCGCTGAGGACGATGCCCTGCGGCTGGCCCATCTGCGCCAGGGTAATATCGTTCACCACCGTCGGGATAAAGGCCGTCGGCGCAGGTGCCGGGTTAACTACCGGTGGGGGCAGATCCAACGGCAGCAGATCGGCAGGCGTGGTCTCCTCCCCGTAGAGTGGCGTAATGAACAGTGCGCTAACCAGCAGCGCCAGAGAGGTTAAACGTTTCATACGCTTCCCTTCTCCTGCGCAGCTTTGAGCACCGCACGCTGGCGGCGGTTTTCACGGCGTGACTTCCACGTCAGCCAGAAGAGGTCAAACACGCAACGCATAATGGTCAGCATCGAGCGGAACGGGTTGTCCTGCGGTCGTTGAGGTTGGATCCATGCATCGGCGCGGGAGAGCACCACCCGCACCAGCTCGCGGCGGCGGGAGAGCGGGATATCTTCAAACTTCAGCCGCACGTAGGTATCGTCGGCAGCGATGGTCTTCACCGGAATGCTGATCGCCCCAGACTGAAGCTGCAGCTCAATCTCTTCGATCTCATCGGTCAGGTGACGGCCGTCTGGTACGGCGACGCGGCAGCCGCCCATCGACAGGTCAGCGGTCTCGCTGCGGGAAGAGATGCCGCTGGCGTAGTGGATCAGCGTCGGAATTTTCACATCGATACGAATCGTTTTACGCGTCTGCCGCGTTTCTCGGGCAACGGCAATCGCCGCCAGCAGGAAGATCAGGCTGTAGAGCCCCCACCCGACGTTAAGCGCGATAACCTGCGGATCGACACCAAAGTGGTCATACGCGAAGGCGCGCACGATCCCCCAGACCACCGCAATCGTCAGCAGGAAGGCGATCACCAGGTGCGGGCGCACGACGCTGAAGTCAAAGTAGCCGACGTTGAGCAGGCCGCCCTTATCGGTCACGTTGAACTTGCCGCGTTTCGGGAAGAGCATGGTCACCATGGTGGGCAGCACGATATGGAACGCCAGCACCAGGTCGTAGATCTCACCCCAGAAGCTGTAGCGGTAGCGCCCGTTCAGCCGTGAGTTGAGGTAGATCGACAGGAACAGGTGCGGCAGCGCGTAGGCAAATACCAGGCTCGCCGAGGAGTAGATGATGTTGAGGTTAAACAGCAGATAGGCCAGCGGCGCGGTCAAAAAGATGATGCGCGGGATGGCGAACTGGTAGTAGAGCATGGCGCTGAGGTAGCACAGGCGCTGCTGGAAGGTCAGGCCGCGACCAAATAGCGGGTTGTCGAGGCGGAAGATCTGCGTCATGCCGCGCGCCCAGCGGGTACGCTGGATGATGTGCAGAACCAGACGCTCGGTGGCAAGCCCGGCGGCCAGCGGAATATCGATAAACGCCGAGCCCCAGCCCAGGCGCTGCATCTTCAGCGCGGTATGGGCGTCTTCGGTTACCGTCTCTACCGCAAAACCGCCAATCTCTTCCAGTGCGCTACGGCGGATCACCGCACAGGAGCCGCAGAAGAAGGTGGCGTTCCAGTTATCGTTACCCCGCTGGATCGGGCCGTAGAACAGCATCCCTTCGTTAGGAATATTGCGGCCCACGGAGAGGTTGCGCTCAAAGGGATCCGGCGAGTAGAAGAAGTGCGGAGTCTGCACCAGGGCCAGCTTCGGATCCTTCAGGAAGCCGCCGACGGTGGCCTGCAGGAAGATACGGGTTGCGACGTGGTCGCAGTCAAAGACGCAGATCAGCTCGCCGTTGGTCAGCTTCATGGCGTGATTAAGGTTGCCCGCTTTGGCGTGCGAATTATCGTTACGGGTGATATACCCCACCCCGACATCGGCGGCAAACATGGCAAACTCGCTGCGCTTGCCGTCGTCGAGGATATAAATTTTCATTTTATCCCTGGGGTAATCAATGCACTGCGCCGCCAGCACGGTGTCGCGCACCACGTCCAGCGATTCGTTATAGGTGGGGACGTAGACGTCAACGGTCGGCCACAGGCTCATATCCTCCGGCAGGGGCACAATCTCCCGCTTCAGCGGCCAGATGGTTTGCAGGTAGTTCAGCAGCAGCATCACCCAGACGTAGAGATCGGCGAGGAACAGGCCGATGCCGAGAATGGTCTCTATCTCAGAGTTAAAGTGCAGGGTCTGGGTGGCGCGAAAGTAGATATAGCGCGTCGACATCAGGAACGACATCACCACCATGATCACGGAGATGCTGCGCTTTTTGCTGTAGCCCATTAAGAAGAGAATGCCGATGCTGATCAGGCCAAAGAGATACTGCTTCTGGCTATCCATTGGCGTGATGACCACCAGCACGGCGGCAGGTGCCAGCGCCAGGATCAAAAGGTAAAACAGGAACTTTTTCATTGTTCGCCCTGGCGAAGATTAGAATCCAGACATCTTTGGCTGGCTGTGAACGGTGCCGTCGCCGACCCTCACGCCCAGAATATTGGTCACTTTTCTGGCAATCAGCTCGATATCAAACGCCGCCGCCGAGGCCGGGCTAAAATCGAAAATCGACTGCTGGGAGGCGTTGGCTTCTATCACGCTCTCATCACGATGGACCACGCCAATCAGGCGCTCGCCCAGCCGCTGCTCCATAAAAGCAGTAACGTCGCGGCTGATCTGGCGGCGGTTATCGCTCTGGTTCAGCACCACGTAGTAGCCCGCTTTGCGGTTAAGAACGTCGCCGGTCAGACGGTGGTTCTCCACCTGCGGCAGCAGGGAGAGCGAGGCGGTATCCGCCAGCAATGAGACCAGATGCAGATCGGCCAGCCGTGACAGCGCCTTCAGCGCAGGCGAGGGGCCGGGCGGGAAGTCGGCGATGATAATCAGGCCGGGGTAGTTAAGCAGGGTGCTCAGACCGCGCAGCAGGAAGTGCTCATCCTGAACCAGACGCGTTTCAAAGGCTTCGCGCTGCGGCTCTGTGGCATCGCCATAGGGCAGAACAAAGATATTGCCGCCTGCGGAGAGGACAAACTGGCTCCAGTCGGCGGATTCAGCGGCTTTCGCTACAAAACCGCGGCCATCGGAGAGCGGAACGCCAAAGTGCAGGCGCAGCGCATTCTGCACGTCAAAATCAATCGCCAGCACTTTGTTGCCCGCGCGCGACAGCGCATAGGCCAGGTTTGCCGTGAGGGTTGTTTTTCCTACTCCCCCCTTCGGCGAACAGACACAGATCAACGGCATGAAGCGATCCTTTCTAACAGCGATTTCAACGGCTGATTTTTTTCAACGGCGGGCTTCGCCTCTGCGGCTTTGGGCGCAAAGAGTTGGGAGAAATTCACCGGGGCGGCGGGTGCGGCGGCGGGGATTGGCACAGGTATCGGCGCAGGTGCCGTTACCAGTGCCGCAGGCGCGAGCACCGGGGCTGCGGGCGGCGTCGCCAGCTGGGCTGCGACGCTCTGGAAGATAGGCAGGGCGGCATCAGGAAGCGGTGCCGCGGTTAACACTACTGGCGCGACAAACGGCTGCTCTTTAAGAGCGAACGTATCCGGATCGACGGACTGCGGAACGGGCAGCGAGACGTGCCCGCCCATAGCCAGCGCCGACTCTTCGGTCGCCGGAGAGAGCTGGTTGATAATGGCCCAGCTGCCGTGGTCATGCGCGAGGTTTTGCGACGAGAAGTCTTTAAAATCGTGTTGCTGTGTGTGAGTCTTGTCTTTAAACCTCTGCAAATCATCATAATTATTCATAGCTATACTCATGATTCACAAACAAAAGATCCCAATACCGTTTTGACCAAAGCGGCTATTAACAGGCTGGAGTTTAAAATTTTATTATCGCGTAAATACGGGATCCGTTAGCGGGCTTCCATATGCTTAATTATTGCGGGGCTATATTACTGCTCTACGACTTTCGCCCTATTTACAGCACTAAGATAAACATTCGCGGGACACATGCTATCTTTTTTTGCCGTAAAAAACAGCAAAGCTTTTAATAGTGAAAAAGCGGTAAATAACTGGAATATCATGCTAATTTAAAGCAAATTAAACTTTGCGAAGGGGCTATTTAGCATTGGCTTTCAGCCTAACCGGTTGAATAAGATAGTTCTTAATTTAATAATTAGTTACTCCATGAAATATTTTGAAATACTTTAATTGGGCGCTATAAATAAAAAACCGGAGGCTATGCTCCGGTTTTGTGGATGGGTAAATCAAACGGCTCAGGCAGGGTTAATTGGCTTTTCGCCGTTCTCATCCTGGTCCACTGCAAAGCAGGCCACCAGCTGGCCGCCGTACGATTTCAGCTGCGGCTGAAGCTGGGTACAGGGGCCAAAGCGACGGCGGCAGCGGGCGCTGAAAGCACAGCCCGGCGGCGGATTCAGCGGGCTGGGCAGCTCGCCGGTCAGCTTGATACGCTCCCGACGATCGTCCGGATTCAGGCGCGGCGTCGCGGAGAGCAGTGCCTGGGTGTACGGATGACGCGGATTGCTGAAAATCTGCTCCTTGGTGCCCTTCTCTACGCAGCGGCCGAGGTACATCACCATCACTTCATCGGCAATGTGCTCTACCACCGACAGATCGTGGGAGATAAAGACGTAGGAGAGTCCCAGATCCTGCTGCAGATCCATCATCAGGTTCAGCACCTGCGCACGCACGGAGACGTCGAGGGCCGATACCGGCTCATCGGCAATCACCACGTCCGGATCGAGCATCAGGCCGCGGGCGATGGCAATACGCTGACGCTGGCCGCCGGAGAACATATGCGGGTAGCGATCGTAATGCTCGGTCTTCAGACCCACCTTCGCCATCATCGACAGCGCTTTCTCACGCAGCTCCGCTTTGCTGAGATTGCTGTTAATCTGCAGCGGCTCTTCGAGAATTTGACCCACTTTCTTACGCGGGTTCAGCGAGCCGTAGGGGTTCTGGAAGACGATCTGAATCTTCTGCCGGCGCAGCTTCTGCGCCTGCGGATCGTGCTTGAGCAGATCCTGCCCCTGATAGTACAGCTCGCCGCCGGTGGGCGTCTCAATCATGGTCAGCAGACGGCCAAGCGTGGATTTACCACAGCCGGACTCACCGACCACCGCGAGGGTTTTCCCGCGCTCAAGAGAGAACGATACGCCGTCCAGGGCTTTCACCAGGCGCTCCGGGGCAAACAGCCCCCTCTTCACCGGGTAGTGTTTTTTCAGGTCGATAGCCTGCAACAGCACAGGGGTTGTGGCCTCATGCGTACTCATAATTAGGCCTCCCGGCATCATCGAGTGGATAGTGACATTTTGAACGACGTCCGTTGTCCACCAGGTTTAAGCCTGGCTCTTCGACGCGGCATTTATCCGTAGCATACGGGCAGCGCGGGTTGAGCAGGCAGCCGGTCGGGCGATCGTATTTACCCGGCACCACGCCCGGCAGCGAGGCCAGACGGGCTTTATCCTGAGCAAACTCAGGCAGCGCACGCAGCAGCGCCTGAGTATAGGGGTGGCGCGGCGCACGGAAGATATCGTGCGAACTTCCGGTCTCGACTACCTGACCCGCATACATCACGATGATTTTGTGTGCCGCTTCGGCCACCAGCGCCAGATCGTGAGTGATCAGGATCAGCGCCATGTTCTCTTTCTGCTGCAGCTCCAGCAGCAGCTCGATAATCTGTGCCTGGATGGTTACGTCCAGCGCAGTGGTCGGTTCATCGGCAATCAGCAGCTTCGGCTGGCAGGCGATAGCCATCGCAATCATTACGCGCTGGCTCATCCCACCGGAGAGCTGGTGCGGATAGACGTCAAGCCGCGACGCCGGATCCGGAATGCCTACCTGGGTCAGCAGGTCGATAGCCCGTTGGCGACGGGTGCGTTTGCTGCCGCCCTGGTGCACCTTAATGGCTTCCATAATCTGAAAGCCAACCGTGTAACACGGGTTAAGGCTGGTCATCGGGTCCTGGAAGATCATCGCCACGTCGGCACCCACCAGATTGCGGCGCTCTTTTTCAGAGATGCGCTTCAGGTCCTGGCCGTTAAACTCCAGTTTCTCTGCCATCACCCGGCCCGGGAAGTCAATCAGGCCCATAATCGCCAGCGAGCTGACGGATTTACCGGAGCCGGACTCCCCGACAATGCCAACCACTTCGCCCTGCTCAACGCTGTAGCTTACGCGGTCTACGGCACGGAACGGTGTCCCTTCGTCGCCGAAGTGCACCGACAGTTGATCAATATTCAATAACGCCATTCTCGTGCCTCTTACTGCTTCAGTTTGGGATCGAGCGCATCACGCAGACCGTCACCCATCAGGTTAAATGCCAGCACCGTCAGCAGGATCGCCAGACCCGGGAAGGTCACGACCCACCAGGCACTCTGTGCGAACTGCAATACGTCGGAGAGCATGGTGCCCCACTCCGGCGTTGGCGGCTGCGCACCCATGCCGAGGAAGCCAAGGGCGGCCATATCGAGAATGGCGTTAGAGAAGCCGAGCGATGCCTGAACAATCAGCGGCGCAAGGCAGTTGGGTAAAATGTTGATGAACATCTGACGCATCGCACCCGCACCCGCCACCCGCGAGGCGGTAACGTAGTCGCGGTTAACCTCTACCAGCACGGCGGCACGCGTTAAGCGTACGTAGTGCGGCAGCGCCACGAAGGTCAGCGCCAGCGAGGCGTTAACTATCGAGGGGCCGAAGATAGCCACCAGCACCAGTGCCAGCAGCAGGCTTGGCAGCGCCAGCATGATATCGACTATGCGCATGATGATGTTATCGACGAGACCGCCAAAGTAGCCCGCTACCAGACCGAGCACGACGCCCATGATCAGTGACAGCACCACCACCAGACAGCCCACCAGCAGCGACAGGCGCGCGCCGTACATCAGACGCGACATCACATCGCGGCCAACGTCGTCGGTACCGAGGATATGCGCCAGGCTGCCGCCCTCCTGCCACGCAGGCGGGGCCAGCAACGCGTCACGGAACTGATCCGCCGGGTTATAGGGCGCAATCCAGTTGGCAAAAATGGCAATAATCAGCACCACCACAACGTACACCAGGCCGACGACCGCGCCTTTGTTACGTTTGAAGTAGTGCCAGAACTCCTGCATCGGCGTCATTGGCACCGGAGCGGAGACAACTTTATCTTGAGTAACTTGTGACATGATGGCCCCTTACTTCTTATGCCGAATACGCGGGTTCACCACGCCATAGAGCAGATCGACCAGCAGGTTGACGAGGATAATCATCGTCGCTACCAGCAGTACCCCACCCTGCACCACCGGATAGTCGCGGCGTTGCAGCGCGTCAATCAGCCAGCGGCCCAGTCCCGGCCAGGAGAAGATGGTTTCGGTCAGGATCGCCCCGGCCAGCATCGTTCCCACCTGCAGGCCGATAACGGTCACCACCGGCAGCATGGCGTTACGCAGGGCGTGAACGATAATCACGCGCATGCGTGTCAGGCCCTTGGCGCGGGCAGTACGGATGTAGTCCTCGCCCAGCACTTCCAGCATCGCTGAACGGGTCATACGGACAATGACCGCCAACGGGATAGTGCCCAGCACCACCGCAGGCAGGATCATATGCGCCAGCGCATCGATAAAGTTGCCCTCTTCGCCCCAGATGGCGGTGTCGATCAGCATAAAACCGGTGAGCGGATTGCTATCGTCGAGGAACACCATATCGCTGACGCGCCCCGAGACGGGGGTCAGGTTGAGCTGCACCGAGACCAGCATGATCAGCATCATGCCCCACCAGAAGATCGGCATGGAGTAGCCGGTCAGGGCCAGGCCCACTGCGGTGTGGTCAAAAATGGAACCGCGCTTCACGGCGGCAAGAACGCCCACCGGGATACCGACGGCCACGGCAAAAATCATGGCGCAGACACCGAGCTCCAGCGTCGCTTGAAAACGCGGCACGAACTCTTCCCACACCGGAAGACGGCTTTTCAGTGAAATCCCTAAGTCGCCGTGCAGAACGCCCCAAACGTAGTTGACGTACTGCTGCCACAGCGGCTTGTTGAGGCCCAGCTCAGCCAGCAGCTGCGCATGGCGCTCAGGGGAGATACCACGCTCACCCGCCATGATCATCACCGGGTCACCGGGGATCATATGGACAAAGGCAAAGGTGAGAAGGGTGATACCGATAAACGTCGGGATAACCAATCCCAGACGTCGGAGGATGAACTGCAACATAACCCGAATTCTCTCTGATGACGCACGTCCAGTGACGTAACGTCTGTATTGCTCACAAATCTAACGCCGGGTGGCGCTTCGCTTACCCGGCCTACACTCGTAGGCCCGCGCAAGCGTAGCGCCGCCGGGCATGGGGTGCAGTTGCACCCCTTACGCTTTTTATTATTCGACAGACACGTTTTCGAAGTGGTGTTTGCCTAATGGATCTACAACGTAGCCTTTCACCTCTTTACGCACTGGCTCGTACACGGTGGAGTGAGCGATGATCAGCGCCGGAGCCTGATCGTGCATCACCACCTGAGCCTGTTTGTAAAGCTCGATACGCTTGTTGTGATCGTCGGCGGCGCGCGCCGGCTGGATCAGATCTTCAAACGGCTTGTAGCACCAGCGAGAGTAGTTAGAGCCTTGTTTTGCCGCATCGCAGCTGAACAGGGTCGCGAAGAAGTTGTCCGGATCCCCATTGTCCCCGGTCCAGCCCATCATCACCGCCTGGTGTTCACCAGCTTTAGCACGCTTCAGGTACTCACCCCACTCGTAGGTCACGATTTTGGCCTGCACGCCAATCTTCGCCCAGTCAGCCTGAATCATCTCAGCCATACGGCGAGCGTTCGGGTTGTACGGACGCTGAACCGGCATCGCCCACAGCTCAACGGTGAAGCCTTTATCCTGACCCGCTTCTTTCAGCAGCTGCTTCGCCTTCTCTACGTCGTAAGTATAATCCTTAACGTCGTCGTTATAGCCCCACATGGTTGGTGGGATCAGGTTTTTCGCCGCGGTGCCCGCGCCCTGGTAAACGGCTTTGATGATCGCCTCTTTGTTGACCGCGTAGGTCAGCGCCTGGCGCACTTTCACATCATCAAACGGTTTTTTCTCGGTGTTGAAAGAGAGGTAGCCCACGTTCAGGCCCGCTTGCTCCATCAGGTTCAGGTTTTTATCCTGCTTCATACGCGCGATGTCAGCCGGATTTGGATATGGCATCACCTGGCATTCGTTTTTCTGCAGTTTTGCATAGCGTACAGAAGCGTCAGGCGTGATGGAGAAGACCAGACGATCGATCTGCGGCTTGGTGCCCCAGTAGCCTTCAAAGGCTTTGTACAGGATACGGGAATCTTTCTGGTACTGCAGCAGCTGGAACGGACCGGTACCGATTGGGTTCAGGTCGATTTTTTCCGGCGTGCCGGCCTTCAGCATGTTATCCGCATACTCTTTTGACATGATGGATGCGAAGTCCATCGCCAGGTCGGCCAGGAACGGTGCTTCCGGACGCGAAAGAATAAACTGAACGGTATGATCGTCCACTTTTTTCACTTCGCTAATCAGGTCCGGCAGGCCCATGCCTTCGAAGTATTCATAGCTGCCGCCAGAGACTTTATGATACGGGTTTTCAGCATTTTTCTGGCGATCGAAGGAGAAGACGACGTCGTCTGCATTAAATTCACGCGTCGGTTTAAACTCTTTATTATCCTGCCACTTCACGCCCTGACGCAGGTGGAAGGTATAGGTTTTACCGTCTTCGCTAACGTCCCACTTTTCAGCCAGGCCCGGAATCACTTCCGTGGTGCCCGTTTTGAACTCAACCAGACGGTTGTAGATCGGTACGGAGCTGGCGTCATAGGTGGTACCAGAAGTAAAGAGCTGCGGGTTAAAACCCTCCGGCGAGCCTTCAGAACAGTAAACCAGGGTTTTGGCCTGCACACTTGCTGCGACGGTCAGAGCCACCAGGCTGAGACCAAGCTTCAGCATCCCTGACTTCTTCAAGGAAATACTCATTATTCTGCTCCAATGTGATATGTGTTGTTTACCCGTTGCAGCGGGTATAACCGACAAACCTTTATTTATTTTTTACCGGTCTGGTCGGCGGTGCCCAAAGGCAGCTTAAGGGGAGGTGATTCCTTTCAACAGGTTGACTGAGTTGCAGTGCAGATTCTCCATGAAATGCCCCTCATGCCCTACAATCTGTCAACAGAATGTCAAAACGTCAATACAGGTAACCGGGTTTTACAACGAAGGTGAGAATTAACAAACAAAGCGTAAAAAAAGCGCAATCCGCTATTTCCAGCAGAGAAATTTGTGCTATGGCCTGCATGGCAGGACGATTAACTCCTCAGACCACGTGAACCAGCGTTTTGCATTAGCAAATATTGTGAAAAAATTCTGACAGGATGATGAATATCTGAGCGATTAATACCGCGAACGTTAAAACGCACAGCGGAAAATGCTGAGTTAGCCATAAGCAACGCGAAAAAAGATTCATCTATATATAAATAAATACAATGGAATATGTCACAAAACGGTTAACAAACGAGGTGAAAAGTCGGCGGGACGAGCACGCCCGGCGGCGCAAGCTTGCCGGGCCTACAGGGTGCACAGTTTTGCCTTTGTAGGCCGGGTAAGGCGGAGCCGCCACCCGGCGAAACAATGCAGGCCCGAGCAGGGAATTCAGTCAGGCACAAATGCAAAAAAGCCTGCTCTTAGAGCAGGCTTTTCAAATTTGGTCGGTGATAGAGGATTACTCGTCACTGCGTGACTCGCCCTGCGGGTCGTTGCTAAAGCAACGCTCTCTCGCTGCGCTCGAGTCGAACCTCCCTGCCCCCGGAGGTTCTCATCCTCACTGACTCCAGAAAGCAAAAAGCCTGACCGTGAGGTCAGGCTTTTCAAATTTGGTCGGTGATAGAGGATTACTCGTCACTGCGTGACTCGC
>NZ_DALZFB010000004.1:0-209590 GCF_031979925.1 Pseudescherichia sp. | reverse complement strand
CAAAAAGCCTGACCGTGAGGTCAGGCTTTTCAAATTTGGTCGGTGATAGAGGATTCGAACCTCCGACCCCTTCGTCCCGAACGAAGTGCGCTACCAGGCTGCGCCAATCACCGAATGCGGGGCGCATCTTACTGCTGACAACCCCGACCGTCAATCCCTTATTGTAAAAAAGCCATTCGATCGGTGAGAAACTCACCATGTAATCTAGTTGGCTTTCGCGACCTTGTCCGGCAGACGGCACCAGTTGTTGTTCTGGTTAATCCCACCGTTCGGCGAGGTGTAGCCCAGACAGCCCATGATGGTGTCATACAGCTCAACGTGGCGGCGCGGAACCTTCATCTCCGCCTGCTTCTTGAGCTGAGCAAACATCTTCGCTTTCTCCGGGTTCTCCAGATATTTGTCAGACATCCACACCATCATCGGCACGCGGAACTGCTCCGGCGGCGCCATGTTGCGCGGCGTACCGTGCAGGTGCTCACGCTCGTTGATTGACTCACCGTGGTCGGCCGCGTAGAAGACTATCGCCTTCTTATCCCGTACCTGATCGATAACTTTACTAATAAAGCTATCAACGTAGGTTACGGAGTTGTCATAGGCGTTGATCAGCTCTTGCTTACTGCACTCTTTATCAATGCCTACACACTCCGGCGTCCACTGCGCATAGCTGCGCGGATAGCGCTGCACATAGTTGTAATGCGATCCTTTGGTATGCAGCACTATCAGGTGCTTACCGGTAGGAGTGTTATCCAAAGCGATGCGGGTCTCATCCAGCAGCAGCATGTCGTCAACGTGCTTGCCCCGGTTGCGCGGCTCAGCACCAATCTGCTCGCGGTAGCTGATGTTGTCCGCCATAGTGTTGCTGTAGAACCACATCTCGCTCTGCATCGCATAGAGATCCGAGGCGAAACCGAGCTGCTTGAGCACCGCAAAGATGTTTTGCTCCTTCAGGGTGCGCTGCGGATTCTCATCCGCCCCGCCCTGCCGGACAAACATACAGCGCAGCGAGAGCTTGGTCGCCGTATCGCAGGAGTAGCCGCGGAACGCCGCCAGGTTCTTCTCCTGGGCAAGCTTAGGCGTGGTGTTACGCTCATAGCCAAAAATGCCCATATGATCCCAGCGGGTGGTCTCACCGATGATAAAGATCACGGTGGTATCATCCAGGTCTTTAGGTGGCACGTAGGTGAACTTCGTCGCCGGGTTCATCAGCGATTTATTGTCGGAAGACTCATCCACCTGCGCCCAGGCATAAAGCCCCAGCGCCGAAAGCCAGTTGGAGGGCAGATAGGAGTTCGCCACTACGCCGCCGTAGCTCGGCATATCGACCCCGGTGCTGCGCTCGACCTTCTTCTGCTGAATGTCCATCAGGCGGATTGGCCCCCAGACCATCAGCCCGGCCAGCACCACCAGCGTCACGCTGCGCAGGCGCTGCCCCGGCGTGCGCAGCTGGCGCAGCAGAGTGTAGCGGCAGCGGTTGCTCCAGATGAAGAGCAGCGGCAGCGCACTGACGGCCACCAGCCAAATCACAAAGTGCAGGCCCACCACCTCTTTCGAGAGATCGATATCCGTGGTCATCACCGAGGCAATAATGCCGTAGCCAATCACCACGTTCAGGAAGGTCATGTAGTAGCTGGCCCCGGCGGAGAAGAGCACCAGCAGGGTGGCCAGCACGCGCCATACGCGGCGGCCAAAGAGCGAAAGCACACGGAGTAAAAAGAAGGTAATCAGTACCGTGCCAAACAGTTCAATGGCTACGGCGCAGGCTTTTGAAAAGGTAAAATCTTCCGCATAGCTGTCGAAGCGGCGGAAAAAGACGGCGCAGTTCATAAACAGGCCGATGTATAACGCCAGCAGGAAGCTAAGCCTCTGCTGCGTCATGACTTTGATATATCTCATGCAAGCTGCCCTGTAAAAAGGGAATCAATAAAAGCACCCGCATACTGTGTCTTTCGCCAGCAGGCAGGTTAATAGAGTGCGTTGGAAGTCAAACCAGGTAACTTCTTAAAGCGCGGCATAGTAGACCACAAGGCTTCAAAAAAGTGTCATGGGGAATGTGATCCGGTCAGATATTTACAAAAATATGACCGGATCGGATCAGGCAGAAAAGAGATTAAGAGGTGATAACGTTCAGGGTAACGTCAATATTGTCGCGGGTGGCGTTAGAGTAAGGGCAGACAACATGCGCTTTTTGCACCAGCTCTTCTGCTTCCTGGCGATCCATTCCCGGCAGGTGAATATCCAGCTGGGCTTCGATGCCAAAGCCGGTAGGGATCGGACCGATACCTACCTGCCCTTCTATATAGGCATCCTGCGGAATTTTCTTCTGTTCTTGCGAGGCGACGTGCTTCAACGCGCCCAGGAAGCAGGCCGAGTAGCCTGCGGCAAACAGCTGCTCCGGGTTGGTCGCTTCACCACCTGCCCCGCCCATCTCTTTGGGTACGCCGAGTTTGATATCCAGCACGCCATCGGAAGAGACAGCGCGGCCATCACGGCCGCCGGTTGCTTTTGCTTTCGCGCGGTAAACCACTTTTTCTAAAGACATAGGGTGACTCCTTTTTGTTGGAAGCGCTAATCACTAAAGATAGTCGCTGTCACCCGTCCTGGTAGCTTTACCGCACGAAAAGCCGTCAGGCGTGCGCCTGTTTATACACTTTGCTCTGCGGCTGGCGGATGGTGGTGGAGAGCGCCAGGGAGAGGATCAGCAGGGCAAAAATCACACAGAAGGTGACGTAGAAGCCGCCGAACAGCGAGGCGATAATCGAGCCGCAGATGCTGCCGATACCAAAGCCTAAGTAGATCACGCCGTAGTTTTTCGCCAGGTTGTTCAGGCCGAAGAATTCGCTCACCAGCGACGGGAACACGGTGATAGTGCCGCCGAAGTTAAAGGCGACGCAGGCAATCGCCGCGAAGAAGGTCACCGCGTTGAGCGGAGCAAACAGCAGCGCGGCCATCCCCACCAGCGAAACCATCTGGCCGAGGGTAATCACACGGATGCGGGCGATCTTATCAGAGAGGATACCCAGCACCAGACGGCCCGTCAGGTTAGCGATAGCAATTACCGTTACCGCGTTGGCGGCGGTAGCCATATCCAGATGCACCATGCCCTGGGCGATATCTTTCGCCACGCCAATGACGTACAGACCGCTCATGCAGGCGGTGAGGAACATTACCGCCAGCATCCAGTACTGCGGTTTGCGCATCGACTGCGCCAGGGTGAAGTCGTTTTCGACTACGCCGTTGGTCATCGTCACTTTCTGCTGCGGGGCATCTTTCATCAGCATCGCGCCGAACAGAATCATCCCCATCACAATCGCGCCCCAGATCGTAAAGGTGCTCTCCAGCCCCACGGTCGCCAGCAGATGGCTGTCGATAAACTTGAAGCCGAGGCTGCCAAGACCATAGGAGCCAATGGCAAACGCTGAGATCAGCCCCTTACGCTCCGGGAAGTATTTAACGCAGTTAGAGAGGGTCAGCAGGTAGCCTGCGCCATCGGCCAGGCCGACCAGCACGCCAGCGCTCAGCCAGAGCATCATCAGGTTGTTAGCGTGGGCGGTAAGCATTAAGCCGATGCCAAGCAGGATGCCGGAGGCCATCGTGACGCGCTTAACGCCAAAACGCTCCTGCAGTTTCCCGGCCACCGACGAAGAGATCGCCAGGCCCAGGCTGAGCAGACCAAAGGAGAAAGCGACCTGGCTTACTGGCTCATCGAGCTTTTCTGCCAGCGCGCTGTTGAACAGGCTCCATGTGTAGACCGATCCTAAGGCAAATTGAGTGATGATGGTGCCGACAAGGGTTAGCCAGCGGGTGCGATTTGCGGTTGATGTGTTCATGGCAGTCTTCCTGCATAAGGAAATTAAGAAATTCTCTGCCGTCAACGATAGCGAAGCGCATTTTATGCCGGGTGAAAAAAGGCATGAAATGCAGCGAGGAGGGAATGAAATGCCTTGGAGAGGGAATGAATGGCAGCGCCTTTTTGTACCACTGCGTTTTTTACAGGGTAAGTTAGTGCGTACTATCAACCTCAGGCGCGCCAGTCATGTAGTCTAAATGTTATTCGTTTGTTTAAAACAGGCGTTAGAAACGTGCGCTAACGCCCATGCTGTAGAGATAGTTTTGCCCGGTCACATCGTTCTCCGACTGCGACATCGAGGCATAGGCCGCAAGGTGCGGATTGAGCAGCATGTCTGCGCCAAAGGTAACGTCCATCCAGTTGCCATACTGGCTGGAGGCAGAGAGGCGATTGAGGCCTGACTGGCTCTTCCACAGGTTCTCGCCAAACTGCTGGTTATAGCTAATCTGCGCCCACGAACGGAGATCGCCAAAGCGGCTGTCCACCCGCCAGCCAACGGAGCTGACGCTGGCATGCCATAGCGGATCGCTGAACTGCAAATTGGCTGGACCGTCGCCAAATTCGTTAAACATCGTCGAGGCGGAGCTGTCGTAATGCCAGACGGCCACCGGCCCGGTGGTCATACTGTAGGCCAGTGGAAAATTCCACCCCATACTCATCGTACTTGTCGCGTCGAGTGGGTTATCATCGGACAGGTTAAAGGTTGCGCCAGGCAAGTTTTGCCCCGACCGGATGCGCTCCTCCAGAATATCGTCATAGCGCGGTTGGTGATCGCTATCCCATGTATAGCGATCGGTCGTATTACTTTGCGGGTCGGTCACGATATATTCCTGCTGCCAGGCCTGCGCCGTGTGACAAAAAAACAGGCAAACAGACGCTAACGCCAGGCGGCGGCCACTGAATTTCTTATTGTTCATCAATGCGACTCCAGGAGAGAGCCGAATTCGGCATTATTGTTATCGTTCTTGGTGGGCTTAAAACCCTGTATTAAATATTGTCTCTTTACCAGGCACGTCAAGCCAGCGGCAGTGATTTCTTTTGTGATTCATAGCAACAAAGGGAGATGAAAATGCAACGTTGTGGCTGGGTCAGTCAGGACCCGTTGTACATTGACTATCACGACAGGGAGTGGGGCGTTGCGCAGACCGACGGCCAGAAGCTGTTTGAGATGATCTGCCTCGAAGGCCAGCAGGCCGGACTATCATGGATCACGGTGCTGAAAAAGCGGGAAAATTACCGCCGCTGCTTCCACCATTTCGATCCGCAGCGCGTGGCCGCAATGCAGGAGGAGGACGTTGAGCGTCTGATGCTGGACGCGGGTATCATCCGCCACCGGGGAAAGATCCAGGCCATTATCGGCAACGCCCGCGCTTACCTGGCGATGGCGGAGAACGGCGAGTCCTTTAGCAAGTTTGTCTGGTCCTTTGCGGATAGCCCGCCGCGGGTCACCCAGGCGGCCACCCTGAGCGAGATCCCCACCTCAACTCTTGAGTCAGATGCCCTGTCAAAGGCGCTGAAGAAGCGCGGCTTTAAGTTTGTCGGCACCACTATCTGCTACTCGTTCATGCAGGCCTGCGGGCTGGTCAACGATCATATTACCGGCTGTTTCTGCCATCCAGGAGGCGAGGATGATCCACGAATGGCATCGTAAAAATAGCGCCCCGCTGCTGCGGCTGTGGCTGGAGAGCACCACCTTTGCCCACCCCTTTATCCGGGAGAGCTACTGGCAGGAGAGTATCGCCATGGTGCGGGATGTCTACCTCGCCAACGCCACCACCTGGGTGTGGGAAGAGCAAGAGACGCTACAGGGATTTGTCAGCGTGATGGATGCGCGCTTTGTCGGCGCGCTCTTTGTACGCCCTGCCGCCATCGGCAGGGGTATTGGTCGAGCGCTGCTGGAGCACGTTATGCAGCTCCACCCCCAGCTTAGCCTGGAGGTGTACCAGAAGAACACCCGGGCGGTGCACTTCTACCATGCCTGCGGGTTCCGCATTGAGGACAGCGCCTGGCAGGATGAAACGCATCACCCGACGTGGATTATGAGCTGGCAGGCGGATCAAACGCCGTAAGCGTTAACGCAGGACCGGTGTACTTCTCTACCCATGCCAGGGCGGTATTGCCCGCGCAGCCGTTACCCAGCCGCGAGGTGGGGAGATCCTTTGTCAGCACGTTGACCGCGCCGTTTTTACAGATGCCCCCCGCCACTGGGTCGAGATCCGGCCAGCCGCCTTCGTGAATGCAGATCACCCCTGGACGGATGCCCTCGGTCACTACCGCACCCGCCAGCACCTGCCCGCGCCCGTTCCAGACGCGTACCACGTCACCTGCAACAATCCCGCGCGCCTGCGCATCCTGTGGATGCAGGGTGATAGGCTCACGCCCGGCAACCGCGTACCGCTCGCGCAGATCGCTGTAGCTTAGCTGGCTGTGCAGACGGTGCGCCGGATGCGCGGAGAGCACCTGCAATTGTCCAGACTCCGCGTTGCCGTGCCACTCCACCGGCGCAAGCCACATTGGGTGCGGCGGGCAGTCGGCGTAGCCGTATCCGGCAATGCGCTTTGAGTAGATCTCGATTTTGCCGCTGTCGGTTTTCAGCGGATTAGCCTGCGGATCGCGACGGAAGTCGGCAAACCGCACGAAGCGCGCGTTCTGCTCGCTCTCCGGCATCTCAATCAGCTGGTTCGCTTCCCAGAACTCAGCAAACGGCGGCAGGGTCACGCCCTGGCTGGCTCCGCGCTGGCCCGCAATCTCGTAGAAGGTTTGCAGCCATTGCAGATCGGTTTTGCCCTCGGTAAAGCGCTCCCGGCCCCCCTCCTCCCAGCGTTCGCTCAGGTCGGCGAAGATCTCAAGATCGTCCCGGGCTTCGTCCTGCGGAGCAACTACCTGCTTCATCGGCACCAGATGCTGGTTGCTGTAGTCGCCGGTCATAGTGAGATCGTTACGCTCAAAGGAGGTGGTGGCAGGCAGGACGATATCCGCGTGCTTCGCCGCTGCGGTCCAGTAGCACTCGGAGATCACCACCAGCTCCGGCTTCTGCCAGGCGCGGATCAGCCGGTTGGTATCCTGATGATGGGTAAAGTTTGCGCCACCCGCCCACCAGATAAAGCGAATATCCGGGAAGTGCCTGTCCATGCCGTTGTGCTGGTACGCACCGCCGGGATTTTCCAGCGCCTCGACGATGCGCGCCACCGGAATTTTATCTACCGCATCGACGCCGCCCTGCACGCTGCCCTGCATTGAGGCCAGCACCGCCGCCCGCCGCGTCGGGTTGCCGCCGTTAGCAAAGTGGTAGGAGAGACCAAAACCGCCGCCCGGCGTGCCGATCTGCCCCAGCATTGCCGCCAGAGTTACCAGCATCCAGTGCTTCTGCTCGCCATACTGCTGGCGCTGCATTCCCCAGCCGGACATCAGCATGGTGGTGTTTTCGTGGAACAACTGGGCCAGCTCGCGAATTTTCTCCGCCTCGATGCCGCAAATGGCTGCCGCCCACTCGGCAGTTTTCGCTACGCCGTCGCTCTCGCCGCTCAGGTAGGCAGCAAATATTTCATAGCCCTCGGTGCAGCGCGCCAGGAAGTCGCTGTCCTGCCAGCCGTTCTCCAGCAGGGTATGCGCGATGCCGAGCATTAGCGCCACGTCAGTGCCCATATGCGGTGCGATCCACTCCATGCTGTCACCGAAGAAATCCACCGTCTCCGATCGCATAGGATCGATGCAGATCAGCCGCTTGCCGCTGCGGCGCAGCCGATCAAAAAAGGCGATACCCTGCTCATCCGACGCGTTCCAGGCAATTTTCAGGGTATTGAGCGGGTTGGCGCTCCAGAGCACCACTACCTCGCTGTGCTCCAGCACCAGCGGCCAGCTGGTCTGCTGCTGATAGACCTCGTTGCCGCCTACTACGTAGGGCATGATCGCCTGCGCCGCGCCGGTGGAGTAGTCCCCCAGATGACCGGTATAGCCGCCCGCAATGCTCATATAACGCTGGAGCAGCGTCGCCGCCTTGTGCAGTACGCCGTTAGAGCGCCAGCCGTAGGAGCCGGCAAAGATAGATGATGGACCGTAGCTGTCGCGAATGCGCTTATGCTGGGCGTGGATCAGATCCAATGCCTCGTCCCAGCTAACGCGGACAAACTCATCCTGGCCGCGAACGCCCTGCGGGCTATCCGGCGAGGCGAGAAAGCCTTTGCGCACCATGGGAAAACGCACCCGGGTCTTGCTGTGAACCTGGTCGCGCACCGCCGTCTGGAGCGAGTTCGGGTGGGAGGTCGGCAGCGCGCCGCGTGAGTTCAGAACCTGTACGCCATCGGTTTCAACCAGCATGGGCCCCCAGTGGGCTGCGGTCAGAACCGTTTTAATCGATGTGTTTGCCAAAGCGCGTGCTCTCCGGTCGTAGATGCAGGTGTGATGGTCCTTTATACAGGCCATTCAATGTTATTTACAAAATTCGGATTCTTTCCGGAAATTTTCACCCTATTCAGGCGTCATAATCAACCACCACCTTGCAGTGGCTTAGAACGAAAACGCATTTAAGGATAAACGATGAAAAAACGCGTCATTATGATTGCCGCCGCGGTATGCGGTGCGCTGGCAATTTCTGGCTGTACGACTAACCCCTACACCGGCGAACGTGAAGCAGGAAAATCTGGCATCGGCGCGGGCATTGGCTCGCTGGTCGGCGCAGGCGTAGGCGTCCTCTCCTCCTCGAAGAAAGATCGCGGCAAAGGTGCGCTGATTGGCGCAGCGGCAGGTGCGGCGCTCGGCGGCGGGGCGGGTTACTACATGGACGTGCAGGAAGCCAAACTGCGCGAGAAAATGCAGGGAACCGGCGTCAGCGTGACGCGCAACGGCGACAACATCGTGCTTAACATGCCGAACAATGTCACCTTTGACAGCAGCAGCGCCACCCTGAAAGCGGCGGGTGCCAACACCCTGACCGGCGTGGCGATGGTCCTGAAAGAGTATCCGAAAACGGCGGTGAACGTGGTGGGCTACACCGACAGCACCGGCGGCCAGGATCTCAACATGCGCCTGTCACAGCAGCGCGCCGACTCGGTTGCCAGCTCGCTGATTACCCAGGGCGTGGATGCCAGCCGCATGCGCACCAGCGGCATGGGTCCGGCGAACCCGATCGCCAGCAACAGCACCGAAGAGGGCAAGGCGCAGAACCGCCGCGTCGAGATTACGCTTAGCCCAACGGCATAACGTTTTTGCCGGGTGGCGGCTGCGCCTAACCTGGCCAAAGATCCACGTGTAGGCCCGGTAAGCGCGAGCGCCACCGGGCTTTTTTATTGAGGCGGCTTGGGCAAATGTTGTGCAAATTTAAGATTTATAATACTATCGATGGAGTTAAATCTTAAAATACAGGTGACAGAGATGAGAACTAACCACGGTAAAGGTCATGCACCTGTATACCAGCATCCTGTTCAGGTGGTTCGCCAGCGACTAGAAAATGTCAGTAACGATCTGCTCGCTAACTTATCCAATATCTCTTCAGAAGAACTGTTATCACTGCTGGCGCTATCGGATAACGATTTCTTAACTGAGCTTAGATACAAAGCCTTAGCCAACAAAGCCATTCATGCCCGTACGCCTGAAAAGGATGAGCAACAGGAATTTGCCGAGAACCGCATAGCATTTCTGGAAAGTCTCCAGCCGTATGGCGGAGTTCATAAATCAAACACTGTGCGTACTTTACTCTCCCTTTCTATTCCCACAATCCATAAATATGGTAAACAAAATAAGCTTATCGTATTAGAGTGGGGCGTTGAAAATCTCTATCCCGTCTTTCAATTTTCAGTAAAAGAAAAATTAAGCGAAAAAGGAATGCTAAAAGGCGTACCGCAATTGCTATCGCATATGAAAAACAGTGTCAGCAGCGTACGAAAATGTAATTTCTTTACTCGCAGAATAGAATTACCCCATAGCGGAGAAGAGACCTCAGCGCTAAGTATACTTCAGCGTGGCGCAACGGAAGAGGAGATGGACTTTCTTATAATCCAGGCTGAAAGTTTTGGAACAAACCATGCGGTTTAGTAAAGGTTTGATTAAGGGCCGTTTTACTGAACTATACGTATCCCTAACTGATATTTAAGTATTTCCTTTGCAGTTCGACCATTTTGCTTATAGTGACAGAGCGGTATAACCGAATCGGTAGAGAGCGTACCATTACCCTCCACGCAATTTGACCAGAGCACAACGCAGGGTTTTCCAGTATAACGTGACAAATATTCAAGCCCATCGGCATAGGAAGCTAATGCTGTGGCCAGTCGCTGGGTATAAGCATAAGCCGTTTTCTTCGGGGCCATAAGATCGCCAATGGCAATACCTAAATGCGGTGCAAGCAGCGTTTCATCAAATACGCATACATGACGCATAACTCTGATCTCTGCCATGCAATTTGTTATATAATCATTATAATCAATAAATTTTTCTTGCTGATAAAACTCCTGGCAGGCAGTGTGTGGTGATTCTGCCAGATATTGTACCCCTTTGGAACGATCGCTTAATGAGAAGCGTGTATTACTGTCAGGGTTATAATAAACGCCCTTTCCTCCATACTCCTGCGCCTGTAATTTATAATAAACGGTGCCGGGTAAAATTAATTTCATAATGATTAATTTATTATTCAGTTGTGCAGACATTAGTCCTTCTACTGTTTTCCTTAAGTCATCCTTGTCGATACGGTTATCCATCTTTCCCTCATAACGGCACGGCAATAGTGATAAACTCTGTATATCAGGAAAATGATAATTCATTATCATTTTTTAAAAAGAGATCTCAGTACAATCATTCAATAAAAAAGAGCACTGCATTAGTATGCAAATCTCGTCCACTAATGGACATCAAATCGCGCCAATCGTAAAATATGTTACTCTCCAGATGGTTAACTCTCGGAGATGGACATGAACGCAAAGGCCGCCCGCCCCACTATCAGCGATGTCGCAAAAGCGGCGAAAACCGGTAAAACCAGCGTCTCACGCTATCTGAACGGCGAGCAAAACCTGCTCTCGGAAGATCTACGCCTGCGCATAGAGCATGCCATTGCCACCCTCGACTACCGCCCCAGCCTGATGGCGCAGGGTCTCAAGCGCGGCCGCACTCGCCTGATTGGCCTGATCATCGCCGACATCACTAACCCTTACTCCGTCAACGTGCTCAGCGGCATTGAGGCCGCCTGCCGGGAGAAGGGCTTTACGCCGCTGGTCTGTAATACCAACAACGAGCTGGACCGGGAGCAGCACTACCTGGATCTGCTCCGCAGCTATCAGGTGGAAGGGATTGTAGTCAACGCCGTTGGGATGCGGGAGGAGGCGCTGAACCGCCTGCAACAGTCGGCGCTGCCGATGGTGCTTATCGATCGCAAAATCCCTGATTTTGCCTGCGACGTGGTGGGGCTGGATAACACCCAGGCCGCCACCACCGCCACTGAGCATCTGATCCAGCAGGGCTTTGAGGCGTTGCTGTTTCTCAGCGAGCCGCTCGGCACGGTCAATACCCGCCGCGAACGCCTGAACGCTTTTCGCGCCACCCTTGCCCGCTACCCCGGCGTGGTGGCCGAGAACGCCGAGACGGTGCTGCACGAGGCGGCGCAGATCGATAACGCCCTGCGACAGTTTCACGCTCGCCACCGCGGAATGCGTAAAGCGGTGATCTCCGCCAACGGCGCGTTAACCCTTCAGGTGGCCCGCTCGCTTAAACGCATTGGCCTGCACTGGGGCAGCGATATCGGCCTGCTCGGTTTTGACGAACTGGAGTGGGCCGAACTCGCTGGCGTCGGCATCACTACCCTCAAGCAGCCTACCTGGCAGATTGGCTACGCCGCCGTCGAGCAGGTCGTGCGCCGCATTGACGGTACTGACGATACCGTCCGCGAGCAGCTCTTCTCCGGCGAGCTGATCGTGCGCGGCTCAACGTCTCTTTGATAACCTTCGTGACGACGATCATGCTTTAGAGATGGTGTCCTTTTCTTTGGAACCGGTTCCATCTAGCGTTAAGGCAAGAGTTAACGCTGGAGCTGCCAGATGGAAAGAAAAATTATCGTTGTCACCGCCGCCTATGGCCACGACCGACTGAACCAGTTGGGCGGGCAGGCGGCAGTGCTCCCCTTTATCGCTAACGGCGGTGCGGATGGCGTCGAAATCCGCCGGGAGCTGTTTAGTCCGCAAGAGCTGGAGAGCCTGCCCGCGCTGGCCGCCGCCATTGCTCAACACAATCTGCTGGCCTGCTACTCCGCCCCGGAGCCGCTCTGCCTGCCCGACGGCACGCTGAACCCGCTGCTGCCGTCGCTGTTGCAGGAAGCCCACGCCCTTAACGCCCTCTGGCTGAAGGTTTCCCTTGGCCATTTCCAGCATAAATCTACCCTTGAGCCGCTGCGCGCCATGCTGGCGGAGAGCGGCATGGCGCTGGTGGTGGAGAACGACCAGACCGAATGCGGCAAGCTTGCCCCCATGCAGCGCTTTAGCGCCGCCTGCAAGGTACTGAATCTTCCGGTGACGCTGACTTTTGATATGGGTAACTGGCTGTGGGTAGACGAGTCCCCGGAAGAGGCCGCGCGCCTGCTGGCCCCTGCCGTGAGCTATATCCACGTCAAGGCCGCACAGGCCCACCATTTTCACTGGCGTGCCGTGCCGCCAGACCATGACGAGCCGCGCTGGCAGGCGCTGCTTGACGTACTGCCCGCCGATGCGCCGCGCGGTATTGAATTCCCCCTTGAAGGGCGCGATCTGACTGCCGTTACGCGCCGCTACGTCAACTGGTTACGTGAGGAGTTTCATCATGCATAACGCGCTGGATGTCATTACCGTTGGCGAAGCGATGGCAATGTTTGTGGCAACCGAGCCGGGCGAACTGGCCGAGGCAGACGCCTTTATCAAACGCGTTGCAGGCGCGGAGCTTAACGTCGCTACCGGCCTCGCTCGCCTTGGTCTGAACGTCAGCTGGGTCAGCCGCGTTGGATCCGACAGCTTTGGCCGTTTCGTGCTGAGCTCGCTGAAAAAAGAGAACATTAATAGCGAGAGCGTTACCGTTGACGATCGCTATCCCACTGGTTTTCAGCTCAAATCGCGGGCGGAAAATGGAACCGATCCCATCGTGGAGTATTTCCGCAAAGGCTCTGCCGCCAGCCATCTCTCCTGCGATGATTTCAATGCCGCAACCTTTACTCGTGCCCGGCATCTGCACCTGAGCGGCGTGGCGGCGGCGCTGTCGTCCACCGCTTACGATCTTCTGGATCATGCGGCAAGTACGATGAAGGCACAGGGAAAAACGATCTCTTTCGATCCCAACCTGCGTCCGGTGCTATGGAAAAGCGAAGCGGAGATGGTTGAAAAGCTAAACAGCCTCGCCTTCAAGGCCGATTGGGTATTACCTGGCCTTAAAGAGGCGGCCATCCTGACGGGTCAAAGCACACCGGAGGGGATGGCAGACTTCTATCTTGCGCAGGGCGTCAAAGCGGTCGTAATTAAAACCGGAGCCGACGGGGCATGGTTTAAAACCGCCGCCGGTGAGCAGGGTGCGGTTGCCGCCGTCAGGGTGGATAACGTTGTCGATACCGTCGGCGCAGGGGATGGCTTCGCCGTTGGGGTGATCAGCGCCCTGCTGGAGGGAAAAACCTTCCCGCAGGCGGTCGCACGAGGAAATAAGATCGGCTCGCTGGCGATCCAGGTTCCCGGCGATAGCGAAGGCTTACCGACGCGCGCGCAGCTCGCGGAAACGTTCTAAATTACAGATCCTCTGTACCCTACACTACAGAGGCAGCATAAACCTCAACATCCGAGGCAAGCCTATGAAAAGCTCTACTAATGCAGCAAAACGCTGGCTGTACATTATGCCGATTGTGTTTATCACCTACAGTCTGGCCTACCTCGACCGGGCCAACTTCAGCTTCGCGTCCGCTGCGGGTATTAACGAGGATCTGGGCATAACCAAAGGCATCTCATCGCTGCTGGGCGCGCTCTTCTTCCTCGGTTACTTCTTCTTCCAGATCCCTGGCGCGCTCTACGCCGAACGCCGTAGCGTCCGCAAGCTGATCTTTATCTGCCTCATCCTGTGGGGGGCGTGTGCCTCGCTGACCGGCGTGGTTAACAATATCCCGATGCTCGCCGCTATTCGCTTTATTCTGGGCGTGGTAGAAGCGGCGGTGATGCCAGCGATGCTGATCTACATCAGCAACTGGTTTACCAAATCTGAACGCTCACGAGCCAATACCTTCCTGATCCTCGGGAACCCGGTCACGGTGCTATGGATGTCAGTGGTCTCTGGCTATCTGATCCAGGCCTTTGGCTGGCGTGAAATGTTCATTATCGAGGGCGTTCCGGCCATCATCTGGGCCTTCTGCTGGTGGGTGCTGGTCAAAGATAAGCCGGAGCAGGTTAAGTGGCTGGCGGAAGATGAAAAAACTGCGTTAAAAGTGCAGCTGGAGAAAGAGCAAGAGGGTATCAAGGCGGTACGTAACTATGGCGAAGCTTTCCGCTCGCGCAACGTTATCCTGCTCTGCATGCAGTATTTTGCCTGGAGCATCGGCGTGTACGGTTTCGTGCTGTGGCTGCCGTCCATCATCCGCAGCGGCGGCGCAAACTTAGGCATGGTAGAGGTGGGCTGGCTCTCGTCCGTTCCCTACCTGGCCGCCACCATTGCAATGATCCTCGCCTCCTGGGCTTCCGATAAGCTGCAAAACCGCAAGCTGTTCGTCTGGCCGCTGCTGCTGATTGCTGCCTTCGCCTTCATCGGCTCCTGGGCAGTAGGCGCAAACCACTTCTGGGTCTCTTATACCCTGCTGGTGATTGCCGGTGCGGCGATGTATGCCCCGTACGGCCCGTTCTTCGCCATCATTCCGGAGATGCTGCCGCGTAACGTGGCGGGCGGCGCAATGGCGTTGATCAATAGCATGGGCGCGCTCGGCTCCTTCTTTGGCTCGTGGTTTGTGGGTTATCTCAACGGATCGACCGGCAGCCCGTCCGCATCGTACATTTTTATGGGGGTGGCACTTTTTGTTTCGGTATGGCTTACTTTGATTGTTAAGCCTGCGAATAATCAACAGGCTCCTGCCCGCATGATGCGCGCCGGACGCCCCTCAACCCATTGATTACGGAGATACGCATGAAGCCGTCCATCATCCTGTACAAAGCACTGCCTGACGATCTGCACCAGCGTCTGGAAGACCACTTTACCGTCACCCAGGTCGACAACCTCGACCCAGAGACGGTGCAAAAAAACGCGGAGGCGTTTGCAAACGCAGAGGGCTTGCTGGGTTCGAGTGAGAAAGTGGATGCGGCGCTGCTGGAAAAGATGCCGAAGCTGCGTGCCACCTCCACCGTGTCGGTTGGCTACGATCAGTTTGACGTCGATGCGCTTAACGCGCGGGGCATTTTCCTGATGCACACCCCTACCGTGCTGACGGAGACCGTTGCCGATACCATGATGGCGCTGGTCCTCAGCACCGCCCGCCGCGTGGTGGAAGTGGCGGAGCGGGTGAAAGCAGGCGAATGGAAACAGGGGATTGGTCCGGACTGGTTCGGCATCGATGTGCATCACAAAACGCTGGGCATCATTGGTATGGGCCGCATCGGGCTTGCGCTGGCGCAGCGGGCGCACTTTGGTTTCGGTATGCCGATCCTCTATAACGCTCGTCGCCATCACAGCGAGGCGGAAGAGCGTTTCCAGGCCCGCTACTGTGATATCGACACCCTGCTACAGGAGTCAGACTACGTCTGCGTGGTGCTGCCGCTGACCGACGAGACGCACCATATGATTGGCGCGGAGCAGTTTAAGAAGATGAAGTCGTCCGCCATCTTTATCAACGCGGGCCGTGGTCCGGTGGTAGATGAGCAGGCGCTGATTGAGGCGCTGAAAAGCGGTGAGATCCACGCCGCCGGGCTGGACGTTTTCGAACAGGAGCCGCTGCCGGTGGACTCGCCGCTGCTGAGCCTGCCGAACGTCGTCGCCCTGCCCCATATCGGCTCGGCAACGCACGAGACGCGCTACAACATGGCCGCCTGCGCCGTCGATAACCTGATCGACGCCCTCAACGGCAAGGTAGAGAAGAACTGCGTTAATCCGCAGATTGCGAAGTAAATCGCAGAAAACAAAAAACCCGCCGAGGCGGGTTTTTTTAACATCGTGCTTTAAACGTTAAGCTTACAGGCTTACAACGTTACCAGCAGACGGGCCTTTAGCGCCGCTTTCGATGGTGAAGGATACTTTCTGGCCTTCATCAAGAGATTTGTAGCCATCGTTCTGGATAGCAGAGAAGTGTACGAACACGTCTTTAGAGCCATCGTCAGGAGTGATGAAGCCGAAACCTTTGTCAGCGTTAAACCATTTTACTAAACCAGTCATTTTGTTAGACATAGATATTACCTTTTTAATTAAGTTTGCCTTCCGGCGCTATGGCGTGCTTTACAGATTTTTTAAGCGATAAAGGAGAGCTCACTACGAGGAGTATCTATGATAACTCTTGAAGGGGACTGCTTTACTAAACTGCTTTAAGGTCTGTATATCAAACCGATGACGCATTAACGCATTATCTCGGCGGCATAGCAAGCACTATTTGTCATGCTTACCTTTCATTACATTGTCCCCGCCGTCAGACGGGGACATCAGAACGCTTGCTGCTTACTGCGTGGCGTTCACCGCCGAGCTCCAGGCCTGCGTAAACGCCTGATGCTGCGAGGCCAGCGGCCCAATCAGCGAGTTATACTGGCTCGCCTGCTGCGAGGTCGGGAACTGAATGCCGTTGGCAACGAAGCTCACCTGCGCCTCCTGCTGGGCGATAAAATCACCTACCTGCACCAGCTGCTGGGTAAAGATCTGCGCTGCCGGGATCAGCGGTTGCAGCGCGTTAGACGGCTGGGTCACCACTTTCTCATAAACCTGGTCATAGACCGGCTTCAGGTCATCATTCTGTTTCAGCGCGGAGCGAGAGGCATCCGCCTGCACTTTGGCATTTTGCAGCTGCTGGCTCAGCACGCCCAGGGAGCCGTTAGCCTGACGCAGCGGCTCGCGTTGGGTCATATAGTCCTGCGGGACGCGGATGGCATTCACGCTGTCCACCACCGGGCGCAGACCAGCGTCCATCGCCTGGTTCACCTGCTGGGAGTAGCCATACAGAATGGCATAGTCTGACACGAACGGGCCAAACTGCTTTTTCTGATCGGCAGTCAGCGTTGGCAGGCGTTCACCGCTACGCATCGCTGTATTTTGCAGGAAATCGATAAACGCCTTGCGCTGATCGCCCTCTTTATCAAAACACCCACTCAGGCTAACTACCATTAATAACGCCGTAAGAGGCGCGAACCAGCGAGAGCAGGACTTTCCTGTCGCCATTTTAATACTCCTTTCACCCAAAAAAAGCGCACACCGGCACACGTGTGCCTGACGCTGACAAGGATAGTCCAGGTGGGCCGCGCAAGATACCCCTTTCGTTGCATTCTTGCGCGGAAAATCAACGCCCAGGGAAATTGTGCCATAAGGCGATTAGCGATTTTTTTGCCAACGATTGACGAATTTTTACTACCGCTGCGAGAGGCCGATAAATCAATCGATTAGACGGGGAGCTGCTGCTTTTATAGGCTCTTTTATTGTCTGAAATCAATTTGTGCGACAAATAATCATGTAGTCCACATACCAGGTTAATTTTTAGCGACTATTCTTAAATTTCTCTGTGCTGTTCACGGCCTCGCGGTGTGTTTTATGAGGAGTATTCGATGGAATACAAAGATCCAATGATTGAGCTGCTTAGCAGTCTGGAACAAATTGTTTTTAAAGATGAATCCCGGAAAGTAAGTCAGATCCAAAAGCCGAACCCTTTTAGCGAGTTCGAACAGCTGCGAAAGGGCACCGGTCTGAAAACAGATGATTTTGCACGTGTGATGGGCGTTAGCGTAGCAATGGTGCATGAGTGGGAATCTAAACGAGTAAAACCTTCCACTACCGAGCTAAAACTGATGCGCTTGATTCAGGCAAACCCACGCCTCAGCCGTCAGCTGATGGAGTGATTTCTTTGCCCGCTTTACCTGGTTATAAAAAAAGAAACCCGCCAAAGGCGGGTTTTTAGTTTCTGCGGATCGGGAGGATTACTGCAGCAGCGAAATATCCGCCACGCGCAGGAACAGCTCGCGCAGTTTCTCCAGCATGGTCAGGCGGTTAATACGCTGTGCTTTATCCTCAACGTTCACCATCACCTTCTCGAAGAAAGCATCGACCGGCTCACGCAGTTCTGCCAGCTCCACCAGCGCTTCCTGATAGCGACCTTCTGCAAAGTACGGCTCCAGCTTGTCGCGCAGTACGACCACCTGCATCGCCAGGGCGATCTCTTCCGCCTCTACCAGCGTGGCAGCATTGACGCGCTCGTTCAGCGTTTCGTCTGACTTCGCCAGGATATTGGAGACGCGCTTGTTCGCCGCTGCCAACGCCGAGGCGGCGTCCAGAGTACGGAAGTGCGAAACCGCCTTCATGCGGGCGTCGAAGTCTGCCGGACGGGTCGGACGACGCGCCAGCACCGCCTGGATGGTATCAACGGTATAGCCTTCGTCCTGATACCAGGCGCGGAAGCGGCCCAGCATAAAGTCGATGACGTCATCCACCACCTTCGCGTTGGTCAGCTTATCGCCGTACAGACGCACCGCTTCCTCAGTGAGGGTTTGCAGATCCAGGTTGAGGTTCTTCTCAACGATGATGCGCAGCACGCCCAGCGCGGCACGACGCAGCGCAAACGGATCTTTGTCGCCTTTCGGATGCTGGCCGATGCCAAAGATGCCCGCCAGGGTATCCATCTTATCGGCAATGGCTACCGCGCAGGCCACCAGGTTAGACGGCAGATCGTCACCGGCAAAGCGCGGCTGGTACTGCTCGTTCAGGGCAACGGCCACCTCTTCGGCTTCGCCGTCGTGACGCGCATAGTGCATCCCCATCACGCCCTGGGTGTCGGTAAACTCAAACACCATGTTGGTCATCAGGTCGCACTTAGAGAGCAGGCCCGCACGCTCGGCGTTCGCTACGTCGGCACCAATCTGGGCGGCAATCCAGCCGGAGAGCGCCATGATGCGGTCGGTTTTGTCGCGCAGGGTGCCCAGCTGCTGCTGGAACAGCACGGTCTGCAGGCGCGGGAGGTTGTCTTCCAGACGCTTCTTGCGGTCGGTATTGAAGAAGAACTCGGCGTCAGCCAGACGCGGGCGCACCACCTTCTCGTTACCGGAGATGATCTGCTGCGGATCTTTCGACTCAATGTTAGAGACGAAGATAAAGTTCGGCAGCAGCTTGCCGTCGTTAGCGTAGACCGGGAAGTACTTCTGATCGCCCTTCATGGTGTAGACCAGCGCCTCGGCCGGCACGGCGAGGAACTTCTCTTCGAAGGTGGCGGTAAGCACTACCGGCCACTCCACCAGCGAGGCGACCTCTTCCAGCAGGCTTTCGCTCAGATCGGCATTGCCGCCAATCTGGCGCGCCGCCGCTTCGGCGTCAGCTTTAATTTTGGCTTTACGCTGCTCGTAGTCTGCCATCACCTTGCCGCGTTCCAGCAGGATCTGCGGATACTGGTCGGCATGGTCGATGGTGAACTCCGGCTCGCCCATAAAGCGATGGCCGCGGATCACGCGATCGGAGTCGATACCCAGAATGGTCGCCGGAATGACGTCGCTGCCCAGCAGCAGGGTCACGGTGTGCACCGGACGCACAAACTGCACGTCGCTTGCGCCCCAGCGCATCAGTTTCGGGATCGGCAGCCTGGTCAGGGCGGTGGCGATCATGTTGGGCAGCAGCGCCTGTGCGCTTTCGCCTTTCACATGGGCACGATAGAGCAGCCACTCGCCTTTATCGGTGGTCAGACGCTCGGCCTGGTCTACGGTGATACCGCAGCCGCGCGCCCAGCCCTCTGCCGCTTTGCTCGGTTTACCCTCGGCGTCAAACGCCTGGGAGATCGCTGGGCCGCGTTTTTCAACTTCGCGATCCGGCTGAGAGGCCGCAAGGTTAGCCACCTTCAGCGCCAGACGACGCGGCGCGGCAAACCACTCTACGCTGCCGTGGGCGAGGCCGGCTGCATCCAGCTCGGCGGTGACGTTGGCAGCAAAGGACTCAGCCAGGCTGCGCAGGGCTTTTGGTGGCAGCTCTTCAGTGCCAATCTCCACCAGAAAAGTTTTCTCAGACATGGCCGCCTCTTATTTGTTTCGGTTGCACATCGGGAAGCCAAGGGCTTCACGGGACGCATAGTAAGCCTCGGCAACGGCCTTGGTCAGCGTGCGGATGCGCAGAATGTAGCGCTGACGCTCCGTCACGGAGATGGCCTTACGCGCGTCCAGCAGGTTAAAGCTGTGGGCGGCCTTCAGAATACGTTCGTAGGCAGGCAGCGGGAGCGGGTTCTCCAGCGCCAGCAGCTGCTGTGCCTCTTTTTCATACTGCTCGAAGCAGGTGAAGAGGAAGTCGACGTCAGCATGTTCGAAGTTATAGGTAGACTGCTCCACTTCGTTCTGGTGGAACACGTCGCCGTAGGTGGTTTTCCCCAGCGGGCCGTCGCTCCAAACCAGGTCGTATACGCTGTCCACGCCCTGGATATACATCGCCAGGCGCTCGAGGCCGTAGGTGATCTCACCGGTCACCGGCTTACACTCCAGGCCGCCGACCTGCTGGAAGTAGGTAAACTGCGTCACTTCCATGCCGTTCAGCCACACTTCCCAGCCGAGACCCCAGGCACCCAGGGTCGGGTTTTCCCAGTTATCTTCAACGAAGCGAATATCGTGAATGGTCGGATCCATACCCAGCTCTTTCAGCGATCCGAGGTACAGCTCCTGAATATTGTCCGGCGACGGCTTGATGACGACCTGGAACTGATAGTAGTGCTGTAAGCGGTTCGGGTTTTCACCATAGCGGCCATCGGTCGGGCGGCGTGACGGCTGCACGTAGGCAGCGGCCATCGGCTCCGGGCCGAGCGCACGCAGGCAGGTCATAGGATGGGAGGTGCCTGCGCCAACTTCCATGTCCAAAGGTTGGACAATGGTGCAGCCCTGGCGAGCCCAGTAATCCTGTAAGGTCAGGATCAGGCCCTGGAAGGTCCGGGTATCAAACTTTTGCATATTATTTCGTGCTGGATACGTGTGGATTTAAAGGAAGCAGCCAGTATACCCATTGACCGCAAGATATACAGTACGAAACGGGGTTGTTTGGGAAAATTGACCTGCTAACGCATGGAAAGGTGTAAAAATTGCCCATCAGGATCGAACGCGCAGACGAAACGCTCTTCCCGCGGCGTCAGGCCACGCATCTCATAGCTGGCCTGAAACTGCACCATTCCGGTGACCGCAATGCTCTGCTCGCGGGTGTTGTAACGCTGCGCTGCGGTCTCCCGGCAGAGCTGCTCCATGCTCAGCGTCGTCGCCGGGCTTACCTTCGGCTTATGAGCAGGTTGCACGGCGGCCTGCTGCGTCGACCCGCAGCCAACAAGCAGAAATATCAGCGCCGTTATGCAACACTTTGTCATCATTTTAATCCCCGCAGGATGAGCTGGCTGTTATGTTATCTATTAGATAACACACGGTTATCGCTCTGTCATTGTTAGCGGGAGAAAGAGAGTCGGATGGCGTCAAAAATCAGCTGGATTGATAACCTACGCGGGATTGCCTGCTTAATGGTGGTGATGATCCACACCACCAGCGGCTACATCACGGATGCGCAGAGCATCAGCCTGCTCAACTGGGATATCGCCAACGTCCTCAATTCGGCCTCGCGGGTCAGCGTCCCACTCTTCTTTATGATCTCAGGCTACCTCTTCTTTGGCGAGCGCAGCGCCCAGCCGCGCAATTTTCTGCGCATTGCACTCTGCCTGCTCTTCTACAGCACTGTCGCTCTGCTCTACATCACCTTCTTTACCTCGATGAACAGCGAACTGAGCCTGCGTAACCTGCTGCAAAAGCCGGTCTTCTACCACCTGTGGTTTTTCTTTGCGATTGTGGTGATCTATCTGGTCTCGCCGCTGATTCAGGTGAAAAACGTCAGCGGCAAGATGCTGCTGGCGCTGATGGTAGTGCTGGGCATTTTGGCGAACCCCAATACCGTGCCGCTGAAGGCGGGCGGCGTGGAGTGGCTGCCGGTCAACCTCTATATCGCCGGGGATACCTTCTACTACGTGCTCTACGGCCTGCTCGGCCGCGCTATCGGCACGATGGATACCGATAAAAAATATCTTAACTGGATCTGCGGGGCGCTGTTTATCATCGCGGTGACGATCATCTCGCGCGGGACGCTGTATGAGCTGCAGTGGCGCGGCGACTTCGCCGATACCTGGTATGTCTACTGCGGGCCGATGGTCTTTATCTGCGCGGTCTCGCTGCTGACGCTGGTGAAAAACAGGCTCAACACGCGTCCGCTGCCGGGGCTGGGGCTGATCTCACGCCACTCGCTGGGGATCTACGGCTTTCACGCGCTGGTGATCCACGCCCTGCGCACCCGCGGCGTCGAGCTGCCCTGGCCAGTGCCGGATATCGTGTGGATTTTCAGCGTGACGATTGTGATTAGCCTGCTGCTGTCGATGTTGTTACAGCGAATAGATAAGCGCAGGTTTGTAAGTTAAAGAGATGCCCGGCGGCGCGTGCGCTTGCCGGGCCTACAACGTCATTAACATCGTAAAACGATCACGACATCAACGGTAACAGCTGCTGGTAGATCTTACGGAAGGTCTCCCGCCGTGGCGCATAGGCCTGATGACGTTCTGCGTCCGGGTGATGTTCTTGCTCCAGCGGCAGCTGCGGGAGGAGATCCGCCAGCGGCGTCTGTGGATTAGCTGCAATTTGCGCCAGCCGGGCCGCGCCCAGCGCCGGACCGACGTCACCCCCGGTGCGGTAGTCGAGCTGCTGACCGCTGATATCTGCCAGCATCTGCCGCCAGTAGGCGCTGCGTGCCCCGCCGCCGATCAGGGTGATGCTTTTCGGCGTCACGCCGCAGGCATGCACCGCATCCATCCCGTCCGCCAGCGCGTAACCAACGCCTTCCAGCACCGCTCTGGCCAGCTCGCGCCGCCCATGCTGATGCGTCAGGCCAAAGAAAACGCCCTTCGCCTGCGGATTGTTGTGCGGAGTACGCTCCCCGGAGAGATAGGGTAAAAACCAGAGATCGCCCGCGCTATCGTCAGCCTGCTCCGCTGCGGCAATCAGCTCAGAGACCGAATCCAGCCCGGTGAGCGCCGCCGCCCAGTCGAGGCAGGAGGCCGCGCTGAGCATCACTGACATCAGGTGCCAACGATCGGGCAGCGCATGACAGAAGCTGTGCACGGCGCTCTCTGGCTTGCTAAGGAAACCGTTGCTGACCGCGAAGTAGACTCCCGATGTGCCCAGGGAGAGCATCGCCTGCCCGGCATCCGCCATGCCGACACCCACCGCGCCCGCAGCGTTATCCCCGCCCCCGGCCACGACCGGTACGGCAGGCATTCCCCATGCGGCCGCCACCTCCGGCAGCAGCGTGCCGGCAATCTCACTCCCCTCAAACAGGTTGGGCATGTTCTCGCGGGAGAGCCCGCAGGCGGCGAGCATCTCATCGCTCCAGTCGCGTTTAGCCACGTCGAGCCACATGGTTCCCGCCGCGTCGGACATATCGCTGGCGTACTCGCCGGTCATGCGCAGACGCAGATAATCCTTCGGCAGCAGCACTTTCGCTACCTGGGCAAACACCTCAGGCTCGTGGCGTTTAACCCACAGCAGCTTGGGTGCGGTAAAGCCGGGCATCATCAGGTTGCCGGTGATCTGGCGCGAGTCAGGTACCGCCGTCTCCAGCAGGGCGCACTCCTCTGCACAGCGGCCGTCGTTCCACAGAATGGCCGGACGCAGAACGCAATTATCGCTGTCCAGCAGCGTTGCACCGTGCATCTGCCCGGCAATGCCGATGGCCTTTACCCCGGCCAGCTGCTGCTGCTGACCCAGAGCCTTCAACGCGCTATTTGTCGCCTGCCACCACTGGTTGGGATCCTGCTCTGACCAGAGCGGATGCGGACGTGAGACGGAGAGCTTCTCGGTGTGCGAAGCCAGCATCTCGCCCTGCTCGTTCAGCAGGATGGCTTTTACACCCGACGTGCCCAGATCGATGCCGATATACATAGCAGTGACTCCCTTGAAAACGCCGGGTGGCACTGCGTTTGCCCGGCCTACAGGTTCGTAGGCCCGGTAAGCGCAGCGCCACCGGGCAATGCTGGTTATTTATCAAAAATATAGTGGTTGACCAGGTTTTCCAGCAGCTCCTGATGACCGCTCTGGTGCTGCGGGGCCAGATTTTGCTGTTCAGCGTACTTCGCCAGCTCGGTCAGCGTAAGCTGCCCTTTCAGGATCTGCTGGCCCAGCTCACCATTCCAGCCCGCGTAGCGTTTCGCCACGCGCTTATCCAGCTCGCCATCTTCGATCATGCGGGCCGCTACCTTCAGCGCCAGCGCCATAGTGTCCATCGCGCCAATATGACCATAGAACAGATCGTATTTGTCGGTGCTCTGGCGACGCACTTTGGCATCAAAGTTCAGGCCGCCGGTGATAAAGCCCCCCGCCTTCACGATCTCATACATCACCAGCGCGTTCTCTTCGACGCTGTTCGGGAACTGGTCCGTATCCCAGCCCAGCTGCATGTCGCCGCGGTTGGCATCAACGGAGCCGAAAATACCCAGCGCAATTGCAGAGGCGATCTCATGGTGGAAGGAGTGCCCGGCCAGCGTGGCGTGGTTGGCCTCGATATTGACCTTGATCTCTTTCTCAAGACCAAACTGCTTGAGGAAGCCATAGACCGTAGCCACGTCATAGTCGTACTGGTGCTTGGTTGGCTCCTGCGGCTTCGGCTCAATAAGCAGCGTGCCCTGGAAGCCAATTTTGTGTTTGTGCTCGACCACCATCTGCATAAAGCGGCCGATCTGTTCACGCTCCTGGCGCAGATCGGTATTGAGCAGCGTTTCATACCCTTCCCGGCCGCCCCACAGCACGTAGTTTTCACCGCCCAGCTTATGGGTAGCGTTCATGGCGGTAACTACCTGGGTTGCCGCCCAGCTAAAGACTTCCGGATCCGGGTTCGTCGCTGCGCCCGCGCCGTAGCGTGGGTGAGTGAAGCAGTTTGCCGTGCCCCACAGCAGCTTCACGCCGCTCTGCTGCTGCTTCTCGGCCAGGATGTCGGTCATAGTGGCAAAGTTATTGAGATACTCCTTCAGCGACGCCCCTTCCGGGGAGACATCCACATCGTGGAAGCAGTAGTAGGGAACGTTGAGCTTGTGGAAAAACTCAAAGGCCACGTCGGCTTTGCGTTTTGCCAGCGCCAGCGCATCGCCAGCCTGCTGCCACGGGCGTTCGAACGCGCCAACGCCAAACATATCTGCGCCGGTCCAGCAGAAGGTGTGCCAGTAGCAGGCAGCAAAGCGCAGGTGATCTTCCATCCGCTTGCCCAGCACCAGTTCATCCGGGTTGTAGTGGCGAAAGGCTAACGGGTTGGCGGTTTTCGGGCCTTCATAGCGAACGCGGTCAAGTTGGTCGAAATAGGCTTGCATATTCAGCTCCATAATCAATGTCTGCGGCAGGGGATATCAGTGGCATTAATAGTGGATATTCGCCGGGCGTTGCTCAATTACGTTATTTCACACTGCTATTGAGAGAATGCACAAACGTGCGCTGGCTCTCAAATATCCCTTTAGCGGCTTAAAATAAGATCGCGGTCATAAATTAGAAAATAAACCAAAAAACGTAATCAGAAGATAAAAATCAGTAATTGCCAGCCCGCAATAAGATGTTAAAAATTTGCTACGTCTGTCGCTGTGCATGTTTCTTTTATCTCAAGCCCGATAACCCTACAAAAGGTATTAATATTATGAAGATAAAGAACCTTTGCCTTACGCTTTGCGCCTCGCTGCTGCTCGCCAGCGCCGCGAGCCATGCTAAAGAGGTCAAGATTGGGATGGCCATTGACGATCTGCGCCTCGAACGCTGGCAAAAAGATCGCGATATCTTTGTTAAAAAAGCCGAGTCGCTGGGGGCGGAAGTCTTTGTCCAGTCGGCCAACGGTAACGAAGAGACCCAGATGTCACAGATTGAAAATATGATCAACCGTGGCGTTGACGTGCTGGTGATTATTCCCTACAACGGCCAGGTATTGAGTAATGTGATAAAAGAGGCTAAGCAGGAGGGAATTAAAGTATTAGCCTACGACCGCATGATCAATAATGCTGATATCGATTTTTATATCTCTTTCGATAATGAAAAAGTAGGAGAAATGCAGGCACAGAGCCTGGTCACCAAAGTGCCCGAAGGCAATTATTTCCTGATGGGCGGCTCACCGGTGGATAATAACGCCAAGCTGTTCCGGGCGGGTCAGATGAAAGTATTAAAACCCTATATCGACAGCGGCAAAATTAAAGTGGTTGGCGACCAGTGGGCCGATGGCTGGCTGCCGGAAAACGCGCTGAAAATCATGGAAAACGCCCTGACCGCCAACAATAACAAAATCGATGCGGTTGTCGCCTCGAACGACGCCACCGCAGGCGGCGCAATCCAGGCCCTCAGCGCCCAGGGGCTGGCGGGTAAAGTGGCTATCTCTGGTCAGGATGCCGACCTTGCCGGGATCAAACGTATTATGAACGGCAGCCAGACCATGACCGTCTATAAGCCCATCACCGAGCTGGCGAATACCGCCGCTGAAATTGCCGTCGAGCTGGGAAATGGCCAGCAGCCGAAAGCCGATACCTCGCTAAATAATGGCCTGAAGGATGTTCCTGCCCGCCTGCTGACCCCTATCGAAGTGAATAAAGAGAATATCGACGCCACCGTAGTGAAAGACGGCTTCCATAAGAAAAGCGAGCTGTAAGCATCACACCCTCCCCCGGCACAACGGGGGAGCGCCTCAGGCACTGTTATTCCAACGATCCACGCGGAGCAGGTATGCCTTATTTACTGGAAATGAAAAACATCACCAAAGCGTTCGGCGCGGTTAAAGCCGTCGATAACGTGAGCCTGGCGCTGAACGCCGGCGAGGTGTTGGCCCTGTGCGGTGAAAACGGCTCGGGCAAATCCACCTTAATGAAGGTGCTGTGCGGCATCTACCCGCACGGCAGCTACGATGGCGAGATCCTCTTTGCCGGTGAGCCGCTCATCGCCAGCCATATCCGCGATACCGAACGCCGGGGTATTGCCATTATTCACCAGGAGCTGGCACTGGTTAAGCACCTCACGGTGCTGGAGAACATCTTCCTTGGCGCGGAGCTGACCCATCACGGGGTGATGGACTACGACGCCATGACGCTGCGCTGCGACAAGCTGCTCAAGCAGGTTAGCCTCGCCATCTCCCCGGATACCCGGGTTGGCGATCTGGGCTTAGGCCAGCAGCAGCTGGTTGAGATTGCCAAGGCGCTCAACAAGCAGGTGCGGCTGCTGATCCTCGACGAGCCTACCGCCTCGCTCACCGAGCAGGAGACGGCGGTGCTGCTGGATATCATTCGCGACCTGCAAAACCACGATATCGCCTGCATCTACATTTCGCACAAGCTGAACGAGGTGAAGGCCATTGCGGATGTCATCTGCGTGATCCGCGACGGCAAGCCGGTGGGGATGCGCGACGCGGCGGGCATGAGCGAGGACGCCATCATCACCATGATGGTGGGCCGGGAGCTGACTGCGCTCTACCCGAGCGAGCCACACACGGCGGGTGATGAGATCCTGCGCGTCGAGCATCTCACCGCCTGGCATCCCGTTAACCGACACATTAAGCGGGTAAACGACGTCTCCTTCTCCCTGCGGCGAGGGGAGATCTTAGGCATTGCCGGATTAGTCGGTGCCGGGCGCACCGAGGCCGTGCAGTGCCTGTTTGGCGTCTGGCCTGGCCGCCATGAAGGCAGCGTATTCATCGACGGCCAGCCGGTGAAGATAAGCAACTGTCAGCAGGCCATCGCCCACGGGATCGCCATGGTGCCCGAGGACCGGAAAAAAGATGGCATCGTGCCGGTGATGGCGGTCGGCAAGAACATTACCCTGGCGGCGCTGGATGATTTTTCCGGCACGCTAAGCACCCTTGACGATGCCGCCGAGCAGCAGTGTATTTTGCAATCGCTCCAGCGGTTGAAGGTCAAAACCTCTTCGCCGGAGCTGGCGATTGGCCGTCTCAGCGGTGGCAACCAGCAGAAGGCGATTCTGGCCCGCTGCCTGCTGCTCAATCCGCGCATTCTGATCCTCGACGAACCCACACGCGGGATCGATATCGGCGCGAAGTATGAAATCTATAAGCTGATTAACCAGCTGGTACAGCAGGGCATTGCCGTCATCGTCATCTCATCCGAGCTGCCGGAAGTGCTGGGGCTGAGCGATCGGGTGCTGGTGATGCATGAAGGCCGGCTCAAGGCCAATCTCATCAATCACCATCTGACCCAGGAACAGGTTATGGAAGCGGCGCTGAGGAGCGAACATCATGTCGAAAAGCAATCCGTCTGAACTGAAGCTCGCCTCCCCGGCTCCCGGGGCGTTTAGCGGGCTGAAATCTCTCAACCTCCAGGTCTTTGTCATGATTGCCGCCATCGTGGCAATTATGCTCTTCTTTACCTGGATGACCGACGGCTCGTACCTGAGCGCGCGCAACATCTCTAACCTGCTGCGCCAGACCGCCATCACCGGCATCCTGGCGGTGGGGATGGTGTTTGTCATCATCTCCGCCGAGATTGACCTCTCCGTGGGTTCCATGATGGGCCTGCTGGGCGGCGCGGCGGCGATCTTTGACGTCTGGTTGGGCTGGCCGCTGCCGCTTACCGTTGCGGTGACGCTGGTGCTCGGGCTGCTGCTGGGTACCTGGAACGGCTGGTGGGTGGCGTACCGCAAGGTGCCGTCATTTATCGTCACCCTCGCGGGAATGCTGGCGTTTCGCGGCGTGCTGATTGGCATCACCAACGGCACCACCGTCTCGCCCACCAGCGCGGCGATGTCGCAGATTGGCCAGAGCTACCTGCCGGACGGGTTTGGCTTTGGCGTCGGTGCGCTGGGGCTGGTGCTGTTTGTGCTCTGGCAGTGGCGTGGACGGCTGCGTCGTCAGTCGCTGGGGCTGGCAACGTCGGCCTCCACCATGGTGGTCGGCAGGCAGGCGCTGATAGCGGTGGTTGTGCTGGGTGCGATCTGGCTGCTCAACGACTACCGTGGGGTGCCGACGCCGGTACTGCTGCTGGTTTTCCTGCTGCTGGCGGGGATGTTTATGGCAACGCGCACCGCCTTCGGACGGCGGATCTACGCCATCGGCGGCAACATTGAGGCGGCGCGCCTGTCGGGGATCAACGTCGAGCGCACCAAGCTGGCGGTGTTCGCCATCAACGGCCTGATGGTAGCTATCGCCGGGCTGATCCTCAGCTCGCGCCTCGGCGCTGGCTCGCCGTCGGCGGGGAACATTGCCGAGCTGGACGCCATCGCCGCCTGCGTCATCGGCGGCACCAGCCTCGCGGGCGGGATCGGCAGCGTGGCGGGCGCGGTGATGGGGGCCTTTATTATGGCCTCGCTGGACAACGGCATGAGCATGATGGACGTCCCGACCTTCTGGCAGTACATCGTCAAGGGGGCGATCCTGCTGCTGGCGGTCTGGATGGACTCTGCCACAAAACGCCGCACATAGCGGACAAATTACAGAGATGATCACACTGCCGGGGAAAATCTCTCCGGCTTTGTGCTGATTATGGTAATCAGAAACGGGGATTTATCAGGAAGAGATCAACATGTTTGCCAAGCGCCACCGGATCACGCTGCTGTTTAACGCCAACAAAGCCTACGATCGCCAGGTCGTTGAGGGCGTTGGCGAATATCTTCAGGCTTCCCAGTCAGAGTGGGACATTTTTATTGAGGAAGATTTCCGTACCCGCCTCGACAATATCAAAGAGTGGCTGGGGGACGGCGTCATCGCCGACTTCGACGATGACGAGATCGAACGCGTGCTGACCGACGTTGGCGTGCCAGTCGTCGGGGTAGGCGGCTCTTACCATCGACCGGAGGATTATCCGGCGGTGCACTACATCGCCACCGATAACCACGCTCTGGTAGAGAGCGCCTTTCTGCATCTGAAAGAGAAGGGGGTACACCGCTTCGCCTTCTATGGCCTGCCCGCTGCCAGCGGTAAAGGCTGGGCGGCGGAGCGGGAGCACGCCTTTCGCCAGCTGGTCGCGCAGGAGAAGTATCGCGGCGTGGTCTACCAGGGGCTACAGACCGCTCCTGAAAACTGGCAGCACGCCCAGAACCGCCTCGCCGACTGGCTACAAACCCTGCCGCCACAGACCGGCATCATTGCGGTAACCGACGCCCGCGCCCGCCACGTGTTGCAGGTGTGCGAGCATCTGCATATTCCGGTCCCGGAGAAGCTGTGCGTGATTGGTATCGATAACGAGGAGCTGACGCGCTACCTGTCGCGCGTAGCGCTCTCATCGGTAGCGCAGGGTACGCGGCAGATGGGCTACCAGGCGGCGAAGCTGCTGCACCGCCTGCTGGATAACGAGGCAATGCCCCTTCAGCGGCTGCTGGTGCCGCCGGTGCGGGTAGTGGCCCGGCGCTCGACGGATTACCGGTCGCTCAACGACCCGGCGGTGATCCAGGCCATGCACTACATCCGCAACCATGCCTGCAAAGGGATTAAGGTGGATCAAGTGCTGGATGCGGTAGGGATCTCGCGATCGAACCTGGAGAAGCGTTTTAAAGAAGAAGTGGGCGAAACCATTCACGCGATGATCCACGCCGAGAAGCTGGAGAAGGCGCGCAGCCTGCTGATCTCCACCTCGCTGTCGATAAACGAGATTTCACAGATGTGCGGCTACCCGTCGCTGCAATACTTCTATTCGGTATTTAAAAAGGAGTACGGCAGCACGCCGAAGGATTATCGGGATCGCTATAGCGAGATAGTAATGTAGGTCGGGTAAGCGTAGCGCCACCCGACACAATCATTACATATGCGCTGCAATTAACCGCTGGTTGTCCTGATACATGGCAAACAGGTAGTTGTTATAGCGCTTACCCTGCGTCGAATAGCCACTGAGCTTGTGGATCATGGTGCTGGCAGTCACTTCCTGATCCGCTTTGCGCAGCTGCGCACGGGATTTACGGAACGAGGCATACGCCGGATTGGTATTGAGGTTAGCCGCGTAGGCACCCACTGACTCTTTTACCGAGTCAAACTGGGAGTAGCCTTTTACCTTGCCCGGGCCGTTGTTACAGCGGCCTTTCGCACACTTCATGCCGAACAGGTTGTTGTTGTTGCGCGCCAGCTTCGACGTTCCCCAGCCGCTCTCGGCCGCCGCCATGGTGGCAACCATGCTGTCAGGGATGATGTCGACGCGATCCAGCAGCGTATTCCACGGGATACGGCGGGTATTACCCGACCAGCTCACCTTGTAACGCTTGGCAATGTCTTTCAGACGCGCACGCTCGGTCGGCGACCAGCGATTGTCGTACTGTTTAGAAACCAGCCAGTTGCGCTCGGCAGTAATCGCAGCATTTTGGCTAGTGATGTAGGGCATAACCGTCCGGAGAAACGCCTTTTTCCTTGGTGTTCCGGAAGGGTATTTTCGCAAATCAGGAAGTGAACTGCTCTTTGCACTATTGCGAGAATACTCTTGTTTACTGCTTGCCAGCTTACTACTAACTTTTTTACTGCTAACCTTTTTACTGCTAATCGTTTTACTGCTAACCTTTTTAGTACTGCTTAACGTTTTACTGTGCTTATGGCTGCTTGTGTGGGCTTTGTAACTCGTTGTCTGTGCGTGCGTTTTCGCAATCACCTCACCTGAAAATGCCGCGGTGAGTAACATGAGTATCGCAGCCCCATATCGTCGAATGGGAGTCGATATCATTAGGTCTCCTGGTCGGATTGATGCATTCCAACACCTTATTTTTACAAGATTTTGAGAGCGGAATCTCAAATTGTATCAAAAATACCCCTCGGGAGCACCCTAAGAAATAGTCCATTTCCTAATTGGTGTCATCAGCCAAACGGGTCTATAGAGGCAAAAATAGTCATAAAGTGTGTGGCCTCTCGCAAATTTCCGCTTAAATGTGAAGCAGATCGCTCAGCCTTTGACCTCCTCCCCGGTACTCACCCCGCAGGGATGAGTTTGCCTTGCACAACGGGTGGCACACTGATGAAAAACCTGGAGAGGACGCCACTATGCAACGCTGTGCCCTTGCGCTTTTATTGCTCCCCATTACTGCCTGGTCTGAATGGACCGCGCCCGGCTTTCCTGCATTCAGCGCCACCGGCAGCGGGGTCTATCACAGCGAGGCTACGTTCAAAAAGGGTACCACTCCTCTCACCTTAAAAAGTGATAATCAGTGCTGGCAGCCCGCCAGCGCACCTAAGCTCAATCAGATGCTGTCGCTTCAGCCCTGCGCCGGTGACGCGCCGCAGTGGCGAATTTTTCGCGACGGCGACTACGCGCTACAGATAGATACCCGCTCGGGCACGCCGACGCTAATGCTGACGGTTGCCGCCCCGCCTGAAGCAGAGGTCAGCAGTACCGCCCTGCGTCAGTGTCCGGTATGGGACGGCAAAAAGCTCACGGTCGACGTGAGTAAAACCTTTGCCGAGGGCAGTCAGGTGCGTGACTTCTATAGCCAGCAGGTTGCCACGGTGGAAGGGGGAAACGTTACGCTTCAGCCCGATGTCAAAAGTGGCGGCCTGCTGCTGCTTGAGCAGGCCGACACCCCTGCGGATGCCCCCTTTAGCTGGCACAACGCCACCGTCTACTTTGTTCTTACCGACCGCTTCGTCAACGGCGATCCGGCCAATGACAATAGCTATGGCCGCCATAAAGATGGCATGCAGGAGATCGCCACCTTCCACGGCGGCGACCTGAAAGGGCTGACCAGCAAGCTGGACTACCTCGCCGGGCTGGGTGTTAACGCGCTGTGGGTCAGCGCACCCTTTGAGCAGATCCACGGCTGGGTGGGCGGCGGTACCAAAGGCGACTTCCCGCACTACGCCTACCACGGCTACTACACCCTCGACTGGACGAAACTGGATGCCAACATGGGTAGCGAGGCGGATCTGCGCGCGCTGGTTGACGGTGCGCACCAGCGCGGCATCCGCGTGCTGCTGGACGTGGTGATGAACCACACCGGCTACGCCACCCTGGCGGATATGCAGACTTACCAGTTTGGTGCGCTCTACTTACAGGGCGAGGAGCGGGAGAAGATCCTTGGCGATACGTGGACGGACTGGCGGCCCGCCGCCGGACAAAATTGGCACAGCTTCAATGACTACATCAACTTTAGCGATGCCGCCGCGTGGGATAAGTGGTGGGGCAAAAACTGGATCCGCACCGACATCGGCGACTACGACAGCCCTGGCTTTGACGATCTCACGATGTCCCTCGCCTTCCTGCCGGATATCAAGACCGAATCCACCACCCCTTCCGGACTGCCGGTCTTCTATCAGCATAAGCCCGACACGCGGGCTAAAGAGATCGATGGCTATACGCCGCGCGACTACCTGACCCACTGGCTGAGCCAGTGGGTAGGCGAGTACGGCATCGACGGTTTCCGGGTCGATACCGCCAAGCATGTTGAGATGGCCGCGTGGCAGCAGCTCAAGACCCAGGCAACGGCGGCGCTGGCAGAGTGGAAGCAGGCGAATCCGGAGAAAAAGCGTGACGATGCGCCGTTCTGGATGACCGGCGAGGCCTGGGGTCATGGCGTGATGCAGAGCGAATACTATCGCAATGGCTTTGATGCGATGATCAACTTTGATTATCAGGAGCAGGCGGCCAAAGCCACCGACTGTTTGGCAAATATAGTGCCGATTTGGCAGCAGATGGCGGATAAACTCCAGGAGTTTAACGTCCTGAGCTATCTCTCTTCTCACGATACACGTCTTTTCCGCGAGGGCGGTCAGCGAGCCGCCGAGCTGCTATTGCTGGCTCCCGGCGCGGTACAGATTTTCTATGGTGATGAGTCGGCGCGCCCCTTCGGCCCCACCGGTTCCGATCCGCTGCAGGGCACCCGATCCGATATGAACTGGCAGGATGTCAGCGGCCAGTCGGCAGCTACCGTCGCACACTGGCAGAAGCTCGGGCAGTTCCGCGCCCGTCACCCTGCCATCGGGGCAGGCAAACAGTCGTCGCTGGAGCTTACTCAGGGCAGCGGATTTATGCGTGAAAACGGCACAGATAAAATCATGGTGGTGTGGGCAGGAACACAGAATTAACATCTGCCGTTGAAACTGTTTTTAGCATAAAAACGTAAAGCATAGTCAGACGACGGATTTGCACCGCGCCTGCGCTAGCGTTAAGGTGTGCCAATTTTAAAATCAGACCGATAGATCACCTGCTATGACATTTTCACTTTTCGGCGACAAATTTACCCAACATTCAGGCATTACGCGTCTGATGGAGGATCTCAACGACGGTCTGCGCACCCCCGGCGCCATTATGTTAGGCGGCGGCAACCCAGCGCAGATCCCGGAGATGACCGACTACTTCCAGAAGCTGCTGGCCGATATGCTTGTCTCCGGCAAAGCGACTGATGCGCTGTGTAATTATGACGGCCCGCAAGGTAAATCCGAGCTGCTGACCGCTCTCGCCGATATGCTGCGCACCACCCTGGGTTGGGATATTGAACCACAGAATATTGCACTGACTAACGGCAGCCAGAGCGCGTTTTTCTACTTGTTCAATCTGTTTGCTGGCCGCCGTGCCGATGGAACCACCAGGAAGGTGCTCTTCCCGCTGGCACCGGAGTACATCGGCTATGCGGATTCCGGGCTGGAGGAGGATCTTTTCGTCTCCGCCCGTCCCAATATTGAACTGCTGCCGGGCGGCCAGTTTAAGTATCACGTTGACTTTGAGCATCTGCATATCGGCGAAGAGACCGGCATGATCTGCGTCTCGCGGCCGACCAACCCAACCGGCAACGTTATTACCGATGAGGAGCTGATCAAGCTGGATGCCCTTGCCAACCAGCACGGCATCCCGCTGGTGATCGATAACGCCTATGGCGTGCCCTTCCCGGGCATTATCTTCAGCGAGGCGCGCCCGCTGTGGAACCCGAACACCATTCTCTGTATGAGCCTCTCCAAGCTGGGCCTGCCCGGCAGTCGCTGCGGCATTATTATCGCCAATGAGCAGACCATTTCGGCGATCCGCAACATGAACGGCATTATTAGCCTTGCCCCCGGCGGCATCGGCCCGGCGATGATGTGTGAGATGATCAAACGCAACGACCTGCTGCGCCTGTCGGAGACGGTGATCAAGCCGTTCTACTACCAGCGCGTGCAGGAGACAATGGCTACTCTGCGCCGCTACCTGCCGGAGGAGCGCTGTCTCATCCACAAGCCTGAGGGAGCCATCTTCCTCTGGCTGTGGTTCAAAGACCTGCCCATTACCACCGAGCTGCTCTATCAGCGTCTGAAAAAGCGCGGCGTGCTGATGGTGCCTGGGGACTTCTTCTTCCCGGGTCTCGACAAGCCCTGGCCGCACACCCACCAGTGCATGCGCATGAACTACGTGCCGGACCCGGATAAGATCGAAGCCGGGGTGAAAATCCTCGCCGAAGAAGTTGAGCTCGCCTGGCAGGAACGCAGTAATTAAGACCGTTGTAGGCCGGGTACGCGCAGCGCCCGGCAAAGCATAAGACTCAGCGTCCTGGCAGCACACGCCTTGCAGCCTCCGCCAAAAAGGCGCTTCGGTTACTGTAGTCAGGGTGCTCACGAACAAAGTGGTCGATTTTTGTTAATAAACGCTTCGGTAACGTGATATTGATTCGTTCTGCACGGCCATCAAACTGGTTGATGTTTATATCAACCAGTAACCATTGCCCGCCTATAAAATCAGCAGGATTACTTTCCAGATGCGCTTCTATTGATCCCGGACCAGGGAGCATCTCCTGAGTTTCACAAAGCAATTCGAAGTGTGCCGTTAAGGCCTCTTTCGCATCCTGAAAGGCATCATCTAACGTATCGCCAGCAAAAAAACAGCCCGGCACATCCGGAAAGAAACCACTGGCGCTGCCGTCAGGATCGGCATGAATATAAGCCGGATAAAACATAGACACTCCTACATTAAAGTTTTAAACCAGCCTGCCGCCAAATCTGCGCCAGCGTGCCCGGCTTAATATATTCTCTACTCTTCCCGCATTATACACACCATACACACAGTTACTGACTGCGGAAACACAATAACGCATGACAAAAATGGAAGTTGTCAGAGGATTTTCAAGCTGGAAAGTATGATAAGTCATGTACAGTTTGGGCAATGCCCGGCGGCGCTATGCTTGCCGGGCCTACACTGTGTACAAACCGTAGGCCGGGGTAAGCGTAGCGCCACCCGGCGTTTTCAATTATTTATCAAATTTGTGATTTATATTCAAATTAAACACTCTTTCTTATTGCAAGATAAGTAATATCAATTATGACTAAAATTTTAAGTAAAAAGTGTCATTCTGCTTTTGTAAAGTGAATGCTAAAGCCCATCGCCAAAAAATCATTGATTGTAAATAACCTGTAATCTCGATTATGCCCAGGAGTGGTTATGACAGTAGAGTTTTTCGACAAACTAAGCGCAATGGCAGCAAAAATTAAGCAGCAATCAAGCGCAATTGTGACGGAAGAGGCGACGAAAAATGCATTCGTTATGCCATTCATTAACAATGTTTTAGGATACGACGTCTTTGATCCTACTGAAGTTATCCCTGAATTTGTCTGTGATATAGGCACGAAAAAGGGCGAGAAAATAGATTATGCAATATTGAAGAACGGAGAAATTCAGATCCTCATTGAATGCAAAAAAATCGGCGAGCCTCTTAACGTTAATCATGCGTCGCAACTTTTCCGGTACTTTCATGTAACAAATGCCAGAATTTCTATCCTCACGAACGGGCAATGCTACAAATTCTTTACTGACCTTGAAGCGCCAAATAAAATGGATGAAAAGCCTTTTCTTGAGATCGATTTACTCGATATTGATGAAACCGTTATTCCTGAACTTAAAAAGCTAACCAAGTCGGCCTTTGATATCGATTCAATAATTAGCGCCGCAGGTGAGCTTAAATATGTCAGTCTAATTAAGAAGATCCTGCATGCTCAAATGAGCAACCCTGAAGATGACTTCGTTAAGTTTTTTGCTTCTCGAGTTTATGATGGCATCTTGACCCAAAAAGTACGTGACAATTTTGCCTCGCTAACAAAAAAAGCAGCCAGCCAGTACGTTAATGCACAAATAAACGAAAGATTGAAATCCGCCATGAGCGGAACCCAAGCTCCGCTTCAGGATTTATCGAATCTTACAGAAGATCAAGAAATTGTGAAAGAGAGTAAGGATGAGCCAGATATCATTACAACTATGGATGAACTTGAAGGATATCATATCGTTAAGGCAATCGTAAGGACGGTTATTGAGCCGCAAAGAATCAATCACCGTGATACGAAGAGCTATTTTGGAATTTTAATAGATGATAACAATAGAAAGCCACTTTGCCGTCTGCACTTCAATCGAAACCAAAAATATATTGGTTTATTCGATCTTGAAAAGAATGAGACGCGTCATGCGATAGGATCTGTAGACGATATATTCTCATTTGCTGATATTTTGCGAGCAACGGCCTCGCTTTACAATTAAAAAAATAGCCGGGTAAGCGCAGCGCCACCCGGCGATAAAGGTTTAGAACAGCCCGAGCGGTTTATCCGAGTAACTCACCAGCAGGCACTTGGTCTGCTGGTAGTGATCCAGCATCATCTTATGGGTTTCGCGCCCGATGCCGGACTGCTTATAGCCGCCGAACGCCGCGTGGGCAGGATAGGCATGGTAGCAGTTGGTCCAGACACGCCCGGCCTGGATACCGCGCCCCATCTTATAGGCCAGACTGCCGTTGCGGCTCCAGACGCCCGCCCCCAGCCCGTACTGGGTATCGTTAGCCAGCTCCAGCGCCTCCTCCACCGTTTTAAAGGTGGTCACGGCGAGCACCGGGCCAAAGATCTCCTCCTGGAAGACGCGCATATTGTTCTGCCCAAAAAGAATGGTCGGCTCGAGGTAGTAGCCCTCTTTCAGCTCACCCTCAAGCTGCTTGCGTCGCCCGCCGGTGAGTACGTCCGCCCCCTCGTTTTTACCGATGTCGATATAGTTGAGGATGGTCTCCAGCTGCCCCTGGGAGACCTGCGCCCCCATCTGGGTGACGGTATCGAGCGGGTTGCCGCTGCGAATGCTCTCTACCCGACGGATGGCACGCTCCATAAAGCGCTCGTAGATCGACTCCTGCACCAGCGCCCGGCTTGGACAGGTACAGACCTCGCCCTGGTTAAAGGCAAACAGGGCAAAGCCCTCCAGCGCCTTATCGAAGAAGGCATCCTCTTCATCCATCACGTCGGCGAAGAAGATGTTCGGCGACTTGCCGCCCAGTTCGAGGGTGACCGGAATAATGTTCTGGGTCGCGTACTGCATAATCTGCTGACCCACTTCGGTGGAGCCGGTAAAGGCCACTTTGGCAATGCGCTTCGAGGTGGCAAGGTACTCACCAATCTCGCCTCCCGCACCGTTGACCACGTTCACTACCCCCGGCGGCAGCAGATCGCCCACAATCTCCATCAGCAGCAGCACGGAGAGCGGCGTCAGGCGCGCGGGTTTTAAGACAATGCAGTTCCCGGCGGCGAGCGCGGGTGCCATCTTCCAGCTCGCCATCAGCAGCGGGAAGTTCCACGGAATAATCTGCCCAACCACGCCCAGCGGCTCGCGGAAGTGGTAGGCTACCGTCTCGCTGTCTACCTCGCTAATGCCGCCCTCCTGGGCGCGGATACAGGAGGCAAAATAGCGGAAATGGTCAATCGCGAGCGGCACGTCGGCTCCGCTGGTTTCGCGGATCGGCTTGCCGTTATCCCAGGTCTCAGCGGTCGCCAGCAGCTCCAGGTTCTGCTCCATGCGGTCGGCGATCTTCAGCAAAATGGCCGCCCGGTCCTGCACGGAGGTGTGCGCCCACTTATCTTTCGCCTTATGGGCAGCATCCAGCGCCAGATCGATATCGCGCCTGCTGGAGCTGGCAATTTCGCACAGCGGCTGGCCGGTGACCGGGGTCAGGTTCTGGTAATACTCGCCGTCGGCGGGTGGAACCCAGTCGCCGCCGATAAAGTTTTCATAGCGCGCTTTTAAGGTAAGAGGATAACCGTACTCGCCAGGCTGGACGCGGGTGCCGGGGGGATTATTTGTCATGGCCGTCTCCTTGCAGGGGTGTCCTTCAAGGGTAGACGCGGTGGATAAAAAAGAAGCAAGTAGATTGCCGCTTTTCGACGCTGTTCACGTATTACCTTACTTTACATTTTCCCGTCTGGCCTGAGCCATAATTAAGCGTAAGGAACCGGAAAAGGGAAATACCTATGCACTACTTTATTGGTTTTGATGTTGGGGGAACCCACATCAAGCATGGCCTGATCGACGAGCATGGCAAAGAGCTCTCTTCGGAGGAGTTCGACACGCCCGAAGATGAAGAGTCGTTTAAAAAAGCGTGGAAAGAGGTCGTTGAGACCTATCAGAAAGATCATGAGATTGCCGGCATCGGCGTCAGCTTTCCTGGCCATATCAACGTGCATACCGGCAAAGCGGCCAAAGCGGGTGCGCTGGACTTTATGGACGGCACAAATCTGCACGATCTCTTCACAACCCTCACCGATCTGCCGGTAGTCGTGGAAAACGATGCCAACTGCGCGGCGCTGGGTGAGCGCTGGCGCGGTGCCGGACAGGAGTTTGAGAACTTCGTCTGCATCACCGTGGGCACCGGCATTGGTGGTGGGATTATTGTAAACGGCGAGCTGTTCCGCGGCGTACACTTCCACGCCGGTGAGTTTGGCGTGATCCCGGTCGGCAATAACGGCGAATGTATGCACGAAGTCGCCTCCGGCAGCGGTCTGATGAAGGCCTGTCGCCAGGCGCTGGCGGTCTCTGCCGACGAGATGCCGCATGGTAAAGAGCTATTCGAGCGGATGGACAGCGACGTCCATCTGCGTGAGGCCATTAACGAGTGGGCGCTGTTCCTGGCGCGCGGCGTCTATAGCGTCATCTCCATGTTCGACCCCGAGGCGGTGCTGATTGGCGGCGGGATAAGCGAGCAGGAGAAAGTTTACCAGCTGCTCGATCGCCACCTGGAGACCTTTGAGATGTGGGAGGCGCTGCGCGTGCCGATCCACCCCTGCAAGCTGGGTAACCAGGCGGGCAGATTAGGGGCAGTGTGGCTGGCGAAGCAGAAAATCGCGCCCGATGAATAGGGCGCGACAGGGTTAAACCTGCGGTTCGGCCGGGAATAGCAGGGCGTCGCGCAGCAGGTGATCGTTGCCGCGTCGGCGGGTAAAGCCGATGCGGTCAAAATATTCGAGGATCTGGATTGCCAGCTTGCGTCCGACGTTGAGCCGATCGCGGAAATCGGCGGCACAGGTCGATCCGCGCTCGCCGTCCAGCTCACGGATCAGATTCGCAAAGGCCACGATACGATCGTTGCGGTAGTAGCGATCCTTTACGATCGCCGTGATCAGCCCTTGCTGAGCCGCCTGGTGCAGAACGCTGCGCATAGCCTGCTCATCTGCCCCCACTTCGCGCGCCAGATCGCGCACCCACCACGGCTCGTCGCCAAACAGCGTGGCGGCTTGCTGCCAGATCGCCTCCTGCTCAGAGGTAAACCCCGCTTTGTGATCCGGCAGGTGCAGCCAGCCGTGATGGCTATGGATATCGCCGCTCTCTCGCATCCGCTCGATCAGCGTCAACACCAGCGCCTCGCTCTCCATCGGCAGGGCCATGCGTCGCAGACGCTCGCGCCCTGGCCCTGGCTCGTCCCGGTGCTGCGCATGGTAGGTAGTCAGCGTATCGAGGATCTTGCGCTGCCAACGGGCGGCCACTTCTGCGCTGATCAGGCTATCTCCGGCCTGGATCAGCAGTGGACTCTCGGTCAGTGCCGTCATCCCCTGGGCGTTAAGCTGCCTTGCCCATGCAAACGACGGCAGATCTACCGCCCCACGCGTCTGGTGCACCGCCAGCGCGCCAGCATCGTCATGCGTGTCCGCCAGCGCGGCAAGCCATGCCAAATATTCTGCCTTACGTTTGCCCCGACGCGGTGGATTGAGCGTAACCACGCGCGCTCCGGCCAGCGTGGCGCGGGCAGAGATATCGCGCAGCACCAGCCGATCGTTATCTGCCAGCCACAGCGGCGTATCCAGCACCAGCTCAGCGAGATTATTTTCCAGCAGCGAGACGCGGCCCGTGACGTGGCTGGCGGCATGGTGAACGTGCAGCGGCTGCCACTGAGTCAACGGCGCATGGGTATGCAGTGCCACGATGAGTCGCGTAACAGGTTCGGGCGGCGCATCGGCCAGCAGCCAGTCGCCGCGGCTGATGGTCTCTTTTTCCGCGTCGCCCACAATGTTCAGGGCGATACGCTGCCCGGCATGAGCCTGCTCTACCGGTTGGTTTTGCGCATGAAGACCGCGCACGCGCATTGGCCTGTTTACCCCGGTGAGCCACAGGGTATCGCCCACCTTGACGTTGCCGGAGAGCGCCGTGCCGGTCACCACCAGCCCTGCGCCTTTGACGCTAAATGCGCGATCGATAGCGAGGCGGAAGCGGTGCTCAGCCGTCTGCTCGCGCTCGGGCAGCGCCAGCAGATGCGCACGCAGTGCCTCAATCCCAAGGCCCTGCGTCGCGGCGGTAGTAAACAGTGTCGCCTGCGGGTAGCCATACTCTGCCAGCTCGCTGCGCACCTCGGCCTCCACCTCAGCTATCCGCGCCTCGTCCACGCGATCGGCTTTGGTCAGCGCCACGGTCAGCGCCGGGTTACCGGTAAGCTGTAAAATCGCCAGATGTTCACGGGTCTGGGCCATCACGCCGTCATCGCAGGCGACCACCAGCAGCGCACCGTCGATGCCGCCGACGCCCGCCAGCATATTGGCGAGAAACTTCTCATGGCCCGGCACGTCGATAAACCCCGGCACGCGTCCGTCTGGCTGCGGCCAGTAGGCGTAGCCGAGGTCAATGGTCATGCCACGCTTCTTCTCTTCCGGCAGCCGGTCAGCGTTGATGCCGGTGAGGGCCTCCAGCAGCGTGGTTTTGCCGTGGTCGACGTGCCCGGCGGTTGCAATAATCATTTCAATAACCTGTTCAAAAAGCGGGATTCATCGTCAAGGCAGCGCAGATCCAGCCACAGACGACCCTCAGAGATGCGGCCAATGACCGGCTGCGGCAGCGCGCGCCACTGGGCTGCCAGCGCCTCAAGACGGCTGCCGCGTCCGTCGCGCGGGGTAAAGGTCAGCGCCGCGCTGGGTAGCCTGTCGACCGGTAGCGAGCCGCTGCCGATTTGTGACTGGCAGGCTTCAACCTGAATTAAAAATTCTGTATAGCGGCTCTCCAGAGCGGGCTGAAGCCGCTCGGCCTGCTGGCGGATATCGTCCGCGCTGCGGGTCAGCAGGCGCAGGGTCGGCAGCCGTTCGGCCAGCTTCTCCGGGTGCAGATAGAGCCTGAGCGTCGCCTCCAGCGCGGCGAGGGTCATCTTATCCACCCGCAGAGCGCGCTTCAGGGGATGCTGTTGGAGCTTCGCAATCAGCTCGCGCTTGCCGATGATGATCCCCGCCTGCGGGCCGCCGGGCAGCTTGTCGCCAGAGAAGCTCGCCAGGCTGACGCCAGCGGCAATCATCTCCTGCGGCATCGGCTCTTTCGGCAGCCCGTACTGGCTAAGATCGATCAGCGAGCCGCTGCCCAGGTCGGCCACCACCGGTACGTCCAGCGGCAGGCCGATCTGCACCAGCTCCGCCTCCTCCACCGCTTTGGTGAAGCCGGTGACGGCATAGTTGCTGGTATGCACCTTCATCAGCAGCGCCGTATTTTCGCCTATTGCGTCGCGGTAATCTTTGGCATGGGTGCGGTTGGTGGTGCCTACCTCGTGCAGAATGCAGCCCGCCTGGCGCATCACGTCCGGAATACGGAACGCGCCGCCGATCTCTACCAGCTCGCCGCGCGATACCACTACCTCTTTACCGTTCGCCAGCGCGGCCAGCATCAGCAGCACCGCCGCCGCGTTGTTATTGACGATGCAGGCATCCTCCGCACCGGTCAGGCGGCAGAGCAGATCCGCCACGCCGCGATCTCGATGACCGCGTCCGGCCTCGTCAAGGGCGTACTCCAGCGTTACCGGGGTGCGCATCGCCTCGGCGACCGCGTCGATAGCGGCCTCCGCCTGGAGGGCGCGCCCAAGGTTGGTATGCAGCACCGTGCCGGTCAGGTTGAACACTGGCCGCAGGGCGCGGGTTTCATGCTGCGTCAGACGACTCTGCGTTGCCGCCGCCCAGTCCGCGCTCCACTCCGGCAGGGCCTGGGTTTCACGCACCGCAAGACGTGCCTCATCCTGAAGCTGGCGCAGGGTATCTACGACGCGGCGGTGACCGAAGGTATCGACTAAGACAGCAAAGGCGTCGGCGTGCAGCAGACGATCGGTTGCCGGGATCTGGCTGAAAAGTGAACGTTGTTCAAGGGTCATGACAAAGCCTGCAGTAGATTACCCCTCCCGCCGGAGAGGATTCGACGTGAAGGGGGATTGTACAGCGTACCGGCGCAGGCTGTCAGTATAGTGGACTATGACTTTGGCGGTTCGGTGCGGGCAAAGCTTTCCCGCTGGAACAGGGTCTCTACCAGCTTCACCAGCTGCGGCCTGTCCACGCACCAACCGGGCGAGACGCGGCGGAAGTTGATATAGCCGATAGCGCAGGCTACGGCGATGGTGGCAACGTTGAGGGCATCCGGCTGAATATCGCCCTCGCTGACGTGCTTTTCCAGCCTATCCAGCGCCCGGCTGATTTTCTCCCGCTGGCGAAGCAGCTCGGTCTCCGACTGCTGGGCTGCCGGACGGGCCTGCTCGCGCACCGAGACCAGCGCGGCGTCCATTACCCCATCGGCCAGAGCCTCTATCTGACGCAGCTTCAGGGCCGCCTTTGGCTCCTGCGGCAGCATCGCGGGCGCAACGTCCAGCAGCTCCAGATAAGCAGCGATAATTGGCGAGTCGTACCAGACCTCACCCTCGTCGGTGACCAGCGCCGGCACTTTTCCCAGCGGGTTGTAGTGCGCAACGCCGTTTTCGCCGTTGTAGGGGAACTCATTTACAAATTCAAAGGTAATCCCCTTCTCCAGCAGGATAACGGAGATTTTGCGTACATAGGGGCTGGTATAGCTGCCGATAAGTTTCATTGCATGACCCTGTCTGCCCAGAAAAAGTAATTATGGATCAGCGATGAAAAAAAGGCAGGTGATGCTGAACGCATTCCTGCCTTTTGAGATTAATGGTCAAGATAGAGGTAGTGCATCCAGCTGGTCATCCGCAGCAGCACTTTGCGCATTACCGAGACATGGTGGAAGTGATCGGAGTAGACCGCGACCTGGGCATAGATGCCGTCTGGCAGAGCATCCACCTCAGCGTTCGGCTCCAGCTCAATCGTACCCAGCACGCCATCGGTGCCGGGCACCACCGTCAGCGACTGTAAGGCGCCCTGCGCCTGATAGGAGCCGCCCGGTACGACGGGCAGGATAGTGGTCAGCTTGCCCTTAAACACCTGACCAGGCAGTGCGTTGAAAACAACTTCCGCTTCATCGCCAGGCTCAAGGCGCAGCAGGGAGTTCTGGCGGAACTGCGCCACGATCTGCCGCTTCTGCTGGGGAATAAAGACCATCACCGGACGCAGGGGCAGCGCGGCGGCGTAAGTCCCTGGGCGGATCAGCACCTGGGTAACGTAGCCATCGCTGGGAGCGCGGATCACCGTCTGCTCAAGGTTGTATTTCGCCTCCGTCAGCTGCGCCCGCAGGCTAACGATCTGCGACTGCTCGCCGTTGACCATGCTGTCCAGTTGGCTCTGGATCTCAACCTGGTCCGCCACAGAGGTTTTTACCATTGCATCCTGGGCCAGGTAGTTCTGCCGCGCGTTGTCGATATCGCTTTCAGAGAATGGGTTCACCCGCGCCCGGCTGCCGCGCAGGTAGCGTTGATAATCTTTATAGAGGCGATCGCGCTCGGCCGAGACGCGTACGGTATTGGCCTGGGCACCCGCCAGCTGTGCTTTGAGAACGTGAATATTGTGGGTGGCCGTGACCAGGTCAGCGCTCAGCCTGTCCACTCGCGCCTGATACCTTACCGGATCGAGTTTAAAGAGCACGTCGCCCTTTCTAATCAGCTGATTTGATTTGTCCGTCACCTCGCTGACGACGCCGGTGACCTGCGGCGTGATGGGAATAGAGATCACCGCCTTCTGTGCAGTAAAGGTATAGGGGTGGTTGTAATTCATCAGCAAAATCAGGGCGCTGACGAGAAATATGCCCCCCAGCGCCGCCGTGGAGAGCGTCCACTGGTTAACTGGAATGCGGAATATTTTAAAGATAGCCCAGGCCAGAGCGACATAGGTTAAGACGATCAGCAGATCCATACGCTATTCTCCCGCTCGCGATTGCATTCTCTTCAGCTCTCTCTCAAGCGCCTCGACACGCTGTTGCAGCTGTAGCTCGCTGCCACCGCTTGTATGAGCCTGCATTCCCCACCCGCGTTCGGGGCGGTAGAGCGTGGCCCAGATCCAGAGAAACGGCCACAGTACGTGCAGGGTAAAGAGGCTCACCCAGCCTGCAATATGAATCGCATCGGCATGGGGATGGTTACGGGCTTTGGCAATCCGGTAGGGAATATCGTGAATAATGATGATGCCGTAGAAGAGCACCAGGAAGACGAAAATCAAAATGCCGAGCGCAAAGTAATTCAGGAACATAGTGTGAACCTCGAATTTCTGCTTTCATCATTAAGATCCGCTCCGACAGCCTGACAGTAGCGGTTATTTTTTTCGAACATACCTGGCTATTGGCCGTAGGGCCATATCACGAAAGCATGATTGCATTTACCAGAGATGTTGCTGACTTACAGTATTGCTCAAAAGCGCAATAAGATGTTGCTGTCGCTCACGTTAAGAAAAGTCCTGGTAGAAATTTCTTGTGATGCAAGTCACAAATCAATAACAAAGTAACGATAGCCAAATGTGATTAACATCACATTAACAGCAGTGTTGCGTCTTTTTTTTATCCATTGTTCTTTTTTTACACCTATGATTTGTGATCATCATCACACCTAAATAGGGAGGAATCCCTATATTAGCGTGATCTAAATCACACTAAATCGTGCCGTCTGGACAGTTCGCCGATTCAGTGCCAGATTCGCCACACAGAACATGGGTTCGGCTACCTCTGCCGCCTCGTTAACAAAAAAAGTTGGGCTTCCGCCCTGCGCGACAGCAAACATAAGAAGGGGTGTTTTATGTCATCCGATATCAAGATCAGAGTGCAAAGCTTTGGTCGTTTTCTCAGCAACATGGTAATGCCTAACATCGGCGCATTTATCGCCTGGGGTATTATCACCGCGTTGTTTATTCCAACAGGGTGGTTGCCTAACGAAACGCTGGCAAAACTTGTCGGCCCAATGATTACCTATTTGCTGCCGCTGCTGATCGGTTATACCGGTGGTCGCCTGGTAGGCGGCGATCGCGGCGGCGTGGTCGGTGCCATCACCACCATGGGCGTGATCGTCGGTGCGGATATGCCAATGTTCCTTGGCGCAATGATTGCCGGTCCGCTGGGCGGCTGGGCGATCAAACGCTTTGACGTCTGGGTTGATGGCAAGATCAAATCCGGCTTCGAAATGCTGGTGAACAACTTCTCCGCGGGTATCATCGGTATGATCCTCGCGATTCTGGCGTTCCTCGGCATTGGCCCGGCGGTAGAGGTGCTCTCTAAAGCCCTGGCCGCTGGCGTTAACTTCATGGTTGTCCATGACATGCTGCCGCTGGCCTCTATCTTTGTTGAACCAGCGAAAATCCTGTTCCTCAACAACGCCATTAACCACGGTATCTTCTCGCCGCTGGGTATCCAGCAGTCCCATGATATCGGCAAGTCTATCTTCTTCCTGATTGAAGCCAACCCGGGTCCGGGTATGGGCGTTCTGCTGGCGTACATGTTCTTTGGTCGCGGCAGTGCAAAACAGTCTGCGGGCGGCGCGGCTATCATCCACTTCCTGGGCGGTATCCACGAAATCTACTTCCCGTACGTGCTGATGAACCCGCGTCTGCTGATCGCCGTTATCCTCGGCGGTATGACCGGCGTGTTCACCCTGAGCGTGCTGAACGGTGGCCTGGTCTCCCCGGCTTCCCCTGGCTCTATTCTGGCCGTGCTGGCGATGACCCCGAAAGGTGCCTACTTCGCTAACATTGCTGCTATCGTTGCTGCAATGGCTGTTTCTTTCGTGATCTCCGCTATCCTGCTGAAAACCAGCAAGGTGAAAGAAGAGGACGATATCGAAGCGGCAACCCGCCGTATGCAGGACATGAAAGCCGAATCCAAAGGCGCAACCACTGCCGCTGCGGGAACGCCGCTGGCAGCGGGCGCGGTCTCTAACGACCTGAGCCACGTGCGTAAAATCATCGTGGCCTGCGACGCCGGGATGGGTTCAAGCGCCATGGGTGCGGGCGTGCTGCGTAAGAAAGTGCAGGATGCTGGCCTGACCAACATCTCCGTTACCAACAGCGCGATCAACAGCCTGCCAGCAGACGTGGACGTGGTCATTACCCACCGCGACCTGACCGAGCGTGCGATGCGCCAGGTACCTCAGGCACAGCATATTTCGCTGACTAACTTCCTCGACAGCGGCCTCTATACCAGCCTGACCGAGCGTCTGGTTGCGGCCCAGCGTCATACGGACAACGAAACGAAAGTGCGCACCAGCCTGCAGGACAGCATTGACGAGAGCAACAGCCATCTGTTCAAGCTGGGCGCGGAGAACATCTTCCTGGGCCGCACCGCGAGCAACAAAGAAGAGGCAATTCGCTTTGCCGGTGAGCAGCTGGTGAAAGGCGGCTACGTGCAGCCGGAGTATATCGACGCCATGCTGGAGCGTGAAAAACTGACCCCGACCTATCTGGGTGAGTCCATCGCGGTTCCGCACGGTACGGTTGAAGCGAAAGACCGCGTGCTGAAAACCGGCGTCGTGTTCTGCCAGTATCCGCAGGGCGTGCGCTTCGGCGAAGAGGAAGATGACATTGCCCGTCTGGTCATCGGTATCGCCGCACGTAATAATGAGCACATTCAGGTGATTACCAGCCTGACCAACGCCCTGGACGACGAGTCCGTTATCGAGCGCCTGGCGCATACCGATAGCGTTGAAGAAGTGCTGGCGCTGCTGAACAAGTAAGCCCTCCTCCCTCTCCCTTTGCGGAGAGGGTTTGGGTGAGGTCAGAGCCTCACCCCAGCCCTCTCGGGTAAAAACATTAATGAAGGTTACTACTATGAAAGCATTACATTTTGGCGCAGGTAATATCGGACGTGGCTTCATCGGCAAACTGCTGGCTGACGCTGGGATTACGCTGACGTTCGCCGATGTGAATCAAACGGTGCTCGACGCCCTGAATGCCCGTCATAGCTATCAGGTTCATGTGGTGGGTGAAAACGAGCAGGTGGATACCGTCTCCGGCGTCAGTGCGGTGAGCAGCATTGGTGATGAGGTAGTCGATCTGATTGCCGAAGTCGATCTCGTGACCACGGCGGTCGGCCCGGTTGTGCTGGAGCGCATCGCACCCGCCATTGCCAAAGGCCTGACGAAGCGTAAAGCTCAGGGCGTAGAGACACCGCTGAATATCATCGCCTGTGAAAACATGGTGCGCGGTACGACACAGCTGAAAGGCCACGTTCTTAATGCGCTGGCCGATGAAGACAAAGCCTGGGTCGAAGCGCACGTTGGCTTCGTAGACTCAGCCGTAGACCGCATCGTTCCGCCGTCAGCCTCTGCCGCTAACGATCCGCTGGAGGTGACCGTTGAGACCTTTAGCGAGTGGATTGTTGATAAAACCCAGTTCAAGGGCGCGCTGCCGAACATTCCAGGTATGGAACCTACAGATAATTTAATGGCCTTTGTGGAGCGTAAGCTCTTCACCCTGAACACCGGCCATGCTATAACCGCGTACCTTGGCCGCCAGGCAGGCCATCAGACCATTCGCGACGCCATTCTTGATGAGAAGATCCGCGCGGTGGTGAAAGGGGCCATGGAGGAGAGCGGCGCGGTGCTGATCAAGCGCTACCAGTTTGATGAAGCGAAGCACGCTGCCTACATCGAGAAGATCCTTGGCCGCTTTGAGAACCCGTACCTGAAGGATGACGTTGAGCGCGTAGGCCGTCAGCCGCTGCGTAAGCTGAGCAGCGGTGACCGTCTGATCAAGCCGCTGCTCGGCACCCTGGAGTATCGCCTGCCGCACGAGAACCTGGTAAAAGGGATCGCCGCTGCCATGCACTACCGCAGCGAGCAGGATCCACAGGCGCTTGAGCTGGCCGCGCTGATTGACGAAAAAGGCCCGCAGGCTGCGTTGGCGCAAATCTCCGGTCTGGAAAGCACGAGTGACGTTGTCGCCGAAGCGGTTAACGTTTATAACGCTCAGGCATGATGCCCTACCCGGCGCGGAGTGAGACTCCGCGCCCAAATATAAGATTGTCGGATATGCAGGCAATAATGGAAGAAACCCAGGCCTTTGAAAACCGTGTGCTTGAGCGTCTGAATGCTGGCAAAACTGTCCGAAGTTTCCTCATCGCCGCCGTTGAGCTACTCACCGAAGCGGTGAATATTCTGGTACTTCAGGTGTTCCGCAAAGACGACTATGCGGTGAAATACGCCGTGGAGCCGCTGCTGGAGGGCGATGGCCCGCTGGGCGATCTCTCCGTGCGCTTAAAGCTGATCTACGGCCTCGGCGTGATTAGTCGTCACGAGTATGAGGACGCGGAGCTGCTGATGGCCCTGCGTGAAGAGCTGAATCACGACGGTAACGAGTATGGGTTTACCGATGACGAGATCCTCGGCCCCTTTGGCGAGCTGCACTGCGTCTCTGCCCTGCCCCCTGTGCCACAGTTTGATACCAGCGACGCCGACCTCTACGCCATGCAGAGACAGCGTTACCAGCAGGTGGTGCGCTCGACTATGGTTCTCTCCCTGACCGGGCTGATCTCTCGCATCAGCCTGAAAAAAGCCTTTCAGAAGTAACGTTGCGCACATTAGTGTATCCTTTGCAGTAATTCCCCTGTTTTTAGAGTTATCCGTTATGAAAGAAATCGAAAAGAACGAAATTAAACGCCTGAGCGATCGCCTTGATGCTATCCGCCACCAGCAGGCTGCCCTGTCGCTGGTTGAGTCTGCCGAGAAGTATGCCGAGCTGGAAAAAGAGAAAGAGACGCTGGAAGCGGAGATTACTCGCCTGCGCGAAGTGCACGGCCAGAAGCTGAGCAAAGAGGCGCAGAAGCTGATGGATCTGCCCTACCGCCGGGCGATCACCAAAAAAGAGCAGGCCGACATGGGCAAGCTGAAGAAGAGCGCGCGCGGGCTGGTGGTGGTGCACCCGATGACCGCCCTGGGCCGTGAGATGGGCCTGAAAGAGATGACCGGCTTCGCCAAGACCGAGTTCTGATTAATTTAACTTAAGTCTATATTTAATAGCCCAATACATTTTTTATATGGATGTGTTGGGCTTTTTTATTAGTTAAAGGACCTTGGTCCAATAAATGTTTTGTCCGACATGTCAATCATGAATATGTTCACAATTTCTTTTAATTAGAGTAGAGTAAATCAACTACTCGCAAATCTAAATAATACATACGGCACACCTATAAAATATAATATATTCATAGGTTTGATGGTTTGTCATTGAATTAGGTTATTCACTTATGAATTCTACTGAACGCTCAACCTTTCAAAATAACGGCCTTTCGTTAGAACAAAAACTCGAAAAAGCCCGAGCCGAACTACTAGATTTAGGGGCTCGGAACCGTCTACTCAACATTCCAAGGTCTAAAAACACGCGTTTTCTTGAGGTCATCGACGAGCGATCTGAGCTTATCTATAACTTTCTGGTCAACGAAAAAAAAACGTTCACATTCCTTCATGGCAAATCAGGAAAGGAAGAAGACATCGAGCTGGAAGATGAACCATCTGACGATAAAAAATTCATATATCAGTTTGATGAAACAAGCACCGAGACTAAATCGCAGCATCTTGATACGAAGCTCCAAACCCGACTAACCCCTAAAGGCCTTCAGACTCGGCTGCTTGATCTCTACCATGACTCAAAAACCCTTGAAGAAGAGCAAGGCGCTAACATTCTTTTTCTCGCTCTGGGAACTTTGAAGTGGATCGATCCTGCTAATAAAGAAAATGTCCGCTATGCGCCTTTGGTACTTGTTCCAGTAAGCCTTGAGCGTGGCAATGCTGGAGAGAGATTCAAGCTAAAAGCAAGACCTGAGGACATTATACCAAACCTATCATTGGAAGCCTTTCTCGAACGAGTCCATCATATCAAGATGCCTGAGATGTTACCTGATGATAATGATGAAATTAATATTAGTAGTTATCTCGAAGCCGTTAACAAAGCGATAGCATTGAAGGCCGATTGGGAAGTCAACGCTAACGACATTATCCTGGGCTTATTTTCATTTTCTAAGTTTTTGATGTATAGGGATTTAGATCCTGCGAACTGGCCTGATGAAGAAGCGATTACTTCTAAGTACCTTATACGTGCATTAATGGAAGAAGGCTTTGACGAAAGTGATGGACTTCTACCTGAAGAGAGTCCCATAGATCCCATTATTTTACCGAAAGACATGCTGCACATTATGGACAGCGATAGTTCGCAGACATTAGCTATCCATGAGGTTAGGAAAGGGAAAAACCTGGTAATACAAGGCCCGCCAGGGACAGGGAAATCACAAACTATAGCTAATATCATTGCCTCTGCTATCGCCGATGGAAAAACTGTGCTTTTTGTTGCAGAAAAAATGGCAGCCCTTGAAGTAGTGAAGAGGCGTTTAGACCAAACTGGTGTAGGTGATGCCTGCCTTGAGCTTCATAGCAACAAGGCCAACAAACGGATCCTGCTTGAAGAGTTAAAACGGGTTTGGGACTTAGGTTCTCCACGTGGGGAATATCCAGAGGAATTAATTGAGAATCTGACAGAAGCTCGTGATACGTTGAATGAGCACCCTGCTCGACTACATAAAATTTTTTACCCTTCGAGATTAAGCCCTTATCAGGTAATTGGGCAACTGGTTCGGTTACGCCAAAACGGGCAAGCGCCAACTGACTTTAATCTTCCTGGTTTTGAAGAGTGGAGTAACAGCGATCTGATAAAACGCTTGGATCTTGTGAAAGAAATTGTTGAGCGTATCGAGGATATCGGTCTTCCTCAGAACCATCCATGGAAAGGAGTAAGGCGAGAGTCTATTTTACCGGGGGAAATTGATCGATTAATTCTTAAAATTAATTCTTTGATAATTCAAGAAAAATCATTTCATGATTCAATTACATCTACGGCTAGCCTCATAGGGTTAACTCCCGAACCCACCCACTTTAATGATATAGCTAAAATCGTTGAGCGCGCTAACATCATAAGACGAGCTCCAGAATTTGAAGAAACTAATTTAGTTTCGCCGATTTGGTCAAATTCACGTAATGAAATAAAAACCTTAGTTAATGAAGGAAAAGCTTTTCAGAGCAATCTATTTGAGATTGAGAATTTCATTCATCAAGGTCAAGTTGACACCCCGATCCTGGAGCTTCGTGATTTATTAAAAAGTATACCTGGCGACCTTTCACCCACTGGTTTTGCCTCATCGAAAATACTATTGCCCCTATTACCACAGATCCAGAAGGCAGTAGCAAATCTGGCAAGAGAACTAGGAACCGAATCGGTTTATGCTTCGAGCCAGGACATCAAAAATCTTATTGCTCTCAGTCTGCGTGTTGCAGAGGCACCGGATGCAAGCCCACAAGCATTTATCGCTTCAGTGTGGGAGCATGGGGTCGAGCAAGCAATGGGGTTAGTTGATACTATTGCCAGCTTAAATTCGTTGCGACAGAAAGTTGAGCCACATGTATTCGAGACAGTCTGGGACACCGAGCTAACACAAATTCGGCACACTCTCGCTATTCACACCGGTATGTTTAAAGTCTTCAATGGTGAATGGCGGCGCTCTCGCTCGCTGTTGAAATCGCTAATTCGAGATATTAACCAGCCAGTTCAACAACAGATCGAAATGCTGGACAATATCATTAAAGCACAGGCCTTGCGAAAACATATTGCAAGTTGTAATGAGTTTGGCAATAGCGCATTTGGCCCACATTGGCGTGGAGAGCATAGTGACAGCAGCGCCCTAAAGGCTTTAGTGGAATGGATGGCTACTATTAAGGAAGTCGGTCCAGAAGCACGTTTACTAGCAAGCCAGCTCTCCGATCGCGAAATGGTAAAACATCTTAGCAATGAATTATTGCAGCTTCTGGATAAGGCTAGTATCGAATTAAATCAGCTCTGGAATGCTTTCGGAAAATCGCCAGAGTCCTGGTTTGATAATCATTACTCTATCAAACGAGTACCGTTAAATTTTATTGAAGCGCTCGTGCAAAAACTCGTTCGCATCGATTCAAATTCACATCAGATTATAAAAGAACCCGCTGAACATCTTGATGAACGTTTAACTCTGGTTGAGAAAATCGTTGATCTTCAGTACAAAAAGAAAGCTATCGAATCTCAATCAGAACTTGGAAAAGATGCGTTTGGTTCTGCATGGTTAAGTAGTCAATCAAATTGGGATCGTCTTATCCGCGATTATGAATGGATAGCAGAGTATGATAATTTACGATTCATCTGTGCGACTATCAAAAACCGGGAAGGATTAATCGATTCGGTTACTCAGCTAACTGTGACACATTCTTCTATACTCGACGAATTAAAAGACCTTGCCAAAGAACTGAGCTCTACGTTTGAAGACCTTTTCCATTCGGATACTGACGGCCTGTTAAGTATTAATAGCATAAGTAGCAAACTAGCTTCTTGGGTAGAACATGCTGAACAACTATCAAAATGGGTAGCCTGGCAACATCGCCGTAGCCAGGCTATCCAGCAGGGGCTATCGGAGGTTATTGATAGACTCGAAGATAGACGTTTGCCTCTTACCCAATGCTATACATCCGTTGAGTACTCTTATTACGAGTCACTATTTACATTAATGGCTAATGAACTACCTTCGCTTACTCGTTTTGATGGGGAACTGCATACTCGTAAAGTAAATTATTTCGCCGAGATGGATATACGACGTATAAAAACCTCAAGTCTGGAAGTCGCTCGAGCCCATCATCGTCGTATTCCTTCTAAAGTTGGTACGGCTGGGCCAGTGGGTGTGTTACGTGCTGAAATGGCGAGAAAAAGGGGACATATGCCTATTCGTCAACTGATGCTAAAAGCTGGCCCAGCGATTCAAGCATTGAAGCCAGTTATAATGATGAGCCCACTTTCAGTAGCGCAATTTTTGGTGCCGGGAAAACAAAAATTCGATTTATTAGTGATGGATGAAGCCAGCCAGATCCAGCCCGTTGACGCTATCGGTGCAATTGCGCGTTGCCAACAAGTTGTCGTCGTAGGAGATGAAAGACAGTTGCCTCCAACTAGCTTTTTCTCACGGATGACTGAAGCGAGTAACGATGACGAAGATGATACAACCCAAGTTGCGGATATTGAGAGCATCCTCGGTCTGTTTGTAGCCAGGGGATTACCACAGCGTATGCTGCGCTGGCATTATCGAAGCCGACATCAATCACTTATTGCTGTTTCAAATAGCCAGTTTTATGAGAATAAGCTGTTTATCGTACCAAGCCCCTATACAGAAGAGGCCGGGATGGGCTTAAGATTCCATTATGTGGAAAAAGGTATTTTTGAGTCAGGTGCCAGCAAAGCCAATCCAATAGAGGCAAAGAGAGTCGCAACTGCAATACTTGAGCACATTCAGTCAAATCCTGAACTTTCGTTAGGCGTCGCAACATTTTCTGTATCCCAGCGTAAAGCGATCCAGGATGAGTTAGAACTCCTTCGCCGCTTGAATCCACAATATGAAGATTTTTTCCATGCCCATCCAGGAGAGCCATTCTTCATTAAAAACCTTGAGAATATCCAGGGTGATGAGCGAGATGTCATTATGATTTCGGTGGGATATGCACGAAATGCACAAGGATATCTCGCTATGCGATTTGGCCCCCTGGGTTCGCAAGGGGGTGAGCGACGCTTAAACGTTTTAATCAGTCGAGCAAAACGCCGGTGTGAAGTTTTTGCTTCTATCACCGATGAAGATATTGATCTTGAACGCGCAAAAGGTGTCGGCGTATTAGCGTTCAAACTTTTCCTTCAATATGCCCGCACTGGACGTTTATCAATGTCTACGCCTTCAGGACGACCTATGGACAGCGTATTTGAAGAACAAGTCGCGGCAGCGTTGCAAGCTAAAGGCTATCAGGTGCATCCACAAGTTGGGATTGCAGGTTTCTTTATTGATCTGGCAATCGCAGATCCAGAACTCCCAGGACGTTATCTTCTGGGAATAGAATGTGATGGTAGTGCTTATCATTCATCTCGCTCAGCTCGGGAACGTGATCGCTTACGTCAGGCTGTACTGGAAGATCACGGGTGGATCATCCATCGTATTTGGAGTACTGATTGGTTCCAACGACCGGAAGAACAGCTGCAAAAAGTAATCAAAGCTATTGAAAATGCGAAGGATGAACTCAACAGCAGGCTTGAGCACAAATCATCAAATTCCCGTGCTGTTCCTATTGAAATCCTAACAGTTGAACGGGAGAACGTTATTGAGGTCGGTTTAGATAAAACAGCTCCTGCTAATGAGCAATCGATAAACTATGAAGAATCGCAACCTGAAGCGAATTTTGCTTACGCTTTACATGAAACTCCCACCGGCATTCTTGCAGACATGATCGAAAAAATTGTCTTTACGGAATCCCCTGTTCATTTAAACGAAATTATTACTCGTTTACGTACAGCGTGGGGACTGCAACGCGCCGGAGCACGCATAGAAAATGTTGTTAGTCAGGCTGCTCATATAGCATGCAAAAAGGGCAAAATTTCTCAGGAAAATGGCTTCTTCTTCCATACAGATGTGATAACTCGATTGCGAAACAGGCAAAACGTTTCATCAGCAGGTCTACGCAAGCCGGAAATGATTGCTTCAAAAGAAATTGCGACGGGCGCAATTGAAGTAGTTAAAACCAGTTTGGGTGCAACGGAGGACGAAATCATTTTAGCTGTATCACGAATGCTTGGTTTCAAAACAACCAGTAGCGTTTTAAAGCGAGTTATTTCGGATGTTATTGGGCAACAGATTAAAGACAATACCCTAAGACAAAGCGACGGACTCATCACTCATGTGGAGGCAGAAGAAATCAAAAAAGTGATCTGATCTCTCATATAATGCCATTTTCGTGAGGAGTCTATCTATTCACATCACCTTCTCGCGAAATTGGCCCTACCAATTCCTGAACCAACCGCCCTGCGCTTCACACTTCCACGATTTCCACCTACAAACCCATTGCTGAAACATAACATCTGATTAACCATTTGTTGTCATAAACCCTACACAACCCAATTGGCTGGACCACTTTTACACTGACTGTGACGCAGAGATGAGCGCAGACTCACCGCCGATCGGCCAGAAGGGTCCCAGGAGACACGCAATGAGCCTGTGGCAACAAAACTACGATCCGGCCGGTAACATCTGGCTGTCGAGCCTGATCGCATCCCTGCCGATCCTGTTCTTCTTCTTCGCGCTGATTAAGCTCAAGCTGAAGGGCTACCTTGCCGCGACATACACCGTCGCCATCGCCCTGCTGGTGGCGCTCTTTTTCTACAAAATGCCCGTCGATCGCGCCATGGCGTCGGTGGTGTATGGCTTCTTCTACGGCCTGTGGCCGATTGCGTGGATCATTATCGCTGCGGTGTTTGTCTACAAAATCTCGGTCAAGACCGGGCAGTTCGACATCATCCGCTCGTCCATCCTCTCTATTACGCCGGACCAGCGCCTGCAAATGCTGATCGTCGGCTTCTCATTCGGGGCATTCCTTGAAGGGGCGGCGGGCTTTGGCGCACCGGTGGCGATCACCGCTGCGCTGCTGGTCGGGCTGGGCTTTAATCCGCTCTATGCCGCCGGGCTGTGCCTGATCGTCAATACCGCCCCGGTCGCCTTCGGGGCGATGGGGATCCCGATTCTGGTGGCCGGGCAGGTAACAGGCCTGGATAGCTTCGAAATCGGCCAGATGGTGGGCCGTCAGCTGCCGTTTTTAACCATTATCGTGCTGTTCTGGATCATGGCGATTATGGACGGCTGGCGCGGCATTAAAGAGACCTGGCCAGCGGTAATGGTAGCGGGTGGCTCCTTTGCCATCGCCCAGTACCTTAGCTCTAACTTTATTGGTCCCGAGCTGCCGGACATTATCTCCTCGCTGGTGTCGCTGGTCTGCCTGACGCTGTTCCTGAAACGCTGGCAGCCGGTGCGCATCTTCCGCTTCGGCGATATGGGCGCCGCACAGGTCGATGAGACCCTGACGCGCACCCGCTACAGCGCGGGCCAGATTATCAAAGCGTGGTCGCCGTTCCTGTTCCTCACCGCCACGGTAACGCTGTGGAGCGTCCCGCCGTTCAAAGCGCTGTTTGCGCCGGGCGGGGCGCTGTACGACATGGTGATCAACATTTCGGTCCCGTATCTGGACAAGCTGGTGGCCCGTATGCCGCCGGTGGTCAACGCGGCAACGCCCTATGCGGCGGTCTATAAATTTGACTGGTTCTCGGCTACCGGGACGGCGATCCTGTTTGCTGCTCTGCTCTCCATCGTCTGGCTGCGTATGAAGCCCGCGGCGGCAGTGCAGACCTTCGCCAGCACGCTGAAAGAGCTGGCCCTGCCCATCTACTCCATCGGCATGGTGCTGGCGTTCGCCTTTATCTCGAACTACTCCGGTCTCTCCTCAACCCTGGCCCTGGCGCTGGCCCATACCGGTAACGCCTTTACCTTCTTCTCGCCGTTCCTCGGCTGGCTGGGGGTATTCCTTACCGGCTCCGATACCTCGTCGAACGCCCTGTTCGCCGCCCTGCAGGCGACAGCGGCGCAGCAGATTGGCGTTTCGGATGTGCTGCTGGTTGCGGCCAACACCACCGGCGGCGTGACGGGCAAGATGATCTCCCCGCAGTCTATCGCCATTGCCTGCGCGGCGGTGGGGCTGGTGGGTAAAGAGTCGGATCTGTTCCGCTTCACCGTGAAGCACAGCCTGATTTTCACCTGCATGGTGGGGGTTATTACCACCCTTCAGGCCTATGTCTTAACCTGGATGATCCCGTGATTGTCATGCCTAAACGCCTCTCCGATGAGATCGCCTCTCGCGTGCGGGCGCTGATAAAAGAGCAGCAGCTGGAGGCGGGCATGAAGCTGCCCGCCGAGCGCCAGCTGGCCACGCAGCTTGGCGTATCGCGTAATTCGCTGCGTGAAGCGCTGGCTACTTTGGTGAACGAAGGGGTGCTGCTGAGCCGTCGCGGCGGCGGCACCTTTGTACGCTGGCAGCACGACGAATGGTCTGAGCAAAATATTGTCCAGCCGCTGAAAACCCTGCTGGAGCACGACCCGGATTACAGCTTTGATATTCTCGAAGCCCGCCACGCCATCGAGGCCAGCACCGCCTGGCACGCGGCGATGCGCGCCACCGAAGCTGATAAAGAGAAGCTGCGGGCCTGCTATGAAGCGACCCAGAGTAAGGATCCGGACATCGCCTCGCAGGCGGACGTGCGTTTTCATCTGGCGATCGCCGAAGCGTCACACAACGTGGTGCTGTTGCAGACCATGCGCGGCTTCTTCGATCTGCTGCAGTCGTCGGTTAAGCAGAGCCGCCAGCGTATGTACCAGGTCCCACCGGTATTCGCCCAGCTCACCGAACAGCACCAGGCCGTGCTCGACGCCATTCTGACCGGCGACGCCGAGGCCGCGCGTAAGGCGATGATGGCGCATCTGGGTTTTGTCCACACCACCATTAAACAATTCGATGAAGATCAGGCCCGTCAGGCGCGCATCACCCGCTTGCCCGGCGATCCCGATCCTACCAGGGAGAAAAACGCATGATTATTTCTGCAGCCAGTGATTACCGCGCAGCGGCTCAGCGCATTCTGCCCCCTTTCCTGTTCCACTACATCGACGGTGGCGCGTACGCGGAATATACCCTGCGCCGCAACGTTGAGGATCTCGCCCAGGTTGCCCTGCGCCAGCGCGTGCTGAAGAACATGGCCGATCTGAGCCTGGAGACCACGCTGTTTAACGAAAAGCTCTCCATGCCGGTGGCCCTCGCGCCGGTAGGGCTGTGCGGCATGTACGCCCGCCGGGGCGAGGTGCAGGCCGCCGCCGCTGCCGATGCGAAGGGTATTCCCTTTACCCTCTCCACCGTCTCGGTCTGTCCGATCGAAGAGGTGGCCCCCACCCTGAAGCGTCCGATGTGGTTCCAGCTCTACGTTCTGCGCGATCGCGGCTTTATGCGCAACGCCCTGGAGCGGGCGAAAGCGGCGGGCTGCTCAACGCTGGTCTTTACCGTTGATATGCCAACGCCGGGGGCGCGCTATCGGGATGCGCACTCCGGCATGAGCGGTGCCAATGCGGCCATGCGCCGCTACTGGCAGTCGGTGACCCATCCCCGCTGGGCCTGGGACGTGGGCCTGCACGGTCGCCCCCATGATTTGGGCAATATATCAACCTATCTTGGCAAACCGACCGGGCTTGAGGATTACATTGGCTGGCTGGCCAACAACTTCGATCCCTCTATCTCGTGGAAGGACCTGGAGTGGATCCGCGAGTTCTGGGATGGCCCGATGGTGATCAAAGGGATCCTTGATGCGGAAGACGCTCGCGACGCGGTGCGCTTTGGCGCGGACGGCATCGTGGTATCGAACCACGGCGGCCGCCAGCTGGATGGGGTACTCTCCTCCGCCCGGGCGCTGCCGGCGATTGCCGATGCGGTGAAGGGCGACATTACGATTCTGGCCGACAGCGGGATCCGTAACGGCCTCGACGTAGTGCGGATGATTGCCCTCGGAGCGGACAGCGTGCTGCTGGGCCGGGCCTATCTCTACGCGCTGGCAACTCACGGCCAGGCGGGGGTTGCGAACCTGCTGAACCTGATCGAGAAAGAGATGCGCGTGGCGATGACCCTGACCGGGGCGAAATCGATTAAGGAGATCACCCGCGACCTGCTGGTGCAGAACGTCGAGCACGAGTCGGTATTCGAACCGGTGAAGACCGGCGACGCGGCGTAATTCACGCGTAATTCTGCTATGCTGCCCCGCGTTATTGAGGGGGCACCATGCTGAACATCGTCTTATTTGAACCGGAAATCCCGCCGAACACCGGGAATATCATTCGTCTTTGCGCCAATACCGGCTTCCGCCTGCATATTATCGAGCCGATGGGCTTTACCTGGGACGATAAGCGCCTGCGCCGGGCGGGGCTGGATTACCATGAGTTCACCGCCGTGCAGCGTCACGCTGATTACGCAGCGTTTATGGCGGCAGAAAACCCGCAGCGTCTGTTTGCGCTCACCACCAAGGGCACGCCTGCGCACAGCGCGGTGAGCTATCAGGAGGGTGACTACCTGATGTTTGGTCCCGAGACGCGCGGCCTGCCCGCGACGATTCTGGATGCGCTGCCGCCAGAGCAGAAGATCCGCATCCCGATGATGCCGGACAGCCGCAGCATGAACCTGTCTAACGCGGTATCGGTGGTGGTGTATGAGGCCTGGCGTCAGTTAGGATATTCGGGCGCGGTATTACGCAGTTAAGATATTTGCGTAGGCCCGGTAAGCGCGGCGCCACCGGGCGTTCTGTTAAATTCCGTCGCCGTACTCGAAGCCGTGGTGGGCAGCGAAGTGCTGGTCCATATCCATAGAGGGTTTATCCGTCTCTGGCTTACCGACAATCCGCGCTGGGACGCCTGCGGCAGTGGTATGGGGCGGAACAGGCTGCAATACCACCGAACCCGCGCCAATCTTCGCCCCGCGCCCGACTTCGATATTGCCGAGGATTTTGGCGCCTGCGCCAATCATCACTCCTTCACGAATTTTCGGGTGGCGATCGCCGCTGGTTTTACCGGTCCCGCCGAGGGTGACGGATTGCAGAATCGAGACGTCGTTTTCAATCACTGCCGTCTCACCGACGACAATACCGGTTGCGTGGTCGAGCATGATGCCACGACCAATCCGCGCCGCCGGGTGAATATCAACCTGGAACGAGACCGAGACCTGATTTTGCAGGAAGATAGCCAGCGCCCGGCGGCCCTCTGCCCACAGCCAATGGCCGATGCGGTAGGCCTGCAGGGCATGGAAACCTTTCAGGTAGAGCAGCGGGGTGGAGTATTTATCCACCGCCGGGTCACGGGTACGCACGGCCTGAATATCGCAGGCAGCGGAGGCGATCATCTCTGGATCGGCGGCATAGGCCTCCTCGACCACTTCCCGAATAGCGATAGCGGGCATGATGGGCGATGCCAGCTTATTCGCCAGCATATAGCTCAGGGCGCTGCCAAGATTTTCATGCTTGAGTAACGTCGCGTGATAGAAACTGGCCAGCATTGGCTCACAGTCCGCCAGCGCCCGGGCTTCGGCTTTAATATTATTCCAGACCAGATCCAGCTCTTCACACGGCATTGCATACTCCAGACGTAATAAAAGAGACCGGCCAATCTACGTTGGCCGTGTCCATTTAGAGGATTTAAAATTACTGACTGCTACGCTCGTCCTTGCGCGTGCGCCCTAACAGGGTCAATGCTGCCTCGCGCGCGTTTTTACCGCAATACAATACTTGAAATATCTCCTCGGTAATTGGCATTTCGACACCAAAGCGGTGTGCCAACTCGCGGACCTCTTTCGTATTGCGGTAGCCTTCCACCACCTGGCCGATCTGCGTCTGAGCCTGCTGCACGTCCATACCCTGGCCGAGCATCATGCCAAAGCGGCGGTTGCGAGATTGGTTATCGGTACAGGTCAGTACCAGATCGCCTAACCCTGCCATCCCCATAAAGGTTTCAGGTGCCGCACCCAGCGCAGCGCCGAGGCGTGACATCTCCGCCAGCCCACGAGTAATGAGCGCGGTACGGGCGTTGGCACCAAAGCCGATGCCGTCCGACATGCCTGCACCAATGGCGATAACGTTTTTCACCGCGCCGCCGAGCTGCACGCCGATAAAGTCCGGGTTGCTGTAGACGCGGAAGCTTTTACCGCAGTGCAGCAGCTGCTGGAGATCTTCAGCAAAGCCGCTGTCCGTCGAGGCCAGAGCGATGGCCGTTGGCAGGCCCGCCGCCAGCTCTTTCGCGAAGGTTGGCCCGGAGATCACCGCCAGCGGAATGGTATCGCCCAGCGCCTCACGCGCCACGTCCTGCAACAGGCGGCCCGTCTCGGCTTCAAGTCCTTTAGTCGCCCAGACGATACGCGCATCGTCGCGCATCAGCGGCTTGATCTGGCGCAGCACGTCGCCAAACACGTGGCTTGGCACCACCACCAGAATATTGCGGCTAGCCTGTACTGCGGTCGCTAAATCACTTTCAAGGTGCAACGTGTCGGGGAAAGGCACATCGGGAAGGAACGCGGCATTGCAGCGATCGTGCTGCAGGGTCGCGATATGTTTTGGATCGTGCCCCCAGAGAATAACCTGGTGGCCATTTCTTGCCAGAGTGATGGCAAGAGCGGTGCCGTAGGAGCCGGCACCGATCACAGTCATATGAGCATTAGGTGTACTCATCAGGCATCCTGATGTTCTTCAGTACCTTCACCAGCCTGCTGCTGCAAATAGTTCATGAACAGCGCATCAAAGTTGACCGGCGCAAGGTTCAGCTGCGGGAAGGTACCGCGAGAAACCAGGCTGGTGATGCATTCACGGGCGTACGGGAACAGAATGTTCGGGCAGTACGCGCCCAGGCAGTGCGCCATCTGGTTGCCTTCGATACCACCAACGGAGAAGATACCGGCCTGCTGCACTTCGCACAGGAACGCGGTCTCTTCGCCCAGGCTTGCGGTCACGGTCACGCGCAAGACCACTTCGTATACGTCATCAGCCAGCTGGCTGGACGCGGTATCCAGATCCAGTTTTACCTCTGGCTGCCAATCTTTCTGGAATACATGAGGCGCATTCGGCGCTTCAAAAGAGACATCCTTGGTGTAGATACGCTGGATCTGGAAAGTCATTTCGGTGTTATTTTGTTCTGACATGAGAAAAGCCCTTAGTAATATACTCAAACGCCTTAGCGCAACAGGGGATCGAGTCCACCACGCGCATCCAGCGCATACAAGTCGTCACAGCCGCCAATGTGCTGTGCATCAATAAAAATCTGCGGCACGGTCGTACGGCCACTACGTTGAATCATCTCTTCGCGCTTCACGGCATCGCCGTCAATCGGCAGCTCCGCGTAGGTTACGCCTTTGCTGTCCAGCAACCCCTTTGCACGGTGGCAGAATGGGCAGGTTGCTTTGGTATAGATTTCAATGTTGGCCATAACGCTTCTCCAGATTATTTACCGCGAACCAGCGGTAGGTTTTCGCCGCTCCAGCCTGCAACGCCGTCCTTCAGCACATAGACCTGTGTGAAGCCCGCGTTGACCAGCGCGCTGGCAGGCTCCTGCGCCTGCATGCCAGAACCATCTACAACAATAATGGGTTTGCTTTTATGTTTATCAAGCTCACCTACATTATTGGCTTTAATTTCGGCTGGCAGCAAATTCACCGCGCCGGCGATATGCCCTTTGCGGAAATCATCACGCTGACGCAGATCGACAACCACGGCCTCTTCTTTGTTAATCAGACGCGTCGCTTCACCACGGGTGATCACTTTCACTTTTGATGTAAGGCCTTTGAAGGTGGTGAACAGCACCGCCCCCAGTAACACAACCCACGCGATACAGAGGATGGGGTGACGGCTAACAAATTGCATAATTTCTTGCATGGGGGGTAACAGCTCCCGACTCAGTGAATAAAAAAACCAGGAAGGGAGTATACCTGTGCAGTGTGGCAAATACAGCCAGCGAGCAGCAAGGAATGCATTTTCTGCGCACCGTCACGGAAAAAAGCGCTAAAAGCGGCCCGAATCAGCGCGTTCCCGGCCCTTTTCTTTGATCTTCTGCGGCTATTTAATCGATTCAGTCGTAGTAAAATCAGGCAAATTTTTTGTCTTACGAGCTTGAGGGTTGTCGCAATGTCGGTTACTAAAAAACCTATGGTACTGGTGATTCTGGATGGCTACGGCTACCGCGAAGATCAGCAGGATAACGCTATTCTTAATGCCAAAACGCCGGTGATGGACGCTCTGTGGGCGAAACGTCCGCACACGCTGGTTGACGCATCCGGCCTCGAAGTCGGCCTGCCGGACCGTCAGATGGGTAACTCTGAAGTGGGCCACGTTAACCTGGGCGCAGGCCGCATTGTTTATCAGGATCTCACCCGTCTGGACGTTGAAATTAAAGAGCGCACCTTCTTTAGCAACCCAGCGCTGACAGGCGCGGTGGACAACGCCGTCGCGCAGAACAAGGCCGTGCACATTATGGGCCTGCTCTCGGCAGGCGGCGTGCACAGCCATGAGGATCATATCCTGGCGATGGTGGAGCTGGCTGCGGCACGCGGCGCAGAGAAGATCTACCTGCACGCGTTTCTCGACGGCCGTGACACCCCGCCGCGCAGCGCAGAGTCCTCTCTCAAACGCTTTGAAGAGAAGTTTGCCGAGCTGGGCAAAGGCCGCGTCGCCACTCTCATTGGCCGCTACTACGCCATGGACCGCGATAACCGCTGGGATCGCGTTGAGCAGGCCTATGACCTGATGACTCAGGCGCAGGGCGAATACCAGGCCGATACCGCCGTGGCGGGTTTACAGGCCGCCTACGCGCGCGACGAGAACGACGAATTCGTGAAGGCGACGGTGATCCGCGCCGCAGGCCAGGACGACTCCGCTATGCAAGATGGCGACGCGCTGATTTTCATGAACTTCCGCGCCGACCGCGCCCGTGAAATCACCCGCGCCTTCGTCAACGCCGATTTCGACGGCTTCGCCCGTAAAAAAGCGGTCAAGCTGGGCGATTTTGTGATGCTGACTCAATACGCTGCTGACATTAACGCGTCCTGCGCCTATCCGCCCGCCTCGCTGGCTAATACCTTCGGCGAGTGGATGGCGAAGAATGACAAAACCCAGCTGCGTATCTCCGAAACGGAAAAGTATGCGCACGTCACCTTCTTCTTCAACGGCGGCGTGGAAGAGCCGTTCAGCGGCGAAGATCGCATCCTGATCAACTCCCCGAAAGTAGCCACTTACGACCTGCAGCCGGAGATGAGCTCTGCAGAATTAACTGAAAAATTGGTCACCGCCATCAAGAGCGGCAAGTACGATACCATCATCTGCAACTACCCGAACGGCGATATGGTCGGTCATACCGGCGTGTTTGAGGCAGCCGTTGCCGCCGTCGAAACGCTGGACAAATGCATTGCTGAGGTAGCCGACGCGGTAGAGTCCACAGGCGGTCAGCTGTTGATTACCGCGGATCACGGCAATGCCGAGCAGATGCGCGACCCGGCCACCGGCCAGGCCCATACCGCCCACACCAACCTGCCGGTTCCGCTGATCTACGTCGGTGGTAAATCGGTTAAAGCAGTCAGCGGCGGTAAACTTTCGGACATCGCGCCGACCATGCTGAGCCTGATGGGCATGGAAATCCCGCAAGAGATGACTGGCAAGCCGCTGTTCATCGTGGAATAATCGCTCCCCATGAGGGGAAAGGCGATTTTTTCAATTACATGGGCCGGCACTGTCCGGCCATTGTTCTGTGCCAGCGCGCTCAGCGCTGGCGTTTTGCTGTGCGCTTTTCCCGCCCACGCGGACGATCGCGACCAGCTAAAATCGATTCAGGCCGACATCGCCAGCAAAGAGCGAGCGGTACGGCAGCAGCAGCAGCAGCGCGCTACGCTTCTGGCGCAGCTTAAAGAGCAGGAAGAGGCGATCTCTGCCGCCGCCCGCAAGCTGCGTGAAACCCAAAGCACCCTCAACGAACTCAACAAGCAGATTGACGCCATGAACGCGTCGATTGCCAGACTTGAACAGCAGAAAGCCAGCCAGGAGCGCAACCTGGCAGCCCAGCTCGACGCCGCATTTCGCCAGGGCGAGCACTCCGGTGTCCAGTATATTTTTAACAGTGAAGAGACCGCCCGCGGCGAGCGCATGCAGGCCTATTACGGCTACCTGAACCAGGCGCGTCAGGAGACCATCGCCCAGCTAAAGCAGACCCGTGAAGAGGTCGCTGCCCAGCGGGCCGAGCTGGAAGAGAAGCAGAGCCAGCAGCAGACGCTGCTCTATGAACAGCAGGCCCAGCAGGCGAAGCTGGAGCAGGCACGCAACGAGCGTAAAAAGACCCTCACCAGTCTGGAAAGCTCTATTCAGGCGGGCCAGCAGCAGCTGAGCGAGATGCGCGCTAACGAATCCCGTCTGCGCAACAGCCTTGCCCGGGCGGAAGCCGCCGCGAAAGCACGTGCAGAGCGCGAGGCGCGCGAGGCCGATGCGGTACGCGATCGCCAGAAGGAGGCCTCCCGTAAAGGCACCACCTATAAGCCTACCGAGAACGAGCGTTCGCTGATGTCGCGCACCGGAGGCTTAGGCTCCCCACGTGGTCAGGCCTACTGGCCGGTTCGCGGCTCGCTGCTGCATCGCTATGGCGAACAGTTGCAGGGTGAGCTACGGTGGAAAGGAATTGTGATTGGCGCGTCCGAAGGTAGCGAAGTAAAAGCGATTGCTGACGGGCGAGTGATCCTCGCCGACTGGCTGCAAGGCTACGGCCTGGTGGTGGTGGTTGAGCACGGGAAAGGCGATATGAGCCTTTACGGCTATAATCAGAGCGCACTGGTCAGCGTTGGAACCCAGGTTCGCGCCGGTCAGCCGATTGCCCTCGTGGGCAGCAGTGGCGGTCAGGGCCGTCCGTCACTCTATTTTGAAATTCGTCGTCAGGGTCAGGCGGTTAATCCACAACCGTGGTTGGGAAGATAAGTTTTGCTTCAGCTTCGTCGTCTGTTTTTCGTGATTATGACGCTTCTGCCGTTTATTGTTCCGGCGCACGCCGGCAAGCTCTCCATTGTCATTGATGATTTCGGCTATCGCCCGCATACGGAAAACCAGGTGCTGGCGATGCCCGCCGCGGTTTCCGTTGCCGTGCTGCCTAACGCCCCACATGCCCATGAGATGGCCACTAAAGCGCACAATAGCGGCCATGAGGTGCTGATCCACCTGCCGATGGCCCCCCTGAGCAAGCAGCCGCTGGAAAAAGATACCCTGCGCCCGGAGATGAGCAGCGACGAGATCGAGCGCATCATTCGCGACGCCTATGGCAAAGTACCCTATGCCGTTGGCCTGAATAACCACATGGGCAGCGCCATGACCTCCAGCCTGTTTGGCATGCAGAAAGTGATGCAGGCCCTGGAGCGCTACAACCTCTACTTCCTCGACAGCATGACCATCGGCAACAGCCAGGCAATGCGCGCCGCCGCCGGGACGGGCGTGAAGGTGATCAAGCGTCGGGTATTTCTTGACGATACGCAGAACGAAGGTGATATCCGCCGCCAGTTTAACCGGGCGGTGGATCTGGCCCGCCGCAACGGCTCGGCGATCGCCATTGGCCACCCGCACCCTACCACCGTGCGCGTATTGCAGCAGATGATCTACAGCCTGCCGGGGGATATCACTCTGGTGCGCCCGAGCAGTCTGCTTAACGAACCGCAGATCGACACCTCCAGACCAAATCTGACGCCGCCTGCTGGCAACGGGCAACAACCCGCCGCACCGCGCAATCCATTCCACGGCGTGAAGCTGTGTAAACCGAAACAGCCTCTACAGCCGGTCTATGCCAGCCGCTTCTTTACCGTACTGGGCGAAAGCATCAATCAAAGTTCGATCACGGCCTGGTTCCAGCAGCAGTGGCAGGGCTGGGGCCAGCGTTAACCGAGCTTTAACGCTCTACGGGCGATACGGTGGTGCGACAGCGATTTATCGCGCCACTTGTAGAGCCGCAGAGACCAGAGCAGCGCCTGGTAGGCCAACTTGACGCTGCGTACGTTGGTAAGCATCCGGCGGAACATCCCCGAAGTGAACACCTCGGCAATCATGCGTTGCTGGGTCAGGGTGTCCGGCTCTTTACGCAGCGAATGAAACACGCGCAGCGCCTCATAGGTTATCTGCTGGCGGAACTCCGGATAGATAGGGATACGATCCGCATAGTCGCGGTTTAGCTTATCCAGCAGGCGGGTGATTTTGATGTAGTGCCGCTGATAGGCGAGGTTTTTCTCTCCCTGCCGTTTGAGTCGGCTTACCGAGGCGTCATGCAGGAAGTATTTATAGAGGGACTCTTCGGTATAGCGCACCCGACGGGCATTAAACATGCACTCGGTAGACCACACGATATCCTGATGATGTAGGCCAGGCACAAAGGTCAGCCCGCACGCCTCAAGCATTTGCCGACGATACACGCCCATCCACACGACATGTGTCCAGCGGCGGGAGGCCAGCGCCATGCGCAGCCAATCCGGGCCGGTCAGCACTTCCGTAGAACGCAGGCGGTCAAGCGGGATCGATTGCCAGCTGTGTCCCGTCTCGCTGTCGCACCAGTCGGAGTTGCACTGGGCCACATCAAGGTCATCCTGGAGCGCCATAGTCATTAGCGTTTCATACATTCCGGGATAGGTGAGATCGTCTGCATCAACAAAAGCGACGTACTCTCCTGTCGCCTCCTTCATGCCACGATTTCGTGCGACCGAAGCACCCGCATTCGCCTGATTAATCAGTCGGATATGCGGATATTTTTCAGCATATCGCTGCGCTATCCCAACGGAGCAGTCTGTTGATCCATCATTAACGATAATAATCTCCAGCGCAGCCCAGCGTTGCGCCACCAGCGACTCCATACAGGCGGCAAATGCTTCGCCAGCATTATAGAGAGGGATAATGACGCTCAGTTTGCCTGAATGAATCATCTTAATAATCACCTGCTTAACAATGGATATGCGGTCACATTTTATGCGTCGTTTCTTAAGGCAACCTTAAGCTGCCGCACGGTTTGTTGTTCCGGTTGATTTTTAGGAGAGAAAATAAGAATGCATTAAGAATAAGCAGTTATTGTTAAGCTTTGACGACAACAGATTACGGCGGGTTAAGGTATGATACTGCGAGAAATTATTGTATGTAACCACCCGATCGGAAGTGATATGGCTATCGTTACCAGTAAAGAAAACGGCTTCACTATTTATGAAAAGGAAACGGAGGTCCGCTTTGGTGAGGTCTTAAAAGAGTATCTGGCGGGGAAGCTGCCATCCACGTCGTTAGGCAGCGGCAACGAAGATAGAACGGTCGCCGTAGTGGAGTATAAAGGTAAAAAGTACATCGTTAAAAACGATCGCGAAAAAGATAAACGGTTGGAGAAACGGCTGCAAAACTATCTTTCCGGCCCGTTCTTCTCGAAGCTGATTTACGCCACCGATCGCGCTATCGCCCAGGGCTATACCGGAACGGCCGATCTCTATTATGTCGCGGAAAAAATGGTCGGGCGCGAGTGTGTTGATGTCTATACCATTCATGAATATGTCGAAGGAACGCCCCTTAGGGCAATAGACGATTCTAATCGCGAAGAGATAAAAAACTGCATTTTGATGCTGCATCGCGCTGGGCTTGCATCTAATGATATTCACGCTGGGAATTTTATTCGCACGCCAGGGGGCAAACTGAAGATTATCGATCTCTCCTGCCGCGGCAGTATGCGCGTATGCCAGGCGAACGATATTCTCACGCTGCGCAAAAAATACCATATCGAGATAGAGGGCCAGGGTGCGGTGTACCGTCTGATCCAGCTAAAAGAAGATATTCGCAAGCTTTCACGCAAGCTGCGAGGCAAAGCCACCTCGCATTCCTGACCTGCGCGAGCTACTTGCGCCATGTCGTCACCTGCCGGTGATGACATGGCGCCCCGGTAAGCGTAGCGCTACCGGGGGAGTACTGGAAGACGGCCTGCCCTTAATCCCAGTTCAGGATCACCTTTCCGGACTGGCCGGAGCGCATGGCGTCAAAGCCCTGCTGGAACTCATCGATGCTGAAACGGTGGGTAATGAGCGGAGTGAGATCCAGCCCGGACTGGATCAGCGCCGCCATCTTGTACCAGGTTTCAAACATCTCACGGCCATAGATGCCCTTGATAAACAGCCCCTTGAAGATGACCTTGTTCCAGTCGATAGACATCTCCGACGGCGGAATCCCCAGCAGCGCAATGCGGCCGCCGTGGTTCATGGTATCGAGCATGGTACGAAACGCCGGCGGTGCGCCGGACATCTCAAGACCCACGTCAAACCCTTCGGTCATGCCCAGCTCGGCCATCACCTGATCCAGACTTTCGGTCGCCACGTTAACCGCCCGGGTGACGCCCATTTTGCGCGCCAGATCCAAACGGTACTCGTTGACGTCGGTGATCACCACATGGCGTGCGCCAACGTGCTTCGCTACCGCCGCCGCCATGATGCCGATAGGACCCGCACCGGATACCAGTACGTCTTCACCCACCAGATCGAAGGAGAGCGCGGTGTGCACAGCGTTACCAAACGGATCGAAGATTGCCGCCAGCTCGTCAGAGATGTTATCCGGAATTTTAAAGGCGTTAAACGCTGGAATAACCAGATATTCGGCAAAGGAGCCAGGGCGGTTAACGCCGACGCCAACGGTATTACGACAGAGATGAGTCCGGCCACCGCGGCAGTTACGGCAGTGCCCGCAGGTAATATGGCCTTCGCCGGAGACGCGATCGCCGATCTTAAAGCCTTTGACCTCCTGGCCAATGCCGACCACTTCCCCAACGTACTCATGACCAACCACCATCGGGACCGGAATGGTTTTTTGTGACCACTCGTCCCAGTTGTAGATGTGCACATCTGTGCCGCAGATCGCGCTTTTACGGATCTTGATCAGCAGATCGTTATGGCCCACCTCTGGCTCTGGCACGTCGGTCATCCAGATCCCTTCCTGTGGTTTCAGCTTGGATAACGCTTTCATCTTTAATCCTCAGGCAATCACGCCAAGTTGTTTACCGATGCGGGTGAAGGCCTCCACCGCACGTTCAATCTGTTCAGGGGAGTGGGCCGCCGACATCTGGGTACGAATGCGCGCCTGGCCTTTCGGCACCACCGGGAAGAAGAAACCGGTAACGTAGATCCCCTCTTTTTGCAGCTCACGGGCAAAGTTCTGCGCCACTACCGCATCGCCCAGCATCACTGGGATAATGGCGTGATCGGCTCCGGCCAGGGTAAAGCCCGCAGCGCTCATTTTTTCACGGAACAGGCTGGCGTTAGCCCACAGCTTTTCCCGTAGCTCCGCGCCGGATTCCAGCATCTCCAGCACCTTGATGGAGGCGCTGACGATTGCCGGGGCCAGCGAGTTGGAGAAGAGATAGGGACGCGAGCGCTGGCGCAGCCACTCCACCACCTCTTTACGTGCCGCCGTATAGCCGCCGGATGCGCCGCCGAGCGCCTTGCCCAGCGTGCCGGTGATGATATCCACCCGGCCCATCACCTCGCAGTATTCGTGGGTGCCGCGCCCATTGACGCCAACAAAGCCCACCGCGTGGGAGTCATCAACCATCACCAACGCGTCATACTTATCCGCCAGGTCACAGACGCCCTTCAGGTTGGCGATGACGCCATCCATAGAGAAGACGCCGTCGGTAGCGATCAGCACCTGTCGCGCGCCAGCGTCGCGCGCCTCTTGCAGACGCGCCTCCAGCTCCTGCATGTCGTTATTGGCGTAGCGGTAGCGTTTGGCTTTGCAGAGGCGGACCCCGTCGATGATAGAGGCGTGGTTCAGGGCATCGGAGATAATGGCATCTTCCGCGCCCAGCAGCGTCTCGAACAGGCCGCCGTTAGCGTCGAAGCAGGAGGAGTAGAGAATGGCGTCTTCCATGCCAAGGAACCCGGCCAGCTTCTTCTCAAGGGCTTTGTGGGTATCCTGCGTGCCGCAGATAAAACGCACCGAGGCCATGCCGAAGCCGTGGCTGTCCATCCCGGCCTTCGCTGCGCTGATGAGATCCGGATGGTTCGCCAGACCGAGATAGTTGTTGGCGCAGAAGTTGATCACCTGGCTGCCGTCGGCAACGGTGATATCAGCCTGCTGGGCCGAGGTGATAATCCGTTCTTCTTTAAACAACCCTTCCGCCCGGGCGGTTTCAAGGTCGCTGTTCAACCGTTGGTAAAAATCCCCACGCATTGCAATTCTCCAGACTGGGCAAATTTCAGCACATCTTACCGAAAGCATTACGCTGATACGAGATGATGCCGCACCGGTTGTCGTTTTTGCAGTACAAATCACGTACGGCCCGCCGGGATTGCGGTGAAGAGCTGAAGGGTCGGCAATGTAATGGTATGATAAAGGTATTCATGCCTGAGATTGTCTCAGTGCTTCCACCTTCAAAGGTTACAGTTATGATTATCGTTACCGGCGGCGCAGGCTTTATCGGCAGCAACATTGTCAAAGCGCTCAATGACAAAGGCATCACCGACATTCTGGTGGTCGATAACCTGAAAGATGGCACCAAGTTCGTTAATCTGGCCGATTTGAACATCGCCGACTATATGGATAAAGAAGATTTCCTTATCCAGATTATGGCGGGCGAAGAGTTCGGCGACATTGAAGCCATCTTCCACGAAGGCGCATGCTCCTCCACCACCGAGTGGGATGGCAAGTATATGATGGAAAACAACTATCAGTACTCCAAAGAGCTGCTTCATTACTGCCTGGAGCGCGATATACCGTTCCTGTACGCCTCCTCAGCTGCAACCTACGGCGGACGCACCAGCGACTTTATCGAATCCCGCGAGTACGAGCAGCCGCTGAACGTCTACGGCTACTCTAAGTTCCTGTTTGATGAGTATGTGCGCCAGATCCTGCCAGAAGCGAACTCGCCGATCGTCGGCTTCCGCTACTTTAACGTCTATGGTCCGCGTGAAGGCCACAAAGGCAGCATGGCCAGCGTCGCCTTCCACCTCAACACCCAGTTGAACAACGGCGAAACGCCGAAGCTCTTTGAAGGCAGCGACGGCTTCAAGCGCGACTTCGTCTACGTAGGCGACGTCGCGGCGGTAAACCTCTGGTTCTGGGAAAACCGCGTCTCTGGTATCTACAACCTGGGTACCGGCCGTGCTGAGTCTTTCCAGGCCGTGGCCGATGCCGCGCTGGCGTTCCACAAGAAGGGCGAGATTGAGTACATCCCGTTCCCGGAGAAGCTGAAAGGCCGCTATCAGGCGTTTACCCAGGCGGATCTCACCAATCTGCGTGCGGCAGGCTACGACAAGCCGTTTAAAACCGTTGCCGAAGGCGTAGCGGAATATATGGCCTGGCTGAATCGCGACGCGTAAGAACCTGCATGAAAATTTTGGTGATAGGCCCGTCATGGGTGGGCGACATGATGATGTCGCAAAGTCTCTATCGCACGCTTAAGGCGCGCTATCCCCAGGCGACAATCGACGTGATGGCACCCGCATGGTGTCGTCCGCTGCTGTCGCGGATGCCGGAAGTGAATGAAGCGATCCCTATGCCGCTTGGGCATGGGGCGCTGGAGCTTGGCGCGCGTCGTCGTCTTGGTGTGAGCCTGCGCGAGCGCCGCTACGATCGCGCTTACGTGCTGCCCAACTCTTATAAATCTGCCCTTGTGCCCTTCTTTGCCAATATCCCCGTACGCACCGGCTGGCGTGGCGAGATGCGCTACGGCGTGCTTAACGACGCCCGGGTGCTGGATAGGCAGGCCTGGCCGCTGATGGTTGAGCGTTATGTGGCGCTGGCCTACGATAAAGGCGTGATGGAATCGGCAAAAGATCTGCCCCAGCCGCTGCTCTGGCCCCAGCTGCAGGTGGATGAGAGCGAACAGCGCCGTACCTGTAACACCTTCGGCATCCTGACCGATCGCCCCATCATCGGCTTCTGCCCCGGCGCGGAGTTTGGCCCGGCAAAACGCTGGCCGCACTACCACTACGCCGAGCTGGCGAAACAGCTGATCGACGAAGGCTATCAGGTGGTGCTGTTTGGCTCTGCGAAAGATCACGGCGCGGGGAACGAAATTTTAGCCATGCTCAACCTTGAGCAACAGGCTTGGTGCCGCAATCTGGCCGGTGAGACGCAGCTTGAGCAGGCGGTCATTTTACTGGCGGCCTGCCGGGCAGTGGTCACCAACGACTCCGGTCTGATGCACGTTGCCGCCGCGCTTAACCGCCCGCTGGTGGCGTTGTACGGACCCAGTAGCCCGGACTTTACCCCACCGCTGTCGCATAAGGCTCGCGTGATCCGTCTGATCACCGGCTACCACAAAGTGCGTAAAGGCGATGCCGCAGAGGGCTACCACCAGAGCCTGATCGATATTCAGCCCGAGCAGGTGCTGGAGACGCTGAACGGCTTGCTGCTGGATGAAGAAGGCTAACGAATGCGGGTACTGATTGTAAAAACATCGTCGATGGGTGACGTATTGCATACCCTGCCCGCCCTGACGGATGCCATGCAGGCGATCGCCGGGATCCGCTTTGATTGGGTGGTAGAGGAAGGTTTCGCCCAGATCCCCTCCTGGCACGAGGCGGTGGATCGCGTAATTCCGGTGGCTCTGCGCCGCTGGCGTAAAGCCTGGTTCTCCGCACCGGTAAAAGCCGAACGCCGGGCGTTTCGTGAGACCCTGCGGGCGGTTCACTATGACGCAGTCATCGACGCGCAGGGGCTGGTCAAAAGCGCAGCGCTGGTCACCCGGCTGGCGCATGGCCTGAAGCACGGCATGGACTGGCAAACCGCTCGCGAGCCGCTAGCCAGCCTTTTCTACAACCGCCGTCATCATATTGCAAAGCAGCAGCACGCCGTGGAACGCACCCGGGAGCTGTTTGCGAAAAGCCTGGGCTACCGCAAGCCGCAGACCCAGGGCGACTATGCCATTGCCAAACATTTAGCGACTAATCTGAATGCTGATAGAGGCCAGTATGCAGTATTCTTGCACGCAACCACACGGGATGATAAACATTGGCCGGAAGCCAACTGGCGAGAGCTGATTAGCTTACTTGCGGAGTCTGGCGTACGTATTAAGTTGCCCTGGGGGGCGCCTCATGAGGAAGCACGGGCAAAAAGGCTGGCGCAAGGGTTTGATTACGTTGATGTCTTGCCACGAATGAGTCTTGAAGAAGTGGCTCGCGTGCTGGCAGGGGCAAAGTATGTGGTATCGGTTGATACAGGCTTAAGCCACCTGACTGCAGCGCTCGATCGCCCAAATATTACTTTATATGGTCCTACCGATCCTGGACTGATTGGGGGATATGGAAAGAATCAGACAGAATGCCGATCTGCCAATAAGAGTCTTGCTAGCTTACCCGCATCTACTGTACTTGATCAGCTACTGTCAAAATAATGTGCTTTCGTAACTATACGTTGGAGAAGAGATGGCCTTAACCTTGCTTTTTGGTAGTGAGAAAAAAGACTGGAATGTGTATTGGAACAGAGCACTTATATTCTTGTTTATCGCCACCTATTTTTTAAACGGTATTACACGATATAAACATCTTATTGTCATCCTGATGACCATTACCACAATTGTGTATTTATGCAAGCAGCCACGACATTATTTAACAATATTTAAAAGTTTTCTTTTTGCCAGCGTTATTTTTCTGACAGCGACAGCTTTTCTCTCACTGCTTCATACGCCAGAATTTAAAGCTAGCCTAAAGGCTATAAACAACTCGATTGTTGAAAATACACTGTTATGTACGCTTGTTATTCCTGTTTTGCTGCGGAATGAAACTAAATCAACGATTTCAAAACTTCTCTTTTTCTCATTTTTGACTTCACTAAGCTTACGCTCGCTAGCTGAGCTTGTTTCCTATTATCAGGATTATCAGCAAGGCATTATGCCCTTTTCAGACTACAGGCATCGTACGATCTCTGACTCACTGGTGTTTCTATTCCCCGCACTTTTAAACCTATGGCTTATCAAGTCAAAGGGATACCGAATTGCCTTTTTAGTATTAAGCGCAGCTTATCTTTTCCTGATGTTGGGTACGCTGTCACGCGGAGCCTGGCTGTCCGTATTGATTGTCGGGCTAATCTGGACTCTACTTTATAAACAGTGGAAATTGTTAGCGACAGGAGCAATAGTTGCCGCCGTTTTCCTGAGTGCAATTTTCATGAGCAAAGATACACCGTCGAAGCTAGTATTCAAGCTCCAGCAAACCGACAGTTCCTATCGTTACACTAACGGTACCCAAGGAAGCGCGTTTGATTTAATTATGGAAAACCCCGTTGTTGGATACGGCTTTGGCAATAAGGCTTATGATAATGTATACAACAAGCGTGTTGTAGACTATCCTGGCTGGATAATGAAAGAATCAATTGGCCCGCATAACCTGGCACTGTTTGTCTGGTTTGGTATGGGTCTGTTAGGGCTGGCCGCTCTTCTCTTGATATACGCAGGCATTATCAAAGAGTGTGTATCAAACGCCTTTAGGGGCGATCGCTACTCGCCCTATAATGCCTATATAATAATTTTGCTATCTTTTATTGGCTATTTTATTATCCGCGGTAATCTGGAACAGATAGAGTTGGATCTGTTAGGGATTTTTGCCGGATTCCTGCTAGCCATGAAAAATAAAACTGCATGACAGGAAAAAGCTACGTTAAGTAGCTTTTTAACCAAACCAGTCGTGCAACACTTTTTCAAAGCTCTCGGTAACGCTGTTCCAGCTATAGTGGTCATATACGTAATTTTGACCACGCTTAGCGATATCCGAGAGCTCACTGTTTTGCAATACAGCCATAATATCCTGAGCAATTGATTCTGCCGTCATTGGTTCTGACAAATGATAACCAGTATGACGATCCTTAACAAACTCAACCATTCCTCCGCGCGTACTAACCAGTACAGGCTTTCCTGCACCCATCGCTTCAATCGCTACCATACAAAATGGCTCTTTGAACTGAGAAGGAATGACGACTAAATCACCCAGAGAGTAGTAGTGATGCATTGCTTCGGGAGATATGCTTCCCAACATAACGCAACGATCGTTAAGCCGCTCCGCTATCTCTCTGACATCTCGTTGATAAGCGCCTTTATCACTTTTACTCGCTTCCATATGATCGCCAACAACAACGAGTTTTACATTTTTTTGTGCGGCAATAACTTTTTCAAATGCCTGTAAAAGCAACAGGACACCCTTATCAGGAACAATACGTCCCGCATAAAAGATGACTTTTTCATCTGCTTTAATATTGAGATCGGACGTTAGCTTGGGTTTATCAGCAGATTGATAACAGTCTAAATCAATACCGTTAGGTACAATAACAATGTCTGCCTGTGGCAAAAACGATTGATAATAATTTTTTAAGAATAAGCTTGGCACAATCATCTTAACATCAGGATCAAGCCCTTTTGGCTCAAACGCATTATGCATATGTATCACAACTTTCGCCTTGGGAGCACGCTGACGAATTTGCCGATATAACTTCATACTGTTATGCACAACTATAACGCTATTATCAGTTATCTGAAAATCTCGGGCAATATTCAGTATTCGCTGTGAATAGGGCAGCGGATCTAATCGCGTCCATTTCTGAAAAATACGTTTATAGATACGGCTAAATCCTATACGATGGATACTACAGTTGGTATTTACAACTGAATAATCAGAGTAACCTTCGTTTTTAATACATACAATACGGTTAGGGATAGTGGTTCGCTGCGCAACCTGATACATCCATGTCTCCACTGCGGCAGCGCCACGCGGAGGTATGGAGAAAATAGGCGTAACCGTAAATATGATTTTATCAATCATTAAGCTCAACCCTTCATTAAATTATATTTTATTGCTGCACAAAGGCCATCGAAGAACTTGTTTTGATAAAGCAAATGCTTATACCTTTCCCGATACTCATGCTTTTGCTCTGCTGCTTGATAGGGTCTTATCTTCCAGGGCGAAATTTCATAAACACTGCGGAAAAACTGCGCTGAAGGGTAGTCTGCCCAATCATGCCAGGGCTTTGTGACGCCGGTGTAGTGAATAAAAACTGTCTGATCATTAATAAACGAATTATAATAATTTCTATCTTTTTTCTCAAACTCTGATTTTAAGGTATAAATAGTATTGTATGATCTCGGCAATATTTTCACATGATGTAAAAACATAATGTTTAAAATATCCTGATCGGGGTATTTTATATTTTTTGTAATGTTATTATCGGAAAGAAGTTCAAAGAACTTCTCTGTTAAATGGGATGTAAGCCATTGGCGTAAATTTATATACATTACACCGGAGTTAAAGTAGTTTCCTTTAAACTCATCATTCTGCAAGCGTTCAGCGCTTTTCTTCTGCATCGAATCAACATCAACGACAACGGCACCATACTCGCTGCTAAACTCCATCGCCGCCAGCTCATGTAAAGAGCCTTTGCATGTAACATCAGCATCGAGATAAAGCAATTTATCAAGCCGCTCTGAAAAATAATCAAAAGAGAGTAGACGATAATAGATAGATACTGGCCAAATATTCGTTTTTGGCAATGAGGTTAATGGTTGAGAGTCAATATGGTATAGTTTTATTACCGTTTTATATTGATCCGCCAACTGCGTTAGCAATTCAACGTAGTCACCGTCTAAGAAATCGCTGATGATGTGAAAGGTAAATTGAATATTTTGTTGTTTATTATTTTCAAGAATTGATGCAATAGAGATTGCAGCTCCAACCTGATAGTTTTTATCAATACCCCATGAAATATTAAAAGTCTCTCGGTCATCACACGCTACCGTGCGCTTATCCAATACCACTATGTCTTTGAACCGGGTGAGTTTTTTAAAATCCACTTTTCTTATCCCTTTATAACTTTGGCTCTATAGTAGTTAAAATAGCTTCGCAATCCTTGTAAATACTTTTTTTGATTAAATTTATGTTTTGCACAGTATCTAAATTGATTGCTATTCATGGGGTTAAGTAACGCTACGCTATGCCATGGGGATTCTGCTTTTGCCGTCAGAAAGCTCTGTGAAACGGGATACTGCGCCCACTCATGCCAGGGCTTGGTAGGCCCCACATAGTGAATAAAAACAGTCTCATCGTTAACAGGGTTGATTACATTACGCTTCAATTCATAGTTAATGCTAAAGCGTGTATTATATTTGCCGCTGATAAATTTCACTTTTCCAACGAGGAGAACATTCAAAACGTCCTGATCGAGATGCGTGATTTTTTCGGCCCATTCCGGTATGCGAAGCATCTCTATCGCTTTAGAAGAGATATCGTGATTATGCCATTCATTGATGTTGATTAATAAAAAGCCAGCGTTAAAATAGCCAGACCTTAGCTCTGGGGTTGAAAGCCTTACTGCACGATTGCTCCACCACTCGTCACCTCTCTCTGTGACCGCAGCAGCAATTTCATTCTCTGAGAATGGGTAATCAACTAATTCCTGTAGACTTCCTTTGCATGCAATATCAGCATCCAAATAAAGCAGCTTATCTATCTTATGATAAAAGTAGTCTGCAATAACAAAACGAAAATAGGTCGCATAAGACCAATTCTTTGTCGAAGGCAAAGATTTTAGCTTTTCACAGTCAATTAAATAGATCTTTATCGATGTTTTATACTGTTCAGCTAACTGCGAAAATCGAACTTTATCCTCATCGCTTAAAGAGTCTGTAAATACATGAAATTTAAAGGATAAAGTTTTGTTGCTTAAGAGGATTGAGGCAATGGCCACTCCACATCCAAAAATGAAGTTCTTATCAATACCAAAAGCTATATTTAAACTATTTTCGGATGTCTTTGTTTGAGAATCGTATTCAAACATAGAAAGGATGACATTTTCATCGCTGAGCTGAGACATTTTTGACTCTTATCCAATAAAGTTGAAAAATTACTAAGACTTGCAGACCCTTTGCACTGAGAAATCATAATGATTTGCGAATTGTTCTTTCGCGAATTTTATTTGCTTTCTCTCTAGCCTGGCGAATTAACTCATCTTGCTGGCGAAAAATTTCCTTGAGTGGCACGCCAAAATAGATTTTCATAAATCGCCAGACATCCCGCTCTGTTAATCCAATGTTCATTGAGGAGAAATAGAGACCAATAAGATCCTTATCGCGCCAACGCTGTGGAACGCGGCGGCGGATCTGCGCCCGGTGAAGATCGATTATCGACAGCTTTAAATCACGCTCTTCCCCAGAAAAGGGCAGGTGCAGCAGGAAGTGGCACAGGTAACAGTCACGATGGTTAACGCCGGCCTGATGCATCTTGCGCACCATCATGGCCACACGGCGAATAAGCATCCGCTTAACGTGCAGATCGGGCGGATTCACGCCCCAGTCAGCGCAGTAGTCTTCAAGGCTAATCGTTGGAGTCAGATCCTCGGTAATAATAAACGAGGTTTTCGTTAGCGGATTGGCCCCTTTCTCACCAAAGCCAACGCCATGCATAGTATCGACGCCGCACTCGCGCAGGCGATGGATCGCATTCCACTCCCGGTCAGCTCCCAACACCGGCATGCGCAGAGAGAGTAAGTTTTTGGCTATTTCTTTTACCGAGGTACCCTGATGCCACTTCAGGAAGTAGCTCTTGCCAGCCAGCTCAAAGCGGATCGTTCTGCGCGTTTCAAGCTCGCGGAATACGTCGCCCTGCAATTTTTTCACTTCGGCAAAGGCATCTTTACCGCGCCATAAGGTGGCCAGCGGCTCTTTCAGTTCAACCATTCACTTCACCCGTTATCATATCAGCGACCTTTTCCGGCAGGCTGTAGAGATCCTGCGTATCCGCATAGTGACGAGCATTAGTCGCCCACTCGCTCAGGCGCAACGGCATACCCAGCGCATCGGCCAGCGTTTTGTTGAGTACTGCCTGCGAAAACGGCTCGTTAATCACCACACCACAGCGGGCATCCGCTATATAGGGCGCGTAGCCACAGACCTCGGTCACAATCACCGGTAGTCCTGCCGCCACCGCCTCCAGCAGGACAATGCCTGCCGCCTCCTGTTTCGCAGGATGCACAAGCAGGTCCGCTGCGGCCATCAGTTCGGCCACGTCGCTGCGTCCGGCAAAGAAGTGTACATTCTCTTTTATGCCCAACTTTGCGGCAAGCACAGCGAAGGGCCCAGGTTTATCCTGCCCGACAACAAACAGCAGCGTATTTTGCCGCAGCGCGTCAGGCAGCGCGGCGATGGCCTCGATGGTGCGCGCCACACCCTTACGGTTAAAATCTGACCCTACCTGTAGAACAAAGTTCTGAGCTTCACCGATACGATTTTTCTCCCGATAGACGCGACGGCTGTCGGGTATCTGCTGGGTATATTTACGATCGGGATAGATGCCGGGCGGGAGGATGTGAAAACGTTCAGGCTCGGTCTGATAGTGACGCTGGAAATCAGCAATCTGTTTATCAGTTAGCATCAACAGCTGCGTCTTATTACCCTGTTCAAAGGTTGCGCGCTCGAAGGCTGCATAGTGGCGGTAACGTGAAGTCAGGCGATAGAAAAAGCCCTTCTCCTGTGCCACCTTCTCGGCATAGCAGACGTCTGCCGCGTAGTAGATATCGAGGCCTGGCATCTTGTTAAAACCCACCACCCGCGCCACGGGGTGCTGTGCAAGGTGCGCTTTTACCCACTGATAATACTCTGCGTTGCGTCCGTGGTTAGTGCGCTTGCGGACCGGAACGATAATCAGCTCAAACTGTTCGGGGCATTCGCCCTGCCAGGACTGAGTGTAGACGCGCACCTGGTGGCCGCGCCCTGCTACCGTCTGGGCAATGCGCATAAAGTCACGCTGTAGCCCACCAAACGGGAAGTATTTGTAGAGGCAGAAGGCGACGATCATAAGGAGCCACCTGCCTGCCCGGCAGAATGGCGCGGTGAGAGCAGCGTTCGGGCAGCAGCAATGACCTCCTCTGCCGGGATCGCCGAGAGGTAGCGCCGGTTGCGATCGAGCTGGTCACGCGTCGGCATTGGCTGGTAATTCCCGGCCCAAAGCACGATGGCGTCATCTGACCAGGGACGCCAGGCAATATGATCGGTTGCGCCAAACAAGGCGATAATTTTCGTTTTTACCGCCGCAGCGATATGCATCGGTGCAGAATCGACGCCGATAAACAGCGCGGCATGATCGATAAGCGCAGCCAGCTCAGGAAAACGCGTTTTCCCTGCCAGCGCGGTCACCGGTCGCGTTTCACAGGCGCTGGCTATCTCTTCCACACAGTCCAGGTCATCCGCGCCCGGGCCGGAGGTAAGCACCACTTCATAGCCCTGATGATGCAGAGCATCAATGACCTGGGAAAACTTGCTGTTATCCCAGCACTTGAAGGCCTGACGCGCCGTGGGCTGGATCACCACATAATGTTCTCCTACCCCGGCAGCAGTGAGCTGCTCACGCATCGCCTGCCAGTTTTGCCCGGTATAGCTCATGGTTAGCTCGCGGCAATCCTCGGCGATCCCTAGTGGACGCAGTGCCGACAGGTTGCGCTCAACAATGTGATCGCCAATGACGGGAGCATGATGAGTAAAGCTTTTGCGCCAGAAAGCCGCCTGCCGATGGGGGAAATCCTGGGAAATCTTGACGCGGGCAGGCAGGCAGCGCACCAGCGGAGCGGCCATCCACTGGTCAGTCAGATTGACGATAAGATCGTAACGGTTAGCGCGCAGCTGTTTGAGCACATCCACAAAGTTAGTGATTTTCTCTCCGGCTGTGGCTTTTTTATTTTTGAGGCCGTAGAGCGCGTTGATCTCTGCGTTTTCTGACAGGATAGGAATAGTATCCTGATAGAGCAACACGTCGATTTTCGCGTCAGGGTAATGGCGTTTCAGGGTGCTTACGACGGGCGTCGTGAGAAGCATATCCCCATGAAAGCGCATTTTTATCAGCAGAATTCTTTGAAATGGCTTTTCCACAAGCGGCTCTTATCCGTTGATGATGACCAGTATAGACAACAATAAGCACGCTACCGCCCAGGCTTACCAGCTACCTGTGCACCGTAACGCGCCCATTTTTGCGCGCTAGTGTAGCATTTCTTACTGTCCAATCCGACACGAATGTTTTTTCAGCAAGCCGCTGATTTAAACTAACTTTATAAAATTACTACAAAAAAGCATGCGTTTTAGGATTCATCGCTTGCGAGAGAGGGGATTTGCAGCGAATTCGGCAAAAGTGATGGCATTGATGCGGCTAAATACATAGAATTCCCAGCACATCCATCAGCCAGTTGCGTACTATGCTTCAATTGCTTTACACCACTCTTTTCTACCTGATTCAGCCGTTTATCTGGCTGCGTCTCTGGGTGCGTGGTCGCAAAGCACCGGCCTACCGCAAACGCTGGGGCGAGCGTTACGGCTTCTATAAGAAACCGCTTAAGCCCGGCGGCATTCTGATGCACTCCGTTTCCGTAGGCGAAACCCTGGCGGCAATCCCGCTGGTTCGCGCCCTGCGCCATCGCTATCCCGATCTGCCGATTACCGTCACCACGATGACCCCAACCGGCTCAGAGCGCGTGCTCTCCGCTTTTGGCAATGACGTTCAGCACGTCTATCTGCCCTACGATCTGCCGGACGCGCTCAATCGTTTTTTAAACGCCGTGGATCCGAAGCTGGTATTGGTGATGGAGACCGAGCTGTGGCCGAACCTGATTGCCGCTCTGCACAAACGCCAGATCCCGCTGGTGATTGCCAACGCTCGTCTCTCTGCACGCTCGGCTAAAGGCTATGCAAAGCTGGGCGATTTTATTCGCACCCTGCTGCGCCGTATCACGCTGATCGCCGCCCAGAACGAAGAGGATGGCGAGCGCTTTATTGCCCTTGGGGCAAAGCGTAACCAGCTCACCGTCACCGGCAGCCTGAAATTCGATATCTCGGTGACGCCCCAGCTCGCCTCCCGGGCTGTGACGCTGCGTCGCCAGTGGGCCCCGCATCGTCCGGTCTGGATCGCCACCAGCACCCACGAAGGCGAAGAGAGTGCGGTTATCGAGGCACACCAGACGCTATTGAGAGAGTTTCCTAACCTGCTGCTGATTCTGGTTCCGCGCCATCCGGAACGCTTCCCGGACGCCATCAACCTGGTGCGGCAGGCGGGCCTGAGCTATATCACCCGCTCGTCGGGAGAGGTCCCCTCCAGCAGCACCCAGGTAGTGGTAGGCGATACCATGGGCGAGCTAATGCTGCTCTACGGCATTGCCGATCTCGCTTTTGTTGGCGGTTCGCTGGTAGAGCGCGGCGGGCATAACCCGCTTGAGGCCGCCGCGCACGCTATCCCGGTGCTGATGGGTCCGCACACCTTCAACTTTAAAGATATCTGTGCCCGTCTGACCCAGGCCGACGGTTTGATCACCGTTGCGGACGTCGCCTCGCTGAGCAAAGAGGTCGCCTCCCTGTTGACTGATGAGGACTACCGTAACTTCTACGGCCGTCATGCGGTAGAGGTCCTCTATCAAAACCAGGGCGCGCTGCAGCGTCTGTTACAATTGCTGGAACCCTATCTGCCACCAAAAGCCCATTAAGGTTTTTATATGCAAAAGCGCGCAATTTACCCTGGCACTTTCGATCCGGTCACTAACGGCCATATCAATATCATTACCCGGGCCGCGGGCATGTTCGATCGGGTTATCATGGCGATTGCCGCCAGCCCAAGCAAAAAGCCGCTCTTCTCCCTGGAGGAGCGCGTTGCTCTGGCACAGGAAGCTACCGCCCATATTGAAAACGTTGAGGTAATTGGCTTTAGCGATCTGATGGCGAGCTTTGCCCGCGACCAGCAAGCAACGATCCTGATCCGTGGTCTACGGGCCGTGGCCGATTTTGAGTATGAGACCCAGCTGGCGCATATGAACCGCCACCTGATGCCAGAGCTGGAGAGCGTCTTTCTGATGCCTGCCAAAGAGTGGTCGTTTATCTCGTCGTCGCTGGTAAAAGAGGTGGCACGTCATCAGGGCGACGTGGCTGACTTCCTGCCGACAAACGTGCATCAGGCACTTTTGCAGAAGCTTCGGTAGGATTCGCTATGCCGGGCGGCACTGCGCTTGCCCGGCCTACATAATGCGACTACTTCTGGCAGTTACGGCAGTAGAAGGTGGCGCGTTGGGCGTGCTTGGTCGCCACGATGGGCGTCGCACAGACGCGGCAGGGCTCGCCTTTGCGCCCGTAAACCTGTAGCTGCTGGGCAAAATAGCCCGGCTTCCCGTCGCTTTGCAGAAAGTCTTTTAACGTTGTCCCGCCCTGCTCTATCGAGCGCAGCAGCACCGCCTTAATCACCTGCACCAGGAGGGCATACTCTTCATGAGAGAGTGACGAGGCGAGCCGGTCCGGGTGGATCCCGGCGGCAAACAGCGATTCGCTGGCGTAGATGTTGCCTACCCCCACTACCAGCTTGTTATCCATCAGCCAGGGTTTAATGGCAGTTTTCTTTTTCGCACACTTCTGCTGTAGATACTCTGCATTGAACGCATCGCTCAGCGGCTCCGGCCCCAGGTGCGCCAGCACGTTATGCCCTTCCAGCTCTTTAGTCCACAGCCAGGCACCAAAGCGGCGCGGATCGGTGTAGCGCAGCACTTTGCCGTTGCTCATCACCAGATCGACATGATCGTGCTTCTCGGCAGGCAGATCGTGGGGGAGGATGCGCAGGCTGCCGGACATGCCGAGGTGAATGATGATCCAGCCGTCGGGCAGCTCCAGCAGCAGATATTTTGCCCGCCGCTGTACGCTAAGCACTGGCTTATCGCTCAGGCGGTGGATCTCGTCGGAAACGGGCCAGCGCAGGCGGCCATTGCGTACCACTGCGTGCAGGATAGTTTGACCCACCAGGTGCGGCTCTATACCGCGGCGGCTGGTTTCTACCTCAGGTAATTCAGGCATGTTTCCTCCGTTAAGGATACACAGAATGCAAAAAACCCGGCCGAAGCCGGGTTTCTGTACAAGAAAACTAAAATTTATTTAATTTTAGCTTCTTTGTAGAGAACGTGCTGACGGACAACTGGATCGAACTTTTTCAGTTCCAGTTTTTCCGGCTTAGTACGTTTGTTCTTCGTAGTGGTATAGAAGTGACCAGTACCAGCAGAAGAAACCAGCTTGATTTTCTCACGAATACCTTTAGCCATGATTTATTTCCTCTTTAAGTACTTAGTACTTTTCGCCACGGGCACGCAGTTCAGACAGAACTGTATCGATGCCTTTCTTATCAATTACACGCATACCTTTAGCAGATACGCGCAGGGTGACAAAACGCTTCTCGCTCTCAACCCAGAAACGGTGAGAGTGCAGGTTCGGCAGGAAACGGCGTTTAGTCGCGTTCAGTGCGTGGGAACGGTTATTACCGGTCACCGGACGCTTGCCAGTAACTTGGCAGACTCGGGACATGTCTATTCTCCAAAAATCAAATTAGCTCGAGCTTCGTATAGGGTTTTGACGCCTCGTCAGGCTGTAAGGCCCGGTCACGGCGGTTCAGTGTGAACTCGCGATTGCCAGGCCCAAATGCCAAACCCGAGATTCTCAAAGGTGGCGTAGTATACGCTGTGTCGGCTGTGTGCTCAAGTCCCGAACAGACAAAGATCCCGCTGGATCGCGCGGGGTGGTTTAAATCCAACCACGTTCAGCAAATGAAACCCACTCTCCCCGGCCTACAACGAGGTGGTCTAATACACGGATATCCATGAATTCACAACATTTTACCACACGTTCAGTGATTTGTTTATCAGCAAAACTGGGTTCTGCATAACCCGAAGGATGATTATGGGCAAGGATCACGGCGGCAGCGTTGATCGCGATGGCTTCCCGGACAATTTCCCGCGGATGAACCTCAACGTGGCTTAACGTGCCGGAAAAGAGGCGGCTGTGCCTGAGCACCCGGTTCTGGTTATTGAGATAGATGACCAGAAAGATCTCGCGCGGCTCCTCGGCAAGCTGGCTTTGTAGAAACGCTCTGGTGGCCTGCGGGCTGTCCAGCGTCAGCGCCTCTTGAATACTAGAAGCATGATAGCGGCGCGCCAGCTCGGCAATGCCTTTGAGCTGGGCAAACTTTGCCACGCCGATTCCCGATACCTCGGCAAACTGTTGCGCATCCGCAGAGAGCAGATCGTAAAGCGAACCGAAATGCGCGACAAGATATTCGGCAAACGCCATCACGCTGCGCTCCGGCGTACCGGTACGCAGAAACAGCGCCAGCAGTTCGATGTCGGTGAGGGATGCTATTCCCAGGCGCAGCATCTTCTCGCGGGGCATCTTTTCACGCGGCACGTTCTCATATGCCGTCAGCGATCTCGCCGTTTCCATAGCGCTCCTCCCTGTGAAAACCCTATTTTGCCACGGCGCGATCGGTGGTTCGACCTGCGGTTTTCGCTTTTGCGTGGCAGCTCGTAAAGGGCGTGATGCGCAAAAGCACCTCACTTTACAGAGTGTGATAAAATGCTCACCTTCTGGTGAAACCCAACAGGAATGAATCATGATGAGCCTGGCCGGTAAAAAAATTGTTCTCGGCGTGAGCGGCGGCATTGCTGCCTATAAAACGCCGGAGCTGGTACGTCGTCTGCGCGATCGCGGCGCAGAGGTGCGCGTGGCAATGACAGAGGGTGCCAAAGCCTTTATCACCCCCCTGAGCTTGCAGGCGGTATCGGGCTATCCGGTTTCCGATAGCCTGCTGGATCCGGCTGCCGAAGCGGCAATGGGGCATATCGAGCTGGGCAAGTGGGCTGACCTGGTGATCCTCGCCCCGGCAACTGCCGACCTGATTGCCCGCGTGGCCGCCGGTATGGCTAACGACCTGGTCACGACGATCTGCCTGGCCACGCCGTCACCCGTCGCGGTCGTACCGGCGATGAACCAGCAGATGTACCGCAACGCCGCCACGCAGCATAATCTGAGCGTGCTGGCCGCCCGAGGCCTGCTGCAGTGGGGGCCGGACAGCGGCAGCCAGGCCTGCGGTGACGTTGGACCAGGCCGCATGCTCGACCCGCTCACTATTGTCGATCTGGCCGCAGCGCATTTTTCGCCTGTCAAAACGCTGCAACATCTGAATATCATGATTACCGCTGGCCCGACGCAGGAACCGCTGGATCCGGTGCGCTATATCACCAACAAAAGCTCCGGCAAGATGGGCTTTGCCATTGCCACCGCCGCTGCCCGTCTTGGCGCGAACGTGACGCTGGTGAGCGGCCCGGTTTCGCTGCCGACGCCGACAGGAGTGACGCGCATTGATGTCATGACCGCACTGGAGATGGACGCCGCCGTACAGGCTCAGGTTCAGTCGCAGCAGATTTTTATCGGCTGTGCTGCCGTCGCTGACTACCGCGCTGCCGCCGTTGCCGATGAGAAGATCAAAAAGCAAGGCGATGAAATTACAATAAAAATGGTTAAAAACCCGGATATCGTTGCCGGTGTTGCCGCGCTGAGTACGAACCGCCCCTATGTGGTAGGGTTTGCCGCCGAAACAAATAATGTGGAAGAATACGCCCGGCAAAAACGTATCCGCAAAAACCTTGATCTGATCTGCGCCAACGACGTATCTGGTGAAAATCAAGGCTTTAACAGCGACAGCAACGCATTACACCTTTTCTGGCAGGACGGCGACAAAGTCTTGCCGCTTGAGCGCAAAGCACTTCTGGGACAACTACTACTGGACGAGATCGTTACCCGTTATGATGAAAAAAATCGACGTTAAAATTATGGACCCGCGCGTTGGCAAAGCGTTTCCGCTGCCAACCTACGCCACCTCCGGCTCTGCCGGTCTTGACCTGCGAGCCTGTCTTGATGACGCCGTAGAGCTGGCTCCGGGCGCAACAGTGCTGCTGCCAACCGGCCTGGCTATTCACATTGCCGATCCGTCACTGGCCGCCGTGATTTTACCACGCTCGGGCCTTGGCCATAAGCATGGCGTGGTGCTGGGCAACCTGGTTGGCCTGATTGATTCAGATTACCAGGGGCAACTGATGGTCTCCGTCTGGAACCGCGGCAAAGAGAGTTTCACCATTGAGCCGGGCGAACGTATTGCACAGATGGTATTTGTGCCGGTGGTGCAGGCAGAGTTCAACCTGGTAGAGGAGTTTGACAGCTCTGAACGTGGTGAAGGCGGCTTCGGCCATTCCGGGCGTCAGTAGGTCGCCTCATCCTTATATCATCCAGGATGCGTCTAAAAGATGGCAGAAAAACAAACCGCGAAAAGGAATCGTCGCGAAGAGATACTTCAGTCTCTGGCACTCATGCTTGAATCCAGCGATGGCAGCCAACGCATTACCACAGCCAAGCTGGCGGCGTCGGTTGGCGTCTCCGAAGCAGCTCTTTATCGTCATTTTCCAAGCAAAACGCGCATGTTTGACAGCTTGATCGAGTTTATCGAAGATAGCCTGACGACGCGTATCAACTTAATCCTAAAAGATGAGAAAGATACGCTGGCACGCCTGCGACTTATTATTCAGCTGATTTTAGGTTTCGGCGAGCGTAATCCGGGGCTGACGCGGATCCTCACCGGTCATGCACTGATGTTTGAGCAGGATCGCCTCCAGAGCCGTATTAACCAGCTGTTTGAGCGAATTGAGTCGCAGCTGAGGCAGGTTCTGCGCGAACGGAAAATGCGCGAGGGCGAAGGCTTTACCGTGGATGAAACGTTGCTGGCGAGCCAGCTACTGGCCCAGTGTGAAGGTATGCTGTCGCGCTTTGTACGCAGCGAGTTCAAATACCGGCCTACGGACGATTTTGACGTCCGCTGGCCGCTGATGGTCGCTCAGCTACATTAATCCATAAGCCCGGTAAGCATTCGTGCCACCGGGCAGTTTAACGCTTAAACCCCAAACTCTTCCCGATACGCCTGCACCGACGCCAGATGGTTCGCCATCTCTGGGCGCTCTTCCAGATAGGCAATCAGATCCTTCAGGGTAATGATAGAAATTACCTGGCAGCCGTAGTCGCGCTCGACCTCCTGAATCGCGGAGATATCCCCGCGCCCGCGCTCCTGGCGGTCAAGGGAGATCAACACGCCAGCCAGCGTCGCGCCATTAGCCTGGATAATCTCCATTGACTCACGGATAGCGGTTCCGGCGGTGATCACGTCATCCACCAGCATCACGCGGCCCTGCAGCGCGCTGCCGACCAGATTGCCGCCCTCGCCATGGTCTTTGGCCTCTTTGCGGTTGAAGCAGTAGGGCACGTCACGTTCGTGGTGCTCCGCCAGCGCCACCGCCGTCGTAGTGGCAATGGGAATACCTTTATAGGCTGGGCCAAACAGCAGATCAAAGTCGATACCGGAATCTACCAGCGCTTCGGCATAGAAACGGCCTAACAGTGCCAGATCGCGCCCGGTATTAAACAGCCCGGCGTTGAAGAAATAGGGGCTTTTACGCCCGGATTTCAGCGTAAACTCGCCGAACTTAAGTACCTGCTTGTTAAGCGCAAACTCAATAAACTGGCGCTGATACGGTTTCATGGTTCTGCTCCTCATTTCACATTCATTCTTACATTATGATTACGCTAAATAATTCGCGCAGCATCGCGAAGGCAACGTAAGTTATCCCCAAGAGCATAGATAACTATGTGACTGGGGTGACTAACGGCAGACGACAAAGAGGCTGCGTGAAGTATGACGCGTAAAAAAAAGGGCGACTCAACGGTCGCCCTTAAATCAATTCTCTAACGCCGCCTTCTGCGTCGCTACGATGGATTCAATCCCCTCTCTGGCCAGCGCCAGCAGCGAGAGCAGCTCCTCATGGGTGAACGGCTCGCCCTCGGCGGTGCCCTGCACCTCGATCATCCGGCCATCTTCGGTCATTACTACGTTCATATCGGTTTCAGCGGCGGAGTCTTCAACATACTCCAGATCGCACACCGCTTCGCCGTTGACGATGCCCACGGAGACCGCTGCAACCATCCCTTTCATCGGGTTGGTCTTCAGCTTGCCTGCGGCAACCAGCTTGTTCAGCGCATCTGCCAACGCCACGCACGCCCCGGTAATAGAGGCGGTACGCGTACCGCCATCGGCCTGGATCACATCGCAGTCGAGGGTAATGGTGAATTCACCCAGCGCTTTTAAGTCTACGGCAGCGCGCAGAGAGCGGGCGATCAGGCGCTGAATCTCCAGCGTACGGCCGCCCTGCTTGCCTTTCGCGGCTTCACGCGGGTTACGGGTATGGGTAGCGCGCGGCAGCATGCCATACTCAGCGGTGATCCACCCCTGGCCCTGGCCTTTCAGAAAACGCGGCACGCCTTCATCAATAGAGGCGGTACACAGAACTTTAGTGTCACCGAATTCAACCAGCACGGCACCTTCAGCGTGTTTTGTATAGTTTCGGGTCAGGGTGACGGGACGCACCTGATTAGCGCTACGGCCTGCTGGACGCATGATGATTTCTCCGGCTTCTACGAATGTGGCTGCGCATTATACGGACTAAATACGCTTATTCCTATCTTGAGAAGGCCCCGAAAGCTATAATCCCCCCATCTCCTCTTTAAAAACAGGAACGTCTATGATCCGCAGTATGACAGCCTACGCCCGGCGTGAAATCAAGGGTGAATGGGGCAGCGCAGTCTGGGAACTGCGCTCGGTTAACCAGCGCTATCTGGAGACCTGGTTCCGCCTGCCGGAGCAGTTCCGCAGCCTTGAGCCGGTGGTACGCGAGCGTATCCGCACCCGTCTGACCCGCGGCAAAATCGAATGTAACCTGCGTTTTGAGCCGGATGCCGGCGCCCAGAGCGAGCTAATCCTGAACGAAAAACTGGCTAAGCAGCTGGTATCTGCGGCGAACTGGGTCAAAATGCAGAGCGACGAGGGTGAAATCAACCCAGTTGATATTCTGCGCTGGCCAGGCGTGATGGCCGCCCAGGAGCAGGATCTGGATGCGATTGCCGCTGAGATCCTCGCCGCGCTGGACGGCGCGCTGGATGACTTTATCGTCGCTCGTGAGACCGAAGGCCAGGCGCTTAAGAGCCTGATCGAGCAGCGTCTGGAAGGCGTTAGCGAAGAGGTGACGAAAGTACGCGCCCAGATGCCGGAAGTGCTGAAATGGCAGCGCGAGCGTCTGGTAGCCAAGCTGGAAGATGCCCAGGTGCAGCTGGAGAACAACCGCCTTGAGCAGGAGCTGGTGCTGATGGCCCAGCGCATCGACGTGGCCGAAGAGCTGGACCGCCTCGACGCGCACGTTAAAGAGACCTACAACATTCTGAAGAAGAAAGAGGCCGTTGGCCGCCGCCTGGACTTTATGATGCAGGAGTTCAACCGCGAGTCGAACACCCTGGCGTCTAAGTCTATTAATGCGGATATCACGACCTCTGCTATCGAGCTGAAGGTACTGATTGAGCAGATGCGCGAGCAGATTCAGAATATTGAGTGATGCTTAAAGCTATCTCTTTTTATGCCATCTAAATGAAAAGGTCATTGTAAAAAATGGCCTTTTTCTTTTTATGATATTGCTTACCGCATTACTACTGTACTTAAAAATAGTCGTCCATTTTTCGGTTGTGAGAAGGATGTGCGAAACCCCACACTCATCGGAAAATCACATCCGGAGAGAATCATGGATTTCAATGCGCTTCATCACCAAAACCAACCCCTACTTATCGCTAACGTCTGGGATGCCAGCAGCGCTCTGGCAGCACAACAGGCTGGGTATTATGCGCTGGGCACATCCAGTGCCGCTATTGCCACTCTGCTAGGGTATGAAGATGGCGAAGATATGAGTTTTGACGAGCTGCTATTTATCGTTACCCGCATTAAAGCAGTCACATCACTGCCCTTAACCGTTGACCTGGAATCGGGTTATGGCGATATAACAAGCCGCATCATTGAAAATATCCATCGTCTGGCCCGGGCTGGCGTTGTAGGCATAAACATAGAAGATAGTCACGTTGTGAATGGCGTACGCAGCCTCGATGATGCGCATACCTTTGCCAGAAAAATTCAAGAACTCACCGCCGCTTGCCCCAGTATATTTTTTAATATTCGTACCGATACGTTTTTACTCAACATAGAGGATGCGCTTGAAGAGACACTGTCTCGTGGTCAGCTATACGCCGCCCATGGTGCCAATGGATTATTTGTCCCTGGCGTGACGCAACCTGATAGTATTGCTGCTCTGACGCGTCACGTTACCCTGCCTTTGAATGTTATGTGTATGCCGACGCTTCCAGATTTCGGCACGCTGGCTTCGCTGGGTGTTCGACGTATTTCTATGGGCAATTTTATCCATGCCGCAATGCAAGACAGGTTAAAAGAGTCGCTCTGTAAGATTCAGGCAAACCAATCCTTTTCGGACGTTTTTAACTATGAAAATAACTGATAATGTCCAATGCGATGTGTGGTATCAGGCTTTGCTTGCACGTTCCACAGAGTTTACCGGTGTCTTTTTCGTCGGCGTCAAAACGACAGGCGTGTTCTGTATCTCAGTATGCCGGGCACGGAAACCCAGGCGAGAAAATGTCGATTTTTATGAGGATCTTAAGTCCGTGCTTGCTGCCGGATTTCGCCCGTGCAAAATTTGCCGTCCAATGGAAAATGCCTGTACTTCACCCGATTTCATCGAACAGGCGTTACAGTTGGTTCGAGACACGCCAAAAGAGCGCATTAGCGATGCGAAACTGCGCCAGCATAATATTAGCCCGGAGCGAGTACGGCGCTGGTTTCTGCAGAACCATGGGCTCACCTTTCAGGCGTTTCAACGTATGCAGCGCGTTAACGTGGCGCTACAGGAACTTAAAGCAGGCCGCTCAGCAACGGATGTCGCATTCGACAATGGCTATGATTCTCTGAGCGGCTTTGGCTACACCTGTAAAAAATTGACCGGATCCGCGCCAAGTTCACGGCGTCAGGTTATTTTAATCCACCGGTTTACGACTCCGCTGGGGCCGATGTTTGTATGCGCCACCGATCGCGGTATCTGCTTACTGGAATTTGTTGACCGACGAGCGTTAGAGACCGAGTTCAGCGATCTACAGCGTCTGTTAAACGCAAGTATCATAGCGGGAGAAAACAGTCATACCCGCCAGGCAGAGAAAGAAATTGGTGAATATTTCATGGGCCAGCGGCGGCATTTTAGCGTGTCGTTAGATACGCCCGGCAGTGAATTCCAGAGTGTTGTGTGGCAAGGTTTGCAGAAAGTTTCTTATGGCGAGACAACAACTTACCGAGCGGTTGCGGTAGATATTGGTAAACCCATGGCCACGCGTGCGATAGCGTCGGCCTGTGGCGCGAATAGAGTGGCTATTATCATCCCCTGTCATCGGGTTGTCGGAAAGGATGGTTCAATGACGGGTTACGGTGGCGGCATTGCACGCAAGGCATGGTTGATTAATCATGAAAAAACACTCCCGACACATGACATTTGATGTTGGAGATGCGTTCAAAAATCGGAGGGGTATTGTGGTTCTGGAGCAGAGAATTTGCGATAGTGAAATAGTGAAGTGACGAACACCCTACTCTGCCCCACTCGCACCTTCGACGCCCTGCCCTTTATCCGGCGTGCGGAGTCCGGCTACATCCGCCACCTGCCTACGCTGACCTACTGCCTCGTTGAGTATGACCGGGCACACTACAGCGACGCGCTGTTCCAGCGTTTCTCGCAGCCGTTCCCGACGGCGCTGGCTAATGCGGTGGCAAAGCGCAGAGCCGAATACCTGGCGAGCCGCTACTGCGGGCAGGTACTGCTCGAGCAGGCGCAGGCAGCCTCAACGGTGATAGGCACCCACGATCGCGTTCCCCAGTGGCCGTCTGGCTGGCGAGGCAGTATCTCCCACAGCGACAGATACGCACTGGTGGCGATTGCGCCTGAGTCTACGGGATTAATGCCCGGTATCGATATCGAGCAGTGGCAGCCCGAGATCATGCTGGAGACGGCGGATATGTTCGCCTCGCCAGACGAGCAGAAGCTGCTATCCGCTTTGACGCTGCCCTACCCGCAGGCGCTGTTAACACTCTTTTCCGCTAAGGAGAGCCTGTATAAATCCCAGTGGCCTGAAGTGAGGCGCTACTTTGATTTCCAGGCAGCAAAGGTCACTTACGTCGATGAAGTAGAGCAGCGCTTTACCCTGACCCTCACCGAGACCTTAACGCCAAAGCTAAAATGTGGAACCGACTTTAACGGCAGCTATACGTTGCTCAACGACGCGGTCATTACCTGCATCGGTTAGCTTCGGAATCTAAAACCCCCTTATTCCCTGCGTCGCCAGCCAAGCGGTGAGACTCTGCACCAGCGGATGGTGCACGAAGGCAACCAACTGCCGCGCCTTCTCTGCACCCACGCCCGGCAGCTGCTGCCAGCTAAGCTCATTGTGCTCGGTAAACTGTGACCAGCTGCTGTCGCTTGTGAGCCGCAGCGCGGCCTGGGTGAGCGGCAGGCCCAGCGCCATCACCCAGCGGATAAACGGCCGCTCGCGGGCCAGATTAAACTGGTGCCAGATCTGCTCTCCTCTGGCTGCGCTCAGCCCCGGCGTGTTCTCTAGCTGCTGTCGGGTGAGGGCCAGCCAGGAGAAGATGTGCTCAAAGCGGTGCGTCTGATGCAGGAGCCGCCAACCCGCGTCGCCCAACCCTGGAATATCAAGCACCTGCTTCGAACTGAGCCATACCAGCCGGGCAAAAAACTGCGGCAGGCATTCAGGTGAGGCATAAAAGCAGGTAAGAGCGTTGAAATGCGCGGGCGGCGGCTCGGGCTTATCGCGCGCCAGACTGCGCCATACCACCCGATCGATGCGCGGGATCCCCTGGCCCGCCAGGCTCACCTGAACCTGATCGCCCGGGGCAATATCCAACTCATGCCAGCGGCGGACGGAGCCAAGGTTTACCCGACGCACCGTCTTGTCATCCAGCTGTACCGGCTCCAGCTCGGCCACTACGGCGATCTTACCGCTGCGCCCGGTAGCAAAGCGGATGTTCATCACCTCGGCGACCTGCTCAACGGGCGGATATTTCCAGGCCACAACCCACTCGCCTTCGCCGGGCCGCCAGCGCTTGCCCTCCGGCTCTTTCGCCCTACGGATCACCACCCCGTCAGTGACAAAGGGCAGCGGCGAGGTGAACCAGCGGGTGCGGATAGTCTCAACCTCATCCGCGTTTTTCACCGACAGGCTGAAACGCGCGCTAGTGCCAAACCCGGCTTCGCTCAGCAGCGTCAGGCGCTTCTCCATCGCGGCAGGTCCGTCTGGCCACGCCCAGACAAAGAGCGCCAGCTCATTCAGCAGAGGGGAGTTCTCCCGCTGCATTAGCGCGCCCGCTACTTTTGCTCGGGCATTGATGCCGCCCATCCGCTGCTGAATATGCCCCTCACGCGCCAGATAGATCTCCCCTTGTAGCACGCTGTTTGCCAGCGGCCCGGCAAGTCGTTTAGGCAGAGACGGAATAAGGCGCACCTTCTCCGTCCACGACTCACCTTTGCGGCCATCGCCCCGGCTGATTGCCTGCACAAGCTGCCCGTTACGGTAGACGAGGGTCACCGCTACCCCATCGATCTTAGGCTGCACCCATACATCGCGGCGATCGCTCATCCAGCGTTTAAGGGCATACTTGTCCGCCAGCTTGCGCACCCCGGTATGCATTACCGGATGCGGCACCGTGCCGTTCGCGGGCGGCGCTGAGACGTCGGGCAGCGGTTGGGATATAAAGCAACGCTGCCACTGCGCCAGCCGATCGCTGAGGCGATCGTACACCGCATCGCTTACTCCGCTGCTCCCCTCTCGCCAGTATGCCACGTTCCACTGGCTGACCTGTCGCTGGAGCCGGGCGATCTCCAGCTGCGCCCGAAAGGGCGACCAGGACGGACAGGCCGCGGTGCTGTAACAGCTCCAGATAGTTAAGCCGAGCGCTAATCCTCTACGCTTCCACATTTTTTGCCTCCCTTGCCTCGACCAGCACGGTATACCGCGTAGCGAACCGGCCGACGACTGGCAAAACAGCAGGCTGCGAGGCGGCTTCAGCACTTTTTAAAACGTTGCTGCAAACGAGAATTGGATCGGGAAGAGAGTACGCAAAATGCAATAATCTCGTGCGAAAATGTGACAAAAACTACGTTAAAGGGTGCCGACGTGTATAATAGGCACGTATGTAGACATTTCCGTTCGTTCATTACATATAAAGATACTCATGGCTCAAGGCACGCTCTATATCGTTTCCGCTCCCAGTGGCGCGGGTAAATCAAGCCTCATTCAGGCTTTGTTAAAGACCCAACCGTTGTACGACACCCAGGTTTCTGTTTCACACACCACGCGCGCGCCGCGTCCCGGTGAAGTGCACGGTGAACACTACTTCTTTGTGAATCATGACGAGTTTAAAACCATGATTGGCAACGATGCGTTCCTTGAGCATGCAGAAGTGTTTGGTAACTACTACGGTACGTCCCGGGCAGCCATCGAGCAGGTACTGTCCACGGGCGTAGACGTCTTCCTCGATATCGACTGGCAGGGTGCGCAGCAGATCCGTGCAAAAATGCCCCAGGCGCGCAGCATCTTTGTATTGCCGCCGTCGAAGCTGGAGCTGGATCGCCGCCTGCGTGGCCGTGGTCAGGATAGCGAAGAGGTTATTGCTAAGCGTATGGCCCAGGCTGTTGCAGAAATGAGCCATTACGCCGAATATGATTATCTGGTTGTGAACGATGATTTTGATACCGCTATCAGCGACATGAAGACCATCATCCGTGCTGAACGTCTGCGCATGGGCCGCCAAATGCAGCGACATGACGCTTTAATCAGCAAACTATTGGCAGATTGAACCTGGTTTCAGTATCATGCCCAGTCATTTCTTCATCTGTGGAGCACTTTAAGTATGGCACGCGTAACTGTTCAGGACGCTGTAGAGAAAATTGGTAACCGTTTTGACCTGGTACTGGTGGCCGCGCGTCGCGCTCGTCAGATGCAGGTTGGCGGTAAAGATCCGCTGGTAGCGGAAGAGAACGATAAAACTACCGTTATCGCGCTGCGCGAAATCGAAGAAGGTCTGATCAACAACCAGATCCTCGACGTACGTGAGCGCCAGGAGCAGCAAGAGCAGGAAGCCGCAGAATTACAGGCCGTCACCGCTATTGCTGAAGGTCGTCGTTAATAACGCTGCAGGTCACCCTTGTATCTGTTTGAAAGCCTGAATCAACTGATTCGCACCTACCTGCCGGAAGACCAGATCAAACGTCTCCAGCAGGCGTATCTCGTTGCACGTGACGCTCACGAGGGCCAGACACGTTCAAGCGGTGAACCCTACATTACGCACCCGGTAGCGGTGGCCTGTATTCTGGCCGAGATGAAACTCGACCACGAAACGCTGATGGCCGCCCTGCTGCATGACGTAATCGAAGATACCCCCGCCACCTATCAGGACATGGAGCAGCTGTTTGGCAAAACCGTGGCCGAGCTGGTGGAAGGGGTCTCAAAGCTTGATAAGCTGAATTTCCGCGATAAGAAAGAGGCGCAGGCCGAAAACTTTCGTAAGATGATCATGGCGATGGTGCAGGATATCCGCGTCATTCTCATCAAGCTTGCTGACCGCACCCATAACATGCGCACGCTGGGCTCGCTACGCCCGGACAAACGTCGCCGCATCGCCCGTGAAACCCTCGAAATCTACAGTCCGCTGGCGCACCGCTTAGGTATTCACCACATCAAAACCGAGCTGGAAGAGCTGGGCTTTGAGGCGCTACACCCGAACCGCTACCGCGTCATCAAAGAGGTCGTTAAGGCCGCGCGCGGTAACCGTAAAGAGATGATCCAAAAAATCCTCTCGGAGATCGAAGGTCGCTTGCAGGAGGCAGGAATTCCCTGCCGTGTCAGCGGTCGTGAGAAGCATCTTTACTCCATCTACTGCAAAATGGTGCTGAAAGAGCAGCGTTTTCACTCGATCATGGATATCTATGCTTTCCGGGTGATTGTCCACGATCTCGACACCTGCTACCGCGTGCTGGGCCAGATGCACAGCCTCTACAAGCCGCGTCCAGGACGCATGAAGGACTATATCGCCATTCCGAAAGCGAACGGCTATCAGTCTCTGCACACCTCCATGATTGGCCCGCACGGCGTGCCGGTTGAGGTGCAGATCCGTACTGAAGATATGGACCAGATGGCAGAGATGGGGGTTGCGGCACACTGGGCGTATAAAGAGCACGGTGAAAGCAGCACCACCGCACAGATCCGCGCCCAGCGCTGGATGCAGAGCCTGCTTGAGCTTCAGCAGAGCGCGGGCAGCTCGTTTGAATTTATCGAGAGCGTTAAATCCGATCTCTTCCCCGATGAGATTTACGTTTTCACACCGGAAGGGCGCATCGTTGAGCTGCCTGCCGGTGCGACGCCGGTCGACTTTGCCTATGCGGTGCATACCGATATCGGCCACGCCTGCGTAGGCGCGCGCGTCGATCGACAGCCCTATCCGCTATCGCAGCCGCTGACCAGCGGTCAGACGGTAGAGATTATTACCGCGCCGGGCGCACGCCCGAACGCCGCCTGGCTTAACTTTGTCGTGAGCTCGAAAGCGCGCGCCAAAATCCGCCAGATGCTGAAAAACCTCAAGCGTGATGACTCGGTGAGCCTGGGCCGTCGTCTGCTGAATCATGCCCTCGGCGGCAGCCGCAAGCTGGCGGAGATCCCGACCGAACATATCCAGCGAGAGCTGGTGCGTATGAAGCTTGTCTCCCTTGACGATCTGCTGGCAGAGATCGGCCTCGGCAACGCTATGAGCGTGGTGGTGGCGAAAAACCTGCAGCAGGGCGAAGCCTCTGCGCCGACAGCGACAACGACGCCAAGCCATGGCCATCTGCCGATTAAGGGCGCGGACGGGGTGCTGATCACCTTTGCGAAATGCTGCCGTCCGATCCCCGGCGACCCGATTATTGCGCACGTTAGCCCCGGTAAAGGGCTGGTGATCCACCATGAGTCCTGCCGTAACATCCGTGGCTACCAGAAAGAGCCAGAGAAGTTTATGGCGGTCGAGTGGGATAAAGAGACGGCGCAGGAGTTTATCACCGAGATCAAGGTTGATATGTTCAACCATCAGGGTGCGCTGGCAAACCTGACGGCGGCAATCAACACGGCCTCTTCCAATATTCAAAGTCTGAATACGGAAGAGAAAGATGGTCGCGTCTATAGCGCCTTTATTCGTCTGACCTGCCGCGATCGCGTGCACCTGGCGAATATCATGCGCAAAATCCGCGTGCTGCCGGACGTGATCAAGGTCACCCGTAACCGAAACTAGCCTTATGACTCTGAAACGTTATACGCGTATACGTGAGATGCTCGCCAGGCGGCAGCCTGATCTGACCGTCTGCATGGAGCAGGTTCACAAGCCGCATAACGTTTCGGCAATTATTCGCACCGCCGATGCCGTCGGCTTGCATGAAGTTCACGCCGTCTGGCCGGAAAACCGGATGCGCATCATGGCCTCCTCTGCTGCGGGGAGCAACAGCTGGGTACAGGTTAAAACGCACCGCACCATTGCCGATGCCGTCGGGCATCTGAAAGGCCAGGGGATGCAGGTGCTGGCTACCCATCTCTCTGAAAAAGCAGTAGATTTCCGCGATATCGACTACACCCGCCCGACCTGCATTCTGATGGGACAGGAGAAGACCGGTATCACCCAGGAGGCGCTGGATCTGGCGGACCAGGACATTATCATCCCGATGATCGGCATGGTGCAGTCGCTTAACGTCTCGGTGGCCTCTGCGCTGATCCTCTATGAAGCGCAGCGCCAGCGGCAGAACGCCGGAATGTACGCTCGCGACACGAGCACCATAGATTATGACGACCAGCATCGACTGCTGTTTGAAGGCAGTTACCCGGTGCTCGCCCGCGTGGCGAAGCAGAAAGGGCTCCCCTATCCCGACCTCAACGCGCATGGCGAAATAGAAGCCGACGCCGCGTGGTGGGCCACTATGCAGGCGGCAAGGTAAGCGTATGCAGGGTCGGTTATTAGATGCTGTCCCGCTCAGTTCTTTAACCGGCGTTGGCGCGGCGCAAAGCAGCAAGCTGGCTAAAATCGGCCTGGTTAACGTCCAGGATCTGCTCCTGCATCTGCCGCTGCGCTACGAAGACCGCACCCATCTCTACCCTATTGCCGACCTGCTGCCGGGCGTCTATGCCACGGTTGAGGGCGAAGTGCTGAACAGCAACGTTACCTTTGGCGGCCGTAAGATGATGACCTGCCAGATCAGCGACGGCAGCGGCATTCTGACGATGCGCTTTTTCAACTTTAACGCGGCGATGAAAAACAGCCTCTCGCCAGGCCGCCGCGTGCTGGCCTACGGCGAAGCGAAGCGCGGCAAGTATGGCGCGGAGATGATCCACCCTGAGTACCGCATTCAGGGCGATCTCAGCACCCCGGAACTTCAGGAAACTCTGACGCCGGTCTACCCCACTACCGAAGGCATCAAGCAGGGAACGCTGCGCAAGCTGACCGATCAGGCGCTGGATCTGCTCGACACCTGCGCCATTTCAGAGCTGCTGCCGCCTGAGCTGGCACAGGGGATGATGACCCTGCCGGAGGCGCTGCGCACCCTGCATCGTCCGCCGCCGACGCTACAGCTGACCGATTTAGAGCACGGCCAGCACCCTGCCCAGCGCCGCCTGATCCTGGAAGAGCTGCTGGCGCACAACCTCAGTATGCTGGCGTTACGCGCTGGGGCGCAGCGTTTCCATGCCCAGTCGCTGAAGGCCAACGATACGTTAAAAAATCAGCTGCTGGCGGCCCTGCCGTTTAAGCCAACCGCTGCACAGGCGCGGGTCACGGCAGAGATCGAACACGATATGGCGCTGGATATCCCCATGATGCGCCTGGTGCAGGGCGACGTTGGCTCGGGTAAAACGCTGGTGGCCGCTCTCGCCGCATTACGCGCTATCGCCAACGGTAAGCAGGTGGGGCTGATGGCGCCCACCGAGCTGCTGGCCGAGCAGCACGCCAATAACTTCCGCAGCTGGTTTGAACCGCTGGGAATCCAAGTGGGCTGGCTGGCGGGCAAGCAGAAGGGCAAGGCCCGCCTTGCGCAACAGGAAGCGATTGCCAGCGGTCAGGTGCAGATGGTGGTCGGTACGCACGCTATATTCCAGGAGCAGGTGCAGTTTAACGGCCTGGCGCTGGTGATTATCGATGAGCAGCACCGCTTTGGCGTCCACCAGCGGCTGGCGCTGCGGGAGAAGGGCCAGCAGCAGGGCTTCCATCCGCATCAGCTGATCATGACCGCCACCCCCATTCCCCGTACCCTGGCGATGACCGCCTACGCCGATCTCGATACCTCGGTGATCGACGAGTTGCCGCCGGGACGTACCCCGGTCACCACCGTGGCGATTGCCGATACGCGCCGCAGCGAAATTATCGATCGCGTGCGTCATGCCTGCACTGCCGAAGGCCGTCAGGCCTACTGGGTCTGTACCCTGATTGAAGAGTCTGACCTGCTGGAGGCCCAGGCCGCCGAAGCAACGTGGGATGAGCTGAAGCTGGCCCTGCCGGAGCTGAACGTTGGGTTGGTCCACGGCCGCATGAAGCCTGCCGAGAAGCAGGCGGTGATGCAGGCGTTCAAGCAGGGCGAGCTGCATCTGCTGGTAGCGACCACCGTAATTGAAGTGGGCGTAGACGTCCCCAACGCCAGCCTGATGATTATTGAGAACCCTGAGCGTCTTGGCCTTGCGCAACTCCATCAGCTGCGAGGCCGCGTTGGCCGGGGCGCGGTTGCCTCTCACTGCGTGCTGCTCTACAAATCCCCGCTCTCTAAAACTGCGCAAAAGCGTTTGCAGGTGCTGCGCGACAGCAACGACGGCTTTATAATTGCGCAAAAGGATCTGGAGATCCGCGGTCCCGGCGAGCTGCTCGGTACCCGTCAGACTGGCAACGCCGAGTTTAAGGTCGCCGACCTGCTGCGCGACCGGGCAATGATCCCTGAAGTACAGCGCCTCGCCCGCCATATTCATGAACGCTACCCGGAGCAGGCCGCTGCGCTTATCGAACGCTGGATGCCGGAAACCGAGCGTTATTCCAACGCCTGATAACCCCTCCTGGAAACACCTTGTAAAATTTATAAATGCAATCGTTTGCTTTTATGAGTTGCTCAGCTAAAATGCCCGCTTTTCCACCGTGGAATTGCCTGAGATGTCCGTTAACACCGTCGAGTCAGAAAATGCGCAACCGGTTGCGCAGCCACATAACAGCGAACTGATATACCGCCTGGAAGATCGCCCGCCGCTGGCGCAAACCCTTTTTGCCGCCTGCCAGCACCTGCTGGCGATGTTTGTTGCGGTCATCACTCCGGCACTGCTGATCTGCCAGGCGCTGGGCCTGCCCGCGCAGGACACGCAGCACATCATCAGCATGTCGCTGTTCGCCTCTGGCGTGGCCTCGATTATTCAGATTAAGGCATGGGGTCCGGTGGGCTCAGGTCTGCTCTCTATTCAGGGCACCAGCTTTAACTTCGTCGCCCCCCTGATCATGGGCGGCACGGCGTTAAAAACCGGTGGCGCGGACGTCCCAACGATGATGGCGGCGCTGTTCGGCACCCTGATGCTGGCGAGCTGCACAGAGATGGTCATCTCCCGCGTGCTGCACCTGGCTCGTCGGGTGATCACCCCGCTGGTCTCCGGCGTGGTGGTGATGATTATCGGCCTGTCGCTGATTCAGGTCGGCCTGACCTCCATCGGCGGCGGCTATGGCGCGATGGCGGATCACACCTTCGGCGCACCGAAAAATCTGCTGCTGGCGGGCGTGGTGCTGGCTGTGATCATCCTGCTGAACCGCCAGCGTAACCCTTACCTGCGCGTGGCTTCACTGGTGATCGCCATGGCGGTAGGCTACCTGCTGGCCTGGTGGATGGGCATGCTGCCGCAGAACAGCGCCCCGACCAGCAGCGACCTGATCATGATCCCGACTCCGCTCTACTACGGCCTGGGCATCGACTGGAGCCTGCTCCTGCCGCTGATGCTGGTATTCATGATCACCTCCCTCGAAACCATCGGTGACATCACCGCCACCTCCGACGTCTCTGAGCAGCCGGTCTCCGGTCCGCTCTATATGAAGCGTCTGAAGGGTGGCGTGCTGGCTAACGGCCTGAACTCCTTTGTTTCGGCGGTGTTCAATACCTTTCCGAACTCCTGCTTCGGCCAGAACAACGGCGTGATCCAGCTGACCGGCGTTGCCAGCCGCTACGTAGGCTTTATCGTGGCGCTGATGCTGATTGTGCTCGGCCTCTTCCCGGCAGTGAGCGGCTTCGTCCAGCACATTCCTGAGCCGGTGCTCGGTGGTGCGACTCTGGTGATGTTCGGCACCATCGCCGCCTCCGGGGTGCGTATCGTCTCCCGCGAGCCGCTGAACCGCCGCGCAATCATGATTATCGCCCTCTCGCTGGCGGTTGGCCTCGGTGTCTCCCAGCAGCCGCTGATCCTGCAGTTTGCGCCTGACTGGCTGAAAAACCTGCTCTCCTCCGGCATTGCCGCAGGCGGTATTACCGCTATCGTGCTGAACCTCGTCTTCCCGCCAGAGAAGAACTAGTTCCCCTCGCGGCAGCGGTATTTATCCGCTGCCGCCGTAACACTGTCTCACCATTCCTTCCTTGAGCATTGCGCATAAATCGTGCATAAACTCCTTGTATGCTCACCGGGAAGGAAGACCATGAAACTGATTGGAAAAGTGCTGCTCTACATCGCGATCGCCCTGCTGCTGGTGCTCCTGGCCTGCTATTTTTTGGTTCAGACGCGCTGGGGTGCAACGCAGGTCGGCAAGTGGGTCAGCAGCAATACCGACTATCACCTCGCCTTTGACGCCGCCGATCATCGTTTCTCTTCACCTTCCCATCTGCTGCTCAAAAATGTCAACTTTGGCCGCAAAGGCCAGCCTGCGACGTTGGAGGCGAAGAGCGTGGACATCGGCTTCAGCAGCCGCCAGCTCACCGATCCCCTGCACGCGGACACTATCTTGCTTCAGGAGGGAACGCTCAACCTCTCGCCTGCCACCGCGCCGCTGCCGCTCAAGGCCGACCGCCTGCTGCTGAGCGATATGGCCTTTAACAGCCCGGCCACCGGCTGGGATCTCAGCGCCCAACGGGTAACCGGCGGCATCACGCCCTGGGAGCCGGTAGCAGGCAACGTGATGGGCAGCAAAGCGCAGATCCAGTTCAGCGCCGGCTCGATGACGCTGAACGGCGTCCCCGTCAGCAACGTGCTGATTCAGGGCAGCATCGATAACAGTGACGTGACCCTGAGCACGATTGGCGCGGATATGGCGCGCGGCTCGCTCACCGGCACGGCCCGTCGCACCGCCGACGGGGGCTGGATTGTCGATAGCCTGCGCCTGAACGATATCCGCTTACAGAGTGATAAATCCCTGACCGATTTCTTCGCCCCGCTGACTACTCTGCCCTCGTTACAGATTGGCCGTCTTGAGGTGACCGATGCTCGCCTACAGGGGCCGGACTGGGCGGTGACCGATCTCGACCTCAGCGCTCGCGCTCTGACCCTGACGAAGGGCGACTGGCAGAGCGAGGATGGCCGACTGGCAATGAACGCCAGCGAGTTTATCTTTGGCTCGCTGCACCTCTTCGATCCGATTTTTAACGCCGAGTTCTCCCCGCAGGGCATCGCGCTGCGCCAGTTCACCTCCCGCTGGGAAGGCGGCATGGTGCGTACCTCGGGCAACTGGCTGCGAGATGGCAAAGCGCTGGTGCTGGACGACGCGGCGATAGCCGGCCTGGAATATACTCTGCCAGCTAACTGGAAACAGCTGTGGATGGATCGGCTCCCCGGCTGGCTGAACAGCGTAACGCTAAAAAGGTTTAGTGCCAGTCGTAACCTGGTGATCGATATCGATCCTGCGTTTCCGTGGCAGATCACCGCCCTGGATGGTTACGGTGCAAACTTACAGCTGGCAAGGGATCGCCAGTGGGGCGTGTGGGGCGGCAGCGCCAAGCTCAACGCCGCTGCCGCAACCTTTAACCGCGTTGACGTCCGCCGACCTTCGCTAGCGCTGGCTGCCGACCGCAGCACGGTCAACATCAGCGAGCTGAGTGCCTTTACCGGCCAGGGCCTGCTGGAGGGAACCGCTACCGTTTCGCAGGGACCGGAGCGGCAGGTGAACGTTAACCTCAACGGACGCGGCATTCCGCTCAGCATATTGCAGCAGTGGGGCTGGCCCGCACTGCCCCTCTCCGGCGGCGGTAATATCCAGCTCACCGCTACCGGCAGGGTCAATGCCGAAGCACCGCTGAAGCCAACCGTCAACGGCGAGCTGAAAGCGATCGACGTTATGAAACAGCAACTCACCCAGACGATGCGCAACGGCGAAATCGTGCAATAAACACATCGCCCGGTGGCGCTACGCTTGCCGGGCCTACAGCTCGATCGAGAGCGTATTTCCTTCGGTACTCACCACCACACCCCACTCGCTGCCAGCGGATGTACCGCCTTGCACGCCGCCGACCTGCGTTACGTTACGCAGGCAGAGCGTCCAGCGCTGCGCCTCGCCGGAACCCACTACGCGCAGCGTATTACCCTCGCGCTTCGCTTTCAGGGTAAATATTACTGCGCCGTCGTCACCCGGCACCTCACAGGTGGCCTCGTGACCATCCTCAAGGGCAAAGAGCTGGAAGGCGGTTCCCTCGTGCCACGCGTAGTCCGGCCGCTGGTCGTTACTCCCCAGCGCCAGCAGCGTGTTGTTGCGCACATAGACCGGCAGGCTCATAAAGTCGTGCTGCTGTCTGTGCCAGCGGCTGCCCTGTAGCTCATCGTTGCGCCACAGGTGCGTCCAGCGCCCCTCGGGTAGATAGAACTGCACATCGCCCGCCTCGGAGAAGACCGGCGCAACCAGCACGGCGTCGCCGAGCATATACTGGCGGTCAAGGTAGTCGCAGGCCGGATCGTCAGGAAACTCCAGCATCATCGCTCGCAGCATCGGCGTACCCTGCTCACGAGCCAGCGCGGCCTGGCGGTAGAGATAGGGCATCAGGCGGCACTTCAGCTGGGTAAAGTGGCGCACCACGTCGCAGGACTCTTCGTCATAGGCCCAGGGCACGCGGTAGGATTTGCTGCCGTGCAGGCGGCTGTGGCTGGAGAGCAGCCCGAACGCACACCAGCGCTTATAGACGTGCGCCGGAGCGGTATTCTCAAAGCCGCCGATATCATGGCTCCAGAAGCCAAACCCGGAGAGACCAATCGACAGCCCGCCGCGCAGGCTCTCCGCCATCGACTCATAGTTGGCGTAGCAGTCGCCGCCCCAGTGCACCGGGAACTGCTGCGCGCCTACTGAAGCCGAGCGGGCAAACAGCACCGCCTCGCGCTCACCTACCGTCTCTTTCAGGACGTTCCACACCAGCTCGTTGTAGATATAGGCATAGTGGTTGTGCATCTTCTGCGGATCGGCGCCGTCGAACCATTGGACGTCGGTAGGGATGCGCTCGCCAAAGTCGGTTTTGAAGCAGTCAACGCCGATCGCCACCAGCTTCTTCAGCTCGTCGGCATACCAGCGGCAGGCCTCAGGATTGGTAAAGTCATAGATTGCCAGCCCCGGCTGCCACTTATCCCACTGCCAGAGCGAGCCATCCGGGCGCTTAAGCAGGTAGCCCTTCTCCTTCAGCTCCTTAAAGCGCGGCGACCTCTGCCCGATGTAGGGGTTGATCCAGACGCAGATTTTCAGCCCCTTCGCCTTCAGGCGGCGGATCATTCCCTCTGGATCCGGGAAGGTCACCGGGTCCCACTCAAAATCGCACCACTGGAAGGCCTTCATCCAGAAGCAATCGAAGTGAAAAACGTGCAGGGGCAGATTGCGATCGGCCATGCCGTCGATAAAGCTGTTTACCGTGGCCTCGTCGTAGTTGGTGGTAAACGAGGTGGTCAGCCAGAGGCCAAACGACCAGGCAGGCGGCAGCGCCGGGCGGCCAGTCAGCTGCGTGTAGCGGTTCAGGACATCCTTTGGCGTCGGGCCGTCAATCACGAAGTATTCGAGATGCTCACCTTCAACGCTGAACTGCACCTTCGACACCTTCTCCGATCCCACCTCAAAGGAGACGCACTCGGGATGGTTCACCAGCACACCGTAGCCGCGATTGGTGAGATAGAAAGGGATATTCTTGTACGCCTGTTCGGTGCTGGTGCCACCGTCGCGGTTCCAGGTCTCCACCGTCTGGCCATTGCGCACCAGGGCGGTAAAGCGCTCGCCCAGGCCATAGACAGCCTCTCCGACACCCAGATCCAGCCGCTCGAACAGGTAGTTTTTCCCGTGATGCGCATCCTGCACGTAGCCGCTGTTCTTCAGCTGGCTGCCGGTGATCCTCACGCCGTTGCGCAGAAAATCCAGCGACCACGTCTCGCCTTTGGTCACGCGCGCGGTAAGGTTGCCGGAGGTCAGGGATGCAAACGCCTCGTTGTTTTGTAATTCAATCTCTACATCTTTTTGCACGTGCAGCGGGTAGTGTGGGCCGTTATCTAACGCGCCCTGGAAGTGCTCCATCCGCACGCCGATCGCGCCCTCCTGCGGCGAGAAGAGACGCAGGGTAAAAAGCGGGGTATCCAGCTGCCACGTCCGCTCGCGCACGTCACGTGGGGCGGCGTGGATCAACAGCTCGCTGCCCTGCTGCTCTACGTCAAAGACCTGCACAGGAGAGATCACGTTAAGGCCGGGTTGAATAAGCCAGTTTCCGTCACTGATTTTCATGTTCTGTTCCTTTTAATGCGTTAATTCTTTGCCGATCGATTCCTGGCCAAACTCCTGCTGGTTGCGGCGTGCGCCCACGGCGAGCTGCTGCATCATGGCGGTCAGGAATGGGGTTTTCAGGGTGTAGAAGCGTTTGGCAACGATGGCGCTCAGCAGGTAGCAGACCGCCGGGACGAGGGTAAAGAGGGCAATAATGATGGTGATCGTGGTGCCGTTCTGCGCTTTCGCCGCCGCATCGTAGCCGCCGCCCGCCAGCGCCCAGCCGATCACCGCCCCGCCGAGAGCGAGGCCCAGCTTCAGCACAAACAATGTGCCGGCGAAGCTGATCCCGGTCAGGCGTTTGCCGTTACACCACTCGCCATAATCGACGGTGTCGGACATCATGACCCACTGGATCGGCGTCACCAGCTGGTGCAGAACGCCAATCACGAAGATAAAACCAAACATGGTGATGCTGGCGCTCATCGGCACGAAGAACATCGCCACGCTCAGCACCGCCAGCGCCGCGTTGGTCCACCAGAAGACGCTAACCTTGCACTTCCAGTCGGTAAGCGGCTTCGCCAACGCGCTGCCGATCAGATTGCCGACGCAGTAGGTGGTGAGGAAGGCGACGAACACCTCCGGCTGGCCGAGGATCCATGTGACGTAGTACATCATCGCCCCGCCGCGTACGCAGACCGCGAGGATATTCAACAGCGTCAGGAATCCGACGATGCGCCACTGGTCGTTGTTCCAGATATCGCGCAGATCTTCCCGCATGGGCGTGGTGCTCGGCGGCACCTGGATGCGCTCGCGGGTGGTAAAAAAGCAGAAGGCGAGCATCAGGAACGCCACCACCGAGAGCACTGCAATACCGCCCTGGAAGCCCAGCGCCTTATTCTCGCCGCCGATCAGATTTACCAGCGGCATCATCAGCACCGTGGAGAGCATACCGCCCGCCGTCGCCAGCACGAAGCGCCAGGACTGGAGCGAGATACGCTGGGTTGGGTCATTGGTGATCACGCCGCCGAGGGCGCAGTAGGGAATATTAACCACGGTGTAGAGTAGCGTCAGCAGCGTGTAGGTGACGGCGGCGTAGACCAGCTTGCCGCTGTGGCTGAGATCCGGCGTGGTGTAGGCCAGTACACAGACGAGGCCGAAGGGGATTGCGCCGAACAATATCCACGGACGGAACTTGCCCCAGCGGCTGCGGGTACGGTCAGCGATCAGACCCATACAGGGGTCAGAGATGGCGTCCAGCGCGCGGGCCAGCAGGAACATGGTGCCAACAAAGCCCGCAGGAATACCAAAGATGTCGGTGTAGAAAAACATCATGTACAACATGACGTTATCAAAGATGATATGGCTGGCGGCGTCGCCCATGCCGTAGCCAATCTTCTCCTTTACAGAAATAATCTGACTCTTCATTTTTCTTATCCTTCAGGTAAGGAAACGTTCTGAGACCGGTTGCAGTCGTTGTAAACCATCCCCCTCAACGCGGGTATTCCGTTTTCTGGTTATCAGATTACGATTCTTGTTTTCTGTGATCGCGGTAGGCTAAAAAGACGAATTCGATTGTAACTTTCGGAAACTATAGGGTTTTTAATCAAAGCGGCGGGTGGCAACGAAACGGGATAGTGAAAAAAGCGCTAATAGATGTGTGTAAAGGCAGGAAAGTAGCTATAATGCGCCCGCCTCCATGTAGCAATGCAGGCGCGGAAGATCGTCGTCTCCGGTGAGGCGGCTGGACTTCAAATCCAGTTGGGACCGCCAGCGGCCCCGGGCAGGTTCGACTCCTGTGATCTTCCGCCAAAATCAATAAATTTCTACGCTATTTTCTTATATATCTAATTTCACAGCTTGAAAAAGATAAAAGCCAGTTAATCTATCTTAATATTAAATAGAAAGCATTGCTTATGGATTTAATCAATAAATCACATACTGGTATTTATCTGTCTATCCGATAAAGGTTTTTAAAGGATACGTTCATACCCTTCTAAAGCTTTAACCGTTCTAGTTAACCCTTGCTTTAATAACATTGCTAAAAATTCTTCCACGTTTATGGGAGGACGCCTGAGGGACTGCCGCTGTCTTCTCACTGCCTCAAGTGTCAGAGCATGATTAAGATCGAACAGATCAGAGATAAACTCATCGGGATGAAGAGCTTCGATATTGAATGGAGCTAGAAACTCAGTGGGGAAATCTTTTTGATTCAGTGTGACTATAACTTCTGCTTTTGCACGAATAGCCGCTGCAAGGACATGTCGGTCATTAATATCTGGAAGGGTTAACCCTTCAATTAAATACTCATAACCAGTGATATTTGCATCAGGCAGCGCCTGATTCATCAATTTAACGATGTACTCAAGCGTTTGTGCCTGGATGTCCGATCTTTTTTTCAACAAATTTCTACACCACTCATGGTGTATATCTCTACTCCATTTCGGTTGGTATAAGCCTACAAGGCCAAGATGCATCAGTAGATCCCTGAGTCTCGCAGGGTAAAGTACACATGCATCTAATACTACCGGATATGGCGAATGCCTCATTAATACATCCCTGTATCCTGCGCCTGATCTGCCAAAGCCTGCATCGCATTCAGACTTTCATTTTCACGTCTCTTTTTATATTCCATCAGATCGGCAAACGAAACCCGGCGGTGACGCCCAATTTTGTGAAAAGGTAGCTTACCCTCTTCAAGAAGTTTCACCATATGTGGCCGGGATACGTTCAGGATATTTGCAGCTTCTTGCGTAGTGAGTTCGGCATGAACCGGCACAATCTGTACCGCATTACCGGCAGCAAGCTCACCCAGAACCTCCACTAACATCGTCATTGCACTTGTTGGTAATTCAATAGTGTGGGTTTTATCATCCTCACCCATGATGGAGATCCGCTGGGTTTGCAGCTTTGTAGAGAGATAAGCTGCCAGTTCCCGTTGACCACGCTGGGCCAGCTCACTCTCATGAGAATCAGGAAGATTAAGATTAGTTAGCGTTGCGGTCATGTCGATAGTCCTCGATATACTCAATAACTCAGAGGTTAATCGAAATAAACGAAACTAGCAATATTCGAAACAGTCGAAACACAACCTGTAAGCCTTACTTACACGCTCACCGAAACACCCTTTCCCCAATCTTTTTAATCACCCCATCGCTCACATTCATCGCGGCATCCGTCTGGGTTATGTAGATCGCCATATAGACAGGCTTTTCCCCCGTGGGATACACAGCGGCAATGATAGCCCTTGAGCCGTAGCCGCCTGCGCCAGTCTTATCCGCGATGGTCCAGCCCTTGGGCAGAGCGGCGCGCAGCAGGTTGTCGGCAACCTTATCCTCCCGCATCCAACCTTGCAGCACCGTTCGATGCGAGGGGGTTAGCAGCGGCGTTGCCAGCAACTTATGCACCCCTGCTGCCATACGTTCCGGCGTTGAGGTATCGCGCTCATCTCCTGGCGTGGCTTCGTTGAGTGTGGGTTCGGTGCGATCCAGCCGGGTGATGGTATCGCCGCTCTCACGCATAAAGCGCGTCACCGCTTCGGGGCCGCCGAGGTAAGTCAAAATGCTGTTGCCTGCCGTATTATCGCTATAGCTCACCGCCGCCACGCACAGGGTTTGCAGCGTAATGGTCGCCGGGGCAACATAGTTTTTGGTGATCGGAGAGTAGCTCAGCAGCTCGTCAGGCTTAATGGTGACCGTCTCATCCAGCGAGCCAGAGGTTTTGTGCAGACGGTCGAGTAGCGCGGCGCAGGCAAGTACTTTAAAAGTGCTGGTTAAGGGGAAACGTTCACTCTGACGGTAGCCAAAAATCGACTGGCCCTCGGCGTTGACGATGGACATGCCAATCTTACCTGGCAGGCGCGTCTCCTCCTGTTGCAGGAAGGCCTGTAGCCCTTCGGTATTAATTGCCTGAGCCTGCTGGCACAGGGCGCAAAGAAGAATCAGTACCCCGCCGATAGTGCGTTTCACATCAGAATTCCTTTTCGCCACCCGTCATGTCATGACATTAGCATACTTCACCTTACGCTACGGTAGCGCAGAGGGATTATCTGATTAGAACTGAGACTCCACTCCCAGCTCGCGGCTCTCTTCTAACTCCTCTGCCACCCTAAAATATGCCATTGACTAGCGAAAATGTTGCAGTATTTAACATTACTTTCTAGTAAAATCAGGACATCATTTTCAATGTAAGTTTATCAATAAAATAGGTTGCTATGAGTCAGGAATTATCATTTATACTTACGCTTCGCGATTTATCCGTCAACCTTTACTTACTTAAAGACGATGCTTCTATTGATGAAATAAAGAAGTGGGTTATCATTAATCATCATCTCCTGCCAGATGAAAAATATGTCATAGATTTTGTTAACAAGCTTATTGAAATATCAGAGAAAAATGCATCAATGAGTGAAGTGGATGACTTTTTAGTTGACGTTTCCCACTTTTGGATCTCATATGTCACCGCAGCTCCTCTGGATTTTATTTATGCAGGAAAGAGAAGCAGTGAACATATTATTGAGAGCGTGCTATCTGAATATAACATTAAATGCAATGGGCATATTTATACAGATGATGAGGTGGACTTAGCTAGTTTAGATCACCAGGGCCTGTCGGAATTAAACAGACCAGTGCTATTATGTGATAATTCCGGCTTATCCTACTTCAATAAAAATCACTTTATTGGTTATCTTAACATTGAACGCTTTGATCATTCCATCATTAACAGCGAGCACATTACAAATACCATAAAAAATTATTACAGCATGGCTGAAATCATTAATGAAAACTATCAAACCTTGCGAAAGGATCAGGGTGAAAATATCCGCAAGGTTATCTTAGGATCATCGTATGCGTATTATGGCGTGCCTGACTCACTGCTTTGTCAATCGGTAAACTTGTCTATCGCAAGTGGTGACGCATCATATAACCACGCCTTAATAAAACACTGCCATGAAAAATACGGCATTAAGAATTATGTAGTTGTACTTGGTTATTTCGAACTTTTCCATGAGTTGTCAAAAGGGCTTAATGGATATTTTTATTTGGCAAAACAGTTCTTTAAAATTAACAATATCAAATATGATTACCGCGCACGCAGCAATAAGTTAAAAAATGAGAATATCTTCACTTCTTATAGCAACCCCATGGAGTATGTTTTAAAAGAATTTATCCCCCACTTTATGGCAGCTATATCATTAACATCTGCGCAAGAAAAATTCACCAACAGCAACAGTTCTACAAACAAAAAAATTATTAATAATTTTAGCTATAGTGACACGCAGACCACCAATGAGACCCAGTATTTCTCTAAATTTTATAATACGGATGGGGTAGCTGAGTTTAATAAAATCATTTTTTCTAAGATGACTGATTTTATCAGAGAGATTAATGGTAATATATTTTTTGTAATCCAACCTTTTCTTCCTCTATTCAATGAGAGATATCATAAAGAAATGCGAGATGAAACATTAACTTTCTTTGATGCAATATCTGATGGTGAATCAACTTTTTTTATTGATCTGTCATCAGATATGGACTTTACTCCTGAGGATTTTTTTGATGCGCATCACATGAATTTTCAAGGTGCACAAAAACTTTACCATAAACTTAAATGGCTTAAGCTATAGATATTAATGTCATATAAGCGATACTCGGTTCCAAAAAATAATAAAAGAATGAAGTAAATGGCATATTTTGAAAAAAGCAGCATTAAAAGAACTTTTCACTATGCTATAACTTAGCAATAAGAGTAGCAATCAGCGGGGCGCTCGTTAGATCCCGCCACGCCTCACGTTACGATAGCGCGACGGCGGAATTTGATAACGTTTTGAAAAGACCCGGGTAAACGACTGCTGAGAGTCAAAACCGTATTTGCAGGAGATGGTAATGATACTCTCTTCGGTCTCGACTAAATCCTTTGCCGCCTGGCTGAGCTTTTTCTCGCGAATATATTGCGCCAGGCTAATATGCATCACCTGGGAAAAAATCCGCTGAAGATGCCATTTGGAATAACCCGCACGGGCGGCGACCTCTTCGATTCTCAGCGGCTTATGCAAGTTATGCTCTATCCAGCTGGCAATATCTTCAATGATATTTTCTGTTTTCACCATAAACTAACGCTCCGGTTAAGTTGCCAGTGGATAAGGATATTAATTGTACGCATGGCTCAGCGGTATATTTCCGCAACGCCATGCATCCGGTTGTCACCGGAGGTCGAGATAATTTTATAGGAGGTCGCGCCTTTCTCACTTGCCTCATGAGATAGCGCCTCTGACAGATCGTCCAGAGAGTAAGCGTTGCTGGCGGAGACGACGCCTATTTTCTCTTTACCCGTTGAATCGACAACGGGTTCAGCGGCAATGGCTGCGTTATATGAACCAAACCCCATCAGCAATGCTGCAAGCATTAATTTTTTCATAGCGATAGCCTCGTTAAAAATAAATGTTCATCGATAATGAGATGCTGCCCTCGGATATGAATATAGGCGGTGCGCCTGTCGGAAAACTGACGGTTATCTGACATCCTTGTCAGAATAGCGAGGCTTTACTTAACTTTATTTAACTAAAGGTTGTTTGAATTACCTTGATAGCGTCATTCTCCAATTGTGAGGCTGTTATTTAGTTTCCATTCTTTAACTATTTTGCTTCGGCCAGCGCTCTTTCAACGCGCGCGGCGGCATCGACATCGCCGTTGCTACGCAGCGCCTGGGCAAGCTGGCGCAGCTGGCCGGCGCTCAGCCCCACCCGCAGGCTGGCTTTGACGTGGGCCAGCAGCTGAGACTCCACGCCCGGCATCGAGGCTAACGCGCCGACGGTAGCCAGCTCGCGGCTCTGCCAGTCCAGGTTGTCGCGGGCAAAGATATCGCCGAAGAGGTGGGTTTGCAGGAACTGGTTGATGACCGGAGCGAAATCAAACAGCGCCCCCTGCACCGGCGCGCCGGATATAGTGGTCTGGTTGGCCGTGCCTACGCGCCGAAGCTCATCGCCAACGGGAACGGGAGCGGAAGGCTCTTTACCCTGCGCGTCGTTGATGCCGCGCGCTTTACGTGCATCGACCACCTTCATCAGCTCACCCAGCGCATTGAGGCTGCGGGGAAAGCCGGTGTAGGCATAGAGCTGAACGAGGATCTCTTTGGTTTCGTTTACCGTCAGGCCCGCATCCAGCCCCTGGTTAAGGGCGGCGTTGAGCTTCTTCATATTGCCAACCGCCATAGACGCCGCAATCAAAGGGATAGCCTGCTGGCGGGCCGTGAGCGTATCGGCGGTGGTGTGTTGTTCCTGCATTTCTGATGCTCCTGAAGTTACGGGGGCGGCAGCCAAAGCCTGATTCGCGCTGAACATCAGCAAGGCCGCTGCCGCAAGGGTTTTAACGTGCGTGGTATTTTTCATCCTTCACCTTCTCCATCCAGTCAGCCGCTTTACCCTCTACCATTCCGGTTAACGCGAGATGCGTCATGGCGCTATCGGGGGCAGCGACTGCAAACGTCAGTCCAAAGGTGTTAACTCCCCCTTCACTGCGCGCAAAAGCTTCCCCCCGGTGCATGATGGCCACCGCGCGGACGATCGCCAGGCCCAGGCCGTGGTGGGTATCGCTTTTGGCGCGGGAAGAGTCCACCCGGTAGAAGCGTTCGAACAGACGCTCTAAATGCTCCGGCGCAATAGGAGCGCCGGGGTTAGAGACGGCGACGCAGGCCTGCTTTTCACTTTCGCTTAACCTGACGATCACCGTGCTCTGGGGCGGAGAGTGTCTTGCGCCATTCTCCAGAAGGTTTGCCAGCGAACGATGGAACAGCCGCCGGTCGATATGTGCAACCACATCACCTTCAACCTGCAGTGAGAGCTGCTTTTCAGCGAAAGAGGGTTCGACGTACTCGGCCGTTTTTAGCGTCTCCTCGCGCAGGGAGACCTGAGTCAGCTGGGAGGCGTGCTCGCCTGCATGGGCATGAGAAAGAAACAGCATATCGTTAACGATGGAGGTCATCCGCTCCAGCTCCTCCAGATTTGAGCCGAGCAGCTCCTCAAGCTCCTCCAGCGAACGTCTGCGGGATAGCCCCAGTTGGGTCTGACCGATCAGGTTGGTGAGCGGCGTGCGCAGCTCATGGGCTACGTCGGCGTTAAAGCTCTCAAGCTGCCGCCAGGCTACTTCCTGGCGCTCCAGCACCCCATTGAAGGATGACGCCAGCTGCCGTAGCTCCTCCGGCAGCGCCTCTGCATCCAGCCGCTGGCCGTGATCGCCCGGTGCCAGGTGCTGAGCCTGATCGCTGAGCGCGCCCACCGGACGCAGCCCCACCCTTGCTACAGCAAAGCCAAGCAGCGCCACAATCGGTACCCCCAGGACGATGATAATAATCAGCGTACGGGTGAAGGCCTCCAGCGTGCCCATATAGGGGGTCGAGTCGATAGCCACCACATAGCGCAGATCGGGCCGCTCGCCTCTGGCGGGGATCGTTTTCACCAGCACGAACAGCGAGCAGGCGTCTCCGGTGGCTCCCGGTACCTGATTGACGCCCTCTTTCAGCGAGGCCCAGCTCACGCCTACCGGTGGTGCGCCGCCCAGGCTAAAACGCGCATCGTTACTGACGATCCAGTAGCGAACCCGCTCACCCTCCGAGCTGGCCAGATCGGTAAACTTGTTCGCCAGTATCGGCCAGCTCTCCGCTGACGTGCGCGACGCAATCCAGGGCCGCATCAGGGATTCGCGAAAAAGCAGCTCGTTGTGCATCTGCTTTTGCAGAGACTCATGCAGCGAGCTTCTCAGCACAATGCCAAATACCGCCACGATGAGTAAGGCACTCATGGCGAACATCAGCGCCAGATGGCTGGAGATAGCGCGTTTAAACATGCTTTTCGCCCTCGCTTAAGGAGGAAATCAGGAGCGGATCTCAAGGACATAGCCCATCCCGCGCACGGTATGCAGCAGTTTGACCTCGAATGGCATATCGATCTTGGCGCGCAGGCGCTTAATCGCGACCTCGACAACGTTGGCGTCGCTGTCGAAATTCATATCCCACACCTGTTCGGCAATCATCATTTTTGACAGGATCTCCCCCTGGTGACGGGCCAGCAGGCTGAGCAGGGAGAACTCTTTTGCGGTAAGCTCCAGCCGAACCCCGGCGCGAAATACCCGGCGGGCCAGCAGATCGAGATGCAGGTCGTGAATGTGGATCTGGGTAATATCCGCGCCCTCCGTTGAACGACGGCGCACCAGTGCCTGAATGCGGGCCACCAGCTCAATCAGCGAAAAAGGTTTGGGGAGATAGTCATCCGCGCCAAGACGCAGCCCTTTTACGCGCTCATCAACCGAGCCGCGCGCCGAGAGCATCAGCACTGGCGTCTGCTTACTGGCCCTCAGCCCCTCCAGCACCCGGTAGCCGTCCATTCCCGGCAGCATGACGTCGAGAATGATGGCGTCGTAGTCGTACTCCAGCGCATAGTGCAGGCCCTCCGCACCGTTGGCGGAGACGTCGACGGTAAATCCCGACTCCCCCAGCGCGCGGCTGAGGTAGGTCGACGTCTTCTCTTCATCTTCAACCAGCAGCAGTCGCATACGCAGTGCCCTTTTTCGCTATGCCGCTGCGCGGCATGATGAGCTATCTTACGTCAGCGCGGCCAACGGCTGGCTGACAGCCTCCTGACATTTCTGTCAGAAATGTTAGCGGATCCCACCCATTTAAAAATGGCGCAAAGAAGCATGAGCTTATGAAGAGCATTCATGAGTATTAACTCTCCATCACTACGTTAGGCACGGTGCGATATGTAGGCTCGGTAAGCGTAGCGCCACCGGGCGTTACTATGCTGACGCAACAATGCCGGGCGGCACTGCGTTTGCCCAGCCTACGGTTAGCGCGGCGCAGTTTGCAGGCGATAGCCGCATTTACCTCTACCTCTAAAGTGTGACTCCGATCACATACCAAAACTCCTCCGGCACGACTTGCCAGCTAAATTGAGTTAGATCACGAAAAATAGTGAAACGTCGGTTCATCATTACTTAAAAATGTGAGTTAGATAACACATACCAGCCCAAAAACGGGCAATAACCATTTCCGACGTTCTGCGTAGCGCCGTTTTTCCTCTCTATCTCTATTCGATTCTTTGTCCGCTGCTTTGCAGCGGTCGGCCAGTCATTGCTTTAAAAAAGGGGTATGTATGCGCAAAACAGGTCACATGCGCTGGTTTATGGTTTCGCTGGTGACGCTCGGGACCGTTCTCTGCTATCTAACCAGAAACACTATCTCGGCGGCAGCACCAACGCTACAAACCGATCTGCACATCACCACGCAGCAGTACTCCTGGATTATTGCTACCTTCTCGGCCTGCTACACCATTGCTCAGCCGATCGCGGGGTATATCCTCGATTCGCTCGGGACCAAAATGGGCTATACCATCTTCGGCCTGCTGTGGGGCGTGTTCTGTATTGGCGCGTCTTTCTCTACCAGCTGGACAGGCCTGGCGTTTTTCCGCGGCCTCGGCGGCTTTGCCGAAAGCGCGATGATCCCCGCCGGGCTGAAAGCGGTAACCGAGTGGTTCCCGGACCGGGAACGTTCGGTGGCGGTGGGCTACTTTAACGTTGGCTCCTCTATCGGCGCGGTGATTGCGCCCCCGCTGGTAGCCTGGGCGATCTTTATGCGCGACTGGCGGCTGGCCTTTATTATCGTCGGCGTCTCCAGCGTGCTATGGGCCGCAGGCTGGTTCTTCACCTATAACCGTCCGGCAAAGGCGAAATCCCTCTCCAAAGAGGAGTATCTCTACATAACCGGTGGACAGCCGGAGAAAGAGCATGTGGAGAAGGTGCGCATTGGTCGCCTGCTGAAGCAGCGTAAGTTCTGGGGCATCGCGCTGCCGCGCTTTCTGGCCGAACCGGCATGGGGAACCTTCAACGCCTGGATCCCACTGTTTATGGTGCATACCTACGGCTTTAGCCTGAAAGATATCGCCATGTTTGCCTGGATCCCGATGCTATTTGCCGACGTAGGCTGCATCGTGGGTGGCTATCTGCCGGGAATATTCCAGAAGCTGTTCGGCGTTAACATTATCGTTTCCCGTAAGCTGGTGGTCACCATGGGGGCGGCACTGATGATCCTGCCAGGCATGGTGGGACTGTTCGGCAGCCCAATGGTGGCGATTGGCCTGCTGTGCGTCGGCGGGTTTGCCCACCAGTCCCTCTCCGGGGCGCTAATCACCCTCTCCTCCGATATGTTTGACTCCGGCGAAGTGGCGACCGCTAACGGCTTCACCGGCATGGCGGCGTGGACGGCGAGCACCCTGTTTGCGCTGGTGGTGGGTGCGCTGGCCGATACCGTCGGTTTTAGCCCGCTGTTTGCCGTGCTCTCCGGCTTCGACGTGGTCGGCGCAATCCTGCTGTGGATGCTGCTTAAGAACCCTGCCGAAACCCTGATCCCGCAAGAAACGTTCTGACTAAAAATGCGCCACCGGCAACCGCAGGTGGCGCGTCTCAAAAACCATTTAATTAGTGTAGAATTCCATTCGTTGCTATAAGTATCACTTGTTCGTTAATTACATCGACAAAGGATGACAAGATGGCCCGAATGAACGTTGCTATTGCTGATGCGAAACAGTGGCAGGGTATCGATTCAGATGTGTTGCATATCATACTGGAAGGGACCTATCGCTCATTTGTAGACATGATGGGCTATGAACTTGATAAAGATATTGTCGTTACGAACGATCTGGACAGTCAGACGCCAATGATTTTCTTTCCGCTGAATACACGGGAGGAGCGGGAGAGATACTCTATTACCCTGAAGGTCGAAGATACGCGAAATTGGGGAGAGATCGTTTATCAGCTCTCCCATGAGATCTGCCACGCGTATTGTAACTTTTATAAGGCGAAGGCCACCAAACATAAGTGGTTTGAAGAGGCTATTTGTGAAGCCGGCGCCTTTAGCAATCTAAATAATATTTACCAGAGTTGGAACGATTTACCCTTTGTAAAACATCCGGCACTGGAGACGTTTCGTCAGGAAATACCTGCCTGTCTCGAAAAACTGTTAAAGGACGTACCGCAGGGTATTACCACTGGCGATATTCTGGAATTCATTAACGTTAACCTGCCGGTATTTGAAATAAAAAGCATCACCAAAATCTGGGACCGTGATAGCCACATTAAACTGCGGGCAATTTCCTACTATTTATGCGAACAGCTGTTCTATATCGATAGCCGCTACTGGCGATCGGTGCTGCATTTTAATGAGTGGGATGCCACTACCGATAAAAATTTTGTCAGCTTTATTAATAGCTGGGCGAAGCACGGCGGCGATGATGTGCGTCCCGTCGCCGCCTCGTTAGGGATCCTGCTGATATAGATCCGTTAACCTCGCCCCGCCGTACATACCTGGCAACATCCCTGCCTGGCGCCCTCTCTTAACCGTGGCTACCTTTAAACAACTATAACGAAGGCGCATCCCTGCGGGAAAAGATGCCTTCACTCTGCTGCGGCGTGGTTTGCCGACGGCCACTGGCAAGGTTGAGGAAGTAAAATGAGCGAGCCCCTGTGTACCCTGTTTTACGACGGGAGGCCGGTTACTGGCCCGGCGAACGTCCCGTTAATCGACTTTCTAACCGCGGGCGGCCTGAAGCTGCCCCATGTCTGCTACCACCCATCGCTTGAACCGATGCAAACCTGCGACGTCTGCTGGGTGGAATACAATGGCGAACTGGTGCGCGGCTGCTCGCTTAAAAGCGCAGAAGGCATGGAGATAGCCAGCCGCACGCCGCTTGCCGAGGCGGCGCAGCATGAGGGGATGGACCGCCTGCTGGCGAAGCATGAGCTCTACTGTACCGTCTGCGAGCACAACACAGGCGACTGTACGCTGCATAACACCATGGCGGATATGCATATCCCCATTCAGCGCTATGAGTATCAGCGTAAGCCCTACGTGAAAGACCACTCCAACCCGTTCTACACCTACGACCCCGATCAATGCATTCTCTGCGGCCGCTGCGTGGAGGCGTGCCAGAACGTGGAGGTGAATGAAACGCTGAGCATCGACTACACCATGGCGCATCCGCGCGTGCTGTGGGACGGTGGCGAAACCATCGCCGGATCAAGCTGTGTCAGCTGCGGCCACTGCGTCACTGTCTGCCCCTGTAATGCGCTGCTTGAGAAAACCATGCAGCCGGACGCCGGGCCGTTTACCAGCATGAAACAGTCGCTTAAGCGACCCATGATCGATCTGGTGAAAGCGGTCGAAAACACCACCGGCGCGGAAATCGTCACCGGTATTTCGGTGATGGACATGCACTGGCGTCAGCCGGAGATCAAACGCACCAAAACCGTCTGCACCTATTGCGGCGTGGGCTGCAGCTTTGAGATCTGGACGCGCGACCGCCACGTGCTGAAAGTGCAGCCGATGGCCGACGCGCCCGCCAACGGTATCTCTACCTGCGTGAAGGGCAAATTCGCCTGGGATTTTATTAACGATAAAGAGCGCCTTACCACCCCGCTGATTCGTGAAAACGACCGCTTTCGCAAGGCGAGCTGGGATGAAGCGCTGGAGCTGGTGGCGCGCCGCCTGCTGCAAATTCGCAACCAGCACGGTCCGCAAAGCATCGGCTTTATCGGCTCCAGTAAAGGCAGCAACGAAGAGGCCTACCTGACGCAGAAAATCGCCCGTCTGATTATCGGCACCAACAGCGTGGACAACTCCTCCCGCTACTGCCAGAACCCTGCTACTCAAGGGCTATTCCGTACCGTAGGCTACGGCGGTGATGCGGGCACGATAGAAGATCTGCAGAAGGCGGATCTGGTTGTCATCGTCGGCAGCAATACCGCGGAAAACCACCCGGTTATTGCCGCAAAGATCAAAGCGGCGAGAAAGCATCACGGGCAGAAGCTGCTGGTCGTCGACCCCCGCCGTCATGAGATGGCCGAGCGCGCCGATCTGCACCTGCGCGCCCGCCCCGGCACTGACATGGTATGGGCCTCGGCGATGGCCCGCTATATGTTCGATAACGGCTATGCTGACCAGGCGTTTCTGGCCGAACGCGTTAACCAGGTAGAGGAGTATCGCCAGTCGCTGGCGCCCTTCACGCTGGAGTTCGCGGCAGAAATCACCGGGCTTTCCGTTGAGGAACTCACCGCCGCCGCTGAGCTTATCGGCAAGGCAAGCGCGGTTTGCATCATCTGGGCGATGGGTATCACCCAGCATAGCCACGGCGCCGACGCCAGCACCGCGCTCTCTAACCTGCTGCTGGTAACCGGCAACTATGGCCGTCCCGGCACCGGTGGCTACCCGATGCGCGGCCACAACAACGTGCAGGGGGCGAGCGACTTCGGCTGCCTGAAAGATTACTACCCCGGCTACGAGTCGGTGAGCGATGAAAGCGTGCGCGAAAAGTGGGCGCGCGCCTGGGGCGTCGAGCCGGAGCGGCTGTCGCTGGAGGCGGGCTCGGATAACTTCGAGATGGTTGAGCACGCGCGTACAAAACAAATTCGCGCCATGTATGTGATTGGCGAAGAGACCGCTTTTGCCGACGCCGATACCACTAACGTTCACGAGGGCTTTACCAACCTCGATTTTCTGGTGGTGCAGGATCTCTTCTTCAGCCGCACGGCGCAGTTCGCCGACGTGGTGCTGCCGGGCTGCCCAAGCGTGGAAAAAGAGGGCACCTACGTCAACACCGAGCGGCGTATTCAGCGCTTCTACGAGGCTATAGCCCCCCTCGGTGATAGCCGACCGGACTGGCACATTCTCACCGAGCTTGCCGCCCGCATGGGACATGACTGGGGCTATACGCACCCGTCGCAGATTATGGCCGAAGCGGCACGCATCGCGCCCCTGTTCGCAGGCGTTAGCTACGAGCGGCTCGAAGGCTTCAGCTCCCAGGTCTGGCCCGTCACGGCGGAGGGCAAAAGCACGCCGCTGCTCTACACCGATAAATTTAAAACGCCCGACGGACGCGCCATTCTCTACCCGCTTAAGTGGCAGCCGCCGCAGGAAGAACCCGATGAGCAGTACGATCTGACGCTCAACAACGGCCGCATGCTGGAGCATTTCCAGGCAACCAACCAGAGCGGGCGCGGTGGGCGCACGATGTCGCTGTCGCCGGACTGGTTTGTGGAAATTAGCCCGGCGCTTGCCGCCGAGCGCGGCCTCGCGGAGGGCGACTGGGTGAAGCTCACCTCACGGCGCGGCTCGCTGGAGGTGCCCGTGGTCGTCACCGACCGCGTAGCGGGCGGCACGCTGTTCATCTCTATTCATCAGGGCAAGCCGGGCATTAACCTGCTGACGGGCGAACATCACGATCCGGACGTTAACACGCCGGCCTATAAAGAGATCGCTATCCGGCTGGATAAGCTTTCACGCGAGCCGCACCCCTCACCTCTGCCGCGGCACAACTTCCGCTACGGCAACCGCACGCCGATACCGCATGTACAGGTTGAGGAGAAATGGCAGCGCGACGACTATCGCCTCCCGCCCGAACAGGCCCCGAATCCGGAGAAATTTTAATGGCTAAAGCGATTGAGTATCAGGTGGAGCCGCCGAAAATCGGCCCCACCGCCGAGGAAGAACTTCAGCGTCTGTTACAGACGCTGCATGAGCATGGCGTGCTGCGCCTCGCCAACGATCTGGTGGCCAGTAATAACGACTGGCTCAAGGTGATTGTTGACGGCCTGAGCCGCAAAGGATCGCTGAACGTCATCCAGAATATCTCCGTGCTGCTAATGGCGCTCTCCACCATTCCGCCGGAGCAGACCTACAAGCTCGCCTTCGGCCTGCGTGATTTTGTGGCCGAACTGAGCCGTGAGGAAGAGCAGCCGCAAAGCGCGAACGGCAGCGCGCCGGGGGCACGCGGTGCCTGGAAAATGCTGCATGACGACGAGCTATGGCACTCTCTCACGCCGCTGCTAAACGGCCTGAAGGCTTTCTCCCGCCGCATGGAGGAAGAAGTGGATAAACCGATTTCGTCGTTCAGCGGTAAACCGAGCGACGCCTGAGGCTCAACGGAGGAAGCATGATAAGCCAGGAGACGGCTTTGTGGCTGGCGCGCAGCCAGTTCGCCTTTACCATCGGCTTTCACATTGTGCTGGCGGCCTTCACCATCGGCCTCGCCCAGTGGCTGATGCTGCTGGAGGGGCTGTGGCTGTGGCGTAAACAGCGCGTTTATCTCGATCTCTACAAATACTGGAGCAAGGTATTCGCGCTGAACGTTGGGGTGGGCGTGGTGACCGGCGTGCTGATGGAGTTTCAGTTCGGCACCAACTGGGGCGCGCTCGCTAACCGTGCCGGTGCAGTGATGGGGCCGATGATGTACATGGAGGTGCTGGTCGCCTTTTTCCTTGAGGCCGGGTTTATGGGGGTGGTGCTTTTCGGCATGGGCAAGGTGCGCCCCTGGGTGCACTTTTTCGCTACCTGCGTGGTGGCCGCCGGGTCAATTTTCAGTGCCTTCTGGATCCTCTCCGCTAACTCCTGGATGCAGACGCCAGCCGGTTTTATCACTGGGGCAGATGGTCGTTTTCAGCCCGTCGACTGGTGGGCTGTGATCTTTAACCCCTCTTTCCCCTGGCGTTTTGTTCACATGACGCTGGCAGCGATGCTCGCCACCGCCTGCCTTATCGCCGCCGCAGGGGCGTGGCACCTGCGAAAACGCCCCGATAACCGCGGCGCAGGGCTGATGTTCTCCTGGGGCCTGTGGCTGCTGCTGTTCGTCACCCCGATTCAGGTTGTGATAGGCGACCTGCATGGTGAAAACACACGCGATCACCAGCCGGTAAAGCTGGCGGCGATGGAAGGCAGTTGGGATCCGCCGCCGCCCGGCGAGGGCGAGCCGCTGCGGCTTTTCGCCATTCCGGATATGCAGGCGCAGCGCAATCACTTTGAACTGGCCATTCCAAATATCGGCTCGCTCTACCTGCGCCACAACCTTACCGGCACTATTCATAGCCTGAACCAGTATCCGCGCGAGGATCTTCCCTGGGTGCCTGGGGTGTTTTTCGCGTTTCGCGCAATGGTAGGGCTTGGGCTGCTGATGCTCTTTTTCGGCGCAGCCGGGCTGGTCACACGTCTGCGCGGCAGGCTATGGACCTCGCGCTGGCTGCAACGCGGCATGGTATGGATGGCACCAGCAGGCTTTTTCGCCATGCTCGCCGGGTGGTTTGTGACCGAGACCGGACGCCAGCCTTGGACGGTTTACGGCGTGCTGCGCACCGCGCACAGCGCTTCCCCCATCGCCCCCGCGCTGGTGCTGACCTCCTTTTTTGCCATCCTGGTGGTGTATCTGCTTATCTTCGCCATCGGGCTGTGGTTTTTGCTGCGCCTGCTTGGCAGGGCACCATCCCATGATGAAAGAGAGCCAAATGCGGAAGTGGCGGAGCAGACCGGACGTGGCATAACGCCGCAGAGCATACGGGGGCGCTACGATGCTTGAGGCTATCCTTTCTATGCCACCGTTAACGCTGCTTAGCGCCATCGCGCTGGCCTTCGGCGTGCTGATCTACGTGGTGCTGGACGGCACCGATCTTGGTGTCGGCCTGCTCGCGCCATTTCAGCCGCCACAGGCGCGCCAGCAGATGAACATCTCTATTCTGCCGGTGTGGGACGGGAACGAAACCTGGCTGGTGCTGACCGCAGGCGCGATGCTGGCACTTTTTCCGCTCGCCTTTAGCATCCTTTACAGCGCGCTCTATCTGCCGGTCTATATCATGCTGCTGGCGCTGATCGTGCGCGGCATGGCCATAGAGTTTCGCCACCAGCGTCCAGCGCTGTTCGACCCGCTGTTTATCGGCGGATCATGGGTTGCGTCGCTAAGCCAGGGCGCAACGATGGGCGCATGGATTGAGGGAATAGCGCATAACGGCGAGCACTTCACCGGCGGTCCGCTGGCGTGGCTTTCACCGTTTTCGCTCTATTGTGCCGTTTCGCTCACCGTGGGATATGCGCTGCTCGGCGCCTGCTGGCTGGTGTGGCGCTGTGAAGGGGATCTGGCCGTCTGGGGCAGGCATCAGGCAATACGGCTTGCGCTGCTTACCGCCGCGCTGCTGGCGGGGCTGGTTATCTGGACGATGCAGCTGCAGGAGAATTATCGCCTGCATTTGCTGGCCTGGCGCTACAGCGGGCCGCTGGCGCTCATCGCGCTGCTGGCGCTGGTGGGGCTTCTCGCCACGCTGCGCCGCAAAGGTGAATTTTTGCCGCTGGCTATGGCTCTCACGCTCTTTTGCACCGCGTTTGGCGCTATGCTGCTGGCGGTGTTTCCGTTCATTCTGCCGCCCGGCCTGCTGCTGACCCAGGCCGCCGCGCCGCCCGCCACGCAAAAGCTGATGCTTATTGCTTTCGGCGCATTTGTGCCGATTACGCTTCTCTACAACAGCTGGGGCTTCTGGATCTTCCGCGGCAAAGTTCACGCCGCACGGGATGCAGATCGTCCCTGACGCAGCGCCTGGGGCGGCACGCCATAGCCACGGACGAAAACTTCGCGCATATGGCGGCGGTCGCGAAAGCCGGATTCGCGGGCGATGGCATCGAGAGTTAAACGGCTCTGCTCAATCATCAGCCGGGCCGCCTCAAGGCGCAGTCCCTCAATGGCCTTAGCCGGCGATTTGCCGGTCTCGGCACGAAACAGTCGTGTGAGCTGACGGGCGCTGATGTGTACGGCATCCGCTAAGTCATCTACCGTCAGCGGCTTGCGCAGGTTTTTACGCGCATACTCCAGCGCGCTTTGCAGCCTGTCGGAGCGGGGTGCCAGGGCCAGCATCTCCGAATGCTGGGTCTGGCCGCCGGAGCGGCGCTGGTTCATCACCAGACGGTGCGCCACGCTGCGAGCCACATCTGCGCCCAAATCTTTCTCTACCATCCCCAGCGCCATATCCAGACCGGCGGTGAGACCCGCCGAAGTCCAGATCGCCTCATCAATAATAAAGATGCGATCATCCTCAAGCTGAATGGTCGGATGCAGGCGTTTCATACTGGGAGCGTGCGCCCAATGGGTAGTGGCGCGTCGGTTCTCCAGCAGCCCCGCCTGGGCCAGCACAAACGCACCGGTACAGATCCCTGCCAGCCGCCTTGCCTGTCGGGCTGACGTTTGTAGAAAGGTAATAATTCCCGGCGTGGCGGGCTGCTCGGTAGGCATCAACACGCCCGCCAACAGCCAGGTATCCATCTGTAGATCGGCAGATAATGGCGCACTATCGATACCAATCCCCGACGATGAGCGCACCGCTCCGCCGTGCTCTGAGTAGACCGCCGTCTGGTAAAAATTCTCGCCCGCTACAATATTGGCAAACTCAAAAACGGTCAGCGTTGAGAGGGCCAGCATCTGAAAATTATCGGAAATAATTAAACCAATCCTGTGCATCAGATCACCTTACCGAAAATGAGAAGTCAGACGTTCACCGCCTGGCGGGGCTGCGTGCGAAAATGCTCCGAGAGCCAGAGGCTTACCAGCGCCAGCAGCAGAAAGAGTATCGCACTGACCATTACGCCATAAAAGCCATAAAGCGGATAGATCCATGAGGCGACGGCGGAGCCAAAGCCAATCCCGCAGAACATAAAGGCGCTGGTCAGCGCCAGAGAGATGCCCCGCGTCTGCGGATCGGCCATTTCCACGATCCTGCGCTGCTGCGAAGGCCACAACAGATCGGTGGCAAACGCCCAGAACACCAGCGCAATATAGAGCAGCGCGAGCTTGCCCGGCAGCAGTGTGATGACCACCATATCCACTACCAACAGCGCTATCCCTGCGGTCAGCAGGCGCTCGGCGCTGTAGACCCTGGCGGCCCGCGCGACAAACAGGTTGCCGACAATACCGGCCACGCCAATCACCGCCAGCGCAACCGACACGCTGCCGCTGTCGCCATGCCAGGTATCACGCACAATCGGCGAGATGAAAGCATACAGGTCATAGACGCCGGAAGTGATAAAGAACACGACCAGAAACGCCGTCAGCGATGTCCGCTCCGTCAGTACCTGCCCAACCTGGCGCAGGCGAATATCTGCCCCGGCGACGCTGTTTGGTACGCTCAGCATAATATTGATGACCGACAGCACGCTCATTGCCCCAACGAGGGTAAACAGCATTCGCGCCCCTAATAGATTTGCGACCCAGGCCGCCAGCGGAATGCCGACCATGCTGGCCATCGACACGCCCAGCAGGATCATGGCGATGGCGCTGCCGCGCTCCTTTTGTTTCACCAGCTCCGATCCCAGCGCCACCAGTACCGGCCCGATCAGCGATGCACCGAGACCCATCGCGATCCGTGCGAGCACCAGCACGCTGTAGTCTGGTGCCAGGGCAAACAGAAACGCCCCCACGCCAAAGACGCTCATTCCGGCAACCACCTGCTGGCGTCGCCTGACGTGGCCGAAAAAGACCTGCGCCAGCGGAGCGCCTATGGCAAAGGTCAGACCGAAAATGGCCAGCAGCCGAGCGCTCTGAGCATCGGTCAGCCCCCAGGCATAGGAAATTGGCTCCAGGCTCCCTGCGACGGAGAGCGCTCCGGTCGCCTGTACAAAATAGGCCAGGCTTAAGGCCCACAGCGCCCGGCGCTGGGGAGCGGTAATCTCATTTTTCATCGCCACGATCTCTTAAAGCCGAAGCGGCTTACCCGCTCCGGCCAGCGGTTACGCTACGGGAATAGGGTTCTCAACCATTGCCTGGTTGAACTGATTCACGACGGCATGCTCATCCGCGCCCGGATTGGCGCGGGCGGGCAGCACGCGGTCAACGATAGCTTCGATATTATCGCAACCCAGTTTCTCGAAGGTCTCGCTGATAAAGGCGTCCAGCGGCATGGCCCGCTCGTCACCGCTGCGGTAGACCAGATCGGTATCGACCCATGGAGGGGAGATCTCAATCACCTTCACGCTGGTGTCACGCAGCAGAAAGCGCTGCGAGAGAGTGTAAGAGTGGATCGCCGCCTTGGTGGCGGAGTAGAGCGCGTTACTCGCCAGCGGGATAAAGGCCAGGATCGAGCTGTTGTTGATCAGCACCGCATCCGGCTGTTTTTTCAGATGCTCGATAAACGCCGAGGTGACGCGTACCGGTCCCAGCAGGTTGGTGTTGAGCAGAGAGACGGCCATCGCGTCATCCTGCACGCCCGCGGCGTTATCAAAGGGCATGATGCCAGCGTTGTTGATGACCACGTTCAGCGCCGGGTAGCGTGACAACACGCTCTCGGCCGCCGCCTGGACGCTTGCAGCATCGGTAACGTCAAGCACTACCGAGTCCATTCCCGGATTAGCGGCAGTGACGCTATCCAGCAGCGTTTTGCGGCGGCCGGAAATAATCACCTTATTGCCCAGCTTGTGGAACTGCTCAGCCATCGCCCGGCCAATGCCAGAGGTGCCGCCGGTAATGAAAATTGTGTTGTCGGTCAGTTTCATAATCTCTCTCCAGTCAGTTTCTTAACGTTGTTATATGCAGGTGATTAATGGGTTGTGCTGGTGCGGTAGCGATCGGCCGGTACGCTGGACGAAAGGTGTTTCATCATGGCCTGACGGGCGGCTTCCCACGTCTGCCACTCCTCCTGCGCATGCAGTGAAGGAATAGTAATCAGCTCGCCCTGGCTGAAGCCGACCAGTGCGGCATCCACCATGTCCTGCGGACTCATCACAATGGATTTATCAAGCTGGTCGAGCGGCAATCCACCGTTGTCCCAGAACGGCGTGGCGGTTGCGCCTGGCAGGACGGCCTGTACCTGAATACCCTTTTCGGCCAGCTCATGATGCAGCGACTGGCTGAAGGCCAACACGTAAGCTTTTGTCGCGCCGTAAACACCGTTAAGCAACTCCGGGGCGATGCTGACAATAGAAGCGATATTGATAATTGCCCCCTGCCCGCGAGCTACCATGCCCGGGACAACGGCGTAGGTCAGACGGGTCAGCGCGGTCACGTTGAGATCGATCATCGACTCCATGCGGTCAATGTCGCTGTCGAGCAGGGAGGTATGGGTGCCGACGCCTGCGTTATTGACCAGCAGCGTGATGCTGGCGTCCTGGCGAAGCTTCTCTTCCAGTGCCCGCAGTGATTCAGGCTGATTCAGGTCGGCGGAGATCACTTCTACGTTACGGGAGGTATCGGCGGTAATGTGGCTCGCCATCTGGTTCAGGCGGTTATGGTTGCGGGCAACGATTATCAGGTCATAACCCATTCTTGCCAGCCGGCTGGCGTAGATAGCGCCGATACCGGTAGAGGCGCCAGTAATCACTGCCGTGCCTCTGTCCGCACGAAATGCTGTATTCATGATGTTCACCTTGTGTTGTGTTATCGGGTTGGTGAACTCATCTTATGCGCTTTCGTGATGTCTTAAATGACGTAGAGGGTAGTGATTCAGGACATCATAATTAATACGCGACGTCCGGCAGCAGGTTGGTAATTGCCGTTAGGTGCTCCCGCAGGACGCTGTGCAGCTGGCGAATAGCCGGAGAAAACTGCTTGCGATGTGGACAGATGAGGTTGAGCGGCGCGGCTTCCCCTGGATGCTCGGGTAGCAGCATCTCCAGCCGTCCGGCCTGCACATCGGCGCTGATGTCGATCCACGACTTATAGACGATACCCATGCCCTCTACGGCCCAGCGCCGCGCCACGTCGGCGTCATCACAGAGCAGGCGGCTTTTGACCGTTAGCGGTCGGCGAGTGCCGTTCTCAGGGAAGCTCCACTTGTCGTAGACGTGGCTGTTCATGGTAAACAGCAGGCAGTGGTGCTGCGTCACCTCGTCAAGGCTGGCGGGCCGTCCGTGCTTTTCAAGGTAGGCCGGAGAGGCTGCCAGCACGCGGCGATTGTTCTCCGCCAGCGGCAGCGCCACGTAGCTGCTGTTATCCAGCACGCCGTAGCGAATGGCAACGTCTACCGGGTCGCGAAAGACGTCGCTGATCTGGTCGGAGAGCGAGAGCCGCAGGGTGATTTTGGGGTGCATTTCGCAGAAACGGGTTATCAGCGGCAGCAGGACGTTGCGCCCGATATCCGATGGCATCGCCACCTTCAGCTCGCCCTGTAATTCGTTATCGCTGTGCAGGCTCTCTTCGCCGGCCTGCACCACGGCCAGCAGCTCCTGAGCGAACGGCAGATACTTCTCGCCCTCCGCCGTTAGCCGCAGGCTGCGGGTGGATCGGGCGAAGAGGCGCTTATCGAGATCCCGCTCCAGCCGGTGAACGGCAGCGCTTACCTGGCCCGGCAGCAGATCGGCCTCTCGTGCGGCGTTAGAGAAGCTTCCCAGCGCCGCGGCGCGCACAAATAGCGTCACATCTTCAAGGCGAATCATGCTCTTGGTCTCTTTCGATACTGGCCCGGAGTCATACCATACAGGCGCTTAAAGGCCTGTGTAAACGAGGCCAGTGATAGAAACCCGCAGCGTCCGGCCACCGCATCCACGGTTGCCTGCGTCTCCTCCATTAGCATCCGCGAGGCGAGGGTCAGGCGCAGCTGGGAGAGCCAAACCTGGGGCGTCTGGTGATAGCTGCGGGCAAAGTGGCGGGCAAAAGTGGCGCGGGATAAGAAGCAGCGCTCGGCCATGATCTCCATCGTCCACGAATGGGCCGGATCGGCCAGTACCGCCAGTAGCGCAGGGGCCAGCCGTTTATCGCTCATCAGGCGCAGCAGCCCGGCAGGAGGTTCACGCAGGGAGAGCAGGATCCGCATCAGCAAGGCCAGCAGCGTCGCAGCCAGGCTTTTGACTATTGTGGCCCCGCCCGGCTGTGGCGTCAGGCTCTCCCGCACTAGCATCGTCAGCAGAAGCTCCAGCTCAGGGCAATCTTCCCGGTCGTGGGTTTGCAGATGGATCAGCGCCGCGTTGTCGGCGAAGAGCCAGCTGTAGCCCGGCCCGAAATGAAACTCGCCGCACAGCACCTCTACCGCAGGACCCGGCCCGCTGGTCTCTACTTCAATTAGCGTCCCGTTATGACGTTTCGCTACGGGCGCGACCTGTCCCCACTCCACCAGCCCCTGAAGCAGATGCGGCGAGCCGTGGGGCAGCAGCAGGATATCCCCAGCGCGCACGTCAAGCGTTCTGCCCGCCATCACCAGCCGGGCTTCACCGCGCAGAATAACATGCCAGGGCACGGTGCCAGCGGCAAGCTGGGGATGGTCGGCCTCCCAGCGTCCGGAAAAGCGGCAGTGCAGGTTAACGGCGCACTCCGGGGCCAGCATAGCAAGTAGTTGGCTAAGGCTATCCATAACTTCTCCTGAGACGACAGGACAAAAAATCGAGACGATGAGCGGCAACGGCCCTGCCGCGGGCCCCCTATTATGAGTCCATCGCCGATACGGCGGAACCCATAAACTGACAGGAGAAGATCATGAGCCGTTTAACTACTATCCAGCCCGATAACGCCACTGGCCAGACAGCTGAACTCTTCAGCGCCATTAAACGTGGGATGGGTAAAGTGCCCAACGCCTACCAGACCATTGGCAACGCGCCGGATATGCTCGCCCAGGCGTTGCAGCACAACGCCGCGCTGGCGAAAAGCAGCCTGAGCAAACGCGAGCTGGAGGCAATTAACCTCGCCGTCAGCGAAGCTTCCGGCTGTGATTACTGCCTGGCTGCTCATACCCTGACCGGCAAAATGGCAGGCTACAGCGTTGAGCAGACCGAGCAGCTGCGTCGCGCCGACTATCCAGAAGATGCGCACATTGATGGCCTGGTGAAATTTGTGAAAGCGCTGGTTACGACGCGCGGTACGCTGCCGGAGGAGACCGTTAGCCGCTTCCGTGACGCGGGCTTTAGCGATCGTCAGGTGGTAGAGACCATCAGCGCGGTCAGCGCCATTCTGTTCACCAATATGATTAACCGGGTCAACGACACCGTCGTGGATTTCCCGAAGGTGAACTAAGCGAGCGGCCCGGTGGTGCGTTGCTGCCGGGCCTGCTCTGTCAACGTTGGCGCATATCCGGAATAATCAGATCCCCGCGCAGCACGCATGAACCCAGCACGTCCTGGGTTTTTTCGCTCAGCCAGCTGACGATACGGGCCGCCATCGCGTCCATCGAGTATTCGATAGCCGGGATGGTTGGGATCCCCGGCAGATGCACGGAGCCAGCAAGGCTGAAGACCATGATGTCACCCGGCACCGATTTATTAAACGCCTGCAGCTGGGTAATCACCCGCTGCGCCTCCTGCTCGTCGGCCACCAGCAGGGCGTTAAAATTGAGCGTGGAGGCGTTGTTGAGCAGCACCTGGAGCGCAACCGAGGCCGAGGTGGCGTCCATAAACACCAGGTTACGGTTAAAGGGCAGGAAGTTGTTTTCCAGCGCGTGCTTGTAGCCCAGCAGAACCCGCTCGGCAGAGCCGCTGATGTCGGGGTGGATGAGCGCTATCTGCCGTCGCCCCTGACTAATTAAATAGTTACAGGCCGTTTCCGCCGCGAAGGCGTGATCGAACTGGATGCTGTTCGGCGTGTCGGCCTCTGCACAGTCCACCAGAATCACATCGTCATAGCCAAGGTTACTCAGCGGGAAACGCGCCCCGATGATCAGGACGTCATCGCACAGGCCGCAGGTCAGCTCATCGAGGGCGCTAATCACCTCCGAGCGACTGTTGGCAAAGCGCAAAAGCAGGTGCTTCTGATGCTGGCTAAGGTGCTTCTCCAGCGCGTAAAGGTAGCCGGTGGTCTGGTTGATATTGTCCTGGGCGCAGATGACGCCAATGCAGCCTGTGGTTTGGCTAAGCAGAGACTGGGCGATGACGTTGGGCCGGTAGTTTAGCTCCTCGACGGCTTTCAGCACCGCCAGCCGGCTGGCCTCTTTGACCCCGCGTGACCCGCTCAACACCCGTGAGACGGTCGCTTTAGACACTCCCGCCAGACGTGATACATCGTTGATTGTAGACATCTTTATCCCCTGTCAGGCCGCATGCGCAGCCCAAAAACCAACCAAAACATGGTGCATAATATCGCCAGCAGCAGTATAGCTGGATTCTATTTCCCATGGAAACCGATTTTCCGTTTAGCTCCCATTGCTGGTAGTGAACCATAAAAAGCTGTGATGTAAATCCAGGAAAATTATCATATACCCTATGGATTTTGATGAGTATCACACTTCAACACCTAACAGATGGAAACCGGTTTCCATCTGTTATCCAATCACCATTGTAATAACTTTTAACATTTAGAGGATGGGGATGATGATCAAGATCATGCTGTGCTGCTCTGCGGGGATGTCCACTAGCCTGTTGGTCAGGAAAATGGTCGAAGCGGCAGATGAAAGAGGTTTACCGGTAGAGATCGATGCTTACGGCGTAGCGGAGTTTGATACCCAGTTTCCACGCTACCAGGTGGTTCTGCTGGGGCCGCAGGTGAAATACATGCTCAACACGCTGTCAGAAAAGGCTGCCGCCCAAGGCATTCCCGTTCAGCCCATTAACCCAATGGACTACGGTATGCAGCGCGGCGACAAGGTGCTGGACTTTGCTCTGTCGCTCATCGAAGCGGCACACTAAAAGGGTGTTCCTATGAGTTCGTTATATCAATCCATGGTTGCCGTTATCGAGCAGTCCATCACGCCGCTGGCAGGGCGACTGGGGCAACAGAAGTATGTCATCGCCATCCGCGACGGCTTTACCGCCGCGCTGCCGTTTATGATCATCGGCTCCTTTATGCTGGTGTTTATCTTCCCGCCCTTCTCTGCCGATACCACTAACGGTTTCGCGCGCGGCTGGCTCGATTTCTCCCAGACCTACCGCGAACAGCTGATGCTGCCGTTTAACCTGAGCATGGGCGTGATGACCTTTTTTATCTCGGTCGGGATCGGTGCCAGCCTCGGGCGGCAGTTTAATCTCGATCCGGTGATGTCCGGACTGCTGGCGTTTATGGCCTTCCTGCTGGTGGCTGCACCCTATGCCGACGGCAAAATCTCCACCCAATATCTGTCCGGTCAGGGGATCTTTACCGCACTGATCACCGCCATCTACTCCACCCGCGTCTATGCGTGGCTGAAGCAGAACAACATCACCATCCGCCTGCCGAAAGAGGTGCCAACCGGCGTGGCGCGCTCCTTTGAGATCCTGATCCCGGTGGTGGTGATTATCGGTACGCTGCACCCGCTAAACCTGTTTATCGAGGCGCAAACCGGCATGATCCTGCCTCAAGCGATTATGCACCTGCTGGAGCCTCTGGTTTCGGCATCGGATTCCCTGCCAGCCATCCTGCTCTCCGTTCTGCTGTGCCAGATCTTCTGGTTTGCCGGTATCCACGGGTCGCTGATCGTTACCGGCATTATGAACCCCTTCTGGATGGCGAACCTCTCCGCTAACCAGGCCGCACTGGCGGCAGGCGCGGCGCTGCCTCACGTCTACCTGCAAGGTTTCTGGGATCACTACCTGCTGATTGGCGGCGTTGGCTCGACCCTGCCACTGGCCTTCCTGCTGCTGCGTAGCCGTGCCACGCATCTGCGGACCATTGGCAAGATGGGCATCGTACCGAGCTTCTTTAATATCAACGAGCCGATTCTTTTTGGCGCGCCGATCATCATGAACCCGATGCTGTTTATCCCCTTCGTCTTCGTTCCGATGGTTAACGCCTGCCTCGCCTATGGCGCGACGAAATTGGGCTGGCTGGCACAGGTCGTTTCGCTGACGCCGTGGACAACGCCCGCGCCTATCGGCGCGTCATGGGCCGCTAACTGGGCGCTGAGTCCGGTCATCATGTGCGGGATCTGCATGGTGCTGTCCGCCCTGATGTACTTGCCGTTCCTGCGGGCCTACGAGCGTTCGCTAATGAAAACCGAAGAGCAGAAAGCGCAAGACGTTACTCCGCTGGCCGGAACCGTTCGCCAGTAATTAACGGGAGAGAAGAGAGATGAAATACGTATTCCCAGAGCATTTCTGGTGGGGCAGCGCCAGCTCCGCGCTGCAAACCGAAGGCCAGAGCCAGCAGGGCGGCAAAAGCACGACCACGTGGGACCACTGGTATGCCAGCCAGCCCTGGCGCTTTCACCAGCAGGTCGGTCCGCAGGACACGTCGACCTTCTACCAGAACTGGCGGCAGGATATCGCCCTGCTCAAGCAGCTCAACCACAACAGCTTCCGTACCTCGCTGAGCTGGTCGCGGCTGATCCCGGACGGCGTGGGCGAGGTTAATCCTGAGGCGGTGGCGTTCTATAACAACGTTATTGATGAGCTGCTGGCCCAGGGGATCGCTCCATTTATCACCCTGTTCCACTTTGATATGCCGATGGCGATGCAGGAGAGAGGCGGCTGGGAAAACCGTGAGGTGGTGGAGGCGTTTAGCCGCTACGCGCGGATCTGTTTCGAGCTGTTTGGCGACCGGGTGCTGCACTGGTTTACCTTCAACGAGCCGATTGTCCCGGTAGAAGGCGGTTACCTGTATGACTTCCACTACCCCAACGTAGTGGATTTCAAACGGGCGGCGACGGTGGCCTACCATACGGTGCTGGCGCACGCCTCGGCGGTTCGCACCTACCGCGCCGGGCACTACGCCGGAGAGATTGGCATTGTCCTCAACCTGACGCCGTCCTATCCGCGCTCAAACAACCCGGCGGATCTGACCGCCGCGCACCATGCCGATCTGCTGTTTAACCGCAGCTTCCTCGACCCGGTGCTGGTTGGCGAATATCCGGCGGACCTGGTGGCACTGCTGAAGGAGTACGATCAGCTGCCGGTCTGCCTCCCGGAGGACAGCGCCCTGATTGCCGACGGCAAAATCGACCTGCTGGGAATTAACTATTACCAGCCGCGACGCGTGAAGTGCCGTGATAGCGCAGTTAACCCAGCCTCGCCGTTTATGCCGGAGTGGCTGTTTGATTACTACGAGATGCCGGGCCGAAAAATGAACCCTTATCGCGGATGGGAAATATACGAGCCGGGTATTTACGACATCCTCACTAATTTACGCGTTAATTACGGCAACCCACGCTGCTTTATTTCAGAGAACGGTATGGGCGTCGAGAATGAGCAGCGTTTTATTGAGAACGGACAAATTAACGATCAATACCGGATTGAGTTTGTTTCCGGACATTTGAAGTGGCTGCATAAGGGTATCCAGGAGGGCTGTCACTGCCTCGGTTACCATATGTGGACATTTATTGATAACTGGTCATGGTGCAACGGCTATAAAAACCGCTACGGCTTTGTGCAGCTCGATTTAGCCAGCCAGACGCGGACGATTAAACGCAGCGGAGAGTGGTTTGCTGCCACCGCCGCCAATAACGGATTCAATGAGGAGCAATAAGATGATTGAACTGGAAGAGGCCGTCATGGAGATTATCGTCAACGCCGGACAGTCGCGCAGCCTCTGCTTCGAGGCGTTGCACGCCGCGCGCGAAGGCAACTTTGACGAGGCGAACAGCCTGCTGCGCGAGGCGGACGGCTACGCTCGTCAGGCGCACCATATGCAGACCAAACTGATCGAGCAGGATGCCGGGGAAGCCCGCCAGCCAATGACCTTAATTATGGTTCACGCCCAGGATCATTTAATGACGTCACTGCTGGCCCGTGAGCTATCGGAAGAGATTATTCGTCTTTATCAACGTTAATTAATTATGGAGAAATAGTCAGTCAGTTTTTAAGTAATCTGTACCTCACAATTAATGGTGATAGCGCAACTATTCCGCATCAAGCGGCGGGATAGTTATTGTCTAAAAATAATATATTAGATCGAGACAAAAAATGAATATCAATAAAAAACTTCCAGTCGCGCTGGCGGTTATGGCTGCCCTTTGCTCTGGTTCAGTCAGCGCCCAGGAGTTTACTCAGGAACAGATCGACGCGATTGTGGCAAAAGCGGTAGATAAAGCCCTCGCGGAGCGGCAAAAGAAAATTGATGTAGCGGTAGATAAAAAGGCCGACGTGATCACCGAGCCGGAGTCGGCGGCCCAGTCGCCGGATATGGCAATCCCCTTTGGCGTGAAGTTTAGCGGCTATGCCCGCTACGGGGCGCAGTTCCAGGGCGGCGATCAGAAATTCGTTGGCGTTGACGGATCCTATAACGGCTCCTCCGCCATCGGTCGTCTGGGCAACGAGGGCAACGGCGGTGAATTCCAGCTCTCGAAAGCCTTTAAAGGCGATAACGGCGCGATCTGGGACATCAACGTGATGTTCGATCACTGGGGCGACGAGGTGAACCTGAAAAAAGCCTACGCCGGGGTGACTAACATTCTGGAGTCCAACCCCAACGCCTACCTGTGGGCGGGCCGTGATTTCCACCAGCGTCCGCAGCAGGGGATCAACGACTACTTCTGGATGAACCACGACGGCCAGGGCGCAGGGGTGAAAAATTTCGACATCGGCGGCGTGCAGTTTGACGTCGCGGCAGTAGCGGCGGTGGAGTCCTGTAGTCCGGAAGTGATGAACGATGAGGGCAACCCGTCGCGTATCACCTGTACCGGCGGCTCCGGCACCGGTGATAAAGGCAACTACGCCATTACCTCCAAAGTGCACGGCATGAAGGTCGGCCCGCTGGATCTGGAGCTGTACGCCAACTACGGCTTTGACTCGAAGGCGGTAGACACCGACGAGCGTAAAAATGCCTGGCAGGGCGGCGTCGTGCTGAGCCACACCGGTGAGAAAGGGGTAAACAAGGTAATTGCCCGCTACTCGGACAACTCAGATAACAGCGTCTATAACAAAACCGACGACCTGACGGCGATCTACGCCAGCTTCGAGGGTAACTATAAGTTTACCCAGCAGGCGCAGATTGAGTACCTGCTCGCCTTCCACGACTATGACAATGATGCCAATAGCGTGGATAACCGACGCAACTACGGCGCGATCGTGCGTCCGATGTACTGGTGGAACGACGTGCACTCTACCTGGCTGGAAGCGGGCTATCAGCGGGTCGATTTTGACCAGGGCGGGGATAACCACGGCTGGAAGCTGACGCTGTCGCAGAACATCTCAATTGCGATGGGGCCGGAGTTCCGTCCAATGCTGCGCTTCTACGTCACCGGCGGGCAGGTGGATAACGACCGCACTGCACGGGTTAACGGCACGGAGGAGAGCAATCTCGACTCGTTCAACGTCGGCGCGATGTGGGAAGCGTGGTTCTGACAATTAACGCCCGGCGGCGCTAGCGCTTGCCGGGCCTACGTTTATTACCCTTTGACGCGTACTTTCGCAGCCACCAGCAGCGCCGTCAGCAGCATCAGGCTGCCGGAGAGCACCAGCGGCGAGAGCAGGCCGAGGTTATCGAGTGCGTAGCCGCCGACTGCCGCACCGCAGGTATTGGCAAGCTGGATCACCGCAACCTGGATCGATCCGGCTTTTTCCGCCTGATCCGCCAGCGAGCGGGTGATCCACGTCGACCAGCCCACCGGCACCAGCGCAAAGGCTAATCCCCACACTACCGCCACCACAGAAGCGACGATTTTATCGCTGCCCCACAGGATCAGCGTCAGGGCACTAAGGGCCAGCACCAGGGGTGCAACGGCCAGCGCCGTTTTCAGCGATTTTTTCAGGAACGCGGATGACATTGAGGTGCCGATAAAGCTGGCAATACCAAAGCTGAGTAGCACCAGCGTCAGGCCATCGACGTCAAAGCCTGCCATGCTCATATAGACTGGGCGGATGTAGGTAAAGAAGGCGAACTGACCGGCAAAGGCCATAAATATGGCAGTCATCCCCGCCAGCACGCCTGGCCGCTTGAGGATGCCAAACATATTTTCCTTGTGCTGCATCGGCTCGCCTGGCAGGGAGGGCAGCGCTTTCCAGACCCACAGCGTACAGACGATCCCCATCACCGCCGCCGCGTTAAAGACGTTTCGCCAGCCAATGATGCCGCCGAGGAAACTGCCCAGCGGCGCGGCGATCACCAGCGCAATCGACACCGCGCCAAAAATTACCGACAACGCTTTGGGTACCACACGCATCGGGACCAGCCGCATGGTGAGCGAAGCGGACATGGCCCAAAAACCGCCGAGAGCGAGGCCTAAGCAGGCGCGCCCGATGAGCAGCAGGGTAAAGCTGTTGGCAAACGACACCAGCAAACAGGAGAGAGTTAGCAGCACCGAGAAGATCAGCACCACGTAGCGGCGATCGGTGGTGCGAATGGTCTGGGTGATAAACAAGCTAGCGAACATGGCAACAAAGGCGGTCATGGTGACCGACTGTCCGGCGGTGCCCTCGGAGATGCCCAAATCCTGCGCCATCGGCGTCAGCAGGCTGACCGGCAGAAACTCTACGGTGATGAGGCAGGCCACGCAAAAGGCGACGGCGAAGACGGCTGACCAGTTTGGCCGGGCCAGTTCCGGGTGGGGTTTTCCCTGTAAATGCTCACTCATTTTGCCTCCAGGCAACGTCACATTGCGGTAAAGTCGCGCAGTGTAACATTCTGAGTGTGACGCATTTAACGTTTTAGCAACTTATACAGTGAAATGTGCAATTGTTTGCGCCCGACGGCGCTGCGCTTGCCAGGCCTACAGGATCGAGCATGATGTGTAGGCCGGATAAGCGTAGCGCCATCCGGCGTTACGCTGCTTAATGCAGCCAGTGGACGCCCTCGTCAGGCATAAAGAATGCGTTGTAGCGCACCTGGAAATTGTTGATGTCGGCCATATCCGGCTCCAGCTCGCGCAGGAAACCCAGCGCCAGACGCACCTGGGCATCGGTCAGCGGCGCGGCCAGACGGGCCTTTTGCAGCGTGCGGTGCCAGTAGTGGAGGTTTTGCTCGCTGCTATCGACAATGCACGCCTGCCAGATCAGTAGCGTCTGGGCGGCATTCTGGAGATGTGCCTCGTCCGGACGAGAGAGGTACTGAATGTACTCCGCGCCTGCGGCTTTACCCAGCTGATCGATCATCGATTCAACCGGCATCGGTGTAGTACCCAGCCGCTCGCTCAGACGACGCACCGCCCGCCGCGAGTCTGAGGTCAAAACGCGAAAACCTACTACAAAAACAATAACCAGCGTCGCCAGCGTTAACCAAATCATGAAAGCTCCTGCCCTGTGCCAGAACGCTTATCATACGGGTAAACGCGGCGACGCATACAGTCTCTTTAGTGCGCTATCCCGGTTGTCACTTTGAAGCTGCGGCTCTCCTGCGGGGCCAGCGTCAGCAGGCTGCCGTTGGCCTGTGCCGCCAGGAATCCTTCCGGACGGCAGGTCGCTGGCAGGACAAACGCCGCGACCTGCTGATCGCCGTTGTACAAAATCCAGCGCGTTGCATAGTTGAACTCTGCGCTGGAGAACCGGGTCACAAAGGTGGTGCCGTCCGGGGAGATCATTTGAAACTCCGGCGTCGCGGTGTAGCGATCCAGCCTGTCGGCAAAGAAGACAATCTCCGGATCGTAATACGCCGGCTCGCTCAGCGTCTTCAGCGTGGTCTCACCCTGCTGGATACGCTGGTTGAACGCCAGCCACTGCTCGGTGGGTTTCACATGTGCCGGTATGGACTCCCGCAGTGCCAGCGCCTCATCCGGCAGGTTCTGGCTGAAGGTCGCCTCGGGAATATAGGCATAGTTCATATGACACATATACTGGAGTGGCATCGCCACCGAGGCCAGGTTAGTGACCGTCATATCGATATCAAACAGCGCGCTGGCTTTACGCAGCGTGACCGCGGGCTGCGCCAGGTAGTGATGGCCGAAGCCCATCACATACTCGTAGCGGCCCCCGACGCGCAGCGTATCACCGTCGATCTCCAGCCAGGCTTCGTCCATCGCCGCGCAGGCCATTTCGCCGTGCAGCGCATGGGTGTCCTCCGGGGAGGGGCAGCCGTTCGCCAGCAGGCCCGAGTGGAAGGCAAAGCAGCCATAGGTTTCGACAATCTCTTTGGCTGGCTTCGGCTGGCTGAACATGTTGCGCATGGTCAGCTCGTGGCCATCAAACTCCGCGTCCCAGATCATCTGCCCCAGCCAGGGTAAGATCACCAGGTGACCGCGGGCGTTTGCCACCCTCAGGCCTTCAACGCCGCTCGGGTAGCGGAAGGCGCTGACCGTAAAGTCGCCGTTCTCCAGCAGCGTTCGCGGCTGCGTGGTAAAAAGCTCACGCCACAGTGGCAAACAGGTTTTCATAGCAGTTCTCCTCAAGAAGCGGTTGCTGGGGTCAGTTCACGACGCACTTTGCTTTCACGCCAGAAATAGATCCCAACGTAGACAAAGCAAAGCATAGAGACGAGGAATGAGAGCTGTAACGAGTGGAACATATCTGCTACGTAGCCCTGCACCGCCGGAACCACCGCCGCGCCGACAATCGCCATCACGATCACTGCCCCCGCCATCTCGGTATGCTCGTTGTCCACCGTATCCAGCGTGCCAGCGTAGATGGTGGCCCAGCATGGCCCAAACAGAATGCTCACCAGCACCGCCACGTAGACCGCGCTGAAGCTCGGGGCCAATGCAACGTAGGCCAGGAACAGCGCCCCGATAACAGAGTAGAGGATCAGCACCTTCTCCGGGTTGAAGCGCGTCATCAGAATGTTGGCCACGAACTTGCCAATGAAGAAGCAGGCAAAGCTATAGACCATAAAGTTAGAAGCATCCCGCTCGTTGATATCTCCCAGCTCCAGCGCCAGGCGGATGGTGAACGACCAGACCGCAACCTGCATACCAACATAGAGGAACTGGGCCAGAATGCCGCGGCGGAAACGGGCGTTGCCCGCCAGATAGCGCAGGGTGTCCATTGCCGACGGGCGCTTACGGTTCGCCGTTTGCGCCACCTTGCAGGTCGGGAAGCGGGTTAACATAAACAGCACCATCACCACGACCAGCACCATGATCATGTACTTATACGGCTCTAAGGTGTTCTCCAGCATCAGCACTTTAAAGTTATGGATCTGCTCTGGCGTCATGCCCGCCATCTGCTTCTCCAGGCTGTCGCCTTCGGAGAAGACCAGGTACTTGCCGAGTAGAATGCCCGCCGCTGCCCCGATCGGGTAGAAAGTCTGGCTCACGTTGAGGCGCAGCGTGGCGTGGGATTTTGGCCCCAGCATTGAGCTGTAGGTATTGGCGGCGGTCTCAAGGAAGCTTAAGCCGATGGCAATAGCAAAAATCGCGGCGAGGAACATGGTGTAGGTTGCCATGTGCGACGCCGGGAAAAAGAGCGTACAGCCGACAATATAGAGCGTCAGGCCAATTAAAATAGCAATCTTATAGCTGCTCTTTTTAATCACCAACGATGCCGGGATAGCAATTAAGAAATAGCCGCCGTAAAACGCACTCTGCACTAAGGCAGAGGCGAAGTTACTGAGGGAAAATACGCTTTTAAACTGCGTAATTAAAATATCATTTAACGCTGCGGCGCAGCCCCATAATGGGAACAGGCACGATAACAAAATAAACTGGAACAGAGGGGTCTTATTCAGATACCCATCGGGCATCTGAACGATGTTTTTATCGTTCATAGTGCTACCTTTTACAGTGTAGGGTTTTTTTATTATTCGTTTATCGCCAGAAACTCATTGAACTGCTCAATGCTGGGATAGGACGATTGGGTGCCTTTGCCCGTTACGCTGAAGGCCGCGAAACGCGAGGCTTTTTTCATGGCGGTTTCTACATCACCGCTCTGGACGTAGTAGTGGGCAAAGCAGCCAATAAAGGCATCGCCCGCGCCGCTGGTGTCGACGGCATTCACTTTGATCGCCGGGACATGTACTTCCGTATCACGGGTCATCCACAGTGCACCCTTCTCGCCCATGGTGACGATAATATTGTTCAGCCCTTTATCGGTCAGGCTGCGGGCGGCGCGACGAATATTGTCGTAGCTGTCGACTGGCATGCCGGTGAGAATTTCCAGCTCGGTTTCATTCGGCACAAAGAAATCACATTTGCAGGCGTAGGACATATCCAGCTCGCGCAGCGCCGGGGCCGGATTTAACAGCACCTCAATGCCGTGCTTTTTCCCAAATTCAATAGCGTGATAGACCGTCTCCAGCTGCACTTCGAGCTGTAAAACAATGAGCTTACATTTCTTTAGATCTTCAGCGGCGCGATCGATATCTTCTGGCGAGAGGAATTTGTTTGCCCCTTTAATAATCAGGATACTGTTGCTGGAGTTAGGATTAACAAAAATAGGCGCGACGCCGCTGCTGGTGCACGGCACTTTCTCTACGTAGGTGGTATTGATGCCCCACGACTCGAGGTTACGGATGGTGTTGTCGGCAAAGATATCATCGCCCACTTTGGTCAGCATCAGCACTTTGGAGTTGAGCTTCGCTGCAGCAACGGCCTGGTTGGCACCTTTACCGCCGCAGCCAATCTTGAACGCCGGTGCTTCAAGGGTTTCACCCTCTTTCGGCATCTGGTTGGTGTAGGTGATTAAATCCACCATGTTGGAGCCGATGACTGCGATATCCATTTTCCTACCTCTCAGAAACAAACACTTAACAATGATATTATCGTAACATTATCATGTTATTTTAGTATCATTTGTGACTCCGCTCGCGATTACAGCAACATTTGATCCAGCGTCATTCCCGCTCTGAGCGGAAAATGTTACTTTAGAAACATAAGAAGATGATTAGGCTGGTAAAGCGGAGAGAGAGAATGGAAACCAAGCAGAAGGAGCGTATTCGTCGCCTGACGGAGTTGCTCAAAAAGACCGACCGCATCCATCTCAAAGATGCGGCGCGGATGCTGGAGGTTTCCGTTATGACCATTCGTCGTGATTTTAGCCAGGAGGATGAGCCGCTGCCGCTGGCGCTGCTCGGGGGCTATATCGTGATGGTGAACAAGCCTGCTGCTCCGGCCACCAGCCAACCCGTCGCCGCAGCCACGCGCCGCCATCACCGGGATGATATGCCGATTGCGATCCTCGCCGCAGGCCTGGTGAGTGAGAACGATCTGGTGTTTTTCGACAACGGCCCGGAGATGCCGCTGGTGATCGATATGATCCCCGACGAGATTACCTTCACCGGGATTTGTTACTCGCATCAGGTGTTTATGGCGCTGAACGCCAAGCCCAACGCCACCGCCATGCTCTGCGGCGGCACCTACCGCGCAAAGAGCGACGCCTTTTACGATCCCAACAACCCGTCGATTCTCGACTCGCTCAACCCGCGCAAGGTATTTATCTCCGCCAGCGGCGTACACGAGCACTATGGCGTGACCTGGTTCAACCTCGACGATCTGCCAGTGAAGCGCAAAGCGATGGAGCATGGCATCCGCAAAATCTTGCTGGCGCGTTACGCGCTCTTTGATGAGGTGGCCCCCGCCAGCATCGCCCCACTCGCGCAGTTTGACGTGCTGATCAGCGATCGCCCGCTACCGGCAGAGTATGCTATCCACTGCCGGAACGGCTCGGTCAAGGCGATCACCCCTGACTCCGAAGGCGAGTAATCTACTCGAAAAAGACGGCAATTTTGTTAAACATGGTGGGATCGGATTGGTTCCGCACCACTTTTACCACATCTTCCAGTTTGTCGATCTGGCTAATCATCTGCTCCAGCCGCTGATCGTCCGCCACCAGCAGCCAGATGCGGCTCTGCTCTCCACCCGGTAGCGGCAGACAGAGAATGCCCTCGACGTTAAAGGCGCGCCGGGCAAAGAGACCGCAGACGTGGGTCATCACCCCAGGGTGGTTGCGGACGGTGAGTTCCAGAATAACGTTGTCATGTGTTGATTGTGGCATGGCTTATTCTCCCACCATTTCAGTATTGGCCGCGCCCGGCGGAACCATTGGATAGACTTTTTGCTCGGCATCGGTACGAACATGGATCAGCGCCGGACCCGGACGGAAGATGATCTCCTGCAGGGCCGCGTGCGGATCGGCCGCAGCGTTTAAATCGCAGGTTTGCAGGCCAAACCCGGCGGCGATCTGCATAAAGTTGATCATGCCGGGATAGGTAGCGGCAAACACGCCCTGCTTGTAGAACAGGCTCTGCTGCTGATGCACCAGCCCCAGCGCCTCGTTATTCATCAGGATGATTTTGATATCGAGCTGGTTTTCAGCAGCGGTCGCCATCTCCTGAATGTTCATCATCAGGCTGCCGTCGCCGGAGAAACAGAGCACCTTGCGTTCGGGGTTGGCCAGCGCTGCGCCAATAGCTGCCGGTAAGCCGAAGCCCATTGTGCCTAACCCACCGGAGGTGAGCCACTGGCGCGGGCGGTTAAGCGGATAGGCCTGAGCGGTCCACATCTGATGCTGCCCTACGTCAGTGGTGATAATCGCACTGTCATCAACGCAGGCCGCGACGGCATTAATTAACCCATAGTGGCTCAGCGGATCGTCCGCGCCCGGCATGTTAGCCGGAAACTCCTGTTGCAGCTGCGCCACGGTATCGCGCCAGGCGTCACGCGTATCCTCTGCAATCAGCGGGATCAGCTGCTCTAACACCTCGCCGACATCGCCCTGAATAGCGCAGTGTGGCTGTTTGATTTTACCCAGCTCGGCGCGGTCGATATCGACATGGATAATTTTGGCGTTCGGGCAGAAAGTTTCGGTCTTGCCGATCGCCCGGTCATCAAAACGCGCGCCCATGACTATCAGCAGATCGGCTTCGTGCAGAATAAAGTTGGTGCTGCGTGCGCCATGCATCCCCAGCATGCCCAGCGACAGCGGATGCTGTTTCGGCAGCATGCCGAGCGCCATCAGCGTCATGGTGGTCGGCAGACTGGCCTTTTCCGCCAGAGTCCGCACCTGCTCCGGCGCATTGATCACCCCGCCGCCCAGGTAGAGTACCGGGCGCTGGGCCTGGTTAATCATCGCCGCCGCCTCACGCACGCTCTCAATGCTGAACGCCGGGGCGGGGGCGGTATCACCTGGCTCCGGTAGAATGTCTAATTCGATCTCGGCGGTCTGAATATCCTTAGGAATATCTATCCACACCGGGCCGGGACGGCCTGACTGGGCAATACGGAACGCGTCGCTAATGACCTGCGGCAGCTCGCGGATGTCGCGCACCAGATAGTTGTGTTTAGTGATGGGGATAGAGATGCCGTAGGTGTCCACCTCCTGAAACGCGTCGGTACCGATCATCGACGAGGGAACCTGACCCGTGATGCAGACCAGCGGAATGGAGTCGAGGCGCGCGTCGGCGATGGCGGTCACCAGGTTAGTGGCCCCCGGCCCGCTACAGGCCATACAGACGGCGGGTTTCCCCTGGGTGCGCGCCATGCCTTGCGCGATAAAGCCTGCACCCTGCTCGTGGCGGGCCAGGACATGACGGATCTGCGTGCTTTGACTCAGAGCGTCGTACAGCGGCAGCACCGTGCCGCCTGGGATGCCGGTGACGATGGAGATGCCCTGGCGCTCCAGTAAATGAACGATTAACTGTGCGCCAGTAAAGCGCCTTGCCTGCGAGGTTGTGCCCAAACTTGCCATGCTCCAGTCCTTTAATTCTGGGCCGACTTTCCGGGCGGTCTAAACGAAAAACCCCGCCCGGTTTGCGCCGGCGGGGTTTTGGAATCGTGTGTTCCGGACCCTACGGCGCTATGCCGACGACCACCACCACACGCACGACGACGACCGCGGCAGATGGCGCGGTGCGTAGTAGAGTCGATGTCAGCATGGCTGGGTTCATTAGGGGCCTGTTTTGTTGTGTTGTGTATTTATTAGCTGAATTTATACAAACACAGCTTGTGCGGCGTGACAATCGTTTTATCGCAGCGGCGATGAAAATGCGTGAACGATCACGTTTCATTGCAAAACAAAAACGCTGCCGGAGCAGGGTTAAGTGTTACAGTTGTATGACAATTCACCATCCGGTTCGCTATGACACTCTCTGTTTTCTGCATTCTATTGTTCGCTGCCCTGCTGCATGCCAGCTGGAACGCTATCGTCAAAGCCGGAACGGATAAACTCTATGCCGCCATCAGCGTTAGCGGCTCCGCCACGCTTATCGCCCTGATCCTGTTGCCCTTCTCACCACAGCCCTCTGCCGCCAGCTGGCCTTTTTTAGCGATCTCCTGTGCGTTACAGGTGGTGTATACGGTACTGGTGGCAAAAACTTACCATGTCTCTGATATGAGCCAGACCTATCCTCTGATGCGCGGCACGGCCCCGCTGCTGGTGGCGCTGATTAGCGTCCTCGCATTAGGGGATACGCTTTCGTGGCTCGCCTGGTCTGGGATCGGCGTCATCTGCCTGTCGATACTGGCCATGGCGCTGAATGGCCGGATGCAGTCACGCAAGGGGGTCTGGCTGGCGCTGCTGAACGCCTGCTTTATCGCCGGATACACGCTGGTGGACGGCACCGGCGTGCGTCTGTCTGACACCGTGCTGGGCTATACGCTGTGGACCTTCTTTATGAACGGATTCTGTCTGCTCTGCTGGGCGATGGTGGCGCGCCGTCGCGAAGCGTCCAGCTACCTGCGCCTGCACTGGAAGAAAGGGCTGTTTGGTGGCGTGGGAACCATGGGATCGTACGGCCTGGCGCTGTGGGCAATGACCCAGGCCCCGCTGGCCGTGGTTGCGGCCCTGCGTGAAACCTCGATACTTTTTGGCGCGCTTATCGCTTTTTTACTGTTAAAAGAGCGAGTTGCTGGCGTGCGCATCGCTGCCGCGCTGGGGATTGCCGGCGGGGCGATTCTGTTACGCCTGGCATAAAGACCCAGGCAATATTAGTTGCCAATATTGTTCATAAATCCTGCCTTTTCGCTTTTGTTCATTCATCGCCCTGATGCTTAACTTATCGCCGTACTGTGGTAGATTTCTCGCGCATTTATGGAATGCGTAGTGACTTATTCTTTATTTCTCTCATTTGGCAAAAGTATTCAGCGACATGAAAAGACAAAGGAACGTTAACTTATTGTTGATGCTGGTATTACTGGTGGCGGTCGGCCAGATGGCGCAAACCATCTACATTCCGGCCATTGCCGACATGGCAAAGGAGCTTCACGTCCGCGAGGGCGCAGTGCAAAGCGTGATGGCCGCCTATCTGCTAACCTATGGCCTCTCCCAGCTCGTCTATGGCCCCTTATCCGATCGCGTGGGGCGTCGCCCGGTTATTTTAGTGGGCATGGGCATTTTCATGGTGGCGACGCTGATTGCCCTGACCACCCATAGCCTGACCGTATTAATTGCGGCCAGCGCGTTGCAGGGTGTTGGGACCGGCGTCGGCGGCGTAATGGCGCGAACCTTACCGCGCGACATGTATCAGGGAACCCAGCTCCGGCATGCCAACAGCCTGTTGAACATGGGGATCCTGGTAAGCCCGCTGCTGGCCCCGCTGATTGGCGGCCTGCTAAATACCCTGTGGTCATGGCGCGCCTGCTTCGCCTTCCTTCTGGTGCTGTGCGTGATCGTTGCCTTCAGCATGGCGCGCTGGATGCCCGAGACCCGACCCGCAGGCGCACCGCGCACGAAACTGCTCACCAGCTACAAAGTGCTTTTCGGCAGCGGGTCTTTCAATTGCTATCTGCTGATGTTGATCAGTGGCTTGGCGGGTATCGCCGTGTTTGAAGCCTGCTCCGGCGTGCTGTTAGGGGCAGGACTTGGGCTTAGCAGTATGGTGGTAAGCATTCTGTTTATTCTGCCGATCCCGGCGGCCTTCTTTGGCGCATGGTTTGCCGGACGCCAGAATAAACGTTTCTCCACCCTGATGTGGCAGTCGGTGATGAGCTGCCTGCTGGCAGGTCTGATGATGTGGATCCCTGGCCTGTTAGGCATGATGAACGTCTGGACCCTGCTGATCCCGGCGGCACTGTTCTTTTTCGGCGCGGGGATGCTCTTTCCGCTCGCCACCAGCGGGGCAATGGAGCCGTTCCCATTCCTTGCCGGGACGGCGGGCGCGCTGGTGGGAGGCCTACAGAATATCGGTTCCGGCGCGCTGGCATGGTTCTCAGCCATGATGCCGCAAACCGGACAAACTAGTCTGGGTTTATTGATGACCCTGATGGGGCTGCTAATTTTACTGTGCTGGCTGCCGCTGGCGTCGCGCGTGCCGCATCACGAACAGCCTGTTTAACATTATGATGGCCCGGCTTCTCGCCGGGCTTTTCACATATCGGGGCCACCATTGTCTTCAGCAGTGGTTCGGCTACCGGACGCCACGCCCCCTCCTCGCCATCGTAAAACTGCGAATCAGTATTGATGGCGTAAGGAATTTTTGCCTGCTGTAGCTCACAGGCCATAAAGGCTGCAAAGGCCATTTGTGACGCGGTAGGGGTGACGCGGCTGGATCCACCTACACCCCAGCCTCCCACCCAGCTAACGTGTCCGGTTTTTTGCTGCCAGCGCAGCGCGACGCTGATGCGATTTCGAATCGCTGCCTTCTCCGCCGCTGTACCCGATGTCCACGGATATCTGCCGTTACTCTTTAGCGGCCCCCAAGGGAAGATATGCCACTCCGCCAGGAGATAATTTTGGCTGTGCGCTGGCAGCTTCAGACTGGAGAGATCTTCCGGTTCGGCCCGCAGGCGCGGCGCGATAAATATCATGCGCTGGGCGTTAATGTCATGAATGGCTTTAACTGTTTTTTCGTAGACGCGATTGAGCGAGGCGAGATTATGATTCAGCTTGTCGGCTGGCTCATAAATGAGGTCAAAGCCTAGCTGCGGGGAGCTGTTGCCGAAGTAGTGCGCAACGGCGATCCACCAGTTCACCACCTCTTTTTCAGTCTCGGGTTTGGGATCGTTTTTATACTCATCGGCCTGATAAGAGATAATCGGGATCACGCCGTAGTGCTCGCAGGCTTGCACCAGCTTACGCAGGTGAATGAGCCGCGCCTCCGTCGACTCGCCTGCCACACGGATGCGCACATGCGCTATCCCCTGCGCGGCAAAATCCCGCACCACGAGCGGGTCGAACTCGCGGATGCCGCGCTCGGTGCGCGCCCAGTCAACGTCCATGCCGACGCCAAGCTGCGCCGCATAGCGTGCGGCCGTCAGCGGCGGTTCAGCATAAACGGCAGGGGGAGCAAGCAGTAACGCAGCAGCGATCGGAAACTTATACACGGTTAGCCTGAGAAGATGAGTTAACGCACCGCTATTTTTTAGCACGCTTTTTTAACTGCCGTGTAGCGCAGCGAGAAGAAAAAGTGCGATCTGCTGGAGGTGGGTAGCGGCAAACAGCAGCGCCAGCGAGAGCACGCCTAACGCAACCAGAAGCTTGTCCCGTACCGCTGACGTGCGCAAAAAGTCGCTGCGACCCACGTCCATCAGGTTGCGCTTCAGGGTGTAGCGCCAGAGGATCAGCGCCACCGCCGCCAGCAGAGCAATCGCTACCCAGAAAGCCGAGCCAGCCTGCTGCCCGTTGTGCTTTACCGCCAGCACCAGCAGCGCGCCGTAGCCCAGCAGGGTGCGCTGCCAGGCAAGCGACGTGCGCTCGGGCTGCAGGCCGGGGTCCTGCTCGCGGCGGGCTTTGCGGCTATCCGGCATAGAAGACCAGCGCCATCACTACCGCTGCCACGACGAGCAGTATAATGCTGATAACCAGCAGGCTGTAGGTATAGGGGAGATCCTGCTTCAGGCGCATCGCCTTCTCATTGCGCAGCCAGCGCAGGTAGCCAAAAATCGCCAGCCCGCCGGAGGTGAGGCAGAGCAGCAGCGCCAGTAGCTCGCGAATAAACGGCGTGGCGAAGTCCGGGGCGAGCTGATCGAGGCCTACGCCCGCCGCCAGAAAGCCTAGCGCGGTGCGGATCCAGGCGAGGAAGGTGCGCTCGTTTGCCAGAGAGAAGCGGTAGTCCGGCGCTTCACCGAGGCGAGAAATTTTCATGCGGTGTCCTTGTGGTTTATCGCGCTCAAACAGCACCATCAGCATGCCATACCGCATCACCTTTGCGAAGATGTATACCGCCGGGTGGCGCTACGCTTACCTGGCCTACAGAGTGGATACAAAAAAGGCCCCAAGCGGGGCCTTTTTACATCGTCAAGCTTAGCTATTCAGCGCCGGGCGCTCGCTGATGGCGATGCGCTGGGGAGCGATAGCTTCCGGCACGTTGCGGCTGATGTCGATATGCAGCAGCCCGTTATTGAAGGTGGCTCCGGAGACCTCCATATGGTCGGCCAGCGTAAAGCTCAGGCTGAACGGCTGGATCACCAGCCCCTGATGCAGCCACTTCGGCTCGTTGGCCGGTTTTTCCGGCGTGCCTTTGACGCTGAGGCGCGTGCCCTCCAGCTGGATCTCCAGATCGTCCTGACGGAAACCGGCCAGCGCAAGGGTAATGCGGTAGTGGTTATCGTCGCTCTTCTCAATGTTATAGGGCGGGAAGGTCTGGCCTTCGCTGGCGTTTTGCAGGGCGTTGGCCAGTTTGTCAAAACCGATCCATTGACGCAGCAGCGGGGATAAATCGTAGTTACGCATGGTGTTTCTCCTTCTTTGAAGCAAGAAATATTCTACGCATCATGCGACGCGCATCTGCTCCCTGACGGCGAGCAAGGTGTAATCTGGGCCGCCGTGGCGACCCGGGGAATTAGTTAATTTCGATACGGCGCGGTTTTTTCTCTTCCGGAATGACGCGTTCCAGTTCGATAAACAGCAGGCCGTTGACCAGGTTAGCGCCACGAACGTGAATGTTCTCAGCGATCTGGAATTTACGTTCGAAGTTACGTTCGGCGATACCCTGATAGAGATAGCTACGCTCTTTCTGCTCGGTCGCGCGAGCGCCTTTCACCACCAGCAGGTTGTCCTGAGCGGTGATCTCCAGTTCGCTTTCGGCAAAGCCGGCTACGGCAATCGCGATGCGATAGTGGTTTTCGTCAACGAGTTCAACGTTGTACGGAGGATAGCCGCCGTTACTCTGGCTCTGATTGTTTTCTAACAGGTTAAACAGGCGGTCAAAACCAATGGCAGAACGATAAAGCGGAGAGAGATCGAAGTTACGCATACAATAAGCTCCTGAAATCAGCGAGAAATTTTTGAACCTTCCACCATGGACAGGCTCTTAGAACCAGAACACCCCGCAGGCATGTTCTTCCGGCTACGTTGTAAAAATGGGTGCAGCGGTCGGTTTTTCAAGGGCGAAAGTCTGACTTTTTTTTGCACTTTCTCACTCAGTGCTTAGACTGGATTACGACACTTAACGTTAAATTACGATTGCCGCCACAGAGCGGCACACGAAAGCTATTCATTTCCCTTAAGGGTCGCTATAAGCAAGGAGTGCACGATGATAAGAAAAAAACCATCATGAAAAATATTCTGTTAAAAGTGGCGATTGTCAGCGGAATGGTGACGCTGGGCGGCTGCTCCAGCGTGATGTCGCATACCGGCGGCAAAGAGGGACTCTACCCCGGCACACGCGCCAGCTCAAAAATGCTGATGGATGACGACGCGAACCTGGCGGTGAAATCGTTCGTGGTGCTGGATATGCCATTTACTGCCGTAGCCGATACGCTGCTGCTGCCCTGGGATATGTTCCGCAAAGACAGCTCGGTAAAATCTCGCGTCGAGAAGGCGGAGGAGGCCAACCTGGCAACCAACTCCGTTATTCCACCTGCGGCCATGCCCGCACCTTAAATTCGCTCTTACTGATTAGAGGCCGGTATCGGCCACCCAGAGCTGGCGGAAGCCTGCGGCCAGTGCCATCCACGCGATCTTCTTACCATCTGGCGAGAAGACTACCGCATCGGTCGAGGGCTGGTGCTCGGGGTTATCATCGGTTAAAAACATGATTGCGCCAGTCGCGCTATCGCAAAGCACCAGCCGATTCTCCAGCACAAAGCCAAGCGCTGCGCCGGAGGGGTGCCAGTTAAACGCCGACTGGATGTCCGTTGCATTATGGGTTAGCTGACGCGGCTCGCCACCCTCTGCGGCAATCAGCCAGAGCTGCACCACTCCTGCATCGTCACGCATTAAAAAGGCAATCTCGGTGCCCTGCGGGTTGCTGCGCACCCAGTGGCGCGGCACGCTGACCAGCCCAGGATAACGACGCGAGTGGGTAAAGGTGAGACGTCGCTGCTGCACGCCCGCAGGTGGCGACGGCATCGTGTCTGGCGTTCCAGCCAGCGGGGCATCTCCCGCCTGCTTCCAGCCCTGCTCGTCAGTGGGCAGGTCGACGATAAACAGCTCAGGCACTTTTTCACCGTTCAGCGCCAGCGTGTCGCCAATAAAGGCGAGCCGACTGCTACCTACCCAGCCCTCCTCATAGGCGCGGTTGATCTCGTCGCTGCCGGGTGCAGGCGTTGGCGTCGTGCGGCTGACCAGCACGCACCAGTGGCTGCCAGCGTACTCACGCGGATGGTTGCCCCCAGGCGTGACCGGGCCAAAGGGCACGGCAACGCCAACGTTGCGCAGATCCAGCCTTGGGTCGCGCTCGTGCAGCACGTGATCGTTATAGGTAAAGCTGACCTTGTCGCCGTCCGGACTGAAGACATGCACATGGCTGCCACCGCGTAGCGCGCCAGGCGTATAGGGTTCGGTGATATCCAGCGCATCAAGGTTGCTCGCCCTGCCGTTTTGCACAATAACGCCCTGGCGATGGTGAAAATCGTACTGCCAGCTCTCATCCGGATTTTGCGGCCCGTGGATAAAGACATATTTCTCTTCGGCCGGATGAACGGTCACCACGCCAACGTGCGCGTCCTGGGTCGCGGTGTAGAGCGTCTCTACCTCTCCGGTCTCCACGTTGACCCGCTCGATGGTCGCCCCGGTAAAGGAGGCTCCTGAGGGACGCACATCAAACACCAGCCACTGGCTGTCGGGGGTCCAGGTATTGATATTGGTAAGCTGATGATTGCGGAGAGCGAAGGTGATTTGTTTCATGAGGATACCCTGATGCGCAGATGTCGCATCAGGGTATAGCATTGCGGGGGTTTAGCCTACGCGTTTCACCTCACCCACCAGCAGGATGTAGGAGAGCGCGCCGAGCAGCGCTACGGCGGAGATATAGACCAGCGCCGGGGCAAAACCGTAACCCTGCGCCAGATAGCCCACTACCAGCGGCACGGTAATACCACCCAGGCCGCCAACAAAGTTAAATACGCCGCCGGTAAGGCCAATCAGACGCATCGGCGCAAGGGAGGAGACCAGCGACCAGGTGATCGACGCAAAACCATTGCCGAAGAACGCAATCGCCATCAGGGTCATAATCCACACCGGATCGTTGGTGTAGTTGGCTCCCATGATGCAGGTGGAGATCAGCAGCCCGCAGATGATCGGCGTTTTACGTGCCGCGCCGAGGGAGAAGCCTTTTTTCACCAGCTTATCAGCCAGCCAACCGGAGAGGAGCACCCCTACGAAGGCGGCAAGGAACGGTACGGTGGTCATAAAGCCCGCCTTCAGCGCGGTGATGCCCTTCTCCTGGGTCAGATAGTTCGGGAACCAGGTGAGGAAGAACCACAGCGTGGAAGTTACGGCGAACTGACCGAGATAGACACCCACCAGCTTGCGGTTGAATACCAGCTTCCAGTCTGCCTTAGTCAGAGGCTGACGCGCCTCTTTTTTAACCGGGGCATCGCCATCTACCAGACCGCCGCCGTCACGAATGTAGTCCAGCTCCGCGGTGCTGATACCTTTGGTCAGGCGCGGCGGTTGATAGACTTTCAGCCAGATCAGCGACCAGATAATGCCTATCCCGCCGGTGATGATAAACACCCAGTGCCAGCTCAGCATCTCCTGGATCCAGATCAGCATCGGCGTCAGGAACGCCAGACCCACAAACTGCCCGGAAGTGTAGAAGCCCACCGCCGAGGCGCGCTCATGCTCAGGGAACCAGCTGGTCACCATCCGGTTATTGGTTGGGAATGCCGGGGCCTCAAACACGCCGGTGATAGCACGCAGGCCAATCAGCGACATCAAGCCGGTAGCAAAGCCCTGGAACAGGGTCGCAACCGACCAGCCCATGATGGCGATAAAGTAGGTGAGGCGTGAGCCAACACGGTCAAGGAACCAGCCGCCGGGGATCTGACACAGGGTATAGAGCCACGCAAAGGCAGAGAAGACGTAGCCCATCTCCGCTTTGGTGATGCCAAACTCCTCCTGAATATGGGCTGATGCCACCGCCAGGTTGGCGCGGTCAACGTAGCAAATCACTACGGTAACAAAGATCATGAACAGCGTCAGATAACGACGACGTCCGGGTTTTGCAGCAGTAACTGAAATATCCATCGTAATCTGTCTCCAGATTTTGGGCATAGCGAGGCCGCTCACCATGCCCTGTAAATTACAGAGGGTGTATTTGATTTTTTAATTAAAAACTTAATTGGAATGCGTTAAATAATTCGTGCTGAGGGAAGGCGGCAAGTTTTCTTATCCCCGGGAGCATACAAAAGTATGTGACCGGGGTAAGGAAACGCAGCCAACGCACCATCAGTGCGAAGTATGACGCGCATTTACCACTCCGCTACGCTGCCATCTTCATGGCGCCACAGCGGATTACGCCAGTCGGTCACGTCTTTACTGCGGGCAATAACCTGCTCTTCGTCAATCTCTACGCCCAGGCCTGGCTTCATCAGCGGTTTAAAGAAGCCGCCTTCCATGTTGAAGTCCTCTTTGTTTTTCACAAAGTCGAGCAGCTCCGCGCCCTGGTTATAGTGAATCCCCATGCTCTGCTCCTGGAACACCGCGTTGTGGGAGACAAAGTCCACGTGCAGGCAGGCCGCCAGCGCAATCGGGCCAAGCGGGCAGTGTGGGGCCAGCGCCACGTCATACGCTTCCGCCATACCGGCAATTTTGTAGCACTCGGTGATGCCCCCAGCGTGGGAGAGATCGGGCTGGAGAATGGCCAGACCGCCCGCTTCCAGCACGCGCTTGAACTCGAAGCGTGAGAACATACGCTCCCCGGCAGCAATCGGAATATGGGTCTGCGCAGCCAGCTTCGGATAGTATTCCGCCTGCTCGGCCAGCACCGGCTCTTCAATAAACAGCGGACGGTACGGCTCCAGCTCTTTAATTAAAATTTTCGCCATTGGCGCGCTGACGCGGCCGTGGAAATCGAGGCCAAATTCAATCTTATTGCCAAAGGCTTCGCGGATCTGCGCGGCGGTATTTACCGCGGTTTCGACTTTACGGAAGTCGTCGATGATCGCCAGCTCTTCACAGCCGTTTAATTTAAAGGTATCGAAGCCAATTTCGCGCAGCTTACTAATTCCGTTAATCGCGTCCGCCGGGCGATCGCCGCCCACCCAGCTGTAGGCCTTAATTTTATCGCGCACCAGGCCACCCATCAGCTGCCAGACCGGCGCATTCAGCACTTTACCCTTGATGTCCCAGAGCGCCTGGTCAATACCGGCAATGGCGCTCATCAGGATCGGGCCGCCACGGTAGAAGCCCGCGCGGTACATCACCTGCCACAGGTCGTTGATACGGGAGGGATCCTGGCCAATCAGGTACTCGCCCAGCTCGTGAACGGCAGCCTCAACGGTACGCGCCCGGCCTTCGATCACCGGTTCACCCCAGCCCACTACGCCTTCGTCGGTTTCGATTTTCAGGAACATCCAACGCGGAGGTAAACGGTAGGTGGTTAGTTTAGTAATTTTCATTGCACTGCCTCTCGATACGCTTTTACAAATGCGGCTGCCTGCTGCGCGGTGCGCTCCACGGATTGTCCGGCACGGTAGAGATCGCTGCCCAGTCCGGCACCGGCACAGCCTGCCTTGATCCACTGGGACAGGTTGTCCGGCGTGACGCCACCCACGGCGAACACAGGGATTTCCGGCGGAAGCACGGCCTTCAGGGCTTTGATGTAGTCCGGACCAAACGCGGAAGACGGGAATATTTTCAGCGACTGAGCACCGGCCTCAATCGCCGTAAAGGCTTCGGTCGCCGTGGCACAGCCAGGGCTGACCGCCATGCCGTATGCCACCGCCCGGCGGATAATTTCCGGATTGATGTTGGGGGTCACTAGCAGAGTGCAGCCCATTTCGGCGAGCGTATCGACCTGCTCGGGCTTTAATACCGTGCCCGCGCCAATTAAGGCTTTATCACCAAAGGCTTTCACCATCGCCGGAATGCTCTCTTCCCAGCGCGGGGAGTTAAGCGGAATTTCGACCGCTTCAAACCCGGCCTCGATCACCGCCGCCACGTGGGCGTGCGCCTCTTCTGGCGTGATGCCGCGCAGAATTGCGATCAGCGGGAGTTTATTTTGCCACTGCATGAGCGATGCTCCTTATACCTGCCTGAAATGCGTCGTCGCCGCGTAGCGCCTGCGTATCGTGGCCCAGCAGGGCAAACGCCTGCTGATAGCGCGCGGTCAGCGAGGGGTTGGCGACGAGAGTGATGGTCTGCTGCGGCGCGATCCAGGCTTTCATACTCGCCACTTCGCTGCCTATCAGCAGGCCGGAAAGAAATTCGCTCACCTGTTCCCGCGCCAGCGTGCCGAGCACGTGGGAAGCGCGGACCTCAAACAGGCGAGGCAGCAGATCGGGGGCATCAAGACCGCGGGTTAAACCGGCGGTAAAGGCGTCCGGAGAGGCAACCTGCTCAGGCAGGCCCGCGCCTACCAGCGTATGGTTGAGCAGCACGTGGTGCAGCTCGCCGGTCATCACGGTGCGGAAATCACTCACCTGCTCACTATCTGCCAGCACCCATTTGCAGTGGGTACCGGGCATGACGTAAACCTGGGCAGGCTGAAGATCGCGCGCGCCGAGCAGCTGGGTCTCTTCGCCGCGCATCACGTTGTGATTATCTTCCCGATTGACGCACAGTCCGGGAACGATCCAGATATTGTCGGCAACGGCGGTAAGCTGCTGGCCAATGTCGTCAAAGCGGGCCGGGCAAGGCAGATACGGGACGTTAACCCAGCCGGCATTGCTGCCGACCATGCCTGCCATCACCACGGGGGTATTTTCCTGCGCCCAACCCTCGGTGATCTGCGCTAATACCGCCTCGAAGGTTCGCCCGTTCAGGCGGGTTACGCCCGCTTCGGATTGCCTGCTCTCCAGGCACTCATCGCCCTGATAGAGCCAGGCGCGAAGATTGGTAGAGCCCCAGTCGATAGCGATATAGCGTGATGTCATGTTATTTCCTTGAGCCTTTGGGTTGAGCTGGCGATCATAGTTAGCGCCGCCTGCTCTGCTGCATCGCCGTCCTGATGCCGGATCGCATCAAACAGCGCCTTATGTTCCTGAAGCGTCTTCGGCATGTTGGCTTCGTCACCGCGCCAGGTCTGTTCAAAAACTGCCCGCTGCAGGGAGCCAATCGCTACCGTCAGCTGCTGGAGTACCGGGTTGTGCACCGACTGCAGCACGGCGTCGTGATAGCGAATATCCGCTTCGTTGAACGCCTCCCGGTTCTGGTTATTGGCGATCATGTCGTTGAGCGCCGCCTCAATCTGAGCCAGGTCGCTGGAGGTGGCTCGCTCGGCCGCCCAGCGGGCAATGGCCGGTTCGACCAGGTTACGCACCTCGCTCATCGCGCTGATCAGCCGAGGGTCGTAGTCGTTCTCTAATACCCACTGCAACACCTCGGTGTCGAGGTAGTTCCACTGGTTGCGTGCCGCGACAAACGCCCCGCGATAGCGCTTCATCTCAATGAGCCGCTTCGCCATCAGGGAGCGAAAGACCTCCCTGATAATGTTGCGCGAGGTTTCAAACTCTTCGCACAGGTCAGCCTCGGAAGGCAGCCCTGCGCCAGGGACATATTTGCCGCTGACAATCTGCCGCCCAAGGGTGGCGATGATGCGGTCCGTTTTGGTAATGGTCATCTCAGATCCTTTAAGGAGTTGCTTTACCACTACTTTATCCCCGTTGGCGTAAAAGTCCGCACTATTGAAGTACAAATATGCGAGCCGTTCGCCATACCGTGAGCCGATAGTAGTACAATCGCTTTGAGTTGTACTACAATCCAGATCACAAAAACGACAACTGGTAAATAAAATGTGAAAAGCGGGTGACAATAAAAAACCCGCAGCGAGGTGCGGGCTTATGGCAGGCGGGAAAAGCTAAATTTAGTTCAGGACAAACTTCTCGATAGCGTAAGCCACGCCGTCTTCGATATTGGTTTTGGTCACGAAATTGGCGACCTCTTTCACCGACGGGATGGCATTGTCCATGGCAACGCCCATACCAGCATACTCCAGCATGGCGATGTCGTTCTCCTGATCGCCAATCGCCATGATCTCTTCCGGCTTGATGTCCAGCGCATCGGCCAGGGATTTCACGCCGGTGCCTTTGGTGACGCTTTTATTGAGGATCTCAAGGAAGTAAGGCGCGCTTTTCAGCACGGTGTACTTCTCTTTTACCTCGGCCGGAATGCGGGATATTGCCTGGTCGAGGATCGCCGGTTCGTCAATCATCATCACCTTCAGCAGCTCGATGGCTGGATCCATCTTCTCGGCCTCGCAGAACACCAGCGGAATGGTGGCAACGTAGGATTCGTGCACCGTGTAGTAGCTGATGTCGCGGTTGGCGGTATAGAGCGTGTTGCGATCGAGAGCGTGGAAGTGCGAGCCAACCTCGCGGGAGAGCTGCTCGAGGTAGCGGTAGTCGTCATAGCTGAGCGTGGTTTGCGCCACGGTGCTGCCGTCGCTGGCTTTCTGCACCAGCGCGCCGTTATAGGTGATGCAGTAGTCACCCGGCCTGTCCATATGCAGCTCTTTCAGGTAGGTGTGCACGCCAGCATAGGGACGCCCGGTCGTCAGCACCACGTTGACCCCACGCTCGCGCGCGGCGGCAATCGCATTTTTAACGGCAGGTGAAATGGTATGGTCCGGCAGCAACAAAGTGCCGTCCATGTCGATTGCAATGAGTTTGATAGCCATGGGTTCCCCAGCGTAAAAGAGTTAACTCTTATGCTAGCGTGATTCTGCTCAAAAGACAGTAAGCGCGTCGGGGGAAAAGGGGGACAGGAGCGGGGCGATATATTCCCCATTTACAAGAAGGGTAGCCCCGGCAGGCGTAGCGCCGCCGGGGTACAAACCGATTAGATATCGATATTGGCCGCTTTCAGGGCGTTCTCTTCGATAAACGCACGACGCGGTTCAACGGCGTCGCCCATCAGGGTAGTGAAGAGCTGGTCGGCTGCGATCGCATCCTTCACGGTCACGCGCAGCATGCGGCGGCTCTCCGGATCCATCGTGGTTTCCCACAGCTGCTCCGGGTTCATCTCGCCCAGACCTTTGTAGCGCTGAATAGCGAGGCCACGGCGCGACTCTTTCACCAGCCACTCCAGCGCCTGCTCAAAGCTGTCTACCGGCTGACGGCGCTCGCCACGTTCAATAAAGGCATCATCCTCAATCACATCTTCCAGCTGCTTACCCAGAGAGCGAATGCGACGGTATTCACCACCGGTCACAAACTCACGATCCAGCGGGTAGTCGGAATCCACGCCGTGGGTGCGCACGCGGATCACCGGCTCGAACAGTTGCTGTTCCGCATTTTCGCTGATATCGAACTTCCACTGGCTGCCGTGCTGCTCTTTTTCGTTCAGATCGCTTACCAGCGCGTTGACCCAGCGCGTGACCGCTTGCTCATCCGCCAGGTTCTCTTCCGTCAGCGTCGGCTGGTAAACCAGCTCCTTCAGCAGAGCTTTCGGGAAGCGGCGCTCCATACGGTTGATCATCTTCTGCGTCGTGTTGTACTCAGACACCAGCTTCTCTAACGCTTCGCCGGACAGAGCAGGCGCCTGGGCATTGGAGTGCAGGGTAGCGCCATCCAGCGCGATGGAGATCTGGTACTGATCCATCGCCTCGTCATCTTTGATGTACTGCTCCTGCTTGCCCTTTTTCACCTTATAGAGCGGCGGCTGGGCAATGTAGACGTGACCGCGTTCGATGATCTCTGGCATCTGGCGGTAGAAGAAGGTCAGCAGCAGCGTACGGATGTGCGAGCCATCGACGTCCGCATCGGTCATGATGATGATGCTGTGATAGCGCAGCTTATCCGGGTTGTACTCGTCACGGCCAATGCCGCAGCCCAGAGCAGTGATCAGCGTCGCCACTTCCTGAGAGGCCAGCATCTTGTCGAAACGGGCTTTCTCAACGTTAAGGATTTTACCCTTCAGCGGCAGAATAGCCTGGTTCTTACGGTTACGACCCTGTTTCGCCGAGCCGCCCGCCGAGTCCCCTTCCACCAGGTAGAGTTCAGAGTGGGCCGGGTCGCGCTCCTGACAGTCCGCCAGCTTGCCCGGCAGGCCTGCGAGATCGAGCGCGCCTTTACGGCGGGTCATCTCACGGGCGCGGCGTGCCGCTTCACGGGCGCGGGCAGCGTCGATAATTTTACCGACCACGATTTTGGCATCGGACGGGTTTTCCAGCAGGTATTCGGACAGCAGCTCGTTCATCTGCTGTTCAACCGCCGACTTCACCTCGGAGGAGACCAGCTTGTCTTTGGTCTGGGAGGAGAACTTCGGATCCGGCACCTTCACCGAGACCACGGCGATCAGGCCTTCACGGGCGTCATCACCGGTGGCGCTAACCTTGGCTTTCTTGCTGTAGCCCTCTTTGTCCATGTAGGCGTTCAGGGTACGGGTCATCGCCGCACGGAAGCCCGCAAGGTGGGTACCGCCGTCGCGCTGCGGAATGTTGTTGGTAAAGCAGTAGATGTTTTCCTGGAAGCCATCGTTCCACTGCAGGGCCACTTCCACGCCAATCCCATCTTTTTCGGTAGAGAAGTAGAAGATGCTCGGGTGGATCGGCGTTTTGTTTTTGTTGAGGTACTCAACAAACGCCTTGATGCCGCCCTCGTAGTGGAAGTGATCCTCTTTGCCGTCGCGCTTATCCACAAGGCGAATAGAGACGCCAGAGTTCAGGAACGACAGCTCGCGCAGGCGCTTGGCCAGGATCTCATACTCAAATTCGGTGACGTTGGTGAAGGTCTCAAGGCTAGGCCAGAAACGCACCACGGTCCCGGTGACGTCAGTGTCGCCGGTGATCGCCAGCGGTGCCTGCGGCACGCCGTGCACGTAGGTCTGCTGGTGCACTTTGCCTTCGCGGCGGATCAGCAGCTCAAGCTTCTGCGACAGGGCGTTAACCACGGAGACGCCCACGCCATGCAGGCCGCCGGACACTTTATAGGAGTTATCATCAAATTTACCGCCTGCGTGCAGCACGGTCATAATAACTTCGGCGGCAGAGACGCCCTCTTCCGGGTGAATACCGGTGGGGATCCCACGGCCATCATCCGAGACCGACACGGAGTTATCGGCGTGGATCGTCACGACGATATCTTTACAGTGACCCGCGAGCGCCTCGTCGATAGCGTTATCTACCACCTCAAATACCATATGGTGCAGGCCGGTACCGTCATCCGTGTCGCCGATATACATACCCGGGCGCTTACGCACCGCATCCAGCCCTTTCAGGACTTTGATACTGGAGGAGTCATAAGAATTCGACATCAACGTTTCTCGCTCAATTTGTCTTGGATTAGTCTGCTATTTTACCCTTTTCCACGGTGAACATCTTCGAATTTTTGTCCGACATGTCCATTACGTGTTCAGCGCTAATTGCGCTGACAAAGACCTGTGACTGGGTAGCTTTTAAGCGGCTCGCCAGTAGCGCGCGCCGCCTGTCATCAAGCTCTGAGGCAAAATCATCTATCAGGTATAAACAGCGCCGCCCGCTCTCGCGGGTCAGGAACTCCCCCTGCGCCAGGCGCAGGGCGCACATCAGTAGCTTAAGCTGCCCACGGGAGAGGGTATCCTCTACCGGCGCGCCGTCGGCACGAATGCGGAAATCCGCCTTGTGCGGGCCATGGGCGGTGTAGGTCAACGCCCTGTCACGCTCAAAGCTACGCGCCAGTACCTCGCCGTAATCGGCCTCTTTCTCCCAGCCGCGCTGGAAGGAGAAGCTCAGGGAGAACTCCGGCAGAAACTGCTTACAGGTGTCCGCCATGTCCTGGGCGATGGCGGTACTGTAGTCGGCCCGCCAGCGGCTGATCTGCTCCGCCAGCGGGATCAGCTCCTTGTCCCATGGACGGAGCTGGGAGTATTGCGTCACCTGCCGCAGGGCAGCGTTGCGCTGCTTCAGGAGTCGCTTCAGATTGCTCCAGGCAGTGAAGAACCCGGCTTCGTTATGGAAGCACCCCCAGTCGAGGAAGGCTCTTCTGTATTTGGGGCCGCCGTTGAGTAAAGTAAACCCCTCGGGGGTAATCAGCTGCATCGGCATCAGCAGCGCCAGCTCAGCCACCTTATGGCCGTCGGTGCCGTCAATGCGGACAGTGCTGTCCCCGTGCTTATCTTTGGTCAGGCCGATGGAGGTTTCACGCTCCTCACCCTGCAAACGGCCATGCAGGATAAACGACTCCTGCTCGTGGCGGATGACGCGACCAATCTGCAAGCTGCGAAACGCCCGGCCGTGACCGAGCGTATAGATCGCTTCCAGCACGCTAGTCTTGCCGCTGCCGTTAGCGCCAACCAGGAAGTTAAAGCCGGGGGAGAGAGCAAGATCCGCGCTTTCGATATTGCGAAAGTCGCGGATCAACAGGCGGGTGAGCGACATTACAGTCTCATTGGCATAACAACGTAAGCCGCACTCTGGCTGGCCGCATCTTCTATCTGCACGCTCGAAACCGAATCGGTCAGCAGGATACGCACGTTTTCGCACTTCAGCGCGTTGAGCACGTCCAGCACATAGCTGACGTTAAAGCCGATCTCCATCTCCGTCCCGGCATAGGTGACATCGAGGATCTCTTCGGCCTCTTCCTGCTCTGGGTTGTTAGCGGTGATTTTGAGCTGGTTTTCGCTAACGTAGAGGCGCACGCCACGGAACTTCTCGTTAGAGAGAATAGCGGCGCGGGCGAAGGCCTGCTTGAGAATATCGCAGCCGGCGTCGAGGTGCTTATCCGGATTCTTCGGCAGCACGCGGCGGTAGTCCGGGAAGCGACCATCCACCAGCTTGGAGGTGAAGATAAAGTCGCCCACGTGTGCGCGGATGTTATTGCTGCCGATCTGCACCTGCAGCGGCGTCTCCCCGCCGTCGAGCATACGCATCAGCTCAATTACGCCTTTACGCGGCACGATCACCGAATGGTTCGGCAGCGACTGCCCTACCGGCATGGAACAGACCGCCAGACGGTGACCGTCGGTCGCCACGGTACGCAGCTCTTCGCCTTCGGTTTCAAACAGCATACCGTTCAGGTAGTAGCGCACGTCCTGATGGGCCATTGAGAATTGGGTCGCCTCGATCAGGCGCTTCATGGTCGCCTGCGGCAGGGTAAACTCTACTTCGCTCTGCCAGTCGTCGAGGTTCGGGAAGTCCGCTGCTGGCAAGGTAGACAGCGAGAAGCGGCTACGCCCGGAGCGCACCAGCATCCGATCGCCCTCCAGCTGCACGGCGATCTCTGCGCCTTCCGGCAGGCCGCGGCAAATATCAAAGAATTTGCGCGCCGGGACGGTAGTTGCGCCTGGCTCATGCGGCTGGGCCAGCACGACGCGGGCGACCATCTCCATCTCCAGATCGGTACCAGTGAGGGACAGCGCGCCATCAGCCACCTGCAACAGCAGGTTGCCCAGGATCGGCAGCGTAGGACGGCCACCCAGCGGGCCACTGACCTGCTGAAGCGGTTTTAATAGGTGTTCACGTTCAACGGTAAATTTCATAGCATCACGACGATAGAGTTCGGATTAAATTGGAGAAATCTTCTTTGATATCATGGCTCTCTTCACGCAGCTGCTCGATTTTACGGCAGGCGTGGAGCACGGTCGTATGGTCGCGGCCGCCAAACGCATCGCCGATCTCCGGCAGGCTGTGGTTGGTCAGCTCTTTGGCCAGCGCCATTGCCATCTGGCGCGGACGCGCTACCGAGCGGGATCGGCGCTTGGAGAGCAGATCCGCCACTTTAATTTTGTAGTACTCCGCCACCGTCTTCTGAATATTGTCGATGGTGACCAGCTTTTCCTGGAGCGCCAGCAGATCGCGCAGCGCTTCACGAACGAAATCGATAGTGATGGCGCGGCCGGTGAAGTTGGCGTTGGCGATCACGCGATTCAGCGCCCCCTCCAGCTCACGCACGTTGGAGCGCAGACGCTTGGCAATAAAGAACGCCACCTCACCCGGCAGACGAATGTCGTTTTCGTCGGCCTTTTTCATCAGGATCGCTACGCGGGTTTCCAGCTCCGGCGGCTCGATCGCCACGGTCAACCCCCAGCCGAAGCGCGACTTCAGACGATCCTCGACGCCGTTGATCTCTTTTGGATAACGATCCGAGGTGAGGATGATCTGTTGGTTGCCTTCCAGCAGAGCGTTGAAGGTGTGGAAAAACTCCTCCTGGGAGCGCTCTTTATTGGCAAAGAACTGGATGTCATCGATCAGCAGGGCGTCCACGGAGCGGTAGTAGCGTTTAAACTCTTCGATGGCGTTGTTCTGCAGGGCTTTTACCATGTCCTGTACGAAGCGCTCGGAGTGCATATAGACCACTTTGGCATTGGGCTTGCGTGCCACGATGCCGTTACCCACTGCGTGCAGCAGGTGCGTCTTACCAAGACCCGTGCCGCCGTAAAGAAACAGCGGGTTATACGCCCCGCCTGGGTTATCGGCTACCTGGCGAGCCGCCGCGCGGGCCAGCTGGTTCGATTTACCTTCGACGAAGTTATCAAACGTGTGTTTAACGTTAACGTTAGAGCGGTAGGTAGGCTCAGCCGGGGCGGGAACGTTGTCCCAGCCCGCGCGCGGCGCAGGCGCTACGCGCGGCATCTGCACCGCCGCCACCTGGGCAGGCGCGGCAACGCTTGCCGGCTCCTTTAGGGTATGGGCGACCGGCCTGGTACCCACTTCAAAGCGCAGCTGTGGCGTATCCGAGCCACAGAACTCGTTCAGCAGTCCGTTGATATTATTGAGGTACTTGTCCCTGACCCAATCGAGTACAAAACGGTTTGGCGCATACAAAGCCAGCGTGTTGTCACTCAGTTCCGCCTGCAACGGGCGGATCCACATACTGAATTCTGTGGCTGGTAACTCATCCTGCAGTCGGGCAAGACACTGCTGCCAAAGCGAAAGTGACACGGCGGACTCCACTCGAACAAAAGTCGATAATAAAAGACGAAAGCTGAAATTAATGATTGTAGACACACGTCGAAAAGACCCCTGAAGGGTGACGTGCGAACCGCTATTTGCGGTTTTTTGCCCCGATCCGGATCCGGGATGCAGGATCGGGACCGCGGATCATAACGTAAACCGCCGAAGAGATCTTCTGTTTCTCACAGATTCTTCACGATTTATCCACAGGACGATCCGAATCGGCTAAGTGTAAACGATCCTGACGCCGGTGCGGCACGATTTAGGCCGCATATTGGAAAAATTAATGAGGATCGATAAAAATTTACGTAAAGGATCTCATGTTGATCCTGGAGGATCCTTGCGCTTTGGCCCTCAGCCCGTATAATCCTCCACCCGGCGCGCGCTGCTCGATTTCTTGCGTCGACTATCGTCTACTTTTCATGCGAAAACGGTGGAATTTAGGCGGTATATAAGGAAAGAGAATTGACTCCGGAGTGTACAATTATTACAATCCGGCCTCTTTAATCATCAACACTGAGGCGTAAGACGTTGGCACTGCCCAGCGGACCGACGCGAAATTCAGTGAATTCATTCAAGTTTAGGTAGAAATCGCCATGAAACGCACTTTTCAACCGTCTGTACTGAAGCGCAACCGTTCTCACGGCTTCCGTGCTCGTATGGCTACTAAAAATGGTCGTCAGGTTCTGGCACGTCGTCGTGCTAAAGGCCGCGCTCGTCTGACCGTTTCCAAGTAATAAAGCTAACCCTGAGTGGTTAAGCTCGCATTTCCCAGGGAGTTACGCTTGTTAACTCCCAATCATTTCACATTCGTCTTCCAGCAGCCACAACGGGCTGGCACGCCGCAAATCACCATCCTCGGCCGCCTGAATTCGCTGGGGCATCCCCGTATCGGTCTTACCGTCGCCAAGAAAAATGTTAAGCGTGCGCATGAACGCAACCGGATCAAACGTCTGACGCGTGAAAGCTTCCGCTTACGCCAGCATGAACTGCCAGCAATGGATTTCGTGGTGGTGGCGAAGAAGGGGGTTGCTGACCTCGATAACCGTGCTCTCACGGAAGCGTTGGAAAAACTATGGCGCCGCCACTGTCGCCTGGCTCACGGCTCCTGATAGCCCTCATCCGGGTATATCAGCGCCTGATCAGTCCGCTGCTTGGGCCGCACTGTCGTTTCACACCGACCTGTTCGCAATATGGAATTGAGGCATTGCGCAGGTTCGGGGTGATAAAAGGCAGTTGGTTGACGGTGAAACGCGTATTAAAATGCCACCCTTTACACCCGGGTGGTGACGACCCCGTCCCGCCAGGACCTTTTAATACCAGAGAACACTAACGATGGATTCGCAACGCAATCTTTTTGTCATCGCTTTGTTGTTCGTGTCTTTCATGATCTGGCAAGCCTGGGAGCAGGATAAAAATCCTCAGCCTCAGACGCAGCAGACCACGCAGACTACGACCACCGCAGCGGGTAGTGCCGCAGACCAGGGCGTACCGGCCAGTGGCCAGGGGAAACTCATTACCGTTAAGACCGACGTGCTGGAGCTGGTCATCAACACCCGTGGTGGTGATGTTGAGCAGGCCCTGCTGTTGGGCTACCCGAAAGAGCTGAAGTCTACCGAGCCGTTCCAGCTGCTGGAAACCACGCCAGAGTTCATCTATCAGGCACAGAGCGGCCTGACCGGTCGTGACGGCCCGGATAACCCGGCAAACGGCGCGCGTCCGCTGTATAACGTCAACAGTGACACCTTTGTGATGGCCGACGGCCAGAACGAACTGGCGATCCCGCTGACCTACACCGACGCGGCAGGCAACACCTTCACCAAAACCTTCACTCTGAAACGCGGTGATTATGCGGTGAGCGTGGGCTACAACGTGGCGAACAGCAGCACGAAGCCGCTGGAGATCTCCACCTTTGGCCAGCTGAAGCAGTCCATCAATCTGCCAGCCCATCGTGATACCGGCAGCAGCAACTTTGCCCTGCATACCTTCCGCGGTGCGGCCTACTCTACGCCGGACGAGAAGTACGAAAAATATAAATTCGATACTATCGCCGACAACGAGAACCTGAACGTCTCCTCTAACGGCGGCTGGGTCGCCATGCTGCAGCAGTATTTTGCCACCGCATGGATCCCGCGTAGCGACGTCGCGAACAACTTCTATACCGCTAACCTGGGCAACGGTGTAGCTGCTATCGGCTACAAATCTGCGCCGGTACTGGTACAGCCTGGGCAGACCGCGGCGCTGACCAGCACCCTGTGGGTCGGCCCGGAAATTCAGGACAAGATGGCTGCCGTTGCGCCGCATCTGGATCTGACCGTGGATTACGGCTGGCTGTGGTTTATCTCTCAGCCGCTGTTCAAGCTGCTGAAGTGGATCCATAGCTTCCTGGGCAACTGGGGCTTCTCCATCATCATCATCACCTTTATCGTTCGTGGCATCATGTACCCGCTGACCAAGGCGCAGTACACCTCCATGGCGAAGATGCGTATGCTGCAGCCGAAGATTCAGGCCATGCGTGAGCGTCTGGGCGATGATAAGCAGCGTCAGAGCCAGGAGATGATGGCCCTGTATAAAGCTGAGAAGGTTAACCCGCTGGGCGGCTGCTTACCGCTGGTTATCCAGATGCCTATCTTCCTTGCGCTGTACTACATGCTGATGGGCTCCATTGAGCTGCGCCATGCGCCGTTCGCCCTGTGGATCCATGACCTGTCTGCACAGGACCCGTACTACATCCTGCCGATCCTGATGGGCGTGACGATGTTCTTCATCCAGAAGATGTCGCCGACCACCGTGACCGACCCGATGCAGCAGAAGATCATGACCTTTATGCCGGTCATCTTTACGGTCTTCTTCCTGTGGTTCCCGTCTGGTCTGGTGCTGTACTATATCGTCAGCAACCTGGTGACCATTCTGCAGCAGCAGCTGATCTACCGCGGTCTGGAGAAACGTGGCCTGCATAGCCGCGAGAAGAAGAGCTCCTAATACGCTTCATTCTTTAGACAAGGCGGTCAAATGACCGCCTTTTTTATTTTGAAATTTCGGAAAACTATCATGAGCCATAACGACACTATCGTCGCCCAGGCAACCCCACCGGGACGCGGTGGTGTGGGCATTCTGCGCATCTCCGGCCTCAAGGCCCGCGAGGTAGCGCAGGCTGTGCTGGGCAAGCTGCCTAAACCGCGCTACGCCGACTATCTGCCGTTTAACGATGCGGACGGCACGGCGCTGGACCAGGGCATCGCCCTCTGGTTCCCCGGCCCGAACTCCTTTACCGGCGAAGACGTGCTGGAGCTGCAGGGGCACGGCGGGCCGGTGATCCTCGACCTGCTGCTAAAGCGCATCCTCACCCTGCCCGGCCTGCGCATCGCTCGCCCCGGCGAGTTTTCCGAACGCGCGTTTCTCAACGACAAGCTGGACCTGGCCCAGGCTGAAGCGATTGCCGACCTGATCGACGCCAGCTCCGAGCAGGCCGCACGCTCGGCGCTAAACTCGCTACAGGGGGCGTTCTCCACCCGCGTTAACCATCTGGTGGAAGCACTCACTCACCTGCGCATCTATGTGGAAGCCGCAATTGATTTCCCGGACGAAGAGATCGACTTCCTCTCCGATGGCAAAATCGAAGCGCAGCTTAACGGTGTGATGACCGATCTCGAGGCCGTACGAGCGGAAGCACGTCAGGGTAGCCTGCTGCGTGAAGGGATGAAGGTGGTCATCGCCGGTCGCCCGAACGCCGGGAAATCGAGCCTGCTGAACGCGCTGGCCGGGCGCGAGGCGGCCATTGTTACCGATATCGCCGGTACGACCCGCGACGTGCTGCGTGAGCATATCCACATCGACGGCATGCCGCTGCATATCATTGATACCGCCGGGCTGCGTGACGCCAGCGACGAGGTAGAGCGCATTGGGATTGAGCGCGCCTGGCAGGAGATCGAGCAGGCCGACCGGGTGCTGTTTATGGTCGATGGCACCACCACCGACGCCGTCGATCCGGCGGATATCTGGCCGGACTTTATTGCCCGTCTACCCGCGAATCTGCCGATCACCGTGGTACGTAATAAAGCCGATTTGACCGGCGAGACGCTGGGTATCAGCGAGGTGAATGGTCACTCACTGGTTCGCCTCTCCGCCTACACGGGCGAAGGCGTTGACGTGCTGCGTAACCATCTCAAGCAGAGCATGGGCTTTGATACGCAAATGGAAGGTGGCTTCCTGGCCCGTCGTCGCCATCTGCAGGCGCTTGAGCTGGCGGCAGAGCATTTACAGCAGGGTAAAGCGCAGCTGCTGGGTGCGTGGGCGGGCGAACTGCTGGCGGAAGAGCTGCGTCTGGCCCAGCAGAGCCTGAGCGAGATCACCGGCGAGTTTACCTCCGATGACCTGTTAGGACGGATCTTCTCGAGCTTCTGTATTGGGAAGTAAGCGTTATATAGACACGTGAAGAGTTGTTAACCCGCATTGACTGGTGTTGATGCGGGTTTTTTAATATCTCCTTAGTCATCACCCAGTTTGAAAATAATCCTCCCTGTCCCCATTTTAGTTTCTGAATCCTGTGAAAACTGTTTTACCGATATATCACCATCATCAGACAAACGAGGAAATCCTGGCCTGAATGTGATTCTGATTACACACGATGAATATTCACCTGATTTATTTTTCTGTCCTGCGACGCCAAAGCCACCCTCCAGAACTGCTTTTATCATCCACACAGATGATTCACTGTCGTAAAGGATATCAACCCGATCGCCTATCTCGATTCCTGTTGTATCCATTGCACTTCGACTGATTCTGAAGCCCAGCTCAATAGAACCAGCAGTGCGTCTGCGCTGAGTAACAGTGACATAGTTGCTTTGTACCACACGGCCGCTTTTCGCTGCCATTGTAGATAAAGACACGAAAGCCATAAAAACCTCTTAAGATATTTGTTTAATCGCATTGTACGACCGATTAATTTTCAATGACAATTCTTTTTGTGTGGTTTTGCTCCCCACCATTCACTTTAATTTTACCTACACCGATAAATTTAAAATTTAGCCTCGCTTGAATCCCGCACTAAAAAATATAAGTAAACGCTTACCAATTTGTATTTTATATAATTAATCTTCACTGGTTTTTAACTTCCTAAATATTAGAAACAGTATAAAAAGAGCATTGATAGGGGGAGCTTATGCCATAGCAAAGGCGCTGATGCGTGTCGCTTGCTTCTGCCCGCTCCTTACCCGAATTGTAAAAATCCCGCAGAGTCCTTTTTACCCCCTTTTTTCCGTGTTAAAACCTGCACACAATAGGCAATACTGCTTTACCGTGGCGAGCAGGCTAACCATTATCAAGGAGTGAAAAATGGCGACACACTTTGCAAGAGGGATCCTTACCGATGGACAGCTGGTCTCCGTCCGCCTGCCCTCGTCCTGTCACGATCGGGCCAGAGCGTTGCCGGAACACCACCGCACCCGCTATTTAGCCTCGCGCGCTCTGCTCGCTGAACTGATATTTATGCTCTACGGTTTAAGCGAGCTACCTGAAATCATCACCCAGCCCAATGGTCGCCCGGTCTTTGCCGATCGTAGCCTGCCCCACTTTTCGCTGGCCTATGCCGGGAATATGGTGGGCGTGGCGATCGCCACCAGCGGCATCTGCGGTCTGGATATGGAGTTGCAGCGGGCAACGCGCAGCTTTCACACGCCTCATGCTCCGGAGCGCCAGGTCTTCACCAGCAACGAAAGGCTGTGGATCAACAACCAGAGCGATCCCAACGAGGCGCAGGCGCAAATCATCACCCTGCGGCAGAGCATGCTAAAGATGGCCGGCCAGCCCCAAGATACCTCGGGTTTTCTACAGCTGCTGCCCGGCTCCGGCAAGCTGCGCGCGGCGCAGCCTGAACCCATTGAGGCGCTCTGTGATGCGGAGGACGTGCTAATCTGGTCGGTGGCGGTTTCACCCGCCATTGAAAGCCTGAAGATTTGGGAGTTTGATACGAAGCGGGGCTGGCGTTGCCTGCCAGATATACAAACCCGAGCAAACAATCCCGCCACTCGCCTGATGCGTTTTACCAGCCTGCCTGCGTAACTCGCTTCACTACACTTACCGGTAAGGAGTAGAGATGTCTGATTCACTGCACGTCGTTACGTTACTTGGCAGCCTGCGTAAAGGCTCATTCAATGCGATGGTAGCCCGCACGCTGCCGAAGGTTGCGCCGGAAGGCATGACGGTGGTACCGCTGCCGACCATTGCCGACATCCCGCTGTACGATGCCGATATCCAGCAGGAGGAGGGTTTCCCGCAGAGCGTTGAGGCCATTGCCGAGCAGATCCGCAACGCCGACGGCGTGGTAATTGTGACGCCGGAATATAACTACTCCGTACCGGGCGGCCTGAAGAACGCTATCGACTGGCTGTCACGTCTGCCTGCGCAGCCGCTGGCAGGTAAGCCGGTGCTGATCCAGACCAGCTCTATGGGCGCAATCGGTGGCGCACGCTGCCAGTATCATCTGCGACAGATTCTGGTATTCCTCGACGCGATGGTAATGAACAAGCCGGAGTTTATGGGCGGGGTGATCCAGAACAAGGTGGACCCGCAGACGGGCGAGGTTATCGATCAGAGCACGCTGGACCATCTGACCGGCCAGCTGACGGCGTTTGGCGATTACATCAAGAAAGTCAGGGCATAAAAAAAGCCCGGCAGCGCGAAGCCTGCCGGGCCAGTTTTTAGCGGTTAGTGCGCGTCGATAAACACAATCTTCAGCACAAACAGCAGCGCAACGATAATCACGCACGGGCTGAGATCGCGGAAACGTCCGGTACCGATCTTCATGATGCAGTAGGAGATAAAGCCCAGCGCAATGCCTTCGGTAATCGAGAAGCTAAACGGCATCATCACGGCGGTGATAAACGCTGGCACGGCTTCGGTCAGATCGTCCCACTTCACGCGGGAGAGGCTGGAGGTCATCAGCACGCCGACGTAGATCAGCGCACCCGCAGCAGCATACGGCGGTACCATCCCGGCCAGCGGCGACAGGAAAATCACCAGCAGGAACAGCACGCCCACAACGACAGCGGTGAGGCCGGTGCGCCCGCCGACGGAGACGCCGGAAGAGGATTCGATATAGGCGGTGACCGACGAGGTACCGATAAAGGAGCCTGCCACGGAGGAGACGCTGTCAACAAACAGGGCCTGCTTCATACGCGGGAACTTACCCTTCTCATCTGCCAGACCGGCTTTATCGGTCACGCCAATCAGCGTCCCGGAGGAGTCGAACAGGTTAACCAGCATAAACGAGAAGATCACGCCTGCAAGGCCAAGGTTAAACGAGCCTGCCAGATCAACGTGACCGACAACGCTGGTCACGCTCGGCGGCGCAGAGACAATCCCGCTGTAGTGCACATCGCCCAGCCACCAGCCCAACAGGGTAGTTACCACGATAGAGACCAGCACCGCCGCATGGACGTTACGCGAGGCCAGAATGGCGATGATAAAGAAGCCCAGCACACCCAGCAGCACGCTGTGGGAGGTCAGATTGCCGATGGTCACCAGCGTCTCCGGGTTCGCCACAATCACACCCGCATTTTTCAGACCCATCATGCCGATGAACAGACCGATGCCGCTGGTGATGCCGACGCGCAGGCTCACCGGGATATTTGCGATCATCCAGTAGCGGACGCGGAAGATAGTTAGCAGCAGCAGGCCGATAGCGCCCCAGAAGATAGCGCCCATTCCCACCTGCCACGGCAGGCCCATTGCGCCAACCACCACAAAGGCGAAGAAGGCGTTCAGCCCCATCGCGGGCGCAAGCGCCACCGGCAGGTTAGCAAAGAGTCCCATCAGAATGCTGCCAAAGGCGGCGATCAGACAGGTGGTAACGAATACCGCGCTGGTATCCATGCCAGCAACACCCAGAATCTGTGGGTTAACAAAGACGATGTAGACCATCGTCAGGAAGGTGGTAAAACCGGCGATCACCTCGGTGCGTGCCGTGGTGCCATGCTCGCGCAGTTTAAACACGCGGTCGAGCAACCCCTGGCCCGCGGCCTGGGTAGTGTGTTGTTGGCTCATTATCTATTTCCGAACAGGGAAGGAAAATTCGTCGCTATCCTATACCAAAATGCGACAATGTTGACGGTTATCACACACTTTTTTTCATTGATTTTGCTTATACGGCATCGATTGCGCGGAGAAATCTGCGTTAAGTAAACGTTAAACTTGCAATAAACAGGAAACGGCATGTCCCAAATAGAAGCGATTTTTTTCGACTGTGATGGCACGCTGGTCGACAGCGAGGTGATCTGTTCCCGTGCGTACGTGCATATGTTCGCGCAGTTTGGCATTACGCTCGATCTGGCGGAGATTTTTAAGCGCTTTAAAGGCGTTAAGCTGTACGAAATCATCGACATTATTAACGCCGAGCATGGCGTTAATCTGGCCAAAGCCGAGCTGGAGCCGATCTACCGCGCCGAGGTCGCACGCCTGTTCGATGCCGAGCTGGAGATTATCGCCGGGGCGGATGCGCTGCTAGAGTCCGTCAGCGTGCCGATGTGCGTGGTCTCGAACGGCCCGGTCAGCAAAATGCAGCACTCTCTTGGCAAGCTTGGGATGCTGCACCATTTCCCGGATCTGCTCTTCAGCGGCTACGACATTCAGCGCTGGAAGCCAGACCCGGCCCTGATGTTCCATGCCGCCAGCGCGCTGGACGTCGATCCGACGAGGTGCATTCTGGTGGATGACTCCGCGGCTGGTGCGCAGTCGGGGATTGATGCGGGAATGGAGGTGTTCTATTTCTGTGCCGATCCGCACAACCAGCCGATCGACCACCCGAAGGTGACTACCTTTACCGATCTGGCTCAGTTACCAGAACTCTGGAAAGCGCGTGGCTGGAACGTCACTCAGAAATAGACGTAGGCCGGATAAGCGTCAGCGCCATCCGGCGAATTGCCCGGTGGCGCAGGCTTACCGGGCCTACAAACGCTACAGAGGCGACAAAGCAGGTTACTCTTTCGGATCTTTACCGGCGAGCAGTTTATCCAGCTCGTCGCCGCCAACGTGACGGAAATCCTGGCCCTTCACGAAGTAGAAGATGTATTCGCAGATGTTCTGGCAGCGGTCGCCGATACGCTCGATAGAGCGAGCGCAGAACAGGGCGGTCAATACGCTTGGGATGGTACGTGAATCTTCCATCATGTAGGTCATCAGCTGACGCACAATGCCTTCGTACTCCTGATCCACCTTCTTGTCTTCACGGTAGATACGCACCGCTTCATCAAGATCCATGCGCGCAAAGGCATCCAGCACGTCGTGCAGCATCTGCACCGTATGGCGGCCCAGCGACTCCAGGCTTACCAGCAGCGGCTGGTGCTGCTGGGAGAACTTCTCCAGCGCCGTGCGGCAGATTTTATCCGCAACATCACCGATACGCTCCAGCTCGGCGATGGTTTTAATGATCGCCATCACCAGCCGCAGGTCGCTCGCCGTAGGCTGGCGCTTGGCGATAATGCGCACGCAGGCCTCATCGATCGCCACTTCCATCATATTGACCTGATGGTCACCGGCAATGACACGCTTGGCCAGCTCGCTGTCCTGATTGTGCATGGCGGTGATCGCATCAGAGAGCTGCTGCTCTACCATCCCGCCCATGGTCATTACCTGAGTGCGGATGCTCTCCAGCTCGGCGTTAAACTGGCCGGAGATATGTTTATTAAGATTGAGACTGTCCATAACGCACTCCTGAATCAGCCGTAGCGGCCAGTGATATAGTCTTCTGTTTGCTTTTTAGCAGGTTTGGTGAACAGATCGTCCGTGTTGCTGAACTCAATCAATTCGCCCAGATACATAAAGGCCGTATGGTCGGAGCAACGTGCAGCCTGCTGCATGTTGTGGGTCACGATCACTACGGTGTAATCCTGCTTCAGCTCGGTGATCAGCTCTTCAATACGCCCGGTAGAGATAGGGTCGAGGGCTGAACACGGCTCATCCAGCAGCAGCACTTCCGGACGAATGGCGATACCGCGCGCAATGCACAGACGTTGCTGCTGACCACCGGAGAGAGAGTATCCGCTCTGGTGCAGTTTATCTTTGGTTTCGTTCCAGAGTGCGGCCTTGGTCAATGCCCACTGCACACGCTCGTCCATGTCGGCGCGGGAGAGCTTCTCAAACAGGCGCACGCCGAAAGCGATGTTGTCATAGATAGACATCGGGAACGGCGTCGGCTTCTGGAAGACCATCCCGACTTTGGCACGCAGCAGGGCAATATCCTGGCTGTGGGTAAGGATGTTCTCGCCATCCAGCAGAATTTCACCCTCGGCACGCTGTTCCGGATAGAGAGAGTACATTTTGTTAAAGGTACGCAGCAGGGTAGATTTACCGCAGCCTGACGGACCGATAAACGCCGTTACCTGATTCTTCGCGATATCCAGGTTGATGTTTTTCAGGGCGTGGAACTTCCCGTAGTAGAAGTTCAAATCACGAACCTGAATCTTGCCGGAGGTGGTTTCAACCATACTCATTTTACTCTTTTCCTCAATCGGGCGCGGCCGGGGCCACGCCGCCTAATTTTAACCGTTCTTCTTCGCGAAGATAACGCGTGCCAGGATGTTCAGCAGCAGCACGCACAGGGTAATCAGCAGTACGCCAGCCCAGGCCAGCTGTTGCCACTCGGCAAACGGGCTCATGGCAAACTTAAATATGGTGACCGGAAGGTTCGCGATAGGCTGCATCATGTCCGTGCTCCAGAACTGATTGGAGAGGGAGGTGAAGAGCAGCGGCGCGGTTTCACCGGCGATACGCGCCACCGCCAGCAGCACGCCGGTCAGGATGCCGGAGATAGAGGCCTTCAGCGTAATCGCGGAGATCATCTTCCATTTCGGCGTGCCCAGCGCATAGGCAGCTTCACGCAGGCTGTCCGGAACCAGCTTCAGCATGTTCTCGGTGGTGCGGATAACAATCGGTACCTGCAGCAGCGCCAGCGCAATCACGCCCGCCCAGCCGGAGAAGTGCTCCATCTGCGCCACTACAATGGTGTAGACAAACAGACCCACCACGATAGAGGGGGCGGAGAGCAGAATATCGTTAATGAAACGGATCACCTCTGCCAGCCAGGACTTGCGTCCATACTCGGCAAGGTAGATGCCCGCCATAATGCCGAGCGGGGTACCAAACACGGTTGCCCAGAGGATCAGCAGGCCGCTGCCCGCCAGGGCGTTTGCCAGCCCACCGCCAGCGGTGTTCGGCGGCGGAGTCATCTCGGTGAACAGCGCCAGCGACATGCCGTCGATACCGCGCGTCACGGTAGAGAAGAGGATCCAGATCAGCCAGAAGAGGCCAAACGCCATGGTTGCCATCGACAGCGTCAGCGCGAGACGGTTTTTCATGCGGCGCTTAGCCTGCATTTTACGGCGCGACTCGGCCAGCTCCGTCGTGGTTTGCATTTCGAGCGTAGCCATTAGCGTGCCCCCTCGTTTTTCGCCAGACGCAGGATCATCACTTTCGAAATCGCCAGCACGATAAAGGTGATTACAAACAGGATCAGGCCCAGCTCCATCAGCGCGGCGACGTGTAGCCCTGACTCCGCTTCGGCAAATTCGTTAGCCAGCGCAGAGGTGATGCTGTTGCCCGGCATATAGAGTGAGGCGCTGTCGAGCTGGTAGGTGTTACCGATAATAAAGGTCACCGCCATGGTTTCACCCAGCGCACGGCCCAGGCCAAGCATCACCCCGCCGATAACACCGTTTTTGGTGAACGGCAGCACGATGCGCCAGATCACCTCCCAGGTGGTGCAGCCGATGCCGTAGGCCGACTCTTTCATCATCACCGGCGTCTGCTCGAATACGTCGCGCATTACCGAGGCAATGTACGGAATGATCATGATGGCGAGAATAATACCCGCCGCGAGGATACCGATACCAAATGCCGGGCCGGAGAAGAGCGCGCCGACAAACGGAATGGCGGAGAGCACGTTGCCTACCGGCTCCTGGAAATAAGTGGCAAACAGCGGAGCGAAGATAAACAGACCCCACATGCCGTAAACGATACTGGGGATAGCGGCGAGCAGCTCAATGGCGATACCCAGCGGACGCTTCAGCCAGCCGGGAGCCAGCTCCGTCAGAAACAGCGCGATACCAAAACTCACCGGAACGGCGATAAGCAGCGCGATAAAGGAGGTCACCAGCGTACCGTAGATCGGCACCAGCGCGCCGTAGATATCGTTCGGTGCGTCCCACTCTTTGGTCCACAGGAAGGAGAAACCAAATTTCTGGATGCTTGGCCAGGAGGAGACAATCAGCGAGATGATGATGCCGCCGAGCAGCAATAGCACAATCAGCGCAGCCAGTTTGACCAGCGCGCCGAAGATCATGTCACCTTGTTTACCCGGTGGGTTAAAAGCAGGCTTGGTTGCAGCCATAAAATACTCTTCTGTTATGTACGTCTTACGAATTTGCCCGGTGGCGCGAACGCTTACCGGGCCTACAGTTTTTATCCGTAGGGCGGGAAGCCTACGCCACCCGCCATCTTCGTTAAAAAGATCCTGTTAGTACAGCGCTTTACCGCTGCTGTCTTTCACATTCGTTTTCCATGCAGCACGAACCTGTTCAACCACGCTGTCCGGTAGGGTTGCGTAATCCAGATCGTTAGCCTGTTTAGCACCGTCTTTATATGCCCAGTCGAAGAACTTCAGCACTTCAGCGCCCTGCTCAGGTTTCTTCTGCTCTTTGTGGATCAGGATGAAGGTGGTGGAGGTGATTGGCCACGCATCGTCACCCTTCTGGTTGGTCAGGTCCTGAGCGAAGCTTTTGCTCCAGTCCACGCCTTTCGCGGCGTTAGAGAAGCTCTCTTCGGTCGGAGAAACCGGTTTGCCATCGGCAGAGACCAGCTTGGTGTAGGCCAGGTTGTTCTGCTTAGCGTAGGCGTACTCAACGTAGCCGATAGAGCCCGGCAGACGCTGTACGAACGCGGCGATACCGTCGTTACCTTTCCCGCCCAGACCAGTCGGCCAGTTCACAGTAGAGCCAGAACCGATTTTCGATTTCCACTCTTCGTTCACTTTCGCCAGGTAACTGGTGAAGACGAAAGAGGTACCGGAGCCGTCAGCACGACGCACTACGGCGATATTCTGTGAAGGCAGCTTCATGCCTGGGTTGAGCTTAGCGATCGCTTCGTCATCCCATTTTTTGATTTTGCCCAGGTAGATGTCACCCAGCGTTTTACCATCCAGCACCAGCTCACCGGATTTCACGCCCGGCAGGTTAACCGCCAGCACCACGCCACCGATAACGGTCGGGAACTGGAACAGGCCTTCCTGATTCAGTTTCTCGTCAGACAGCGGAGCATCAGACGCGCCAAAATCCACGGTGTTAGCAGTGATCTGCTTCACGCCGCCGGAGGAGCCGATACCCTGGTAGTTAACTTTGCTACCGGTCTCTTTCTGATAGGTATCCGCCCATTTGGCATACACTGGCGCTGGGAAGGTTGCACCCGCGCCGGTCAGGCTTGCCGCTGCATTAACAGCGAAAGCGCTCAGGGATAAGGTCGCGGCGACAACAGTAGCGACAGTGGTACGCATGACTTTCATAATGTCTCCTGAGGGATCGTAAATCGTTGTTTGGTTTCTACGATATGCAAAATAGGACAACCAGGTGACAGTTAAATGTACGTATTATGACATTTTTATGACAGGCGTTTATTTGACCGAAAATAGTCTATGGATTGTTTAAAAATAGCACAACGAGGAGAGACGTCCCGCCGGTAGCGACGGGACGTAAGAGGAAGATTACTCTACGGTTACAGATTTCGCGAGGTTACGCGGCTGGTCAACGTCGGTGCCTTTAATAAGCGCGACGTGGTAGGCCAGCAGCTGTAGCGGCACGGTGTAGAAGATCGGCGCAATCACCTCTTCCACATGCGGCAGTTCGATAATGTGCATGTTATCGCTGCTGGTGAAACCGGAATCCTGACCAGCGAAGACATAGAGCACACCGCTACGGGCGCGAACTTCTTCGATGTTGGACTTCAGTTTTTCCAGCAGTTCGTTGTTAGGTGCCACAACGATAACCGGCATATCGGCGTCAATCAGCGCCAGCGGGCCGTGTTTCAGCTCGCCTGCGGCATAGGCTTCAGCGTGGATGTAGGAGATCTCTTTCAGCTTCAGCGCGCCTTCCAGCGCGATAGGGTACTGATCACCACGGCCAAGGAACAGGGCGTGGTGCTTCTCAGAGAAGTCCTCTGCCAGCGCTTCAATGCGTTTATCCTGGGAGAGCATCTGCTCGATACGGTTCGGCAGCGCCTGCAGGCCATGCACGATATCCTGCTCGATAGAAGCATCCAGGCCTTTCAGGCGGCTCAGCTTCGCCACCAGCATCAGCAGCACGGTGAGCTGGGTAGTGAAGGCCTTGGTGGAGGCCACGCCGATCTCGGTTCCGGCGTTGGTCATCAGCGCCAGGTCGGACTCACGCACCAGCGAGGAGCCAGGCACGTTACAGATCGCCAGCGAACCGAGGTAGCCCAGCTCTTTGGAGAGGCGCAGCGCGGCCAGAGTATCCGCCGTCTCTCCGGACTGGGAGAGGGTGATCATCAGGCTGTTGCGGCGCACCGCCGACTTGCGGTAGCGGAACTCAGAGGCGATTTCCACATCGCAAGGGATGCCGGCCAGTGATTCAAACCAGTAGCGAGACACCATCCCGGAGTTGTAGGAGGTACCGCAGGCGATAATCTGGATATGCTCAACCTGAGAGAGCATCTCGTTGGCTTTCTCGCCCAGCTCGCTGAGGTCGATCTCGCCGTGGCTGATACGCCCGGTCAGGGTGTTTTTAATGGCGTTCGGCTGCTCGTAGATCTCTTTCTGCATGTAGTGGCGGTAGATACCTTTATCGCCAGCGTCATATTGCAGGTTAGATTCGATGTCCGGACGTTTCACTTCTTGGCCTGAACGATCAAATACCACGACGCTACGGCGGGTCACTTCCGCGATATCACCCTCTTCGAGGAAGATAAAGCGGCGGGTCACCGGCAGCAGGGCCAGCTGGTCGGAGGCGATGAAGTTTTCGCCCATGCCAAGGCCGATAACCAGCGGGCTACCGGAGCGGGCAGCCAGCAGAGTGTCAGGATCGCGGGTATCCATGATCACCGTACCGTACGCGCCGCGCAGCTGCGGGATAGTACGCAGAACGGCATCACGCAGGGAGCCGCCTTTAGCCAGCTCCCAGTGCACCAGGTGAGCGATCACTTCGGTATCGGTTTCGGAGACAAATTCATAGCCGCGCGATCTTAACTCTTCGCGCAGCGGCTCGTGGTTCTCAATAATGCCGTTATGCACCACCACGATATGTTCAGAGACATGCGGGTGAGCGTTGCCTTCAGACGGTTCACCGTGCGTTGCCCAACGGGTATGGGCAATACCGGTTCCGCCATGCAGCGGATGCTCTTCGGCTGCCTGAGAGAGCATCTGGACTTTACCGAGACGACGCAGGCGGGTCATATGCCCTTCACTGTCGACCACTGCCAGGCCGGCAGAGTCATAGCCACGGTATTCGAGACGACGTAAGCCTTCGAGAAGGATTTCAGCAATATCACGCTGCGCAACTGCGCCAACAATTCCACACATAGTTAGATTTCCTGATTATGGCGTAAGCCATGCGTTGTCGGTCAACCTGCGTTACCCGTTTTCCGGGCGCCCCGAGCCTTGTAGAGAGTGGGGTTATATTTATAGCTACTGCTGGTGGGCGGGAGATCTATATTGACCTCCTCATCCCTGTTTGCCGGACGGCGTTGCCACCTGCCCGGCTTACAAAAACGTTACTTCTTCTTGACCGGACGCTTCCAGCCTTTGATATGGGTCTGCTTCACACGGCTAATCACCAGCTCGTCTGCGGCGACGTCACGAGTCACCGTGGTTCCCGCCGCGATGGTAACGCCGCTGGCCACGCTCACCGGGGCGATAAACTGTGAATCGGAGCCGACAAAGACATCGTCGCCGATAATAGTTTTATGCTTGTTGGCACCATCGTAGTTACAGGTAATGGTTCCTGCGCCAATGTTAACGTTGTCGCCAATCTCCGCGTCGCCGAGATAGGTGAGATGTCCCGCCTTCGAGCCTTTGCCGAGACGCGCTTTTTTCATCTCAACGAAGTTGCCTACGTGCGCGCCGGCCAGCAGCTCCGCGCCTGGGCGCAGACGGGCAAACGGGCCGATGGTGCAGGCGGCTTCCAGGGTGGCATCTTCAACCACGCTGTAAGGGCTGATCTCGCAGTCATCACCGATGACGCTGTTTTTGATCACGCAGCCCGCGCCAATTTTGACCCGGCTGCCCAGCGTAACGTTACCTTCCAGAATAACGTTGGTGTCGATCTCGATGTCACGACCATGGCTCAGCGTACCGCGCAGGTCAAAGCGTGCCGGATCGCGCAGCATCACGCCCGCCAGTAGCAGCTTCTCTGCCTGCTCGGCCTGATAGACGCGCTCAAGGCGAGCAAGCTGCAGGCGGTTGTTCACGCCCTCGACTTCGCTCAGGCGCTGCGGATGCACCGCCGCGATCTCACGTCCTTCCAGGTAAGCCAGCTCGATAATGTCGGTGATGTAGTATTCACCCTGCGCATTATCGTTGGTGAGCTTGCCCAGCCAGCGCTTCAGATCCGCACCGTTGGCAATCAGGATCCCGGTATTAATCTCCTGAATCTTATGCTGTTCAGGAGTCGCGTCTTTGTGCTCAACGATACCGGTTACCTTCCCATCTTCACGGGTGATACGGCCATAGCCGGTAGGATCGTCAAGTTTCACGGTTAACAATCCAATGCCGCCCTGCGGTTTTGCATCACGCAGGCGCTGCAGTGTCTCAACGGAGATCAGCGGTACGTCGCCGTAGAGCATCAGGATATCTTCGTCGTCGGCGAAGCCAGGGGCTGCCTGCTGCATAGCATGGCCCGTACCCAGCTGTTCCGCCTGCAGGACCCAGTTCAGGTTGTCGTCACGCAGCGTCTGTTTAAGCAGATCGCCACCGTGGCCGTAAACCAGATGAACCCGGCTTGCGCCTAGATTATTTGCGGCATCAATGACATGCTGTACCATCGCTTTCCCGGCGAGAGTATGAAGCACTTTAGGAAGATCCGAATACATACGGGTTCCCTTGCCAGCGGCAAGGATCACCACGCTCATGCTACTGTTTAACATACGCGTCCTGACTCTCATTTGAAGAAGAATTTTTACCTTTCGCCGTTGAAAATACTACATTTTTTTCAACGTGAAATGGGGTGCGTATAAAACATGCGATCGGCCGCTTTTATCCGCTTTTATTCCCCTGGTTTGACCCATCATAAAACGAATTACTGCATAACGCGTACATATTGCTGTGTCTTTACCCGCTATGCTGATGTTTTTACATTTCTTTCGCCTCTTGAATAAAGAGGGCACAGCAAATCAGCTGCCGCTTCGGCGCAAAGTGAGGGTGAGTATAAAGGGATCCGGCAGAGGAGAATCCAGGCCGATCGGGCGATATTTTGTCAGAATATATAAAACACAAAGGCCGCCCTTGGGCAGCCCTTGTTATGCTCTGTTCACGTCGCCAGCGGTTGTGGTTTTAATTGGCGGTATTTCGATGATTACAGATTAAACGTACCAAAAGAAACGTTCATGTTATTGAAGAAAGCGATGATTTTGTTAATCAGTTTCATGATGTTTTCCTGGTCGATGAGTTAATTAGTGTGACTTACTTCACAAAAAGAAGTCTACGCTGTGTTGATTAATCGATCAACTTTTTTGTGATGAATCTCACAAAAAACTTAAAACACCATTTCACAATCTTAGCGAACCCCGTGCGGACATAAAAAAAGCCAGCCTGGAGACCAGACTGGCTTCGTACGTTCAAGCCGGTGTTACATCGCTTTTTTGGTCAACTCGATAACGCGCAGTTTCGCAATAGCTTTGGCCAGCTCCGCAGACGCCTGAGCGTAATCCACGTCGCCGTGCGAGCTCTTAATGTGCTCTTCTGCTTTACGCTTCGACTCCAGGGCTCGCGCTTCGTCGAGATCCTGGCCACGAATCGCGGTATCAGCCAGTACGGTCACGGTGCCCGGCTGTACTTCAAGTACGCCACCAGACAGATAGATAAACTCTTCATGACCGTGCTGTTTCACGATGCGGATCATACCAGGCTTAATGGCGGTGAGCAGCGGGGCGTGACCCGGGTAAATCCCCAGTTCACCTTCGCTACCCGTTACCTGGATTTTCTCGACCAGACCAGAGAACATCTGTTGCTCTGCGCTGACCACGTCCAGGTGGTAAGTCATTGCCATATCACCCTCCGATTAAGGCGTTAAAGTTTTTTGGCTTTTTCCACGGCTTCGTCGATGGAACCCACCATGTAGAACGCCTGCTCCGGCAGGTGATCGTACTCGCCTTCCATAATGCCTTTAAAGCCACGGATAGTGTCTTTCAGGGAGACGTATTTGCCCGGAGAACCGGTAAATACTTCAGCCACGAAGAACGGCTGGGACAGGAAGCGCTGGATCTTACGTGCGCGTGCTACCACCAGTTTGTCTTCTTCAGACAGCTCATCCATACCGAGGATGGCGATGATGTCTTTCAGCTCCTGGTAACGCTGCAGGATAGACTGTACGCCACGTGCGGTGTCGTAGTGCTCCTGGCCAACCACCAGCGGATCCAGCTGACGGCTGGTAGAGTCCAGCGGGTCAACGGCCGGGTAGATACCCAGAGAGGCGATCTGACGGCTCAGTACCACGGTTGCGTCAAGGTGCGCAAAGGTGGTTGCCGGAGACGGGTCAGTCAAGTCATCCGCAGGTACGTATACCGCCTGTACGGAGGTGATAGAACCGGTTTTGGTGGAGGTGATACGCTCCTGCAGAACGCCCATCTCTTCCGCCAGGGTCGGCTGGTAGCCTACCGCTGAAGGCATACGGCCCAGCAGTGCGGATACTTCCGTACCGGCCAGGGTGTAACGGTAGATGTTGTCAACGAACAGCAGTACGTCACGACCTTCGTCACGGAACTTCTCAGCCATGGTCAGGCCGGTCAGCGCAACGCGCAGACGGTTTCCCGGCGGCTCGTTCATCTGGCCGTACACCAGGGATACTTTGTCCAGAACGTTGGAGTCAGTCATCTCGTGGTAGAAGTCGTTACCCTCACGAGTACGCTCACCCACGCCAGCAAACACGGAGTAACCGGAGTGCTCGATCGCGATGTTACGGATCAGCTCCATCATGTTTACGGTTTTACCTACGCCCGCGCCGCCGAACAGGCCAACTTTACCGCCTTTGGCGAACGGACACATCAGGTCGATAACCTTGATGCCGGTTTCCAGCAGTTCCTGAGAGCTGGAGAGCTCTTCGTAGGACGGTGCTGCGCGGTGGATAGCCCAACGCTCTTCTTCACCGATGTCGCCTTTCATATCGATCGGCTGACCCAGTACGTTCATGATACGACCCAGGGTCGCTTTACCTACCGGTACTTCGATCGGGTGCTCGAGGTCCTGAACTTCCAGACCACGACGCAGACCGTCGGAAGAACCCATAGCGATGGTACGTACGATACCGCCGCCGAGCTGCTGCTGAACTTCCAGCACCAGACGCTCATTACCATTTGTCACTTCGAGGGCGTCGTACACGTTCGGTACGGCGTCCTGCGGGAACTCGACGTCCACCACGGCGCCGATTACCTGGACAACTTTTCCAGTAGCCATCTTGAATCCTCTACGAATTTCCTAAACCTGGTTAAACCGCAGACGCGCCACCGACGATTTCGGTGAGTTCCTGAGTTATGCTGGCCTGACGAGCTTTGTTGTAAACCAACTGCAACTCTTTAATCAGGCTACCGCCGTTATCGGTTGCGGCTTTCATCGCCACCATACGCGCGGCCTGCTCGCTGGCCAGGTTTTCTACAACACCCTGATACACCTGCGACTCGACGTAACGACGCAGCAGGGTATCCAGCAGCGCTTTCGGATCGGGTTCGTACAGGTAATCCCATGCTTTATGTTTCAGATCGTCATCCTCTGATGCCGGCAGCGGCAGCAGCTGGGTGATGGTCGGAGACTGGGACATGGTGTTGATAAATTTGTTGCTGACGATGTAAAGCTTGTCCAGACGACCTTCGTCGTAGGCCTGCAACATCACTTTTACCGGGCCGATCAGTTCGGACAGGGAAGGGTTATCCCCCATGCCGGTTACCTGAGCAACAACGTTGCCGCCTACGGAGTTGAAGAACGAGACGCCCTTCGAGCCGATCATCGCGAGTTCGCTCTGAACGCCCTTATCGGACCACGCTTTCATATCCGCCAGCAGTTTTTTGAACAGGTTAATGTTCAAGCCACCGCACAGGCCACGGTCGGTAGACACCACCAGGTAGCCCACGCGCTTAACGTCGCGTTCTTCCAGGTAAGGGTGCTTATATTCCAGATTACCGTGAGCAAGGTGACCAATCACTTTGCGCATGGTGTCTGCATAAGGACGGCTGGCTGCCATTCTGTCCTGCGATTTACGCATTTTGGAAGCGGCGACCATCTCCATCGCTTTAGTGATCTTCTGCGTGTTCTGGACGCTTGCGATCTTACTACGTATCTCTTTTGCGCCGGCCATGAGCTTCTCCTCAATGCCTTGCGGTCTGCCCTAAGACAGACCGCCAGACGTTACCAGGACTGGGTTGCTTTGAAGGAATCGAGGATGCCTTTCAGCTTGCCTTCGATTTCGTCGTTATAGCCACCGGACTGGTTGATCTCTTGCATCAGCGGAGCGTGGTCACGGTCAACGTAAGCCAGCAGAGCGGCTTCGAAGCTACCGATTTTCGCCAGTTCCACATCTTCGAGGTAACCGCGTTCAGCCGCGAACAGCACCAGGCCCTGCTGCGCAACAGACATTGGAGCGTACTGTTTCTGCTTCAGCAGCTCGGTCACTTTCTGACCGTGGCTCAGCTGTTTACGGGTTGCTTCATCCAGATCGGATGCAAACTGGGAGAACGCTGCCAGTTCACGATACTGTGCCAGCGCGGTACGGATACCACCGGACAGTTTCTTGATGATCTTGGTCTGAGCTGCACCACCCACACGGGATACGGAGATACCCGGGTTAACCGCCGGACGAATACCGGAGTTAAACAGGTTGGTTTCCAGGAAGATCTGACCATCGGTAATCGAGATTACGTTGGTCGGAACGAACGCAGAAACGTCACCCGCCTGGGTTTCGATGATCGGCAGCGCGGTCAGGGAGCCGGTTTTACCTTTCACTTCACCTTTGGTGAAGTTCTCAACGTACTCAGCGTTTACGCGGGATGCGCGCTCCAGCAGACGGGAGTGGAGGTAGAACACGTCGCCCGGGAATGCTTCACGTCCTGGCGGACGGCGCAGCAGCAGGGAGACCTGACGGTAAGCAACGGCCTGTTTAGACAGGTCATCGTACACGATCAGTGCATCTTCACCGCGGTCGCGGAAGTATTCGCCCATGGCGCAGCCGGCATACGGAGCCAGGTACTGCAGCGCAGCGGATTCAGAAGCGGTCGCCACTACAACGATAGTGTTGGAGAGAGCACCGTGCTCTTCCAGCTTACGCACTACGTTAGCAATGGTGGACGCTTTCTGGCCGATAGCCACGTACACGCACTTAATGCCGGAGTCGCGCTGGTTGATGATCGCATCGATTGCCATCGCGGTTTTACCGGTCTGACGGTCACCGATGATCAGCTCACGCTGGCCACGGCCGATTGGGATCATGGCATCAACGGACTTATAACCGGTCTGTACCGGCTGGTCGACGGACTGACGATCGATTACGCCTGGTGCGATAACTTCGATTGGCGAGAAGCCATCGTTATCAACCGGACCTTTACCGTCGATTGGCGCACCCAGGGTGTTCACCACGCGGCCCAGCAGGCCACGGCCGACCGGCACTTCCAGAATACGGCCAGTACACTTCACCTTCATGCCTTCGGCGAGGTCAGCGTACGGACCCATTACTACGGCACCTACGGAGTCGCGCTCCAGGTTCAGTGCGATAGCGTAACGGTTACCCGGCAGGGAGATCATCTCACCCTGCATACAATCGGCCAGGCCGTGGATACGGATAACACCGTCACTTACAGAAACAATAGTACCTTCGTTGTGAGCTTCACTCACAACACTGAACTGAGCAATGCGCTGCTTGATCAGTTCGCTGATTTCGGTGGAATTCAGTTGCATGCTCCAGTCCCCTTAAGACTGCAAGACGTCTGCGAGGCGTTCAAGACGGCCGCGTACGCTGCCATCAATGACCATATCACCCGCACGGATGATAACGCCTGCCATTACAGACTTATCGATTTTGCAATTCAGCTTCACTTTGCGTGACAGACGTTTTTCCATCGCGACGCTGATTTTCGAAAGCTGTTCTTCACTCAGTGCGGTTGCCGAGGTGACTTCAACCTCAGCGGTAGCCTCGCTGGCTGCACGCAATTGAATAAACTGCTCAAGAACATCAGGAAGCGCATTCAGACGACCGTTCTCTGCCATCACCCTAATCAGGTTCTGGCCGTTGGTGTCCAGCTGCTCTCCACATACTGCGATAAACGACTCAGCGAGCGTTTCCGGTGCCATCGCACCGGAGAGAAGCTCTGCCATTTGTTCGTTTTTTGTCACCTCGGCGGCAAACGCCAGCATATCCTGCCAGCGCTCGACGCTCTGGTGTTCGACGGCAAAGTCAAAAGCTGCTTTGGCGTAGGGGCGAGCTACCGTAACAAATTCAGACATCAGCCCCTCCCTCCTTACAGTTCAGCGACAAGTTTGTCCACGATGTCGCTGTTAGCAGCTTCATCCACGGAACGTTCGATGATCTTCTCGGCGCCAGCAACAGCCAGAACGGCGACCTGCTTACGCAGCTCTTCGCGAGCGCGCTTACGTTCGGCATCAATTTCTGCCTGCGCCTGCGCCACGATTTTAGTACGTTCCTGCTCTGCTTCGGTTTTGGCTTCGTCCAGGATCTGAGCACGGCGTTTGTTCGCCTGCTCAATGATTACCTGGGCTTCCGCTTTCGCCTTTTTCAGCTGGTCGGTCGCGTTGGCCTGTGCAAGGTCCAGATCCTTTTTAGCTCGTTCAGCAGAAGCAAGACCGTCAGCAATCTCTTTTTGACGTTTTTCGATGGCAGCAATCAACGGCGGCCATACATACTTCATGCAGAACAGAACGAAAAGGACAAACGCGATGGCCTGGCCGAGGATTGTTGCGTTAAGATTCACAGCACAATGCCTCTTATCTAGTTAACGTTCTGATATTGCCCGTAAAAATCAAGCAACGCTTACTACGCGACAGCAAACATCACGTACAGACCCAGACCTACAGCGATCATTGGGATAGCATCCACCAGACCCATAACGATAAAGAACTGAGTACGCAGCAGAGGGATCAGATCCGGTTGACGCGCTGCGCCTTCCAGGAATTTACCTCCGAGGATGCCGATACCGATCGCAGCACCGATTGCCGCCAGACCCATCATCACAGCGGCAGCCATGTACAGCAGATCCATATTCAGGTTTTCCATGACAGTCTCCAGTTTGTTTCAGTTAAAACGTAGTAGTGTTGGTAAAAAAATCAGTGCTCTTCAGACGCCATCGACAGATAGACGATCGTCAGAACCATGAAGATGAAGGCTTGCAGCGTAATGATCAGGATGTGGAAAATGGCCCACGGCACATTCAGAACCCACTGTGACCACCACGGCAACAGACCAGCAATCAGAATGAAAATCAACTCACCGGCATACATGTTGCCGAACAGTCGCAGACCGAGCGAAACCGGTTTAGACAGCAGGCTTACCCCTTCAAGGATTAAGTTGACAGGAATAAATGCCCAGTGGTTGAACGGCTGCAGCGTCAGCTCTTTCGCGAAGCCGCCAATGCCTTTCATTTTGATGCTGTAGAACAGAATGAGGATAAATACGCCCAGCGCCATCGACAGGGTGATGTTCACGTCCGCAGACGGTACCACACGCAGTGCCGGCAGGCCGAAGATGTGCTCGCCGATGTACGGCAGCAGATCGATTGGCAGCAGATCCATCAGGTTCATCAGGAATACCCAGACGAAAATCGTCAGGGCCAGCGGCGCGATCACCTTGCTCTTGCCGTGGTACATGTCTTTCACGCTACCGTGGACAAAACCAATGACCAGCTCGATCGCCGTCTGGAATTTTCCTGGGACGCCGCTGGTTGCTTTTTTGGCAACGCTGCGGAACATCATCAGGAACAACAGGCCCAGAACCACCGAGAAGAACATGGAGTCGATGTTCAGCGTCCAGAATGTGGCCGGGGGGTTATGCGGATCCACCAGCGAGAACGTACGCAGGTCAATCTGAAGGTTATTCAGATGGTGACCGATGTACTCCTGCGGTGTTGAGATTTCTCCTGCAGACATGATGCCTCTTACCCTTTGTTGTTAATTACAGCGGGTGCCAGTATCTGTACAACCAGCACCGAAACCCACGTCACGATCAGCGGCAAAAACACCGCCTTCAAAACCGCCAACGCCACCACCAGCAACACGAAGGTTGCTAACACCTTGAACGCTTCACCGAAGGCGAAGGACCAGGCCATGCGGCCTTTAGCAGGTGTATGCGCCTGATGACGCCAGGCAAAAATCATAAACAACATATTTGGCAGCACAACTGCCAGTCCACCGCATAACGCGGAGACGCCCCAGAAGGGGTCTTTGAGGCTAAATAGTAAACCACTTACTATCACAGCCAGAAACTGAATGAACAGAAGCTTACGAGCAACGTTTCTACTCAAGAGCGACAAAGACATCACGTTTTTACTCCTGCTCACTTCGAGGTATGTCGCGTGTCGTATAAAACGTTCTTTATGGCTCAGAGTCAAGCAGCAAAAAGCGAGCAAATTATACGGTGCGGCCTCGTGATTTCAAACAATAAGTAGCAAAAAGGTGAATAAATGTTTAAATAAATTTCCCGAGCGCTATTTTTCCACTTTCAGACAAACTGTGAGCGCTAGTGCAAATTTGCTAATTGCGCGCCAATGCTGACGTTAAAGCGTGCATCAGATCACAATTTGCGCATTTGCGGTCAGGACATATTATTCATGATAAGAAATTCTATTGACTCATCTTTTTGATATTTTTGATGAATCTTATCCACTCTTTTTAAAACAGCCCGATATACAATAAAAACGTTTTATTGACATTCTTAATAAATATTTAACATCTCTGTAAAAAAGATTTTGCTGATTTTTAGCAGACTGATATTTTCCATGTTGATTATTTTCATGGTTAAGTAAACATGGAGGTTAACGACCGGAAAAGTCACAGTAAATTTATGGTTAAATACTGAAAAATCTTCCGCTGCTCTGTTTCGCTTTTTTTAACAGATTCTCTACAGCGGAAAATTGCCATTTTTTGATAAAAATTAAAGTGCGTTTGCCTTAACGATCACTAAATGTCGCTCCCCTTCCAACTGTGGAACACGAAGTTTTACTACCGACTCCACGCTGAATTCAGCTGGCAGCTGAGCAATTTCATCGTCAGGCAGCTGGCCCTTCAGAGCATAGAAACGCCCCTCCCCTGCCGGCAGGTGATGACACCAGCTGACCATATCATTGAGCGAGGCAAAAGCGCGACTGATAACGCCATCGAACGGCGGCTCGGCCGGGAACTCTTCTACGCGGCTCTGTACTGGCGCAATGTTGTCAATCTTCAGCTCATGCTGCACCTGGCGCAGGAAGCGGATGCGTTTGCCAAGGCTGTCCAGCAGCGTGAAGTGCGCCTGAGGCAGAACGATAGCTAAAGGCACGCCCGGCAGCCCCGGCCCCGTTCCTACGTCGATAAAGCGCGTTCTGGTCAGGTGAGGCGCAACCACCACGCTGTCCAGAATGTGGCGAATCAGCATCTCGTTCGGATCGCGTACCGAGGTAAGGTTATACGCTTTGTTCCATTTGTGGAGCATATCGACATAGGCCACCAGCTGCTGTTTCTGGTGATCGGTGAGCGAAATGCCTGCGTCATTAAGCAGACGAGAGAGTTTGTTGAGCACGGTGATACCTGTCTTTGATGATTTGCCCGGCGGCGCTCGCGCTTGCCGGGCCTACAAATGCTATGGGTTCGCCAGGCCCGGTAAGCGCAGCGCCACCGGGCGTTAGCCATGATAAATCAGGCGCTGCGGCGCAGCATACCCTGTTTTTTCAGCCAGACCAGCAGAATGGAGATGGCCGCCGGGGTGATGCCCGAGATACGCGACGCCTGGCCAATAGACGACGGTTTATGATCGTTAAGCTTGGCGATCACCTCGTTGGAGAGGCCGCTTACCTGACGGTAGTCGAGGGTCGCTGGCAGAATAGCGCTTTCGTTACGCAGCTGCTTTTCAATCTCATCCTGCTGGCGAGCGATGTAGCCTTCGTATTTGACCTGGATCTCTACCTGCTCAGCGGCCTGCGGATCGTCAAGGCCTGGCGCGAACGGCGAGAGGTTCACCATACCGCTGTAGGTCATCTCTGGACGGCGCAGCAGATCCTCACCGTTTGCTTCGCGTGACAGCGGCGCGCTGAGGATAGCGTTCACTTCGTCGACCTGCTCAGAGTGCGGGTGCACCCAAATATCCTTCAGGCGCTGACGCTCACGCTCAATACGCTCCAGCTTCTCGTTGAAACGCGCCCAGCGCAGATCGTCGACAAGACCCAGCTCGCGCCCTGCGGCAGTCAGACGCAGGTCGGCGTTATCTTCACGCAGCATCAGACGGTATTCCGCGCGGGAAGTAAACATCCGGTACGGCTCTTTGGTGCCAAGGGTACAGAGATCGTCCACCAGCACGCCCAGGTAAGCCTGATCGCGACGCGGCGCCCAGCCCTCTTTCTCGGCAGAGAAGCGGGCGGCGTTGAGACCGGCCAGCAGTCCCTGCGCAGCAGCCTCTTCGTAGCCGGTAGTGCCGTTAATCTGTCCAGCAAAGAACAGGCCCTGGATAAACTTGCTCTCCAGGGTCGGCTTCAGGTCACGCGGATCGAAGAAGTCATACTCAATGGCATAGCCCGGACGGACAATTTTTGCGTTCTCCATCCCTTGCATAGAGCGGACAATCTGCATCTGTACGTCAAACGGCAGGCTGGTGGAGATGCCATTCGGATAGATTTCGTTTGAGGTCAGCCCTTCCGGCTCAAGGAAGATCTGGTGCTGGTTACGATCGGCAAAGCGCATTACTTTGTCTTCGATCGATGGGCAGTAGCGTGGCCCGATCCCTTCGATCACCCCGGCGTACATCGGGCTGCGATCGAGGTTATTACGGATCACGTCATGGGTTTTCTCATTGGTGTAGGTGATGTAGCACGGCACCTGGCGCGGATGCTGGTCAACGCTACCCATGAACGAGAAGACCGGCAGCGGGTTATCGCCATGCTGCTGGGCAAGAACGCTGAAGTCGATAGTCCGGGCGTCAATACGCGGCGGAGTACCAGTTTTCAGGCGGTTTACGCGCAGCGGCAGTTCACGCAGACGGCGCGAGAGTGAAATGGACGGCGGATCGCCCGCCCGGCCGCCGCTGTAGTTATCCAGCCCGATGTGAATTTTGCCGTCGAGGAAGGTACCGACCGTCAGCACCACCGACTTCGCGCGGAATCTGAGACCCATCTGGGTCACCGCACCGACAACGCGATCGTTTTCGACGATCAGATCCTCGACCGCCTGCTGGAAGATCATCAGGTTTGGCTGGTTTTCCAGCGCGGTGCGTACCGCCTGGCGATAGAGCACGCGATCCGCCTGAGCGCGAGTCGCTCGTACAGCGGGGCCTTTGCTCGCGTTTAGTATCCTAAACTGAATACCGGCATGGTCGATCGCGGTACCCATCAGCCCGCCCAGCGCGTCCACTTCTTTTACCAGGTGTCCTTTCCCAATACCACCGATCGCCGGGTTGCAGGACATCTGCCCCAGCGTGTCGATATTGTGTGTCAGAAGGAGGGTCTGCTGACCCATACGTGCAGCGGCCATTGCAGCCTCGGTACCTGCATGACCCCCGCCAATGATGATGACGTCAAAAGGATCCTGATAAAACATGGTGATTTGCCTCGCGTAGAGCGGTTAGAAAGTGGATTGGGGTCCGGGCGGTGGATTCTACTCAACTTTAGCCCATCGAGAAAGTGCCGGGATCCTGACTATTAAAAAGAAGATCTTTTTTATTTAAGATCTGTTTTATTATGATCTCTTATTAGGATCGCCATGCCCTGTGGATAAGGCGGATCCTCTTATGAAGATCAACGTGTTATTAAGGATCGTTTGCTGTGAAAGATCGGTGATCCCACACCGTATAAGCTGGGATCAAAAAGGCGGGTTATACACAGGTGAAACTTTAAACAAACCTTATACCGTGGATAACTACCGGTTGATCAACGCTTTTAACCAGAGTTACCCACAGCTGATCGCACGATCTTTACACTTCTTTCAGTAAATTGATCCACGATCCCAGCCAAATTTCGGCCGGATCCTCCGGAATCTCATGTTCGAGGACGTTGATCCTTAGCGTTTCGCCGATCTGTTTTGCCTGGCAGCCTTTCAATACCTCTTCCAGCTTCTCGATAGCGCCACAGAAGGTATCGTACTCACGGCTACCGAGACCCACCGCGCCAAAGCGAACCTGGGAGAGATCCGGCTGCTGCTCCTGCAACTCTTCATATAAAGGCAGGATGTTGTCAGGCAGATCCCCCGCGCCATGGGTGGAGGAGATCAGCAGCCATACGCCATCGGTGGGGAGATCCTCAAGCAGGGGGCCATGCAGCGTGCTGGTAGAGAAGCCAGCATCTTCCAGCTTCTCAGCCAGATGTTCTGCAACGTATTCCGCGCCGCCCAGCGTACTTCCACTGATGAGAGTAATGTCTGCCATGATGATCCGCTCCGATGAATAAGAGCGGTATTGTACGCTGTGAATGAGCTGGGATCTACCTGTGGAAAATGTGGTGATTGTTTTGCCCGCTTAGGGGCGGATGGTGCGCATGATCGGGTTCTGCAGGGAGATCAGCGTCTCGGTGGACTGGATCTCATCGATTGTTTGGATCTTGTTGATAAGTACCTGTTGCAGGGCGTCGATCGAGCGGCACATCACCTTAATAAAGATGCTGTAGTGACCGGTGGTGTAGTAGGCCTCGGTGACCTCTTCCAGACTCTCGAGCTTCGCCAGCGCCGACGGATAGTCCTTAGCGCTCTTCAGAATGATGCCGATAAAGCAGCAGACGTCATAGCCGAGCTGTTTCGGGCTAACGTCAATGCGCGCGCCGGTGATAATGCCCGCCTGTTTCATCTTCTCTACCCGGACGTGGATGGTCCCAGGGCTAACGCCAAACTGCTTCGCCAGTTCGGCATAGGCCGTGCGGGCATTGGCCATCAGCGCCTCCAGAATGCCCCGGTCGAGGTTGTCGATCTGGTAACTTTCCATAATTTTTTAGCCGTTATAGTTCTGTATTAAGTTGAGATTAACGCTTCCAGCGACGCAGCAGGCGGCTGCGCATGCCGGTATCAAAGCGCCAGATATGATCGAAAATACGCATGATCCCCGGCTTGCCGTGAGCGGACATTGCCACCGCATGAAAACGGTGCTGATGCACCTGCTGTAGCGTTTTGATCTGATTGACTACCTCGTCAGGCAAGCGCTGGGCGATAAAGTCTGAGATTACCACCGCATCGGCATCCGCCCACTCGCCGCCCTGCATCCGCTCAATCACGGCGCGAAAGCAGCTGGCGAGATCGGTACCGCCGCGAAAACGCTGGCTTAAAAAGCGGATCGCCTCCTCTAACCCCTGCGATCCCGACAGCTCATAGCGTACCACCTCGCTGGAAAACAGCATGATATAGCAGCGGCGGTTATCCGCCAGCGCCACGCGCATTAGCGCCAGACAGAACGCCTTCGCACACTGCTCGTTAAAACCGCCCATTGAGCCTGAGGTATCGACACAGATAATAAATGGTCCGCGTGGCTGCTCATCGACGCTCTGATGCACCACCGGGCGCTGGGTGACCTTCTCCCGCCAGGCTTCACCGTGCAGGCGGTAGGTGAGAAGCTGCTTCTCCACCAGCCGACGGTAGAACTCATATTCCAGCTCGGTAATGCCCAGGGTAGCCAGCTCGGGCGGCAGCAGGCGCAGAATATCATCGCTCTGTTGGAGGCCATCTACCTGCTCCGGCACCGAAGCAGGCTCGCGCACCAGCGTGCGGAAGGTCTCCATCGGCGAATCTTTTTTCGGTACCGACTTTGCCTCCCGGGAGCGGCCAAGCTGTTCGGCCAGCTGTTTCAGCTCCGGCTGCTCGGCAAGAAAGTCACCGTAGCGAACGATAAGCTGATAGTCACCGCGTTTCAGCTGCCCGGCGCTCATGTCCCACAGCCGTCCGGCGGCGTTTTCATTTTCGATCAGCACCGACTCAAGCTGACCGCTCAGCTTCATGCGATCCTGAACCTCGCTTAAGAGCTGCTCGCGCTCCTCCTCCAGCAGCTGCTGGTTGAGCGTCGTCGCCTGCACCACCAGGCTTAGTCGCCAGCGCTGTAAAAAGAGGGTATGCAGCGCGGGGGTAAGGTCAGGGTTATCGGCGATCAGCTGGCTGGCCTGTTCGGCATAGGGCGAGTGCACCTTCGCCAGCAGGGTGAGGATCTGTGGAAGCTGAACAATAAACTGCGGCGTCGCCAGCAGCTGGGCCTGCTGATAGCAGAGAAACTCTTCGGTAAGCTCCGGCGGGACCGGTGTCTCCTTTAGCCGGCTTCTTAGCGCCTCTCGCCAGCGGGGTACGTCATCGGTAATGGCGCGCCTGAGCCGGGGAAACTTTTCAAAGAACACTGCCAGCTGCGGCGAGGCCAGCAGGGCGACGATCAGCTCCTCAATCAGCCCCTCTTCGCCCACCGCCAGCATCACGTTCAGCGTGTCGAGGGTGATCATTGCCGGGCCTGTTTGATCTGCGCCCCGACGTCCTGCAGGCTGGCTTCAATGCGCCCTAACCAGTCGCTGTGTATAAACAGACACTTCTGCTGTTCGCTGAAGCGGGTGTGCTGCTGGTGCCACGTATTATCCAGCGCCTCGAGCTGCTGCCTGATCTCTTCCGGCACGCTCTCCTGAGAGGTGCCGGGTAGCGCCAGCCGGGAGGCCTGCAGGCTGACATCGCGAACGATCAGGTGCAGGGTGGCATCCACCTCCAGATTAAGCACCTGAGCAAAGCCAATCCCGTTGAGCTTGCCGCGGATCTCTCCGCCCTTTATTAGCCACTGCTCCAGCGGGGCGCGTTCAAGGGTGATGTGCACCACCTGCATATCGTGCAGCTTGAGCGGCTGCTGGAGCAGCAGAGTAAGGGTATCGTCGCTGATGTCAGGGGGCAGCTCATAGTGCGGACGACGGCTGAACATACCGCTCTGACGCTGCACTTTGAGGGCGGTTTTATCGCTCTGCTGCTGCTGAAGCTGGATACGGCGCTGGGCAATGGCCCCCAGTTGAACCAGCATGGCCTGCTGCTGCCAGGCGTGTCCGGTCATCAATATGTCGACCTGCTGGATAAGCAGCTCCCGGCTCTCGGCGTCATGCCACAGGCAATCTTTTAGCAGGATCAGATCGATGGGTGATACCGCATCGCGCCCGCAGAAAAAGGCGCTGGCCTGCAGCAGGCGAATGGCCTTTTTCCAGCGCCGGTCAGAGACGTAGGGCGCGCTGGGAAGATTATCCAGCTGCTGGCGCAGCATAAAGATCAGCTCAAATACCGCGTCGGGCAGGGTGATGTGCCCTATCTCCTGCTGCCACTGCAGATACTCTTCGTCGGTCACCTGTAGCGAGGCCGGAACCGGGTTGTCGTTCTCATCCTGCTGGCTGACCAGCATGGCGCGGAAGTTTCCCTTCTCCTGTACCTTATCCAGCCAGAGACGGATCAGCATACGGTCATAAAGCGCCTCCAGGCTGCTGTCGGCTTCCGGTAGCTCATTAGAAGCCGCCACCAGCAGGCGCATCGGGATCTTCTCTTCGCTGGCCCCGTTGCGGAACCGACGTTCGTTAATAGCCGTCAGCAGGGTGTTCAGGATAGCGGGACCGGCTTTCCATATTTCATCCAGGAAGACGATCTCCGCCTCCGGGAGATAACCGGCGGTCAGGCGCTCGTAGCGCCCTTCATCTTTCAATGCCTGAATCGACAGCGGGCCGAAAACCTCTTCCGGCGTGGAAAAGCGGGTCATCAGGTATTCAAAGGCACGAGCGTGCTGAAAGGCAAACTTTAGTCGGCGGGCGATAAGGCTTTTTGCAATACCGGGCGGGCCAAGAAGAAATACGCTCTCCCCGCTTAGCGCGGCCAGCAGGCACAGGCGGATAGCGTGGCTACGCTCATACAGGCCTTTTTCCAGCGCGCTGCTGAGACGGGAAATTCTTTCTGCTAATAAATGTGAGTGAGCCATAATTGTTCTGCATCCTTTCGCCGCTGTATCGGTGGACAAAAGTGAGTATACGTTTCAACAAGGGCTTGTAATAGACGGAATAATGCCTTCGTTTCTTTGCGCCAGAATAACCCGGTCGCATTTAGGGCTTCGATTTATTGAAGAATCATGCATACTGTGCGCTTTTGTGGGCCAAGGGACGAAGCGCACACTTGTCATCCATACAAAAGATTAGTCTATGAGCACTGATAATAAGCAATCATTGTCTGCGGTTACCCTCGCAGCCATTGGGGTTGTCTACGGTGATATCGGGACCAGCCCGCTTTATACTCTTCGTGAATGTTTGTCCGGTCAGTTTGGTTTTGGCGTCGAACGTGACGCGGTGTTTGGCTTTCTGTCACTCATCTTCTGGCTGCTGGTTTTCGTTGTCTCTATTAAGTACCTGACATTTGTTATGCGCGCCGATAACGCCGGGGAAGGGGGGATTTTAACCCTGATGTCGCTGGCGGGACGTAACACCTCGGCGCGAATGACCTCGGTGCTGGTGATCATGGGGTTGATTGGCGGCAGCTTCTTCTATGGTGAAGTGGTGATCACGCCTGCAATCTCGGTGATGTCGGCGATCGAAGGGCTGGAGATTATCGCCCCCTCGCTGGATAGCTGGGTCGTCCCGCTGGCGATCGTGGTGCTGACGCTGCTGTTTATGATCCAGAAGCACGGTACCGGGCTGGTGGGCAAGCTGTTTGCGCCGATTATGCTGGCGTGGTTTATCATCCTGGCGGTGCTGGGCCTGCGTGGGATTATCTCTAACCCTGAAGTGTTGCAGGCGCTGAACCCAATGTGGGCGGTGCACTTCTTCCTCGAGTATAAAACCGTGTCGTTTGTGGCGCTGGGCGCGGTGGTGCTGTCGATCACCGGCGTAGAGGCGCTGTATGCCGACATGGGCCACTTCGGTAAACTGCCGATCCGTCTGGCGTGGTTCAGCCTGGTGCTGCCGTCGCTGGCGCTGAACTATTTCGGCCAGGGCGCGCTGCTGCTGAAAAATCCGGAGGCGATCAAGAACCCGTTCTTCCTGCTGGCTCCGGAGTGGGCGCTGATCCCAATGCTGCTTCTCGCCACCCTGGCAACGGTTATCGCCTCCCAGGCGGTGATCTCCGGCGTCTTCTCGCTTACCCGGCAGGCGGTGCGTCTGGGCTACCTCTCGCCGATGCGCATTATTCACACCTCGGAGATGGAGTCTGGCCAGATCTACATTCCCTTTGTTAACTGGCTGCTCTACTTTGCCGTGGTGATTGTGATCGTCAGCTTTGAGCGTTCAAGCAACCTGGCGGCGGCGTACGGGATCGCGGTGACCGGCACCATGGTGCTGACCTCTATTCTCTCCACCACCGTAGCGCTCAAAAATTGGCACTGGAATAAGTTCTTCGTAGCGCTGATTCTGGTGGCGTTCCTCTGCATCGACATTCCGCTCTTCTCGGCGAACCTCGACAAGCTGCTCTCCGGCGGCTGGCTGCCGCTGAGCCTTGGCATCGTGATGTTCCTGATTATGACGACGTGGAAAAGCGAGCGCTTCCGCCTGCTGCGGCGTATGCACGAGCACGGTAACTCTCTGGAGGCAATGATCGCCTCACTGGAGAAATCCCCGCCGGTGCGGGTGCCGGGCACGGCAGTCTATATGTCGCGGGCGCTGAACGTGATTCCGTTCGCGATGCTGCACAACCTTAAGCACAACAAGGTCCTGCACGAGCGGGTGATCCTGCTGACCCTGCGCACGGAGGACGCGCCCTATGTGCATAACGTCCGCCGGGTACAGATCGAGCAGCTTTCGCCAACCTTCTGGCGCGTGGTAGCCAGCTACGGCTGGCGCGAGACGCCGAACGTGGAGGAGGTCTTCCACCGCTGCGGACTGGAGGGGCTGAGCTGTCGCATGATGGAGACCTCGTTCTTTATGTCTCACGAGTCGCTGATCGTGGGCAAACGTCCATGGTATCTGCGCCTGCGCGGCAAGCTCTATCTGGTGCTGCAGCGTAACGCCCTGCGCGCTCCGGATCAGTTCGAGATCCCACCCAACCGGGTGATTGAGCTAGGTACCCAGGTAGAAATTTAAACCTGCCAAATGCCGGGTGGCGCTTCGCTTACCCGGCCTACTCTTTTCATCGACATTTGCATTTTAATTTCCGTTAGCGAAACGTTTCGATATCGATCACAGTTCTTTAACGTGGTGATGGTTAAATGAACGCTATCCGGCATACACTGCCCTCAGCGAAACGTTTCGCTAGTGGAGCCAGAAAAAATGAAGAAAGGATCTGTACTGAACTCTGAAATCTCATCGGTTATCTCCCGTCTTGGGCATACCGATACGCTCGTGGTATGTGACGCCGGACTGCCGGTTCCCCACAGCACGCAACGCATCGATATGGCATTAACCCAGGGCGTACCTTCGTTTATGCAGGTACTTGAGGTGGTCACCACCGAGATGCAGGTTGAGGCAGCCATTCTCGCGACGGAAATCAAACAGCATAATCCGCAGCTCCACGAAGCGTTGCTCAACCATATTGAGCAGCTGCAACAGCACCAGGGAAATACCATCGAAGTGCGCTACACCACGCACGAAGAGTTTAAACAACATACCGCAGCAAGCCAGGCGGTTATTCGCAGCGGGGAGTGCTCCCCGTATGCGAATATCATTCTCTGTGCTGGCGTCACCTTCTGAGGCCATCATGGACGCACTACTTCAGCTTAAGGGAATCGACAAAGCGTTCCCCGGCGTAAAAGCCCTCTCCGGCGCCGCGCTCAACGTCTATCCAGGCCGCGTAATGGCGCTGGTGGGCGAGAACGGCGCGGGCAAATCCACCATGATGAAAGTATTGACCGGTATCTATGCGCGTGATGCCGGTTCGCTGCTGTGGCTGGGCCAGGAGACAACCTTTAACGGACCAAAATCGTCGCAGGAGGCGGGGATCGGCATTATCCATCAGGAGCTGAACCTGATCCCGCAGCTGACTATCGCCGAAAACATCTTTTTAGGCCGTGAATTTGTTAACCGCTTTGGCAAAATCGACTGGAAAAAGATGTATGCCGAAGCGGACATTCTGCTGGCGAAACTGAACCTGCGCTTCAAGGGCGACAGGCTGGTGGGGGATCTCTCCATTGGCGACCAGCAGATGGTCGAGATTGCCAAGGTGCTGAGCTTTGAGTCGAAGGTCATCGTCATGGATGAGCCGACCGATGCCCTCACCGATACCGAAACTGACTCCCTGTTCCGCGTGATCCGCGAGCTGAAATCCCAGGGGCGCGGCATTGTCTACATCTCCCACCGCATGAAAGAGATCTTCGAGATCTGCGATGACGTGACCGTCTTCCGTGACGGGCAGTTTATCGCCGAGCGTGAGGTTAGCTCGCTCACTGAAGATACGCTGATTGAGATGATGGTGGGACGCAAGCTGGAAGATCAGTATCCGCACCTTGATAAAGCACCGGGCGAGGTTCGTCTGAAGGTCGACAGCCTGTGCGGCCCAGGGGTGAACGATGTCTCCTTTACCCTGCGCCAGGGCGAAATTCTTGGCGTTGCCGGACTGATGGGCGCAGGGCGTACCGAACTGATGAAGGTGCTGTACGGTGCGCTGTCGCGTACCGGCGGCACCGTTACCCTCGACGGCCGTGAAGTAGTGACCCGTTCGCCGCAGGATGGCCTGGCCAACGGTATCGTCTACATCTCAGAGGATCGTAAGCGCGATGGTTTAGTGCTGGGCATGTCGGTGAAAGAGAACATGTCCCTGACCGCGCTGCGCTACTTTAGCCGTAGCGGCGGCAGCCTGAAGCATAGCGATGAGCAGCAGGCGGTGAGCGACTTTATCCGCCTGTTTAATGTCAAAACGCCCTCTATGGAGCAGCCCATCGGCCTGCTCTCCGGCGGCAATCAGCAAAAAATCGCCATTGCCCGGGGACTGATGACGCGCCCGAAAGTACTCATCCTCGACGAACCCACGCGCGGCGTGGACGTCGGTGCCAAAAAAGAGATCTATCAGCTCATCAACCAGTTTAAAGCGGATGGGCTGAGCATCATTCTGGTGTCGTCAGAAATGCCAGAGGTGCTTGGCATGAGCGATCGCATCATAGTGATGCATGAAGGACATTTGGGTGGCGAGTTCACCCGTGAGCAGGCAACCCAGGAAGTGCTGATGGCCGCCGCCGTCGGCAAGCTAAATCGCGAGACCCAGGAGTCAACGATATGAGTACCCAGACCGTTATCCCCCGCCGCTACTTTAATAAGGCGTGGCTGATGGAACAGAAATCGCTGATTGCCCTGCTGGTGCTGATTGCGATTGTTTCTACGATGAGTCCTAACTTCTTTACCATTAATAACCTGTTCAACATCCTGCAGCAGACCTCGGTGAATGCCATTATGGCAGTGGGGATGACGCTGGTGATCCTGACTTCGGGGATCGATCTCTCCGTGGGCTCGCTGCTGGCGCTGACCGGCGCGGTGGCAGCCTCGATTGTCGGTATGGAAGTTAACGCCCTGGTGGCCATTGCGGCCGCGCTGGCGCTGGGGGCTGCGGTAGGGGCGATGACCGGGGTGATTGTCGCGAAAGGCCGGGTGCAGGCGTTTATTGCCACGCTGGTGATGATGCTGCTGCTGCGCGGTGTGACTATGGTCTATACCAACGGCAGCCCGGTAAATACCGGCTTTACCGATAACGCCGATCTCTTTGGCTGGTTTGGTATTGGCCGCCCGCTGGGTATCCCGACGCCGGTGTGGATCATGGGCATCGTCTTCCTGGCCGCGTGGTATATGCTGCACCATACCCGTCTGGGCCGCTATATCTATGCCCTGGGCGGTAACGAAGCGGCCACGCGCCTCTCCGGCATCAGCGTCAACAAAGTCAAAATTATCGTCTATTCCCTGAGTGGCCTGCTGGCGTCGCTGGCAGGCATCATTGAAGTGGCGCGCCTCTCCTCTGCACAACCCACGGCCGGTACCGGCTATGAGCTGGATGCCATCGCGGCGGTCGTTTTAGGCGGGACCAGCCTCGCGGGTGGTAAAGGCCGCATTGTGGGTACGCTGATCGGTGCGCTAATCCTTGGTTTCCTTAACAACGGACTGAACTTGCTGGGTGTTTCCTCCTATTACCAGATGATCGTTAAGGCAGTGGTGATTTTGCTGGCGGTGCTGGTAGACAACAAAAAGCAGTAATAAATGACATTACAGGACATCTGATTATGAACATGAAAAAACTGGCTACTCTGGTCTCTGCTGTCGCACTGAGTGCAACCGTGAGCGCGAATGCGATGGCGAAAGACACCATTGCGCTGGTGATCTCTACTCTGAACAACCCATTTTTTGTTTCGCTGAAGGATGGCGCACAGAAAGAAGCCGATAAGCTGGGCTATAACCTGGTGGTGCTGGATTCTCAGAACAACCCGGCAAAAGAGCTGGCTAACGTGCAGGACCTGACCGTACGCGGCACGAAAATCCTGCTGATTAACCCGACCGATTCTGATGCAGTCGGTAACGCCGTGAAGATGGCGAACCAGGCTAAAATCCCGGTGATCACCCTGGACCGCGTGGCGGCCAAAGGTGAAGTCGTGAGTCATATCGCGTCTGATAACGTGCTGGGCGGCAAAATCGCTGGCGATTATATCGCGAAGAAAACGGGTGAAAGCGCGAAGGTTATTGAACTGCAGGGCATTGCAGGCACCTCTGCCGCTCGCGAACGCGGCGAGGGTTTCCAGCAAGCCGTGGCAGCGCATAAGTTCAACGTGCTGGCCAGCCAGCCAGCTGATTTCGACCGCACTAAGGGTCTGAACGTGATGCAGAACCTGCTGACCGCGCATCCTGATGTGCAGGCCGTATTTGCCCAGAACGATGAGATGGCGCTGGGTGCGCTGCGCGCGCTGCAGACGGCGGGTAAATCCGACGTGATGGTGGTGGGCTTCGACGGCACGCCGGACGGTGAGAAAGCGGTAAACGACGGCAAACTGGCGGCGACCATCGCTCAGCTGCCGGAGCAGATCGGTGCGAAAGGCGTTGAAACTGCCGATAAGGTACTGAAAGGCGAAAAGGTTCAGGCAAAATACCCGGTTGACCTGAAGCTGGTTATTAAACAGTAAGTACGTTTTAAGGCCTACGCCACCAGAGGGTGGCGTACCTTACAGGATGATCCCACCATGAAAACAGCAGGTAAGCTCGTTGTCCTTGGCAGCATCAATGCCGATCACATTCTCAACCTTGACGCTTTCCCAACGCCTGGTGAAACCGTAACCGGTACCCACTACCAGGTTGCCTTTGGCGGTAAAGGCGCCAACCAGGCAGTGGCCGCCGGGCGCAGCGGGGCGCATATTGCGTTTATCGCCTGTACCGGCAGCGACGATACCGGGGAGCGGATCCGCGCCCAGCTGGTCAACGATAATGTTGACGTTGCGCCCGTGAGCGTGGTTGACGAGGAGTCTACCGGCGTCGCGCTGATCTTTGTCAACGGTGAAGGGGAGAATGTGATCGGTATTCATGCGGGAGCCAACGCCGCGCTCTCTGCGGAGCGGGTTGCTGCTCAGCGGGCGCTGATTACCGACGCGGACGCGCTGCTGATGCAGCTGGAGACGCCGGTCGAGAGCGTATTGGCCGCCGCGAAGATTGCCCATGAAAATCATACCACTGTCGTACTGAACCCGGCTCCGGCACGTGTATTATCTGACGAGCTGCTGGCGCTGGTGGACATTATCACCCCGAATGAAACCGAAGCGGAAAAGCTAACGGGCATTCGCGTCGAGAGCGACAGCGATGCAGAGCGGGCGGCGCGCGCGCTGCACGATAAAGGCATCGGTACGGTGATTATTACCCTTGGCAGCCGCGGCGTATGGGCCAGCGTCAACGGTGAAGGTCACCGTGTACCGGGCTTTAAGGTTAACGCCATTGATACTATCGCGGCGGGTGATACCTTTAACGGCGCACTGGTGACCGCGCTGCTGGAGGATAAGCCGCTTAATGAGGCCATTGTGTTTGCCCATGCGGCAGCGGCGATTGCCGTCACGCGGAAAGGCGCGCAGCCCTCTGTGCCATGGCGTAACGAAATCAACGATTTCTTGAGTCAGCAGGGGTAAAGCGTGGCCACCATGAAGGACGTTGCCCGCCTGGCGGGTGTTTCCACCTCGACGGTTTCGCACGTCATTAATAACGATCGCTTTGTCAGCGATGCGATTCGGGAAAAGGTGGAAGAGGCGATCAAAAGCCTTAACTACGCTCCTTCGGCGCTGGCGCGCAGCCTCAAGCTCAAGCAGACGCGCACCATCGGGATGCTGATCACCGCCAGCTCCAACCCCTTCTTCTCTGAACTGGTGCGCGGCGTAGAACGCAGCTGCTTCGAACGTGGCTACAGTCTGGTGCTCTGCAATACCGAAGGCGATGAAGAACGGATGAACCGCAACCTGGAGACGCTGATGCAAAAACGCGTCGACGGGCTGCTGGTGCTCTGTACCGAGACGCATCAGCTTTCGCGAGAGATTATTCAGCGCTACCCCTCTATTCCCACCGTGATGATGGACTGGGCCCCCTTTGAGGGCGATATCGATATCATTCAGGACAACTCGCTGCTGGGCGGCGATATGGCGACCCAGTATCTGATTGATAAAGGCTTTACCCGTATCGCCTGCATTACCGGGCCGCTGGATAAAACCCCTGCGCGGCTGCGGCTGGAGGGGTATCGGGCAGCGATGGCCCGAGCGGGCCTGCCGGTGCGTGAAGGCGACGAGATTATCGGTGACTTTGAGTTTGGCAGCGGCGTTGCGGCTATGCAGACTCTGCTGGCGCGGCAGGAGCGACCTCAGGCGGTATTTATTGGTAACGATGCGATGGCCGTTGGCGCTTATCAGGCGTTGTATCAGGCGGGACTTAAGGTTCCGGACGATATGGCTATCATCGGCTACGACGATATTGAGCTGGCACGCTACATGACGCCGCCGCTCACCACCGTCCATCAGCCTAAGGATGAACTGGGTGAGCTGGCGATCGATGTTCTGACTCATCGCATTGCCGATCCGACCCTCTCTCAGCAGCGGCTACAGCTGACACCGGTGCTGATGACGCGCGGCTCCGCTTAAGGCTTGTGTCGCTCCTTAATCAGGTTCCGCCCATCTTTCGGTTTGAGCAACAAGAAGACGGAGGCTGAGATCAGGGTGATCACGCCCATGGTAATAAAGGTGTAGTGGAACTGCTCAATGGTATTGGCGCTCTCAAACCCTTCATAAAACCGCAGCACCGCCGCGCTGACCGCGACCCCAAGGCTGATCGATAGCTGCTGAGTGACGGCCAGGACGCTGTTGCCGCTGCTAGCGTTCTCGTCGGTCAGGTCGGCCAGCGTAATGGTGTTCATGGCCGTGAACTGCGTGGACATCGCCATCCCTAATATAAAGAGCGGCAGGATCAGCAGCCATATCTCCATCGACGGCGACTGAAGCGCAAACTGCGCAATCATCACGCCGATAATCACCGTAATGCCGAACAGCGTTTTACGGTAGCCGAACCAGCGCAGTACCTGAGTAACAGTGGATTTCGCCAGAATCGATCCTATCGCGGTAGGCGCAATCATGCAGCCTGCAATAAGTGCCGTATAGCCGAAGCCGACCTGAAGCATCAGCGGCATCAGGAAAGGAACGCAACCGGTACCGAGGCGTGAGGCGATGTTGCCCGCAATGCCAACCGAGAAGGTGCGGGTCTTGAAGATTGGTAGGGCAATCAGCGGCGAGGGATGACGGCGAGCGTGACGGATGTAGGCATAGAACAGCACCACGCTACTGAAGATAATGGTGAGTGCCAGCCAGCTGGCCACCAGTTTTTCACCAAACAGCTCAATACCAATGGAGAAGAGCACAAGGCTTACGCCGAACAGGAGAAAACCGCCCATGTCGAAACGGCGGCGTGGCGTCGTAAAGTCAGGCATATATTTACGCGCGTAGAACAGCCCGGCAATGCCGATAGGAATGTTTATCAGGAATATCCAGTGCCAGCTGGCCCAGGTGACCAGCACCCCACCGAGTACCGGGCCAAGAATGGGTCCTACCAGACCGGGCATGGTGACAAAGTTGAGTACCGGAAGTAATTCACTGCGCGGATAGGCCCGCAACAGCGCAAGGCGTGCAACCGGCATCATCATCGCACCGCCTATCCCCTGCACGACGCGAAAGACAACCAGCATCCCTAACGAATTTGATAGCGCGCAGGCCAGCGACCCGAGAGTGAATAGCGAAACCGCCAGCATAAAGATGCGCCGCGTGCCGAAACGGTCTGCCAGCCAGCCGCTAACCGGGATCAACATAGCGACGGTTAGGGTGTAGCTGATAATCGCCGACTGCATCGCCAGCGGTGAGCGGTTAAGGCTTTGCGCTATGGCCGGTAACGCGGTATTGAGAATAGTGGCGTCCAGCGCCTGCATAAAAAAGGCCATCGCCGCAATCCATGGCAAACCCGCCATGCTGCGCGCTTTCTTCTTTGTCATACTACGTCCTGTTATTTAGCTTCCTGCGGATGTGGCGTATTAAGTAACGCCTGACATGCGTTAAAGGCGCGTTCGCCATCGCTATCCTGAATGGCATCCACAATAGCCTGATGATTTTCAAGTTTAACCACTTCATTATGGGTAATAGAGTTGAAGTAGGTGTGATAAACCGAGTGAAAAAGCGTGGCAAACGACGAAAGGAAGGGATTACTGCTCATGGCATAGATATGTTCGTGCCAGGCGGTATCTACGTCTAACCAACGTTCGCGATGAAAATGTTGCTTTAACTGTACCATCTCTTCCATTAGCGTATTCAGGTGCGCTTTCTGCTCTGCGCTACCCCGCTGAGCGGCCAGCATGCAGGCCTGAGGCTCCAGGGTGCTGCGCAAAACCAGAAAGTGACCGATCACCTCATGGAAGTTGTTGTCCGTCATCCACCATGAGAGCAGCTCCTGATCGAGAAAGTTCCAGCTCCCTTTGGGCATAACGCGGGTACCAATGCGCGGACGCGGCAGTACCATCCCTTTCGCGGTTAACGTTTTTACTGCCTCCCTGACTGCCGTTCGGCTTACGCCAAACTCATCGCCCAGCTCCATCTCAGCGGGTAAAATTGACCCTGGCGCATATTCCCCAGTTAAGATCCGCTGGGCCAGCTTCTCTGCCAGTACATAAGAAAGGTTTTTCTGGGCGGCTAAATGCTGAGCGCTTAACGGCATATATCATATTCCTTCTTCTATTTATCTCTTTCAGTATGCCACCTGACACACGTTATCGGCGCGAAATTCAACAAATGCAGCCAATTGTGATGGTTTTTAGTACGTGTTGATGAAAAATAGTGCGCTTGAAAACTTTTTTGCATTTAAGTCTTGTCAGCCCGGAATAACTCCCTATAATGCGCCACCACTGACACGGAACAACGGCGAATAAGCCGG
>NZ_DALZFB010000003.1:366123-439724 GCF_031979925.1 Pseudescherichia sp. | reverse complement strand
CATCTGTAGAAACCAGATTCAGCACGGATCCCATCCCCTGAGAAGAGCTGTAGATTACCATAGTGCCGTTAGGTGCCAGACTTGGCGTTTCATCCAGGAACGTTGACGACAAGACTTGTACGCCACCCGCTGCCAGATCTTGTTTGGCAATGTGCTGCTGCCCACCGTTGGAGCTGACCATTACCATAAATTTGCCGTCGCTGCTGACGTCAGCATCCTGGTTCTGAGAACCTTCCCAGGAGATACGCTGCGGAGCACCGCCGTTAACATTCACTTTATATACTTGCGGACGACCTGCCTGGTCAGAGGTAAAGGCCAGGTTCTGGCTGTCCGGGAACCAGGTCGGCTCGGTGTTGTTGCTGCGACCGTCGGTCACCTGACGGATCTGGCCAGAGCCAATATCCATCACGTAGAGGTTCAGGCTACCGGTTTTCGACAGGGCAAACGCCAGCTTGGTACCGTCCGGAGAGAATGCCGGTGCACCGTTGTGACGCGGGAACGAAGCAACCTGACGTACTGCACGGTTAGCCAACGTCTGGATCACCAGCGCAGAACGACCGCTCTCAAAGGTCACGTAGGCCAGCTTGCTGCCGTCCGGAGACCATGCCGGTGACATCAGCGGCTGCGGTGAACGGTGAACAACGAACTGGTTGTAGCCGTCGTAGTCAGAGACGCGCAGCTCATACGGGAACTGGCCGCCGTTGGTCTGTACAACGTAGGCGATACGGGTACGGAACGCACCTTTAATACCGCTTAGTTTCTCGAAAACTTCGTCACTTGCGGTATGGCCCGCGTAGCGCAGCCACTGCTTGTTCACTTTATAGGAGTTCTGAGCCAGCACGGTACCCGGTGCACCGCCGGTATCAACCAGCTGGTAGGCCACGTTGTAGCTACCGTCCGGGTTAGGCGTAACCTGCCCAACAACTACGGCATCAATCCCCAGCGCAGACCATGCTGCTGGTTGAACTTCCTGGGCGCTACCCGGCTGCTGCGGCAGGCGAGAGCGATCCAGCGGATTAAACTTGCCGCTGTTGCGCAGGTCGGCACTAACGATGCCGCCGATATCTTCAGGCGCAGCGCCAGGACCTGCCCACTGGAAAGGAACAACGCCAATCGGGCGTGCCGAGTCCACCCCTTGGGTGATCTCGATACGTACTTCTGCATGCAGCATAGCTGCCCACAGCATAAAGAAACTCACTACTACGCGTAATGCCTGCTTCATCATATCTCCCTTATCTGAGTCATTACCCACGATAATTTAGCAGAATGTTAACAAACTCAAATAAACAAACAATCGATACCCAACCACAACCTTAGCCTGTTTTTCCCATTTTTAGTGGGAAAAACATTACAGTTTAAAGTCCAGTTTGGCGTCTTTTACTTTCTCATAAACATCCTGGCTAGGCGGTTTAGGGATCCTGGCTGTTTTTGCAGCGGTTAGAGCAGCCTGACATAACGCTGGATCCCCACCTTCTTGCGTGACGTTTAGCAACAGACCATCTGGTGCCAGCTTAATATGCAACACACAGGATTTACCTGCATATAGGTCAGCTCCGTATAACCGACTCTGAATAGCATTACGAATTTGCGCAGCGTAGGCACTAATATCGGCACCTGATGCGCCACCATTAGCGCCGCTTGTTCCGCTATCTTTAGCAGGCTGACCGCTTCCTTTCGCGCCGCCACCTGTTTTCGGCGCATTCTTACCTGAACTCAGGTCACCGAACAGGTCGTCAACGTCTGACGCAGCCGCTTTCTCAGCTGCTGCGGCTTTTTTCGCCGCGGCAGCTTTGGCTGCCGCCGCTTTGTCTGCGGCAGCTTTTTCAGCGGCAGCCTTCTTCTCAGCAGCCGCTTTTTCTGCCGCCGCGGCTTTCGCAGCAGCAGCCTTCTCGGCGGCAGCAGCGGCTTTCTCTTCCGCCGCTTTTTCGGCAGCCGCTTTCTTCTCGGCAGCCGCTTTTTCTGCCGCCGCAGCTTTCGCTGCGGCAGCCTTCTCGGCTGCTGCGGCCGCTTTTTCAGCAGCGGCTTTCTCGGCTGCCTGCTTAGCGGCCTCGGCCTGGGCTTTCTTCTCGGCGTCCTGCTGCGCTTTCTTCGCCGCGTCGGCTTCGGCTTTCTTCTGCGCATCCGCCGCCGCTTTCTTCGCCGCATCAGCCGCTGCTTTCGCGTCGGCTTCGGCTTTGGCTTTCGCATCCGCTGCGGCTTTTTGTGCCGCCTCTTCTGCTGCCTTCGCCTGGGCATCGGCCTGCGCTTTTGCATCCGCCGCTGCCTTCGCCGCGGCTTCTTCAGCCTGCTTCTGTTTTTCCTGCGCCTGCTTTGCCGCCTCTTCAGCCTGTTTCTGCTGCTGGGCCTGCTCGCGCGCCTGCTCCTGCGCCTGCAAACGCTCTTTTTCCAGCTGTTTCAGACGCTCCTGCTCGGCGGCCTGCTTTTCACGCAGCTCTTCCGCCTGCTGTTGCGCCTGTTTTTCACGCTGCTCTTCTGCACGCTTCGCGCTCGCCTGCTGCTGCTGTTGACGATTGTACTGCTGTACGACCGCGCCGGGATCGACCATGACGGCGTCAATGGCCGAGCCACCGCCGCCGCCCGCAGAGGCATCTATATGCTCATCAAACGAGCTCCAGATCAGCGCTGCAAACAGAATGACGTGCAGCACTGCTGAAATAATGATTGCCCGTTTAAGCTTGTCGTTTTGTTCGGTTGCCTTTGACACTCTCGGTTCCCAAAAACTGTCTGCCTGCTCAGCAGCGGATTAGATAGGCTGGGTCATTAAGCCAACCGACTTCACGCCCGCACTATGGAGCAGGTTCAGCGCTTTAATTATTTCATCGTAAGGCACTTCTTTCGCGCCACCGATTAAGAAGACCGTTTTCGGATTGGATTGCAGGCGACGTTGCGCTTCGGCAATCACCTGCTCCGGCGGCAGCTGATCCATACGATCTTTTTCCACTACCACGCTGTATTGACCCACGCCGGAAACCTCAATGATAACCGGCGGATCGTCATTGGAGCTGACGGTTTGCGACTCGGTCGCATCCGGTAGATCCACCTCTACGCTCTGCGTGATGATGGGTGCCGTTGCCATAAAGATCAGCAGCAGCACCAGCAGTACGTCGAGTAACGGTACAATGTTGATCTCGGACTTCAGCTCACGACGACCCCGACCGCGTGTTCTGGCCATGGCTTACCCCTTATTGCTCTCGGTGCTGGTAAACGCCTGACGATGCAGAATTGCGGTGAACTCTTCCATAAAGTTGTCGTAGCTCAGCTCAAGCTTATTGACGCGTTGGTTCAGACGGTTGTAGGCCATAACCGCAGGGATGGCGGCAAACAGGCCGATGGCGGTAGCGATCAGCGCTTCCGCGATCCCTGGCGCAACCATCTGCAGCGTCGCCTGCTTCACCGCGCCCAGCGCGATAAAGGCGTGCATAATCCCCCACACCGTACCAAACAGACCGATATACGGGCTAATGGAGCCAACGGTTCCAAGGAATGGAATGTGCGTCTCCAGGGTCTCCAGCTCGCGGTTCATGGAGATACGCATCGCGCGTGATGCCCCTTCCACGATGGCTTCCGGCGCATGGCTGTTCGCCCTGTGCAGGCGAGCAAACTCTTTAAATCCGCTGTAGAAGATCTGCTCTGAGCCGGCCAGGTTTTCACGGCGGCCCTGGCTCTCCTGATAGAGGCGGGAAAGCTCGATACCGGACCAGAATTTGTCCTCGAACCCTTCGGCTTCACGGGTAGCAGCGTTAAGAATACGCGTTCGCTGAATAATGATTGCCCAGGATGCGATAGAAAAACCAATCAAAATCAACATGATAAGTTTGACCAGAAGGCTTGCCTTCAGGAACAAATCAAGGATGTTCATGTCAGTCACTGCTTAAACTCCGCGACAATAGACTTGGGAAGCGCACGAGGCTTCATTAAGAGTGGATCAACGCAGACAATCAGTACCTCAGCTTCGTTCAGCACGATATTCTCTGCATTGACGATCCGCTGCGTGAAGACCAGAGAGGTTCCACGCATTGATGTAATTTCCGTTTGGACTTCGAGCATATCGTCGAGTCTGGCGGGTGCAAAATACTCCAGCGTCATCTTGCGTACCACGAATGCTACCCGCTCGGCCAACAAAACCTGCTGGCTAAAGTGGTGATGTCGTAGCATCTCCGTGCGTGCTCTCTCGTAAAAAGCGACGTAGCTGGCATGGTAAACCACACCACCGGCATCGGTATCTTCATAGTACACACGAACCGGCCATCGAAATAACGTTGTATTCACTTTACATCCCGGTAATGCAATATAAGTAGAGCGTTCAAACGCTGCTACTATACGCGGGGGAAAGGTGGTTTGGAATGGGTTGAAGTAAACGCAGCGTAAAAATTTATGGGCTTGTGCAAGCCCATATCGTTAACGGACATTTCTCATTCAAAAGAAGAAAAAGATAAGCCCAACGGCAAGGACGATATCGGCGATGAGCGGGCAGAAGATCCCCTGCCAGTGCACGGCTTTCGGACGGAACCCAACTCCGTGGATCACGCCTGCGCAGACGGCCCACATCATCAGCAGACCATGCCAGATTGCCAGGTCACTGGTTTTCGCTGCAAAACGGGTAGGATCCCAAAACATGCAGCCTGCCAGCACCAACGCCATCACTAAGGAAAGGGCCCTGAGCGGGCCCTTGTCCATTACCGCATAGAGTTTTGCGATAATAGGTTCCATCAGGCTTTTTCTTTACCTGCCTGGGTCGCTTCAACGTGCTCTAGCGCCAGGGCGGTAATTACGCCAAATGCACAGGCAAGAAGCGTTCCTAAAATCCATGCGAAATACCACATTGTATGCTCCTTACTTAGTACAGAGAGTGCGTGTTGCTTTCAATATGCTCTTTGGTAATGCGACCGAACATCTTCCAGTAGCACCATGAGGAGTAGAGCAGAATAATCGGTACAAAGACCGCTGCGACCCAGGTCATCAGGTTCAATGTCATCTGGCTCGATGTCGCATCCCACATGGTCAGGCTGGCGTTCAGCACGGTGCTGGATGGCATGATGAACGGGAACAGCGCAATGCCTGCGGTCAGAATGATGCATGCCAGCGTCAGGGACGAGAAGAGGAACGCCCATGCCGATCTGTTCAGACGACCTGCAACAAAGGTAAACAGCGGCAGCACAACGCCCAGCGCCGGGATTGCCCACAGGATCGGCGTGTTGTTAAAGTTCACCAGCCAGGCACCGGCTTCACGTGCAACCTGCTTGGTCAGCGGGTTAGACGCGGCGTGATGATCGATAGTAGAGGTCACTACATAGCCGTCGATACCGAACATCACCCATACCCCTGCCAGTGCGAAGCAGACCATGGTCACCAGCGCCGCCACCTGAGTGGTAGCACGGGAGCGCACGTACACTTCGCCTGCGGTACGCATCTGCAGGTAGGTTGCACCCTGCGTCAGGATCATCGCCACGCTCACCACGCCTGCCAGCAGACCAAACGGGTTCAGCAGCTGGAAGAAGTTACCGGTGTAGAAGAGGCGCATGTATTCGTCCATATGGAACGGTACACCCTGCAGCAGGTTACCGAAGGCAACGCCAATCACCAGCGGTGGCACGAAGCTGCCGATAAAGATGCCCCAGTCCCACATGTTACGCCAGCGCGGATCCTCAATCTTCGAGCGGTAGTCAAAACCGACCGGACGGAAAAACAGCGAGGCCAGCACCAGGATCATCGCGACATAGAAGCCGGAGAAGGCAGCGGCGTAGACCATCGGCCAGGCCGCGAATAGCGCCCCGCCTGCGGTGATCAGCCACACCTGGTTACCGTCCCAGTGTGGAGCGATGGAGTTGATCATAATCCGGCGCTCGGTGTCGTTACGACCCAGGAAGCGGGTTAACATCCCCACGCCCATATCCCAGCCGTCGGTGACCGCAAAGCCAATCAGCAGAATGCCAACCAGCAGCCACCAGATAAAACGTAATACTTCATAATCAATCATGTGACGACTCCTGTCTTAGCGTGCCGGCTGAGAAGCAACGGTGGACTGACCATACTGAGTATCGGTCTGAACGTTAGCCTGCTCGTAGTGGTAGCGACCCGTTTTCAGACTGCTCGGCCCAAGACGAGCAAATTTGAACATCAGGAACACTTCCGCCACCATAAACAACGTATAGAGGCCGCAGATAAGGATCATAGAGAACAGCAGGTCACCTACTGTCAGCGAAGAGTTAGCCACTGCGGTCGGCAGCACCTCACCAATCGCCCACGGCTGACGGCCATACTCTGCAACAAACCAGCCGGTCTCAATAGCAATCCACGGCAGCGGAATACCGTACAGCGCGGCGCGGAGTAGCCAGGATTTGCTGCCGATACGGTTACGGCAAACAGTCCAGAAGGAGACAGCGAAGATCAGCAGCATCAGCACGCCACAGGCCACCATAATACGGAACGCAAAGTAGAGCGGCGCAACGCGTGGGATGGAGTCCTGCGTAGCCTGCTTGATCTGATCTTCGGTGGCATCGGTGACGTTAGGCGTATAGCGCTTCAGCAGCATGCCGTAGCCGAGGTCTTTCTTCATGCTGTTGAACTGGTCACGCACGTTCTGGTCAGTCGACCCCGCGCGCAGCTCTTCCAGCAGCTGATAAGCCTTCATCCCGTTACGGATACGTTCTTCATGCTGCACCATCAGATCTTTCAGACCGATAACCGGCGTATCAACGGAGCGCGTGGCGATAATGCCCAGCGCATACGGGATCTGAATAGCAAAATTGTTCTCCTGCTTATCCTGATCCGGAATACCAAACAGGGTAAACGCGGCCGGAGCTGGCTGAGTCTCCCACTCGGCTTCGATAGCGGCCAGTTTGGTTTTCTGTACGTCGCCCATCTCATAGCCGGACTCATCGCCCAGTACGATAACAGAGAGTACGGCAGCCATGCCGAAGCTGGCAGCGATGGCAAAGGAGCGTTTGGCGAACGCCACATCGCGGCCACGCAGCAGATAGTAGGAGCTGATGCCAAGGATAAACATCGCGCCGCAGGTGTAGCCCGCCGCCACGGTGTGAACAAATTTCACCTGGGCAACCGGGTTAAGTACCAGCTCAGAGAAGCTGACCATCTCCATGCGCATGGTTTCGAAGTTGAAATCCGATGCGATCGGATTCTGCATCCAGCCGTTTGCTACGAGGATCCACAGGGCAGAGAGGTTAGACCCCAGCGCAACCAGCCAGGTAACCGCCATATGCTGTACTTTGCCCAGGCGATCCCAGCCAAAGAAGAACAGGCCAACAAAAGTGGATTCAAGGAAGAACGCCATCAGGCCTTCGATGGCCAGCGGTGCACCAAAGATATCGCCTACGTAGTGAGAGTAATAGGACCAGTTAGTCCCGAACTGGAACTCCATGGTCAGACCGGTGGCCACGCCCAGCGCAAAGTTGATACCAAACAACTTGCCCCAGAACTTGGTCATATCTTTATAGATTTGTTTGCCGGAAAGAACGTAGACCGTTTCCATGATTGCCAGCAGAAACGCCATACCAAGCGTTAAAGGGACAAACAGGAAGTGGTACATCGCGGTTAAGGCAAACTGCAAGCGTGACAGTTCGACTATATCTAACATCATGACTCCTTGCGCATCGCATGAAGACTTCGAGAGCAAACCCCGTTAGAGAGGGTCCACACACATGCCCCAATACAAAATTATCTATTGCTTTTCACTGGGACTGGTACGCATAAGCGCAGACAGCCGCAACGAAAAGTTACAGACAGGTTAATAAAAATCCCAAATTGATCTCGCGATATATTACGCCGCAAATCCCTTACAATAAATAGGTTTTTAATAAACCTTTTTTACGTTTTTCGACGGGGATCAATTTATCGCCAGTTTACAACTTTTCGACCATTTTGATCAGCGACAATTTAACGTTTTTTAGAAATTTTTTCCATGCTTTAAATATTGATCTAAATCAATTTTTACCCTAATTGTTAATTATGTATCTCCATGGTTCACATGGTAAAAGATATGTTAAAAATATGTTCCAACAAACGCATGATGGTTAAAAAATAGTGTTATGCCAACGCAGGCATGTATCCGCAATCACGCTTCAATAGTGCGTTAGCGTAATGCATACTATTTAATTATATTTACACCTTAATTTTATTAACTATTTATCAATGCTCAGTAAGCGCAACTCTATTTTTAGAAGAAGCTCACAATTTATCATTTATACCAATAAGTTTGAATCTCAACTTATTATTAATGACAAGGTTAATAAATCACATAACCACATGTTTTTACTTGCATTACATATTAACAAAAGATAAATCACTCTTTTAGAGAAAGAGCTATTGAAAATAGATCAATTGCCTCTTGCCTACCCTCACCTCACACTTCCCGCTATTCCATGCCTTTGTGCTTTTATGTCTGACTAATGCACATTCTGGCGATAAATTAATTGAGGATGCACCATGAAAAAAGCAACGCTCGTTATTGGCGTAATTGGAGCCGACTGCCATGCCGTTGGTAACAAGGTTCTGGATCGCGTTTTTGCCGCCCACGACTTTCGGGTGATCAACCTCGGCGTGATGGTCAGTCAGGATGAGTACATTGATGCCGCGATCGAAACCGGGGCCGATGCTATTGTGGTCTCTTCTATTTACGGCCATGGCGATATTGACTGCCTGGGTTTACGTGAGCGCTGTATTGAACGTGGGATTGGCGAGGTTTTACTTTACGTCGGCGGCAATTTAGTGGTCGGTAAACACGACTTTACTGAGATAGAGAACAAATTTAGAGCCATGGGCTTCGATCGCGTTTTTTCTCCGAGCCACGATTTAGAAGACGTCTGCCAATTAATAGCTACTGATATTAACAATAAATTAACCAATTGCCGCCCACAGCCGGAAGAGGTTGTGTGATGCGTACGGTATCCGTTGATATTGGTTCAACCTGGACCAAGGCTGCTCTTTTTGAAATGAGAGGTGATAACACCCTCAGGCTTCTTAATCAGGCGGTCACGCCAACCACCACCCAACATCTTGCCGACGGTTTTTTTGCCAGCCTGAACCAGCTGCTGGAGGTCTCGGATGCCAGGTCGCTGCTTAGACGCGGCGACGTCACGCTTAAGTACTCCTCTTCAGCTAAAGGCGGACTGGCCGTTGCTGCAATGGGTTTAGTGCCTTCTATTACCCTTGAAGCGGCGAAGGTGACCGCCCATTCGGCAGGGGCCAAACTCACCCACTATTATGCCTACAAGCTAACGCCGCAGGATATACGCCAGCTTGAGGCCTCCCCACCCGATATCCTGCTGTTCGCCGGAGGTACAGACGGAGGAGAGACGCGCTATGGCCTGGACAATGCGCGACTGCTTGCCGCGTCGGGGCTGGAGTGCGCGATTGTCTACGCCGGCAATCGGGATATTCAATCCGAGGTTGAGCAGCTGCTGGCGCATAAGCAGCTCACCGTAGTGGATAACATTCTGCCCGAGCTGGATTCGCCTAACCCCCTCCCCGCCCGGCAGGCGATCTGTGACATCTTTCTATCCCGTATCGTGAAGGGAAAAGGACTGGACATTATCGTCGATGAGACTGGCGAAGCCCCTATGCCTACGCCATGGACGGTGTTTGAGCTGGTTAAGCTAATGAGCCAGCATGATGATGCCTGGCAGTCATTTATGCTGATTGATATGGGAGGTGCAACCACTGATGTCTACTCCGCCTGCGCCAATACCCTCTCTCCGGACACCGTTCTCCACGGCCTGCCTGAGCCCTTTGTCAAACGCACCGTTGAGGGTGACTTAGGGATGCGGGTCTCTGCGGCGGTAGTAGGCGAAAGCACCAGAATGCTTATCGATACGCTTTTTGCCTCGCAGCCCGACTTGCACAGCGCGTTTTATCGCTATCTCGACAAACTCGTTGCCTGCCCCGGCGCTCTGCCTGCCAGTTCTGAAGAGCACCGCTTCGATACCTTGTTGGCCGGGCTATGCGTAGCCTATGCCAGCGAACGCCATGCGGGAACAAAAAAAGCGGTGGCCACCTGCGTTGGCACGGTCGATCTGCAAACCGGGCGCGATCTTACCCCCATACGCAAAATTGTCGGCTCCGGCGGCTGGCTATCGCGCGCGGCGTCGTTTGATATTCATCGCTGGCTTAAATATCGCGATCTCGATGCTCGCGGCAACCGGATCCTGCTGCCCGCGCAGTTTGATTACTACCGTGATGAAAAAGGCCTGATCCCCCTGCTGGCTAATGCCGCAAGGCTTTATCCCCAGGCGGCTGCGCTCGCCAGCATTCACTGTTTAACCCCAAACCCAAGGTAGCAACGAATGGAACTCAGCAATAAAAAGATATCTCATGACGATTTTATGTCTGAGCGGCAAGGCGTTCTGGACACCTGGCCTACCGGGAAGGACGTTACCCATTTCGAAGATGGCGTAAAGTACCAGCAGACCATACCTGAGGCCAAAAACTTCGCCCGTGCGCTGCGCATGGCGGATGAGGAGGGTATTACTCTCAGCCAGCCTCGTGCAGGCGTGGCGCTGCTGGACGAGCATATTGCCCTGCTTAAAGTGCTGGAGCAGGAGTGCGATCTGCTGCCCACCACCATCGATGCTTACACCCGCCTGAATCGTTACGAAGAGGCTGCGGTGGGTATTCAAAAATCGATCGAAGCAGGCACCTCAAAACTCAATGGCTTACCGGTAGTGAATCACGGGGTTGCCGCCTGCCGTCGCCTGACCGAATCCTTGCAGAAGCCGCTCCAGGTCAGACACGGTACCCCAGATGCCCGGCTGCTGGCTGAGATCTCCATCGCCAGCGGGTTTACCAGCTACGAGGGGGGCGGCATCTCCTACAACATTCCCTACGCAAAACGCGTCACGCTCGAAAAATCCCTGCGCGACTGGCAGTACTGCGATCGCCTGATTGGCCTGTATGAAGAGCACGGCATCCGCATTAACCGCGAGCCGTTTGGCCCCCTGACCGGCACGCTGATCCCACCGTTTATGTCGCATGCGGTTGCCATCATTGAAGGCTTACTGGCGCTGGAGCAGGGTGTACGCTCTATTACGGTTGGCTATGGCCAGGTGGGGAGTCTCACGCAGGACGTTGCCGCCGTTAAAGCGCTGCGCGAACTCTCTCATGACTATTTCCGCCAGCAGGGCTACGAAGACTATGAGTTAAGCACCGTCTTCCATCAGTGGATGGGTGGCTTCCCGGAGGATGAATCAAAAGCGTTTTCCGTCATCGCCTGGGGCGCAGCCGTTGCCGGCATGGCGGGGGCAACCAAAGTCATCACCAAAAGCCCGCATGAAGCCTTCGGTATTCCTACCGCTGCCGCTAATGCCCAGGGGCTAAAGGCGTCGCGCCAGATGCTTAACATGGTCCGCGATCAGCCCTTCCCCGCCTGCCGCGCCGTCGATCTGGAGGTGGAGCTGATCAAACGCGAGGTGCGCGCTGTACTGGACCATGTCTTTGCCCTCGGTAAAGGTGATATCGCTCGCGGCACGGTGCTGGCCTTTGAAGCGGGCGTTCTGGATATCCCCTTTGCACCGGCAGCCTGTAACGCAGGCAAGATGACCCCGGTGCGCGACAACGCAGGCGCGATTCGCATCCTGGAGGCCGGTGCCGTCCCGTTACCGAATGACATTCTGGCGATGCACCACGACTTTGTTGCCGCGCGCGCCAGCTTTGAACGCCGCCCCGCCTCATTCCAGATGGTTGTTGACGATATCAATGCCGTATCCCACAGCAAGTTAATAGGAAGACCAGAATGAAAATTAAACAGGCGCTTTTTACCGCAGGTTACTCCTCCTTCTACTTTGACGATCAGCAAGCCATCAAGAACGGTGCCGGTCATGACGGCTTTATCTATACCGGCCAACCGGTGACGCCGGGCTTCACTTCGGTACGCCAGGCCGGAGAGTGCGTCTGCGTGCAGCTGATCCTGGAGAACGGGGCCGTTGCCGTAGGTGACTGTGCGGCGGTGCAGTACTCCGGGGCCGGTGGGCGCGATCCCCTCTTCCTGGCGGCAAATTTTATCCCGTGGCTTAACGATCATATCAAGCCGCTACTTGAGGGTCGCGACGTGCAGGCTTTCCTGCCCAACGCGCGCTTTTTTGACAACCTGCGTATTGAAGGCAAACTGCTGTACACCGCGGTTCGCTATGGCCTGTCACAGGCGTTGCTGGATGCCGCCGCACTGGCAACGGGCCGGCTAAAAACGGAGGTTATTGCTGACGAGTGGCAGTTGCCTACGGTTGCCGAGCCAATCCCGCTCTTTGGTCAAAGCGGAGATGATCGCTACATCGCCGTCGATAAAATGATCCTCAAGGGCGTTAACGTCCTGCCCCACGCACTGATTAATAATGTGGAAGAGAAGCTGGGCCACGACGGTGAAAAGCTACGCGAATACGTACGCTAGCTGGCAAACCGCGTAATGACGCTGCGCACCAGTCCGCGTTATCACCCTACCCTGCACATTGATGTCTACGGCACGATTGGCCTGATATTCGATCAAGACCCGCAGCGCTGCGCGCACTATATCGCCAGCCTGGAGAGAGAGACTCAGGGTCTGCCGCTCTATATTGAGGGGCCAGTTGATGCAGGTAACAAAGCCGATCAGATCCGCCTCCTGACGGCAATCACCCGCGAGCTGACGAAGCTCGGATCTAAGGTCAAAATCGTTGCCGACGAGTGGTGCAACACCTATCAGGATATCGTTGACTTTACCGACGCTGGCAGCTGTCACATGGTGCAGATTAAGACGCCCGATTTGGGCAGCATCCACAATATTGTTGATGCGGTGCTCTACTGCAACAAGCACGGCATGGAGGCCTACCAGGGCGGGACCTGTAACGAGACGGAGGTAAGCGCCAGAACCTGCGTTCACGTCGCTCTCGCCGCCCGTCCCATGCGTATGTTAATTAAGCCCGGCATGGGTTTCGATGAGGGTCTTAACATTGTCTTCAACGAAATGCAGCGCACCCTTGCGCTCCTTCAGGCAAGGAGCTAAGCGATGGCAAAGACGTTTAAGATCCTGTCCCCGACCGCTATTCTCGGCTACGGCTTTCCGGAAGAGAGCTTTTTAAGCGCGCTGGCTGAATCGCCGGATCTGATCGCCGTGGATGCAGGCTCGTCCGATCCTGGTCCACACTATCTTGGTGCGGGAAAACCTTTTACCGATCGCGCCGGGGTGAAGCGCGATTTGCGCTACATGATCTCGGCCGGCGTTAAGCAGGGTATTCCGGTGGTTATTGGTACGGCGGGCGGCTCAGGCGCAGCTCCGCATCTCGCATGGTGTCGTGAGATCGTACTGGAGATCGCCCGTGAAGAGCAGCTTTCATTCACCCTCGCAACGATACCCGCAGACGTTGATAAGGAGATTGTTCACCAGGCGCTGGATGCAGGCAACATCACCGCCCTCGACTTTGTTCCGCCGCTAACCCATCAGGATATTGATGACAGTACCTCCATCGTCGCGCAGATGGGCGTCGAACCTTTTCAGCAGGCGCTGGCGGCCGGTGCACAAGTGGTGCTGGGCGGCCGGGCATACGATCCGGCCTGCTTTGCGGCATTGCCGATGATGCAGGGTTTTGATGAGGGGCTGGCGCTGCACTGTGGGAAGATCCTTGAGTGCGCCGCTATTGCCGCCACGCCAGGATCGGGATCGGACTGCGCCATGGGGATCCTTGACGAACAGGGTTTCACCCTGAAAGTGTTTAACCCGAAGCGGAAGTTTACCGAAACCTCGGCGGCGGCCCATACGCTGTATGAAAAGTCAGACCCCTACTTTCTACCCGGCCCGGGCGGCATGCTTAATTTGCAGGCCTGTACCTTCAAAGCGGTCAATGAGCGAGAGGTCTACGTCAGCGGCTCGCGCCACGAGACCACGCCCTACCGGTTAAAACTCGAGGGCGCTCGGCTGGTAGGCTACCGTTGTCTGACCATCGCCGGGGTCCGCGATCCTATCATGATTGCCGGGATTGAGACCATCCTCGAGGAGGTGAAGTCCAGCGTCGTCGGCAACCTGAGCCTAAATGCAGAAGAGATCCGCATCACCTTCCATCTCTACGGCAAAAACGGCGTGATGGGCGATCATGAACCCCTACCGCAGGCCGGACACGAACTGGGGATTGTTCTCGATGTGGTAGCCCCTCACCAGCAGCTTGCTAACAGCGTCTGCTCGCTGGTGCGCTCAACGCTGCTGCACTACGGCTACGATGGCCGGATCGCCACGGCAGGCAATTTAGCATTCCCCTTTTCGCCCTCGGACGTCCAGTGCGGCGCGGTCTATGAATTCTCTATCTATCACCTTATTGAAGCGAGCGAGGCGTTGCAGTTTCCCTTCTTCCTTGAACAGGTCACGCCGGAAGGAGTACAGGCATGAAACAGTCCATACGTTCTTTGGCCTTAGTTATCCGGTCTAAAAATGCCGGACCCTATGAGCTGGTACTGGATATTCTCTTTAAACAGCAGAGTGACTATCTGGCGGTTAAAGCCTCCGGGCAGTTGACCGCGCAGCTTATTGCAGATCTGTACAATCTTGATGAGAAGCACCTTCCCCGTCTTATCTGGTTCGATCCGGCCAACGCTGTCAAAGCTATTTTACCGAGGAGCACCGTCTCGGGTAACAGAGGAGATAACGACGTCTATGGCGCACAGCAACATGCGCCGTTACTGGACATCGTTTTTGATATTTAACGCAGATAACCATAACCCTCTACGGGGTACGCCGCTGCGTACCCCATTCTAAAACTTGCTGGTCATTAGACAAAATTGAAAACCTAATCTTTGCGCTACCAGCGCCTCAATCCGATGGAGTGAAAATGAAGTCGAAAAGCTTAACCACGATGATTATCGCGGGTCTGGTACTGGGTATTATTGCCGGATTTATTATTAATACTGTAGCCACGGCAGAGACAGCTAAGACCTACTCACAGGACATATCTATATTGACCGCAATATTTCTGCGGCTAATTAAAATGATCATCGCGCCGTTAATTATCTCAACCCTGGTGGTTGGGATTGCAAAAATGGGCGATGCAAAAACGCTGGGGCGAATTTTCTCTAAAACTCTGCTCCTGTTTATTTGCGCCTCGTTGATCTCCATTGCCTTAGGCCTGGTTATTGTCAATATTTTCCAGCCGGGTGACGGAATTAACTTTGTTGCCCACGATGCTGCCAGCGTGGCGGCGCTGAAGTCTGAGCCATTTACCTTTAAGGTTTTTATTTCACACGCTATTCCCACCAGCATCGTTGACGCTATGGCCCGCAATGAGGTGCTGCAGATTGTCGTCTTCTCTATCTTCTTAGGCTGCGGACTGGCCGCTATTGGTGAAAAGGGTGCCCCCATTGTCCATGTGCTGGACTCGCTGGTTGAGGTCATGCTCAAAATTACCGGCTACGTTATGCTGTTTGCCCCCTTCACGGTGTTTGCCGCTATCTCCGCCATGATCGCAGAACGCGGGCTGGGCGTGCTGGTCAGCGCCGGGATCTTTATGGGCGAGTTCTATATGACCCTTGGACTGCTGTGGGTCATCCTGATCGGGGCTTCCTTCGCCACTATTGGTCCCTGCGTTCTCCGCTTAACCAGAGGGATCTCTGAACCTGCCCTGCTGGCGTTTACCACCTCCAGCTCGGAAGCGGCCTTTCCCGGTACGTTGAAGGCGCTGGAGAAGTTTGGCGTCTCGCCGAAAATTGCCAGCTTCGTTCTGCCGATTGGTTACTCATTTAACCTCGTCGGCTCGATGGCCTACTGCTCCTTCGCCACTATTTTTATCGCTCAGGCGTGCAATATTCATCTCAGCATGGGGGAGCAGATCACCATGCTGCTTATTTTGATGCTGACCTCGAAAGGCATGGCCGGGGTGCCGCGCGCCTCGCTGGTGGTTATCGCCGCCACCCTCAACCAGTTCAATATTCCGGAAGCCGGGCTGATTTTATTGATGGGTGTCGATCCCTTCCTCGATATGGGCCGCTCTGCTACCAACGTAATGAGTAACGCAATGGGTGCTGCACTTGTTAGCCGCTGGGAGGGTGAACATTTTGGGGAGGGATGCCGTGGCAAAGTGTCGCAGCTGGCGCGGTTATAATAAACAGATTAATGAGAAACCATTATGAGTAAACCTTTTATCTGGCAAGAACCTTTTCCTCGTGATAAAGACTCAACCGAGTATTATCTGGTTAGCGACCAACATGTATCGGTCAACGAAGCAGATAATAAAACGCTAATTACCGTCGATCCAAAAGGATTAACGCTGCTGGCGAAGCAGGCCTTTTATGAAGCCTCTTTTTTCTTGCGTACCGCGCATATTAAGCAGGTCGCGTCGATCCTGCACGATCCTGAGGCCAGCGACAACGATCGCTATGTTGCCCTGCAGCTACTGCGTAATGCCGAGGTGTCGGCCAGGGGGATCCTCCCCAACTGCCAGGATACCGGCACTGCGACCATCGTAGCCGAAAAAGGAGAGTCGATCTGGACCGGCTGCAACGATGCCGAGGCGTTAAGCCAGGGGATCTATGAAACCTTTCAGGAGCACAGCCTGCGCTATTCACAAAACGCACCGCTGGATATGTACACTGAGGTAAACACCGGTACTAACCTGCCCGCGCAAATTGATATCGCGGCAACCTCAGGGGACGAATATCAGTTTCTGTTTATCAACAAGGGCGGCGGCTCGGCTAACAAGGCAGCGCTGTTTCAGGAGACCAGATCTATTCTTGCTCCGGAAAAACTCATCCCCTTTTTAGTGGCCAAAATGCAGGCGCTTGGCACCGCTGCCTGCCCGCCATACCATATCGCTTTTGTTATTGGTGGCACCTCCGCCGAGCAGGCCCTGAAGGTGGCCAAGCTGGCTTCGACCAGGTATTACGATACGCTGCCCACCAGCGGCAACGAGCTTGGCCGGGCGTTTCGCGATTTGCACCTGGAGACAACGCTGCTTAACGCCAGCCGGGAGCTGGGCATCGGTGCGCAGTTTGGCGGTAAATATTTTGCCCACGACATCCGGGTAATTCGTCTGCCACGTCACGGCGGTTCGTGCCCGATTGCGCTGGCCCTCTCCTGCTCCGCTGACCGTAACATCAAAGCTAAAATCAATCGCCACGGGATCTGGCTGGAGAAGCTGGAGCGCGATCCGGGACGGTTTATTCCCGACAAGCTGCGTGTGCCTCGCCACACGAACGAAATCAGAATCGATCTGAACCGACCGCTAAATGAAGTCATGACCGAGCTGTCACGCTATCCGGTGGGGACACGCGTCTCCCTGAGCGGTCCTCTGATTGTCGCCCGGGATATCGCCCATGCCAAACTGAAGGCCCGGCTTGACGCAGGTGTGGCCCTGCCCGAGTACATGAAGAACTATATTGTTTACTACGCTGGCCCCGCCAGGACGCCGGAGGGGGGCATCTCAGGATCGCTGGGGCCAACAACCGGTGGCCGGATGGACGGTTATGTGGATGCCTTTCAGGCCGCTGGCGGAAGTCTGGTGATGCTATCGAAAGGCAACCGCAGCCAGCAGGTGACCGACGCCTGCGCCAGACACGGCGGTTTTAGTCTGGGCAGCATCGGTGGCGCAGCGGCGCTGCTGGCACAGGAGTACGTCAGGAGTCTGCGCTGCGTAGAGTATGCCGAACTGGGCATGGAGGCGGTGTGGATGATGGAGGTAAAAGATATGCCTGCTTTTATCCTGGTAGATGATAAAGGCCATAATTTTTACCAGCAGTTTGAGCAGCATCACTGCTGTCACCGCTGCCCGTCACAAAGCCTGAAGTAGCGCATGCCGCTCGACCGCTGACTTTTTCAGTAGCCAGTCGCGGAAGAGCGGCATTCCGCCTGACTCCACGCCGTTGTCCCGCCAGGTCAGAATAAAGCGATTGCCGGTACGCATGGGCATATCACACGGAATGACCATGCTGCCGTTATCGAGATCGTGCTGGACAGAAAAGCGCGGCAGCAACGCGACGCCCAGCCTCGAGTGAACGGCCGCAATCAGCATCGAGATAAGGTCAAAACGCGGCCCCTGCTTTACTCTGGGACTGCTGATACCGGAGAGGGAGAACCACTCGGCCCAGCTCTCAATACGCGTGCTCTGATGCAGTAGAGTAAAGCTATCCAGCAGCCGTTCGACCGTTATCCTCCTTCCGGCGTAGCCCGGTAACGTTCTGCTGCAAACCGGCAGTAGCTCCTCTTCAAAGAGATAGTCGACCCGAGCCAGTGGGAGGCAGAAATCCTCCCGCATGATGGCCGCATCATAGTCGCGATTAAGAAAATCCCCTACGCTGGCGAGCGAGTTAATATTTACTACGACATCGGGATAGCTTTTATTAAATTCACCAAGCTTTGGAATAAGCCAGTGGGTGCTCAACGTAGGATTAACCGCCAGCTCTACTACCCGTGATGTTGGCTGCCAGGTCATAATAGCATGCGTGTCACGCTCAAATTTATTTAATGTATCCCGCACCATGTCGAGATAATATTTCCCCGCTTCATTGAGGAAAATACGTTTTTTGGCATGGCTAAACAGCTCGATATTAAGAAACGCCTCCAGCGCTGCCATCTGGCGAAACACAGCGCTCTGCGTCAGCGCCAGCTCCTCTGCCGCACGAGTGTAGCTCTCATGGCGTGCTACGGCCTCAAACGTGATGAGTAGTTCTGTTTTCGGTAACTTCCCACGCATACCGCCTCCCTGCTATTTTTGGGCGATATCCTATCACTTCTCATCACTACGCCCGCATGCTTAGCAAAAATATTCGCTATATCGTGATCGCTATCTATTATTTCCAGACACACATTTGAGAAAGATATAATATTTCAAAAAACATTTGTGTCGACAATAAAAAAGGCCACCATGCGGTGGCCAACCATGTCGAGATTTTTTTATTTACTTAATAATAGATTTCAGCGCTTCGCCAATGTCTGCCAGACTACGCACGGTTTTCACACCTGCGGCTTCCAGCGCAGCAAACTTCTCGTCCGCCGTGCCTTTACCACCGGCGATGATCGCCCCTGCGTGGCCCATACGCTTGCCTTTCGGCGCGGTCACGCCAGCAATGTAGCCGACAACCGGCTTGGTCACATGATCTTTGATGTAAGCAGCCGCTTCCTCTTCTGCGCTACCGCCGATCTCACCGATCATCACGATCGCTTCGGTCTGCGGGTCGGCTTCGAACAGCTTCAGAATATCGATAAAGTTAGAGCCTGGGATCGGGTCACCGCCGATACCGACGCAGGTAGACTGGCCGAAGCCGTAGTCGGTGGTCTGCTTAACCGCTTCATAGGTCAGCGTACCGGAGCGGGAAACGATGCCCACTTTACCCGGCTGGTGAATATGGCCCGGCATGATGCCGATTTTGCACTCGCCTGGGGTGATCACACCCGGGCAGTTTGGTCCGATCATGCGCACGCCAGCTTCGTCGAGCTTAACCTTCACCGTCAGCATATCCAGCGTCGGGATACCTTCGGTAATGGTGATGATCAGCTTAATGCCTGCATCGATCGCTTCCAGAATCGAGTCTTTACAGAACGGAGCCGGAACGTAGATGACGGTGGCAGTTGCGCCAGTCGCTTCTACCGCTTCGCGCACGGTGTTGAACACCGGCAGGCCGAGGTGCGTGGTGCCACCTTTGCCTGGGGTTACGCCGCCAACCATCTGCGTACCATAGGCGATGGCCTGTTCTGAGTGGAAAGTCCCCTGGCTACCGGTGAAACCCTGGCAGATAACCTTCGTATTTTTGTCGATCAGAATGGACATTATTTCCCCTCCACTGCGGCAACAACCTGCTGTGCTGCGTCCGTCAGACTTTTCGCTGCGATAATGTTCAGGCCGCTGTCAGCCAGTTTTTGTGCGCCCAGTTCGGCGTTGTTACCTTCCAGACGAACCACGACCGGAACGTTAACACCAACTTCTTCCACCGCGCCGATGATGCCGTCGGCAATCAGGTCGCAGCGCACGATACCGCCGAAAATGTTAACCAGTACGGCTTTCACTTTATCGTCGGAGAGAATGATTTTGAACGCTTCGGTTACGCGCTCTTTGGTCGCGCCGCCGCCTACGTCAAGGAAGTTCGCCGGTTCGCCGCCGTGCAGCTTAACGATGTCCATAGTACCCATCGCCAGGCCCGCACCGTTAACCATGCAGCCGATGTTGCCGTCGAGAGCAACGTAGTTCAGCTCCCACTGTGCCGCCTGGGATTCACGGGCGTCTTCCTGAGAGTGGTCGCGCATCTGGCGCAGATCCGGCTGGCGGAACAGCGCGTTGCCGTCAGCGCCCAGTTTGCCGTCGAGGCAGATCAGGTCGCCCTGTTTGGTGATCACCAGCGGGTTAATCTCGATCAGCGCCAGGTCGCGCTCAAGGAAGATGGTCGCCAGGCCCATAAAGATTTTGGTGAACTGCTGAACCTGCTTACCTTCCAGGCCCAGTTTAAACGCCAGCTCGCGTCCCTGGTACGGCATTGGGCCGGCCAGCGGATCGAGGGCCACTTTGTGGATCAGGTGCGGGGTCTCTTCCGCCACTTTTTCAATTTCCACGCCGCCTTCGGTAGAGGCCATGAAGACCACGCGACGGGAGCTGCGGTCAACTACCGCGCCCAGGTAGAGCTCTTTATCGATATCGGTCGCGGCTTCCACCAGGATCTGGTTAACCGGCTGGCCGTTGGCATCCGTTTGATAGGTTACCAGACGCTTGCCCAACCAGTGCTCGGCAAACGCGCGGATCTCTTCTTTGCTGTTAACGACTTTAACGCCGCCCGCTTTACCGCGGCCACCGGCGTGCACCTGGCACTTAACTACCCACGGGCCGCTGCCGATTTTAGAGGCAGCTTCTTCTGCTTCGCGGGGCGTGTTGCAGGCATAGCCTACCGGCGCGGGTAAACCGTAGCGGGCAAACAGCTGTTTTGCCTGGTATTCATGTAAGTTCATCTGTTCCGTCCATTTTTCAGGTAATCGTCAGGTCATGCTTTTATAGGCCCGGCGAACAACGCGCCGCCGGGCAAGAGTCCGATAACTACACGTCCAGCAGCAGACGGGTCGGATCTTCCAGCAGCTCTTTGATGGCGACCAGGAAGCCTACCGATTCACGGCCATCAATCAGACGGTGATCGTAGGAGAGTGCCAGGTACATCATCGGCAGAATTTCTACTTTGCCATCGACCGCCATCGGGCGATCTTTGATCGCGTGCATACCCAGAATGGCGCTCTGCGGCGGGTTGATGATCGGCGTGGACATCAGCGAGCCGAAGACGCCACCGTTGGTAATGGTGAAGTTACCGCCGGTCAGATCTTCAACGGTCAGCTTGCCGTCACGGCCTTTCACCGCCAGCTCTTTGATGCGTTTTTCGATTTCAGCCATGCCCAGCGCATCGACGTCACGCAGCACCGGGGTCACCAGGCCGCGCGGCGTAGAGACCGCCATACTAACGTCGAAGTAGTTGTGGTAGACCACGTCGTCGCCATCAATGGAGGCGTTAACTTCCGGATAGCGTTTCAGCGCTTCAACGACGGCCTTCACGTAGAAGGACATAAAGCCCAGACGGATACCGTGACGCTTCTCGAAGGCGTCGCCGTACTGCTTACGCAGGTCCATGATTGGCTTCATGTTGACTTCGTTGAAGGTGGTCAGCATCGCGGTGGAGTTTTTGGCCTCCAGCAGACGCTCGGCCACGCGCTTGCGCAGACGGGTCATCGGCACGCGTTTTTCTGAACGGTTGCCCGCCACAGGCGTAACGGCAGGTGCCGCGTCGGCAGCCGGGGCTTTCGCCTCTGTTGCCGTTGAAGATTTCGCCAGGTGCTTCTCAACGTCTTCGCGAGTCAAACGGCCACCAACGCCGGTGCCTTTAATCGCGTTGGCATCGAGGGTGTGCTCGGCCAGCAGACGACGGATCGCCGGGCTTAACGCCTCGTTGTTCTGCTCTTCGAGAGACGCCTGCTGACGCTGAGCCGGAGTCGACTCTTTGCTTTCAGATTTCGCGCTGCTCTCTTTACCGTTGCTGTTGCCTTCACGCAGGCGGCCAAGGATCTGGCGTGAGGTCACGGTGGTGCCCTCATCTTCCAGCACTGCATCAAGAATGCCGTCCGCTGACGCCGGTACTTCCAGTACCACTTTATCAGTTTCGATCTCTACCAGAACTTCATCACGTTGGACGCTATCGCCCGGTTTTTTATGCCAGGTCGCCACGGTCGCATCGGCTACGGACTCAGGCAGGTCGGGAACAAGAATATCTACGCTACTCATTATTTATCCTTTAATTAATCGACGTTCAGCGCGTCGTTAACCAGATCTTGCTGCTGCTTCTGGTGAACGGACATATAACCTACCGCCGGAGAGGCAGAGGCCGGGCGGCCTGCGTAACGCAGAGCAGACCCAAACGGAATGACTTCACGGAAATGATGCTGGCTACAGTACCATGCGCCCTGGTTCAGCGGCTCTTCCTGGCACCAGACAAAATCATGTACGTGGGCATAAGGTTTTAACGCTTCCTGCACCGACTGGTGCGGGAATGGATACAGCTGTTCGATACGCACAATGGCGACATCTTTCTGGTCGTTCTTACGGCGCTGCTCCAGCAGGTCGTAATAAACCTTACCAGAACAGAGGACAACGCGCTTAACCCCTTGCGGATCAAGATCGTCGATCTCACCGATGGCCGGCATAAAGGTGCCGTTTGCCAGCTCGTCCAGCGTCGACACTGCCAGCGGATGACGCAGCAGGGACTTCGGCGACATTACCACCAGCGGACGGCGCATACCGCGCAGCGCCTGACGACGGATCATGTGGTAAACCTGCGCCGGGGTGGACGGCACGCAAACCTGCATGTTCTGCTCGGCGCAGAGTTGCAGATAGCGCTCCAGACGTGCGGAGGAGTGCTCCGGACCCTGACCTTCGTAGCCGTGCGGCAGCAGCATCACCAGACCGCACATACGGCCCCACTTCTGCTCGCCGGAGGAGATGAACTGGTCGATCACCACCTGCGCTCCGTTAGCGAAGTCACCAAACTGCGCTTCCCAGATGGTCAGGGTGCGCGGCTCGGCGGTAGCATAGCCATATTCAAACGCCAGCACCGCCTCTTCAGAGAGCACGGAGTCCCAGACGCGGAAGGTACCCTGCGAATTATGGACGTGGTGCAGCGGCGTATAGGTGGAGCCGTTGGACTGGTTATGGATCACCGCGTGACGGTGGAAGAAGGTGCCACGACCGCTGTCTTCACCGGACAGGCGCACCGCAATGCCCTCATCTACCAGCGTCGCGTAGGCCAGGTTTTCCGCGCCGCCCCAGTCGAAGAGCTTCTCGCCTGCGGCCATCGCCTGACGGTCGCCGTAGATTTTCGCTACGCGGGACTGCATTTCGATAGCGTCGGGTACGGTACTGATACGCTTCGCCAGCTCCTGGACGCGCTTCATCTCTACCTTGTTCGGGTAGCTCTCGTCCCACTCGTGGTTCAGGTACGGAGACCAGGTAAAGGAGTGCATGTTCATTGGACGCCACTCTTTTACCACGCACTCACCAGCGTCAAGCATGTCGCGGTAGACGTTCACCATCTCGGTGGCATCTTCCAGCGTTGCGACCTTCTCCTGCTCCAGACGGTCGGCGTAGATTTTACGCGGCGTCGGGTGCTTTTTGATCTTCTGGTACATCAGCGGCTGGGTTGCGCTTGGCTCGTCGGCTTCGTTATGGCCGTGACGGCGGTAGCACACCAGGTCAATAAAGACGTCGCGCTTAAAGGTGTTACGGAAATCCAGCGCGAGGCGAGTCACGAATGCCACTGCTTCAGGATCGTCAGCGTTAACGTGGAAAATCGGTGCCTGTACCATTTTACCGATATCGGTACAGTACGGCGTGGAACGCGCATCGAGCGGGTTAGAGGTGGTGAAGCCCACCTGGTTGTTAATGACGATGCGCACCGTGCCGCCCACTTCGTAGCCGCGGGCTTTGGACATATTCAGGGTTTCCTGCACCACGCCCTGGCCAGTTACTGCCGCATCGCCATGAATGGTGATCGGCAGAACCTTGTTGCTGCTCGGCTCGTCGAGGCGATCGAGACGCGCACGCACGGAGCCCATTACTACCGGGCTGACGATCTCCAGGTGCGACGGGTTAAACGCCAGCGCCAGGTGAACTAAACCACCCTCGGTTTCGATATCGGAGGAGAAGCCCATGTGGTATTTCACATCGCCGGTACCGAGATGTTCTTTATGCTTGCCCGCAAACTCGTCGAACAGATCCTGGGTCTTTTTACCCAGCACGTTAATCAGGACGTTGAGACGACCGCGGTGCGCCATACCCAGCACCACTTCACGCGTGCCGCTCTTACCTGCGTGGCGGATCATCTCTTTCAGCATCGGGACCAGCGCGTCGCCGCCCTCCAGCGAGAAGCGTTTCGCGCCCGGGAATTTCGCTCCCAGATAGCGCTCCATCCCTTCCGCCGCCGTCAGCTCGCTGAGGAAGCGTTTTTTCTCTTCGGCGCTAAAGGCTGCGCGGCCCGCCACGGACTCAATCCGCTGCTGGATCCAGCGCTTCTCTTCGGTGCTGGTGATATGCATATACTCAGCGCCGATAGAGCCGCAGTAGGTCTGCTTCAGCGCGGCGATCAGCTCGCCCAGCGGCATGGTGTCTTTGCCAAAGGCAAAGGAGCCGATGTTAAAGCTCTGCTGCAGATCGGCTTCGGTCAGATCGTGATAGGCCGGGTCGAGATCGGCAACGCGATCCTGTTTCCACAGTCCCAGCGGGTCAAGGTTCGCCTGCTGGTGGCCACGGAAGCGGTAGGCGTTGATGAGCTGCAGGACTTTAACCTGCTTAACGTTGGTATCAGGATCGGAGAGTGAGGAGGTGTAACGTGAGGCATCCTTCGCCAGACGACGAAAATAATCACGTGTTTTGGAATGAAATTGATCCGGTTTAACTCCCGTGCCAGGTAACTCCTGGAACATGGAACGCCAGTTTGCGTCTACCGAATCAGGATCGGTTAAGAAGTCTTCATAGAGCTGTTCTATCCAGCTCTGGTTAGACCCAGAGAGGTAAGAAGAGTCCAGCCAGGCTTTCATTGCGCCGTTCTGCATCGTGATCCCTTAAGCATTTTGTATGCTTACTTCGCCGTGGATAACTACAACGTACACCTAATAGCGCACGTACCGGGGTTCACAAGCGAGCTCTCTGGCCCGCGAAGGAACCTTTAAAAACTGTCTGTCAGGCAGTTTTTAAAGATCTCCTGCACTTTGTCACTCTGTTAGCCCAGTGGCGCTACGCTTACCGGGCCTACATGTTGCGTAGGCCGGATAAGCACAGCGCCATCCGGCGTTACTGCTTAAGCACTATTTTATGCACTACGCTGTAAAAGCATCGACTTAATATGGCCGATGGCGCGCGTTGGGTTCAGACCCTTCGGACACACGCTGACGCAGTTCATGATGCTATGACAGCGGAATACGCTGAAAGCATCGCTCAACCCGTCGAGACGGCTCTCGGTTTCGGTATCGCGGCTGTCGATCAGGAAGCGATACGCAGCCAGCAGACCGGCCGGGCCGATGAACTTGTCCGGGTTCCACCAGAATGACGGACAGGAGGTGGAACAGCAGGCGCAAAGAATACACTCATACAGCCCGTCGAGCTTCTCACGCTGCTCTGGAGCCTGTAAGTGCTCGCGAGCGGGTGGATTTTGCCCATTATTCAATAAGTAAGGCTTAATCTTCTCATATTGTGCATAGAATTGCCCCATGTCTACCACCAGATCGCGAACAACCGGCAATCCAGGCAGTGGACGGATGACAATTTTCTTCTTGCCGTTGCCCAGCGCCGAGATTGGCGTGATGCAGGCCAGACCGTTTTTGCCGTTCATATTCAGGCCGTCGGAGCCACAGACCCCTTCACGACAGGAGCGACGGAACGCCAGGGTAGGATCCTTCTCTTTCAGCTGGATGAGGGCATCCAGCAGCATCATATCCCGACCCTCTTCCCCTTCCAGGGTGTAGTCCTGCATACGCGGAGCGTCGTCGACATCCGGGTTATAACGATAGATTGAAAATTCGATTTTCATTTTCCGGTCTCCGCTTAGTAAGTACGAATCTTCGGCGGGAACGCCGGACGCAGTTTAGGCTCCATGTTCACGCTGCGGCGCGTCATGGATTCCGATTCAGGCAGATACAGGGAGTGGCAGAGCCAGTTTTCGTCATCGCGCTCCGGGAAGTCGAAGCGGCTATGCGCCCCACGGCTCTCGGTACGGAAGTTCGCTGATACCGCCGTGGCGTAGGCGGTCTCCATCAGGTTATCCAGCTCCAGGCACTCAACGCGCTGGGTGTTGAACTCGCTGGAGGTGTCATCCAGGCGGGCATTTTTCAGGCGCTCGCGGATGGCCTTCAGCTGCTCCAGCCCCTTCGCCATCGCATCGCCTTCGCGGAATACGGAGAAGTTGTGCTGCATACACTCCTGCAACGCTTTGCGGATGGTCACCGGATCTTCACCATCGCGGTTGTTGTTCCAGCGGTTCAGGCGCGCCAGCGAGGCGTCAATTTCGTCGTCGGTAGCATCACGCAGCGCACCCTGCTCGGCGATAGACTCCTGCAGATGCAGACCAACCGCGCGACCAAATACCACCAGGTCCAGCAGCGAGTTGCCGCCGAGACGGTTCGCGCCGTGTACCGATACGCAGGCGATCTCGCCCACGGCAAACAGCCCTGGCACCACCACATCTTCACCCTCGGCGTTGACGGTCAGCGCCTGGCCGGTGACTTTAGTTGGGATACCGCCCATCATATAGTGGCAGGTCGGGATCACCGGGATCGGCTCTTTCACCGGATCGACGTGGGCAAAGGTACGGGAGAGCTCAAGGATACCCGGCAGGCGGGATTCGAGAACCTCTTTACCCAGGTGATCAAGCTTCAGCTTGGCGTGCGGACCCCATGGGCCGTCGCAGCCGCGGCCTTCACGGATCTCGATCATGATGGAGCGCGCGACCACGTCACGGCCCGCCAGATCTTTGGCGTTCGGCGCGTAACGCTCCATAAAGCGTTCGCCGTGCTTGTTCAACAGGTAGCCACCTTCACCACGGCAGCCTTCGGTGACCAGAACGCCCGCACCGGCGATACCGGTTGGGTGGAACTGCCACATTTCCATATCCTGCACCGGCACGCCCGCGCGGATCGCCATCCCGACACCGTCACCGGTGTTGATGTGGGCGTTGGTGGTGGACTGGTAGATACGACCCGCGCCGCCGGTAGCCAGCACCGTGGCACGCGCTTTGAAGTAGACCACTTCCCCAGTTTCGATGCACAGGGCGGTACAGCCGACCACCGCGCCATCGGCGTTTTTCACCAGATCCAGCGCATACCACTCAGAGAAGATGGTGGTTTTGTTTTTCAGGTTCTGCTGATAAAGGGTATGCAGTAGGGCGTGGCCGGTCCGGTCCGCCGCCGCCGCAGTACGTGCCGCCTGCTCGCCGCCGAAATCTTTCGACTGGCCGCCAAACGGACGCTGATAGATGGTGCCATTCTCCAGACGGGAGAACGGCAGGCCCATGTGGTCCAGCTCGAGGATCGCTTCCGGGCCAGTTTTACACATATACTCAATGGCGTCCTGGTCACCGATGTAGTCGGAGCCTTTCACCGTGTCATACATGTGCCATTCCCAGTTGTCTTCATGGGTATTGCCCAGCGCCACGGTGATACCGCCCTGCGCAGAGACCGTATGGGAACGGGTTGGGAAAACTTTAGACAGCAGCGCACAGCTCTGGCCGCTTTGGGAAATTTGCAGTGCCGCGCGCATACCTGCGCCACCCGCACCAATTACAACCGCATCAAATTCTCTGACTGGCAGTTTCATTACACACCCCACACCACAACGAATCCATAAATAACGTATACCAGCAGCGCCACGACGGTGAGCAGCTGTAACCCAAGGCGCAGCGCCGTGGATTTAACGTAGTCAGTAAACACCTGCCACATGCCAATCCAGGTGTGGATTAACGTGGAAACCAGCGCCAGCAGGGTAAAGACTTTGGTAAAGGCGGAGGAGAAAAAGCCCGTCCAGGCTTCATAGGTTACATCGCCCGTGATGGCGAAAAACCCGACCATATAGATGATATACAGCGTCAGAACGATTGCGGTAGCGCGGACCAGAATGAAGTCATGTACGCCGTTGCGTCCTAATGCGGAGGCGTTGCTTACCATACGAGGACTCCTGCGAGAATTGAAAGCACGACAGTGATAGCAATAGCAATATAGGCTGAACGTTGACCTGCGGCGAAGGTTTCTTCCAGATAGCCGACATCCATCAGCATGTGGCGAATACCGCCGACAGCGTGATAGGCCAGCGCGGTGAGAATGCCCCACATGATGAACTTAACGAAAAAGCTATCCATGATGGCGGAGGCGTTATGGAAGCCCTCTTCAGAGGAGAGCGACAGGCCCAGCAGCCACAGCAGAATGCCGATCGCCACGAAGGTGATGACGCCGGACACGCGGTGGAGGATGGACGCTATAGCCGTAACAGGGAACCGGATCGTAGTGAGATCCAGATTGACAGGTCTTTGTTTCTTAGCATTTTTTATCATGAATAACGCCCACATGCTGTTCTTATAGTTTCCTTCCTCCGGTCTGCAGGCGGGTCAGACAGCGTCCATTTGTATAACTGCTCGTCATGCAAAATTTCATGCTTTCGTAGGCTAAACGACGCATTACAACGCTGGTGGCTCGGGACGGCAGGGTATTCCGGAGACCTGGCGGCAGTATAGGATGTTCACAAAATCATTACAATTAACCTACATACACTTTGTCGGGTTTTATGCTGAACAGTGAGCTCCATCACGATACCAACATATTTTTAATTTTTTACCATGAGATTTGACAAAACTTAAACATTATTGTTACAAACGTCAGCGGAAAAGTCATATAATTCGTAAAAGTTATGGGGTCTCTCTTTCACCTGAGAATTAGTTATGTAACAGTGAGAAGGATTGACCGACGTTATCAGGACAGTTATTAGTGATATACAGGTTTGACAAATTCGGACTGTAAAAAACCTGATTTGCTGATTTTTCACGGTATTTTAATGTTTGCCTGCTAGCGCTTATCGCTCTGTACCCTGCTCTCTCTGCTCAACAGAGCCACGCGCCAAATAACAAACTGGTAACATTGATTTTCTGTATGAATGCAAATCCGGCTTCTTCCCTACAGTCTTAAGCATAAGGCGCTAAGGAGACCGTAAATGGCTGATAAGAAAGCTACCCTCACCTACAATGGTGGCGATGCTATTGAACTGGATGTGCTACAGGGCACGCTCGGTCAGGACGTTATTGATGTCCGTACACTCGGCTCAAAAGGGGTATTCACTTTTGACCCAGGTTTCACCTCCACCGCATCCTGCGAATCTAAAATCACCTTTATCGACGGTGACGAAGGCATTCTGCTCCATCGCGGCTTCCCGATTGACCAGTTGGCTACCGACTCAAACTACCTGGAAGTGTGCTACATCCTGCTGAAGGGTGAGAAGCCAACTCAGGCCGAGTTTGATGAGTTCAAAACTATCGTCACGCGTCACACCATGATCCACGAGCAGATCACCCGTCTGTTCCACGGCTTCCGTCGCGACTCCCACCCGATGGCGGTGCTGTGCGGCGTGACCGGTGCGCTGGCGGCGTTCTATCACGACTCGCTGGACGTGAACAACCCGCGCCACCGCGAGATTGCTGCGTTCCGCCTGCTGTCTAAAATGCCAACCGTAGCAGCAATGTGTTACAAGTACTCGATCGGCCAGCCTTTTGTTTATCCGCGTAACGACCTCTCCTATGCGGGCAACTTCCTGAACATGATGTTCTCTACCCCGTGCGAGAAGTATGAGGTTAACCCGGTGCTGGAACGCGCCATGGACCGCATCCTGATCCTGCACGCCGATCACGAGCAGAACGCCTCCACCTCTACGGTACGTACCGCTGGCTCGTCAGGCGCTAACCCGTTTGCCTGTATCGCGGCGGGTATCGCCTCCCTGTGGGGACCGGCGCACGGCGGCGCGAACGAAGCGGCACTGAAGATGCTGGAAGAGATCAGCACCGTTGAGCACATTCCGGAATTTGTGCGTCGTGCCAAAGATAAAAACGACTCTTTCCGCCTGATGGGCTTTGGTCATCGTGTTTATAAAAACTATGACCCACGCGCCACCGTGATGCGTGAAACCTGCCATGAAGTGCTGAAAGAGCTGGGAACCAAAGACGATCTGCTGCAGGTGGCGATGGAGCTTGAGCACATTGCGCTCAACGATCCGTACTTTATCGAGAAGAAACTCTACCCGAACGTCGATTTCTACTCCGGCATTATCCTGAAAGCGATGGGTATTCCGTCATCAATGTTTACCGTGATCTTCGCGATGGCGCGTACCGTTGGCTGGATCGCCCACTGGAACGAAATGCACGACGACGGCATCAAAATCGCCCGTCCGCGCCAGCTCTACACCGGCTACGAACAGCGCGATTTCAAATCCGAGCTGCAGAACCGCTAAGCTGCTCTTCTGATCTGCCCGGCGGCGCTAAGCTTGCCGGGCCTATTTTTGGCACCCCGGACACCAATAAAACGGTCTTGATGACAGGGTTGTCTTCTCGATAACTCCCCCGCAGCGACTGCATTTCTTTCCTGCCCGATGAAACACGTTAAAGCGAAACAGTGCCCCATGGTGGCGCTTCTCATTGACCTTGCCGCGAGTGCGGTAGGAGAGACGCGGCACCTCTAACAGCGCGCTGGCCAGGGCATCCAGCTGCATCTCGCTGAGATCGGCCGCGCGGTGAGTGGGTGCCAGCTCGGTGGCCCAAAGAATTTCGATCCGCAGATAGTTACCCAGCCCGGCGAGAAAAGCCTGATCCAGCAGCAGGCCGGAAAACTGACGACGGCGGAAACGGGGAGAGGTCAGCCGCTCCCGGACCGTCGCTATGTCCAAATCAGAATCGAGCACGTCCGGCCCTACGCGCTGTAGAAACGGATGGGTAGCCAGCTGCTCCGGGGTCAGCATCTCAATATCCGAGGCGCTGTAGAGCAGAATAGCTTTATCGGCGACGGCCAGTTTGACCCGCAGGATGCGCGTTGTTTGCGGCTCCTCGCCCGCCTTCACGACTCGCCAGACGCCATAGAGCTGGTTGTGGCTGTAGAGGGTCATGCCGCCAGAGAAATGCGTCAGCAGCGCTTTACCACGCGTTTCGATACGTTCAACGTACTGCCCGGCGAGCTGCGACTCCCAGGGCTTCAGATGTTCATAGGCAAACCAGGCTTCGGTTAGCGGTTTGCCCTGGATGGCTTTTTCAAGGCTGTCCGCTGCCCGGCGGATCTCGGGGCCTTCCGGCATACGCTCTCCTTATTCAATTAACTGGCGGTGACGGTGATATGCCTGGCGGCAAAGGCCTCCCGCAGGCTGCGGGCAAAGGCCAGGGCGTGCTCGCCGTCGCCGTGCAGGCATACCGTCTGAGCGTTGACCTTTGTCCACTGGCCCTGAATGCTTTTCACCCGCCCGGCCTGCACCATCTCCAGGGTTTGCGTCAGGGCCTGGGCTTCATCGCTAATCAGCGCCCCCGGCTGCGCGCGCGGCACCAGCGATCCGTCGCTTATATAGCCCCGGTCGGCAAAGACCTCTTCCCGAGTTTGCAGACCGTAACGCTCCCCGGCGCGGATAAGCTCGCTGCCCGCCAGCCCAACCAGAATCAAATCGGGATCGCAGGCGTGCACCGCTCGGGCAATCGCATCGGCGAGAGCCGGATCCTTCGCCGCCTGGTTATAAAGCATGCCGTGCGGCTTAACGTGCCTCATCGTCCCGCCTTCAGCGTGCACGATCGCCGCCAACGCCCCCGCCTGGTAGAGGGTTTGCGCATAGACGGTCTCCGGCGGCAAAGTCATCGCCGTACGGCCAAAATTCTGCCTGTCGGGAAAGCTGGGGTGCGCGCCCACCGCTACGCCGTTCTTCAGCGCCTCGCGGACGCAGGTCAGCATGGTTTGCGCATCGCCCGCGTGAAAGCCGCAGGCGATGTTGGCCGAGGAGACCAGCTGTAGCAGAGCGCTGTCGCTGGCGCTCCCCTCCCCGAGGTCGGCGTTGAGATCAATCGTCAGCACGCAGACCTCGCGCCAGCTGGTCAAGGAATAGCCGCTGCTCGCGGCGGGCACGGAGCGCATCCTCCAGGGTACAGGGAACAAGGTGGATAGGATCGCCAAGACGAATCTGTCCCAGGTGATACATGTCCGCCTCGATAATGCAGGCGATACGCGGATAGCCGCCGGTGGTCTGGGCATCATTCATCAGCACGATCGGCTGGCCGTTATGCGGGACCTGGATCACGCCGGGAACCAGACCGTGGGAGAGCAGCTCCCGCTCTTCACGCCGCTTAAGCTGCGGCCCCTGAAGACGGTAGCCCATGCGGTTACTCTGCGGGCTAAGCTGCCAGGGCAACCGCCACAGGGCCTCCTGCGAGGCGGTATCGAACGACTGGTACTCCGGCCCCGGCAGGGCGCGAATGCGGTTACCCCACAGGAGCTGCTTCACCCCCTGCGGGCCAGAAAAGCGGCGCTCGCAGGCGCGGATCGGCAGCCGATCGCCATCCTGCAACAGCCGTCCGGCAAAGCCACCGATACCTACCTTCAGGTCGGTGCTGTAGGATCCCATCACCTCAGGCACATCGAAACCGCCCGCTACCGCCAGGTAGCTGCGCATCCCATGCCGGGGGCGTCTAAGCACCAGTCTTTGACCAGCGCGGGCCTGATGCCGCCATCCGGTCCACACCGCCTTACCGTCCAGCGTCGCGTCGCAGCCCGCACCGGTGAGGGCAAACCAGCCATCATGGTTGAACTCAAACTCGCTCTGGCCAAGCGTCATCTCCAGAGCCGCATCGTCGGCGGCGTTACCCACCAGCGCGTTGGCAATCTCCAGCGCTGGGGCATCCAGTGCGCCGCAGTAGCTGATGCCGGACTGGCGCAGCCCCTTGCGTTTACCGCCCTGCACCGAGGTGTACATCCCGGCGCGAATCACCGTCAGCATACGCCCTCCTTCTGCGGAACAAAGCGCACCCGGTCGCCGGGGCGCAATAGTACGGGATCGTTGTTATCAGGATCGAACAGCGCCAGCGGCGTATGGCCAATTAGCTGCCAGCCCCCCGGCGTTGCCAGGGGGTAGATCCCGGTCTGCTCTCCGCCGATACCCACCGAACCGGCGGGTACAGAGAGGCGCGGCTCTGCCCGGCGCGGCGTATGCAGCGCCTCCGGGAGGCCCCCCAGATAGGGGAAGCCCGGCTGGAAGCCGAGGAACCAGACCACGTATTCGGTGGAGGCATGCAGCTCAACCACCTGCCTTTCGCTAAGACGGCTGTGCTCTGCCACCACGGGTAGATCCGGCCCCGCCGCGCCGCCGTAGACTACCGGGATCTCAATAAAGCGCGACTCAGGCTCCAGAGCCTCGCTCTCCTCCCACCAGCGCTGTAGCCGCTCGATGGCGTCCAGCGCTCTCTCCTGCGGATCCGCCAGCACAACGGTGACGTTGTTCATACCGGGGATCACATCGACAACATTGGGCATTTCGACCACCCGCTGGGCCAGTCGCCAGATACGCTTCTGGCTGGCCATGGTGACCGGAGGCTCAAGCTCCAGAACCACGGCGGTCTCACCTAACAGATAACAACGCGCTCGCTGCACTTAGTCCCCCTTGCATCATGCCGGATTGGGAATATCGATAAAGGTAACGTCTAAATCCGTATTTTCGGTCAGCCACTCGCTGAGCGCGCGGATGCCGCCGCGTTCGGTGGCGTGATGCCCCGCCGCGTAGAAGTGCAGCCCCTGCTCCCGGGCGCTGTGGATGGTCTGCTCGGAGACCTCGCCGGTGATAAAGGCATCGACGCCGAAACGGGCGGCGCTGTCGATAAAGCTCTGGCCGCCGCCGGTACACCATGCCACGCGGCGGACTTCAGCTGGGCCGGTATCGCCGCTCCACAGCGGTCGACGGCCAAGCCGGGCTTCGATCCACGACGCCAGCTCGAGGCCAGGCACCGGCATCGCCAGCTCGCCCCAGGGCACCAGCGGCTCAATTTCGCCTTTCACGGTAATGCCTAACAGCGCCGCCAGCTGAACGTTATTACCCAGCTCCGGGTGGGCATCCAGCGGCAGATGCCAGCCGTAGAGGTTGATATCGTTGGCGAGCAGGGCCTTGAGGCGATTGCGCTTCATGCCGCGAATGGTAGGCGACTCCCCTTTCCAGAAGTAGCCGTGATGGACGATGATCGCATCGGCCTGCTGGCGGATTGCTTCATCGATCAGCGCCTGGCTGGCAGTTACGCCGGTAATAATTTTTCGTACTTCATCACGTCCCTCGACCTGCAGGCCGTTGGGGGCGTAGTCACTGAAGGTCGCGCTGTTAAGCTTGTCATTAATCAGGCGTTCCAGTTCGGTGTTGTTCATCATCCCTCTCTACGATTTTCTTGCGGCTTCATACGCGGCCAGGGTGGCCGTGCGGGCCTGTTTATGATCGACCACCGGGCGGGGATAGTCCAGCGTCACGCCCTGCTTATCCGCCCATGCCCAGGGATCGTGCAGCGATGCCTCAGGCACCTCCGCCAGCTCGGGTAGCCACTGGCGGATAAACTCGCCGCGCTTATCAAACTTTTCGCCCTGGGTAGTGGGGTTAAAGATGCGAAAATAGGGCGCGGCATCGGTACCGGTTGATGCCGCCCACTGCCAGCCGCCGTTGTTGGCGGCCAGATCGCCATCAATAAGCTGAGAGATAAAATAGCGCTCTCCGACGCGCCAGTCGATCAGTAAGTCTTTCACCAGGAAGCTGGCGGTAATCATCCGCAGGCGGTTATGCATCCAGCCGGTATTATTCATCTGCCTCATGGCCGCATCGACAATAGGGTAGCCGGTGCGCCCCGCCTGCCAGGCCTGCAAATGTTCCGGATGATTTTGCCACTGCACGCGTTCGGTCCAGGGGATAAAGGGTCGATGCTTGCAGAGATCGGGATACCAGGTCATCAGATGACGGTAAAAGTCGCGCCAGATAAGCTCATTCAGCCAGACCGCGCCCGCACCGCCGTTCAGCGCCTCGGGCTGCTCCGCCAGCAGCCGATGCAGGCACTGGCGCGGAGAGATGACGCCCAGCGCCAGGCAGGCCGAGAGCCGACTGGTCGCATCAAGCGCGGGAAAATCACGCTGGGCCTCATACTCCCCTACTTCGTTCCGGCAAAACTCGCGCAGCCGCTCAACCGCCGCCTGCTCAGTCGCCGGAAAGAGGCTGGCATCGAAATTGTGCTGTGGGTAGTTGAGAGTAAGCGGCTCCAGCGCGTCGCTTAGCGCCCCGCCTTCACGCACGGCGGGTGCAGGCACGCACTCAGGTAGATCCTCCCGGAGCCTGCGTAGAAAAGCGTTTTTATAGGGAGTAAAGACTTTATACATCTGCCGATCGCCGGTCATCACGCTGCCGGGGGCAAGCATAACGCTGTCATCCAGCCCCTGAAAGGTGACATCAGACAGCGCCCGCTCAACGGCAGCATCGCGCTGACGTTCGTTAAGTTCGTACTGATAGTTGTAGAAGAGGTGCGTAACGCCGTGCTCCTCGCAAACCTTTTTTACCGCCCCCACGCTGGCGTCAAAATCATCTACCTCGACGAACAGCAGCGGGATCCCCTTTTCCGCCAGCCCCTGCTGAAGACTGTGAAGATGGGACTGCATAAACGCCGCCTGCCGCGCCGCCATCTCGTGCTTCTCCCACTGTTTAGGAGTCGAGATAAAGAGTGCCAGCACGTTCGCGTGGCGATCGCGGCAGGCGGCAGCGAGGGCAAGGTTATCCTTCACGCGAAGATCCGCGCGAAACCAGACCAGATGGGTGGTCATACAGCTCCTGAATTAATGTCCGTAACGAAGGCGCAGCGTCTCTGGCCACGGGTCAAAGTAGCGTTGCCCGGCGAGATATGCATCGGGGAATTCGGCCATGTAGTGCTTGAGCAGCGTCACCGGGGCGAGCAGCGGCTGGGTGCCCTGCCGATAGCGCTCAATGAGGGAGGACAGCTCCTCGCGCTGACGGGCATTAAGCTGCTTACGGAAGTAGCCCTGGACATGCATCAGCACATTGGTGTGGTTGCGGCGGGTGGCCTGGTGAGAGAGCAGATCCATCAGCCGCTGGCGATACTCAACAAACCACTCATCGAGAGATTCCCACTCGTGAATGGCTGCCACAAAGCGTCCCAGCTCGCGGTACTTGGGTTGGGAGTGGGCCAGCAGCAGAAGCTTATAGCGGCTGTGATAGGCGATCAGCTCCCCGCGCGTCAGTCCACGCTCGCGTACGCCGTTAAGTTCGTGCAGGGCGTAGATACGCTCAACAAAGTTTTCCCGGATCAGCGGATCGTGCAGGCGGCCATCCTCTTCCACAGGCAGCCAGGGGTACGTTTGCATTAATACTTCGGTATAGATCCCGCGCCCGGCCTTGCGGTTGTTTTTGCCATCGGCATCGTAGACGCGCACCCGCTCCATGCCGCAGCTGGGCGATTTTGCACAGACGATGTAGCCGCAGAGATGCTCGAACTGGCTGACACGCTTTTGCGCATAGTCATGCATCGGCTGAGTCAGATCGCCCTCTCGCCCGTCGCTAAAGCGCAGCGCCTTTTCACCTTCTGGCATTTTAACCAGCCGCAGTGCAGGACGGGGAACCGGCAGGCCGATGGCCATCTCCGGACAGACTGGCTCAAATCGAACTAACGACGACAGCTCTTCCACGGCAAAGGCCAGTCGCTTATGCCCTCCGTCAAAACGCACGGTCTCCCCTAACAGACAGGCACTGATGCCAACAGGGATTTTCTCACTCATAGCGGCTCCTTATAGACTCTCTGTAAGTGTAGCCGGAGTGAGAAGGAATTCGCGATGGTTATACCAAGAAGCAAACAAATAAATGCCGCTTATCTAAGTTGATAAAATATGCACGCCTGCTTTTTAAGCATAAGCGGTACTGAAAACTTCCCATACCCGGTCTGTTGAAGAAGTTTGTCGAGAACAGCGGTATCAGCTTCACACACGCCAGGATAATCGAGGTGTGTATACATTCTTAACTCTTCGACGGAACATACTCTTCGCGCACTGGTAAACAGGCCCCAGGCATCTAATGCTTTATATGTAGCCGGGCTTATAGATATTATTAGTTTCTCAATAAGGTTAATTTTTTCTCGTATTGATTCAATTGCTGTTTGCACATCAACGCTTTTGGATTTGATCCAGATACAGTCATGGTGAAACAGCCTGTTTCTGTAATCCCTAATCTCTTTTAAGAGATTAAGCACTTTGCGACGCGCTTCAGTAGGACGATGGTCAATGACGCTAAGCCTTCTGAACGCTTTTGTCAGGGATAGTGGCCAGAGATAGAGGTGCTTATCTGGATTAAGGTCGGTATGCCATGCCTCAAGCAGTACCGCTTCCCAGGTACTGAACGTAGTGGCAGCAATAATATCATCATGTCCAAACGTAAGGGGTGAAGAGGTAACTTGTGACGGCCTGTCAAATCCTAAGCGTGCCGCCTCTCTGTTTTGCCACCTTTTTCTTAACGTCAACTCAGCGTTCCGAATACCCTTAATAAATTTAGTATGATTATCTTTAGTGGAATCATAGCGAATAATAGTCCACCAATATTCACCGAATCTCTCTTTTGCTGCCTTATCGATTGAATTACGCAATATGAGCTCAAGCTGTTGAAGGAGAGGATAAAGCGAAGCTGCTGCGTTTTGTAGCCAGATAGTAAAGCCGTATATTTCTATTGGGGAGTGTATGTTAAAGGTTCGGTCAATTGTCGCTAGCCGTGCTGGGGATAATAAAGAAAGAATGGGTGCGTAATCCGGTATGCTTCCTGGCATATTCGCTCCTGCTCCTGGTGGTAATAGTGTTTTTTCAGACCGAGCTCTACATAGCCTCACAGTTGACCGGCTTATCACTCTGCGCTAATCTGCCTTCATAACGTTAGCCAGTGCCGAATCATCCCCCATGCTGCATGGGTTCTAGTGAAAGCATATCAGGCAAAAGTTTTGAAAACCCCGGCTCTGCTGGGGTTTTTCACTTTCCGTGCATAAAAAAACCGCCCCGAAGGGCGGTTTGCTTAGTTGCTGTGTGGGCTTTGCCCTTTAATAAAAATCGCAGGTCACTTTTTCGGCCTGATCCATCCACACCGGCTTGTCGCTGGTTTTCGCCCAGACGCGGTGCAGATAGCTATAAAAACGGGCGCGATCTTTCCAGAACAGCATAAACGGCAGCGCCGCTATGCCTGCCACAACGGCAAAAACGCGACGGGCAACGATCACATGTGCTGGATAATCTTGATATAAAGACATACGTTCTCCCCCTTTTTACCCCGTCATCCTTCACGAGGCTGACGTGTCGGCAATGTTCACCGGAAAAATCAATTAGCTTTGCTGGTTAAAATAGTACCGCTTTGTCGGTAATTTTACTACTCATCCGACCACTATTTTTTCACCGTTGCGCTGATATTTACATTTCTCCCGTAGGAAAGTTACAAAACAGTTAAATTAATACTAAACATTAGTTAAATTGTGCCTTTGTGATTTTTATACTTTTTTTACATCCGCCCCGCCAATTTTTGCAAAATCTTTGCGCCGAAAAACCTACCTTCACTGCACATCCTAAGAACACCACGGAGGTGGAGTATGAGTGCAGGCGTGATAACCGGTGTGGTACTGGTTTTCCTGTTATTGGGCTATCTGGTTTATGCCCTGATTAACGCGGAGGCCTTCTGATGGCGGCGCAGGCGTTTTTACTGATAGCCAGCTTTTTACTGGTGCTGTTTATGCTGGCGCATCCACTGGGGACGCTGCTGGCGAGGCTGATCGCGGGCCGATCCCTGCCGGGCACGGCCACGCTCGAGCGTGGCCTCTGGCGCATAACCGGCATTCAGCCGCAGGAGATGACGTGGCGTCACTATTTGCTGGCGATCCTCGCCATCAATCTGCTCGGCGTGCTGGCTCTGTTTCTAATCCTGACATTTCAGGCGCAGCTGCCATTTAACCCACAGCAGTTGCCTGGGCTGTCGTGGCATCTGGCCCTGAACACCGCCGCGAGCTTTGTGGCGAACACCAACTGGCAATCCTATAGCGGCGAGAGCACGTTGAGCTACTTCAGTCAGATGGTCGGCCTGACGGTGCAGAACTTTCTCTCTGCGGCCAGCGGGATGGCGGTAATCTTCGCGCTTATTCGCGCGTTTTCCCGCAAAAGCGTCAACACCCTGGGCAACGCCTGGGTAGATATTACCCGTATTACCCTGTGGGTGCTGCTACCCCTCTCTCTGCTGCTGGCGCTGATTTTTATCCAGCAGGGGGCGCTGCAAAACCTCAATGCATACCAGGCCTACACCTCGCTGGAGGGCGTTAAGGGTCTGCTGCCGATGGGGCCGGTCGCGTCTCAGGAGGCGATCAAGATGCTGGGGACCAACGGCGGCGGCTTCTTTAACGCCAACTCCGCCCATCCGTTTGAGAACCCGACGGCGCTAACCAACTTCCTCCAGATGCTGGCCATTTTCCTGATACCCACCGCGCTCTGCTTCGCCTTCGGTAAGGCGGTCGGCGACCGCCGCCAGGGCCACGCTATTCTCTGGGCGATGGCGATTATTTTTGTCATCTGTGCCGGGCTGGTGATGTGGGCCGAGCTAAACGGCAACCCGCATCTCCTGACGCTGGGAGCGGACGGCACCGCCAATATGGAGGGGAAAGAGAGCCGCTTTGGCATTCTCGCCAGCAGCCTCTTTGCGGTGGTCACGACTGCCGCCTCCTGCGGCGCGGTCAATGCGATGCACGACTCCTTTACTGCCCTGGGAGGCATGGTGCCGCTGTGGCTGATGCAGATTGGCGAGGTGGTCTTTGGCGGGGTCGGCTCGGGCCTCTACGGCATGCTGCTCTTTGTGCTGCTGGCGGTATTTATCGCCGGGCTGATGATAGGCCGCACGCCGGAGTACCTGGGGAAAAAGATCGACGTGCGGGAGATGAAGATGACCGCGCTGGCGATCCTCGTGACTCCTGCGCTGGTGCTGCTCGGCACGGCGCTGGCGATGATGACCGATGCCGGACGTGCAGGAATGCTCAACCCTGGAGCCCATGGCTTTAGCGAGGTGCTCTACGCAATCTCGTCAGCGGCCAACAACAACGGCAGCGCCTTTGCCGGTCTCAGCGCCAATACCCCGTTCTGGAACTGTCTGCTGGCGTTCTGCATGTTTGTTGGCCGCTTCGGCGTGATCGTGCCGGTGATGGCCATCGCCGGATCGCTGGTGATGAAAAAAAGCCAACCCGTTAGCCCCGGTACGCTGCCTACTCACGACGCGCTGTTTGTCGGCCTGCTGATCGGCACCGTGCTGCTGGTGGGTGCCCTGACCTTTATCCCCGCGTTGGCCTTAGGCCCAATCGCGGAACACCTTTCCTTACGCTAAGCCTGGCGGGAGCCTTTATGAGTCGTAAGCAACTTGCCCTGTTCGAACCCGCGCTGGTTCGCGAGGCACTACTAGCCTCTTTTGTAAAACTCAGCCCACGGGTGCAGTGGCGTAACCCGGTGATGTTTATCGTCTGGATCGGCAGCCTGCTCACCACCCTGCTGGCGATTGCGATGGCCGCAGGCTATCTCAGCGGCAGCGCAGCCTTTACCGGCGCGATTAGCCTCTGGCTCTGGTTTACCGTTCTGTTTGCCAACGTCGCCGAAGCGCTGGCGGAGGGGCGCAGCAAAGCCCAGGCCAGCAGCCTGAAGGGGGTCAACAAAACCGCCTTCGCCCGCAAACTGCGCGTCCCGCAGTATGGCGCACCGACGGATCGCATTCCCGCCGCCGATCTGCGCCGGGGAGACGTGGTGCTCGTTGAGGCGGGAGATATCATCCCCTGCGACGGCGAGGCCATTGAGGGAGGCGCCTCGGTGGACGAGAGCGCCATTACCGGCGAGTCCGCGCCGGTGATCCGTGAATCTGGAGGCGACTTTGCTTCGGTAACCGGCGGTACGCGTATTCTTTCGGACTGGCTGGTGATCCGCTGCAGCGTCAACCCCGGCGAGACCTTCCTTGACCGGATGATTGCCATGGTCGAAGGTGCGCAGCGGCGAAAAACGCCCAACGAGATCGCGCTGACCATTCTGCTGGTGGCCCTGACGATTGTCTTCCTGCTGGCCACCGCTACCCTGTGGCCCTTCTCCGCCTGGGGCGGGACGGCGGTGAGCGTCACCGTGCTGGTCGCCCTGCTGGTGTGCCTGATCCCGACCACCATCGGGGGCCTGCTCTCCGCCATCGGCGTCGCCGGGATGAGCCGGATGCTGGGCGCAAACGTGATTGCCACCAGCGGCCGGGCGGTAGAGGCGGCGGGGGATATCGACGTGCTGCTGCTGGATAAAACCGGGACGATCACCCTCGGCAACCGCCAGGCCGCCGAATTTTTACCGGCTAAAGGCGTGGACGAGCAAACCCTGGCCGATGCGGCACAGCTGGCGTCGCTGGCGGATGAGACCCCGGAGGGGCGCAGCATCGTGGTGCTGGCGAAGCAGCGCTTTAATCTGCGCGAGCGCGACGTCCAGAGCCTCAACGCCACCTTTGTCCCTTTTACCGCCCAGACGCGGATGAGCGGCATCAACATTCAGGATCGGCAGATCCGCAAGGGCTCGGTGGATGCTCTACGCCGTCACATTGCCGCCAACGGCGGCGAGTTTCCTGCCGAGGTTGACGCGCTGGTTGAACAGGTAGCGAGCCGGGGCGCGACGCCGCTGGTGGTCGCCGAGGGCAACCGCGTGCTGGGGGTCATTCCTCTGAAGGACGTGGTAAAAGGTGGGATCAAAGCCCGCTTCGCCCAGCTGCGCAAGATGGGTATCAAGACGGTGATGATCACCGGCGATAACCGCCTCACCGCCGCCGCGATTGCCGCCGAGGCGGGGGTCGATGACTTTCTGGCGGAAGCCACGCCGGAAGCCAAGCTGGCGCTCATTCGCCAGTATCAGGCTGAGGGTCGGCTGGTGGCGATGACCGGCGACGGGACTAACGATGCCCCGGCGCTGGCCCAGGCCGACGTGGCGGTAGCAATGAACTCCGGCACCCAGGCGGCAAAGGAGGCAGGGAATATGGTGGATCTCGACTCCAACCCCACCAAGCTGATCGAGGTGGTGCATATTGGCAAGCAGATGCTGATGACCCGTGGCTCGCTGACGACCTTTAGCATCGCCAACGACGTGGCAAAATACTTCGCCATTATTCCCGCCGCGTTTGCGGTCACCTACCCGCCGCTCAACGCCCTGAACATTATGCATCTCCACTCACCCAGCTCGGCGATCCTAAGCGCAGTGATCTTCAATGCACTGATTATTATCGTTCTGATCCCGCTGGCCTTAAAAGGGGTGAGCTATACGCCGCTTTCGGCCCAGGCGATGCTGCGCCGTAATCTGTGGATCTACGGCCTGGGCGGGCTGATCGTGCCCTTTATCGGCATCAAAGCGATCGACCTGCTGTTAACGCTTTTCGGCCCGGTCTAAGAGGATCACACCATGACGTCACTTCGTTCCGCGTTTCTGCTGCTGGTGCTGTTAACGCTGATTACCGGTGGGCTCTATCCGCTGGTCACTACCCTGCTCGGCCAGAGGCTGTTTCCGGTGCAGGCCAACGGCTCGCTGATCCTGGAGGATAATCAGATCCGCGGCTCGCGCCTGATCGGGCAGAACTTTAGCGCGCCGGGCTATTTCCATGGACGCCCTTCCGCTACCGCCGACTCGCCCTATAATCCGCTGGCTTCGGGGGGGAGCAATCTGGCCGGCAGCAATCCGGCGCTGGACGAGGCGATTACCGACCGCGTCGCGGCGCTGCGGGCGGCCAACCCGCAGGCTAACCCGCGCGTGCCGGTCGAACTGGTCACCGCCTCGGGCAGCGGGCTGGATTACGGCCTGTCGCCGCAGGCCGTGGCCTGGCAGATCCCGCGCGTGGCGGCGGCACGCGATCTGCCGATTGCCCAGGTCACACAGCTGGTCGCCAAACATACCCACAAACCCTTGCTGAGCTTTACCGGCGAGCCGGGAGTGAATATTGTGGAGCTCAACCTCGCCCTTGATGCGTATAAGGACACACCCAAATGACCGACGAGCCGTTGCGTCCCGATCCCGATCGCCTGCTGGAGCAGGCCAGCAGCACGCATCGCGGCAGGCTGAAGATCTTTTTCGGGGCCTGCGCGGGAGTAGGCAAAACCTTCGCCATGCTCGCCGAAGCGCAGCGCCTGCGGGCGCAGGGGCTGGATATTGTTGCAGGGGTAGTAGAGACCCACGGTCGTCAGGAGACGGCGGCGATGCTGGAGAGCCTGTCGGTTCTGCCGCCAGGCGTCACTAACCATCGGGGGCGGCGTTTGACAGAGTTCGATCTCGATGGGGCGCTGGCCCGGCGTCCGACACTGATCCTGATGGACGAGCTGGCCCACACCAACGCCCCCGGCTCCCGCCACCCTAAACGCTGGCAGGATGTTGACGAGCTGCTGGAGGCGGGGATCGACGTCTTCACTACTCTCAACGTGCAGCATCTGGAGAGCCTGAACGACGTGGTAAGCGGGGTGACCGGGATCCAGGTGCGGGAGACCGTGCCGGATCCCTTTTTTGACGCCGCTGACGATGTGGTGTTGGTTGATCTGCCCCCGGACGATCTTCGCCAGCGCCTGCACGAGGGCAAGGTCTATATGGGCGGCCAGGCAGAGCGTGCCATCGAACACTTCTTTCGCAAGGGTAACCTAATCGCCCTGCGCGAGCTGGCCCTGCGGCGTACCGCCGACCGCGTCGACTCCCAGATGCGTGCCTGGCGCGACCACCAGGGCCTGGAGAAGGTCTGGCATACCCGCGATGCCATTCTGCTCTGTATCGGCCATGGCCATGGCAATGAGAAGCTGGTGCGTACCGCCGCGCGGCTGGCGGCGAAGCTGGGCAGCGTCTGGCATGCGGTATACGTTGAAACGCCAACCCTGCACAAGCTGCCCGCCCATCAGCGGCGGGCCATTCTGAGCGCCCTGCGGCTGGCACAGTCGCTGGGCGCGGAGACCGCGACCCTTGCCGATCCGGCGGAGGAGCGCGCCGTGCTGCGCTACGCCCGGGAGCATAACCTCGGCAAAATCGTCATTGGCCGTCAGGGTCAGCGTCGCTGGTGGCACCCTCCCTCTTTCGCCGAGCGCCTGGCTCGCCACGCGCCCGATCTCGATCTGCTCGTCGTCGCCCTTGAAGAGAGCGCCCCGCCATTTATCCCGCGTGCAGCCGACGCCCGGCCGTTGATGGAGAGGTGGCGAGTGCAGATCACCGGCTGCCTGGTGGCGATTGCGCTCTGCGCCCTGATCACCTTTATTGCCAGCCAGTGGCTTATCGCCTTTGACGCCGCCAACCTGGTGATGCTCTACCTGCTGGGGGTGGTGATCGTTGCCCTGCTTTACGGGCGCTGGCCCTCGGTGCTGGCGACCATCATTAACGTCATCAGCTTCGATCTCTTTTTTATCGCCCCGCGCGGCACGCTGGCGGTCTCCGACGTGCAGTATTTGCTGACCTTTGGCGTGATGCTGACGGTGGGGCTGGTGATCGGCAACCTGACCGCAGGAGTGCGCTATCAGGCCCGCATCGCCCGCTACCGCGAGCAGCGAACCCGCCATCTGTATGAGATGTCGAAAGCGCTGGCGGTGGGACGCAGCGAGCAGGATATCGCCCTCACCGGCGAAAAGTTTATCCAGTCGACCTTTCATGCCCGCAGCCAGATCCTGCTCCCGGACGAGAGCGGTAAGCTGCGGACGCTGACGCCTGCGCAGAGCATGACCCCGTGGGATGAGGCCATTGCCCAGTGGAGCCTGAGCAAAGGCCTGCCTGCCGGCGCCGGTACCGATACCCTGCCCGGCGTGCCTTATCTTATTCTGCCCCTGAAAAACGGTGATAAAACCCGGGGAGTGGTCATTGTCGAGCCAGCCAGCCTGCGACAGCTGATGATCCCCGAGCAGCAGCGGCTACTGGAGACCTTCGCCCTGCTGGTGGCCAGCGCGCTGGAGCGGCTGGCATTAACCACCAGCGAGCAGCACGCCAGGCTGACCAGCGAACGGGAGAGTATTCGCCACTCGCTGCTGGCGGCGCTCTCGCATGATCTACGCACCCCACTGACCGTGCTGTTTGGTCAGGCAGAGATTTTGACCCTCGATCTGGCAAGCGAGGGATCACCGCGCGCCCCGCAGGCCAGCGAGATCCGCCAGCAGGTGCTGAGCATGACCCGGCTGGTGAACAACCTGCTCGATATGGCGCGTATCCAGTCCGGCGGCTTCAATCTTAAGCTGGAGTGGCTAACGCTGGAGGAGATCGTTGGTAGCGCCCTGCAGGCACTCGATCCCATCAGCGGCGGTCGCGCGGTTCAGCTAGACCTGCCCGACCCGCTGATGCTGGTACAGGTAGACGGCCCACTGTTTGAGCGGGTGCTGGTCAACCTGTTGGAGAACGCGATGAAGTACGCTGGGCCAGCGGCAGCAATCGGTATTAACGCCTGGCGGGATGAGAACCAGCTTCAGCTGGAGGTGTGGGACAGCGGGCCGGGTATTCCGGCGGGACAAGAGCAGGAAATTTTTGCCAAATTCGCCCGGGGAAACAAAGAGTCGTCTATTCCAGGCGTTGGGCTGGGGCTGGCTATCTGTGAAGCCATCGTAGACGTTCACGGTGGCACGATTAGGGTAGCAAACCGGCCTGAGGGGGGAGCGCGCTTTCGTGTTACACTCCCGCAGACAGCGCCGCCAGGGCTTGATGAGTTAACCGGAGAAGCGTGATTACTATTTTAATCGTTGAGGATGAGCAGGCCATTATTCGCTTTGTGCGCTCTGCGCTGGAGGCCGACGGCCTGCGGGTACACGAGGCACAGACGATGCAGCGTGGCCTGCTGGAAGCGGCAACGCGCAAGCCCGATGCGATTATTCTCGACCTCGGCCTGCCCGACGGGGACGGCCTCGATTTTATCCGCGATCTGCGCCAGTGGAGCCAGACGCCCATTATTGTGCTTTCGGCCCGCACCGAAGAGCAGGATAAAATTGCCGCTCTCGATGCCGGGGCGGATGACTATCTTAGCAAGCCGTTTGGTATTGGTGAGCTGCAGGCGCGCCTGCGGGTCGCGCTTCGCCGTCACGGTAGCGGCAGCCAGAGCGATCCGCTGATAACCTTCTCTGAGGTGCGCGTTGACTTGGCCGCCAGGCGCATTCAGCGCGGCGAGGAGGAGATCCACCTGACCCCCATTGAGTTCCGCCTGCTGTCAGTGCTGATAGGCCACCACGGTAAGGTGCTCACCCAGCGGCAGCTGCTGCGTGAGGTGTGGGGTCCTAACGCGGTTGAACACAGCCACTATCTGCGTATCTATATGGGCCACCTGCGCCAGAAGCTGGAAAACGATCCGGCCCGCCCGCGCCACTTTATTACCGAAACCGGCATTGGCTACCGCTTTATGCTTTAAATATAACTCTCTTTTAGCGTTATATTTAATTCTGCGGAATAATCCCACCAGCTTAAATAAGCGCGTAGTTAATATTAATATTATTTTCCCATTTCTTTTTTATTGATCAACTTCACGGCTAAATTTAATTACACCGATAAAATAGCCGCCGAAACCAGTCAGACTCAAGCACTATTACAACCTGTAAAATCAATTCTTTACAAGAATTGAGGGACGACTATTAACTAAAAAAGGACACATTATGCAACGCTTGAAAATAGCGGCCAGCCGCACCTGCCACGCGTTTATCGCCACCCAACGTGATGTAATCGATCTGCACGACAGCAACTTTATTGACGTTGCCGCCGCCGTACTCTCTATTAATGATATTCATAAAGGGATGGTGGAGAAAATTGAAGAAACCGGGTTTACTATTCCCATCTTTGTGATGACTCACGAGGCGGAATTTGTTCCAGCAATCTACCTGCCCGATATATACGGCGTCTTCCAGTACAGTAATGCCAACAGGGAATATTATGGTCGTCAGCTTGAGGCCGCCGCGCTGAAATATGAGCGTGGCCTGCGACCGCCCTTCTTCAGCGCCTTAACGGACTACGTCAAGCAGGGCAACAGCGCCTTTGACTGTCCCGGGCACCAGGGCGGGCAATTTTTCCGCCGCCACCCTGCCGGCAATCAGTTTGTCGATTTCTTTGGCGAAGCGCTGTTCCGGGCCGACCTCTGTAACGCCGACGTGGCGATGGGCGATCTGCTGATCCACGAAGGCGCGCCCTGCCTGGCCCAGCAGCATGCGGCAAAGGTGTTTAATGCCGATAAAACCTATTTTGTTCTCAACGGCACCTCGTCGGCTAATAAGGTGGTGCTTAACGCGCTGCTGGCGCCGGGGGATCTGGTGCTTTTCGATCGCAACAACCACAAGTCGAACCATCACGGGGCGCTATTGCAGGCGGGGGCTACCCCGGTCTATCTGGAGACGGCGCGTAACCCCTACGGCTTTATCGGCGGCATTGATGCGCACTGCTTTGAAGAGCCGTACCTGCGCGAGCTGGTGGCCGAGGTGGCACCTGAGCATGCCCAGCGTCAGCGGCCTTTTCGTCTGGCGGTGATCCAGCTCGGGACCTACGACGGCACTATCTACAACGCCCGCCAGGTGGTGGACACCATTGGCCATCTCTGCGACTACATTCTGTTCGACTCGGCCTGGGTAGGTTACGAGCAGTTTATTCCGATGATGGCCGACTGTTCGCCGCTGCTGCTGGAACTTAACGAGAACGATCCTGGCATTCTGGTTACCCAGTCGGTGCACAAACAGCAGGCGGGCTTCTCCCAGACCTCGCAAATCCATAAAAAGGATAGCCACATCAAGGGCCAGCCGCGCTACGTTCCGCACAAGCGCCTGAACAACGCCTTTATGATGCACGCCTCTACCAGCCCCTTCTATCCGCTCTTCGCCGCGCTGGACGTAAACGCCCGCATGCACGAGGGTGAGAGCGGCAAACGGATGTGGATGCGCTGCGTTGAACAGGGCGTCGAGGCCCGCAAGATGATCCTCAATCAGTGCAAGTTTATCCGTCCTTTCGTGCCGACAACGGTAGACGGTCGTCCGTGGGAGTCGTACAACAGCGCTGAGATCGCCCGCGACCTGCGCTTCTTCCACTTCGTACCCGGCGAGAACTGGCACGCCTTTGAGGGCTATGCGCCGCACCAGTACTTTATCGATCCCTGCAAGCTGCTGCTGACCACGCCGGGCATTGATGCGGCTACCGGCGAATATGAGGAGTTTGGCGTTCCGGCAACGATCCTCGCTAACTACCTGCGCGAAAATGGCGTGGTGCCGGAGAAGTGCGATCTTAACTCCATTCTCTTCCTGCTTACGCCTGCGGAAGAGATGGGCAAATTGCAGCAGCTGGTGGCGCGGCTGGCGCAGTTTGAGGCGCTGCTGGTCAGCGATGCGCTTCTCCAGGACGTGCTGCCGTCGATCTACCATCAGCATCCGCAGCGTTATGCGGGTTACACCCTGCGCCAGCTCTGCCAGGAGATGCACGATCTCTATGCACGCAACAACGTTAAACAGCTGCAAAAAGAGATGTTTCGCAAAGCCTGCCTGCCGCCGGTGCGCATGTCGCCCCAGGAGGCCAACTACGCCTTTATTCGCGGCGAGAGCGAGCTGGTGCTGCTGAGCGAGGCCGAGGGACGGATCGCCGCCGAGGGTGCGCTCCCCTATCCGCCAGGCGTACTGTGCGTCGTGCCGGGTGAGATCTGGGGCGGCTCCGTACTGCGCTACTTTACCGCGCTTGAAGAGGGGATCAATCTGCTGCCGGGCTTCGCACCGGAGCTACAGGGAGTCTACATTCAGGAGCATGAGGGGCGTAAAGCGGTGTGGTGTAACGTGATCAAACGGTAAGAGCTACATTACGCGGAAACAATAGTGCCCGGCAGCGCGATGCCGCCGGGCGCTTAACAGCATCAGGCGTTTTTCAGCACTTCGCTAACAATCTCTACCGCTTCTTTCTCGATCAGCTTACGGTGCTCTTCACCGAGGAAGCTTTCGCAGTAAATTTTGTAGGCATCTTCCGTACCTGACGGACGTGCGGCAAACCAGCCGTTGTCGGTCATCACCTTCAGCCCGCCAATAGACGCACCGTTACCCGGCGCGGCGGTCAGACGAGCCGTGATCGGATCCCCTGCCAGCTGGCTGGCGCTCACCATCTCTGGCGACAGCTTCGACAGCGCGGCTTTCTGCGCTGAGGTTGCCCCGGCCTGCAGACGGTTATAGCTTGGCGCGCCAAAACGCTCTGCCAGCTCATCGTAGTGCTGCTGCGGGTTTTTACCGGTGACGGCGGTGATCTCTGCGGCCAGCAGGCACATGATAATACCGTCTTTATCGGTGGACCACGGCGTGCCGTCAAAGCGCAGGAACGAAGCCCCGGCGCTCTCTTCGCCGCCGAAACCGAAGCTGCCGTCGTGCAGACCATCAACAAACCACTTGAAGCCCACCGGCACTTCCACCAGCTTACGGCCCAGATCGTTGACCACGCGGTCAATCATCGCCGAGGAGACCAGGGTTTTCCCCACCGCCACCTCTTTGCCCCACTGCGGACGATTCTGGAACAGGTAGTTGATTGCTACTGCCAGGTAGTGGTTCGGGTTCATCAGCCCCGCCGGGGTGACGATGCCGTGACGGTCGTAGTCCGGATCGTTGGCAAAGGCCAGATCGAACTTGTCGCGCAGCGCCAGCAGGCCCGCCATCGCACACTCAGAGGAGCAGTCCATGCGGATCGCGCCATCTTTGTCGAGGTGCATAAAGCGGAAAGTCTGATCGACCTGATCGTTAACGATGGTCAGATCCAGCTTGTAGTGCTCGGCAATACGCTTCCAGTACTCAATACCGGAGCCGCCCAACGGATCGACGCCCAGCTTCAGGCCCGCTTTCTGGATGGCTGCCATGTCGACGATCTCGGCCAGACCTTCAATAAAGGGCTGAACCAGATCTTTTTCGGTCACGCGACCCGAGCTCATGGCTTCATCAAGGGTAATGCGTTTAACCCCTTCCAGACCGGCCGCCAGCAGCGCGTTAGCGCGATCTTCCACCACTTTAGTGACGTTGGTGTCGGCCGGACCACCGTTAGGCGGGTTGTATTTGATGCCGCCATCTTCCGGCGGGTTGTGCGAAGGGGTAATGACGATACCGTCAGCCTGCGCTCCGCCCTGTTTGTTGTGCTCGAGGATAGCATTCGACACCGCAGGCGTTGGCGTAAAGCCGTTATTCTCCTGCACGATGATATCTACGCCGTTGGCAGCCAGCACTTCCAGCACGGAGATAAACGCCGGCTCGGAGAGCGCGTGGGTGTCCTTGCCAACATAGCACGGTCCGGTCACGCCGTTTTTAGCGCGCTCTTCGGCAATCGCCTGGGCGATAGCCAGTATGTGCGGTTCGTTGAAGCTGTGGCGTACCGAGCTGCCGCGGTGGCCGGAGGTACCAAATTTTACCGCATGTTCGCTATTGCCCGTTTCCGGCTTCAGCACGTAGTACTGCGCGGTGAGCTGAGCGACGTTAATCAGATCGCCCTGTTGTGCAGGTTGCCCTGCGCGTTCATGGTTTGCCATTGCCTGATCCTTCTTATGCAAGGGTTAAATTGTGCCGCAAACCTTGTCAATCAGCTCCGCCGGGAACTGCATCGACTGCATGATATGCTCCACCATGCTGCGTTTACGATCCGTATTGGTATTTGTGATCACCCAGTATGGCGTATTTGCCAGGTGCTTAGGTTTAGTCTGTGCCCCGTTTTGCAACAGCGTCTGCTCATCACCCGCAAAGTAGACGCGGGTACGACCATGCAGGGACTCCGTCGCCTCAGCAAACGCGTTATCATCCAATGAATAGAGTGTAGACAGCACCAGCATGAAGCGGTTGACCGCTTTTCTCTGTTCTGCATATTCATCAGACAGCAGCAGCTCGCGCATGGCGCGAACTTTGTCTTTCACAGGATTAACCGGCTTCACCTCGGCCGGAACGTTGACAATGGCGGCCTCTTTCGGGGCGGTGGCCGCTGGCCTGCTGCCGTTGGCGGTAAACTTCAGCATCCGGCGTAAAATCTCGGATGCGCTCTCGCCGATGTGTTTGGTGTGGCTAGCAATATAGCTGTAAAGCTCATCATCAACTTCGATCGTTTTCATTTTAATCCAGTGGAGTATCTTATCTGAATACAAGCTGTTGGGATTATAGGCGAAATCTCAACAACGGTTAGCGTCAGGCAAAAGTCGGTTCGCGTCGACCCCTTGCAGCCAGGCGGCAGAATGGTCAACATAATACCCTAACCCGACAGAGCGAAAAAAAGAACTTTGCCATGAAATTGAATACCCGAGCGCAAACTGCACAACATCCGCACAACAATTCTCCCATTGTCCTGGTCCACGGCCTGTTTGGTAGCCTGGACAACCTCGGCGTGCTGGCACGCGATCTGGTAAACGATCACGATATCATTCAGGTGGATATGCGCAACCATGGCCTCTCTCCCCGCTCGCCGGAGATGAACTACCCGGCCATGGCGCAGGATCTGCTCGATACTGTTGATGCGCACGGTCTCGAAAAGGCAACGTTTATTGGTCACTCCATGGGCGGCAAGGCGGTGATGGCACTCACCGCGCTCGCCCCGGAGCGTATCGATCGGCTGGTAGCCATTGATATTGCGCCGGTTAACTATCAGGTACGCCGCCACGACGAGATTTTTGCCGCTATCAAGGCGGTGACGGCCGCCGGAGCTACCAGCCGTCAGCAGGCCGCCGCCCTGATGCGTCAGACGCTGCACGAAGAGGGGGTTATTCAGTTTCTTCTGAAATCCTTTATTGACGGCGAGTGGCGCTTCAACGTGCCGGTGCTGTGGGATCGTTATGAAGATATCGTTGGCTGGCAGACCGTACCCGCCTGGGATCGTCCGGCGCTGTTTGTCCGCGGCGGCCAGTCGCCCTACGTCACCGAGGCACATCGCGATGCGCTGCTCGCCCAGTTCCCACAGGCCCGTGCGCACGTGATCGCCGGAGCTGGCCACTGGGTGCATGCTGAAAAGCCCGAGGCGGTGCTGCGGGCGATCCGCCGCTATCTGGCCAACGATGCAGGCTGATTAAAAACCCGGCGACCGGACGCTGCAAGGCTTACGGTCGTTGGCGTCCCTGCTCTGCTGATGTATGATGGCGCGCTAATCGCGCAGGGACACCCTGGCAGCCTGTTTTCCCTCGACGTCACCCAAAATCATGGCAAAAGAACAAACGGACCGTACGACATTAGATCTGTTCGCGAACGAGCGTCGCCCGGGACGACCGAAAACGAATCCGCTTTCGCGTGACGAACAGCTACGCATCAACAAGCGTAACCAGCTTAAACGCGATAAAGTTCGCGGGCTTAAGCGCGTCGAGCTAAAGATGAACGCCGATGCCGTTGAGGCCCTCAACGCGCTGGCCGACGCGCGGCAGATGAGCCGCAGCGAGCTGATCGAAGAGCTGCTGCTAACCCAGCTCAAGGCCCTGCACCGCCAGGGCGACGTCTGAAAACCTCGTCAAATCACACTTTCATGTAGCACAGAGTGCAGTCCGGACGATTACGAATTTCGCGTACGGCTCTGTTCTGCTATTATTGCCCTTATCCGTGGGCTGTGCTCCACCACCATATCATTAAGTTTCAAGAGGTTATTTTACTCATGGCAATTACAGGCATTTTTTTCGGTAGCGACACCGGTAACACCGAAAATATCGCGAAGATGATCCAAAAGCAGCTTGGTAAAGAGATTGCCGACGTGCATGACATTGCCAAGAGCAGCAAAGAAGATCTGGAAGGCTATGATATCCTGCTGCTGGGCATCCCGACTTGGTACTATGGTGAAGCACAGTGCGACTGGGATGATTTCTTCCCGACTCTGGAAGAGGTAGACTTCAACGGTAAGCTGGTGGCGCTGTTTGGCTGCGGTGACCAGGAGGACTACGCAGAGTACTTCTGTGATGCGCTGGGCACCATTCGTGATATCATCGAACCCAACGGCGCAACCATCGTCGGTCACTGGCCAACGGCGGGCTACCACTTTGAAGCGTCCAAAGGCCTGGCCGATGACGATCACTTCGTGGGCCTCGCTATTGACGAAGATCGTCAGCCGGAACTGACCGCTGAACGCGTTGAAAAGTGGGTGAAACAGATCTCCGAAGAGCTGCACCTGGACGAGATCGTGAACGCCTGATTTTAGACGGCGCAGCCTTAGTGCTGCGCTGCTATTGATAGATAAAAGCAATAGAAATAATTGCTACAAATTTTTAACTTTCGCGTACATACCTGTACAATATCCCCTGGTCAAACGGGCCGCGCAACGATTGTTTGTTGGCGAGACCACGTTTTATACGCATACTTTACTTGAGGACTTGTAGTTTTCATTAAGAAGTGGCAATTCTATAATGAGACGCATTTACTCAAGGTCATTCTCATTAACTTCCGCCTCGGAAGTGGATCGATTAGCAACAGGACAGACTCCGCATGACTGACAATAACACCGCATTAAAGAAGGCCGGCCTGAAAGTCACGCTTCCTCGTTTAAAAATTCTGGAAGTGCTTCAGGGACCGGATAACCATCATGTCAGTGCGGAAGACTTATACAAGCGACTGATCGACATGGGCGAGGAAATTGGTCTGGCTACCGTGTACCGCGTGCTCAACCAGTTTGATGATGCCGGGATCGTGACTCGTCACAACTTTGAAGGCGGTAAATCCGTTTTCGAACTGACCCAGCAGCATCACCACGATCACCTGATCTGCCTCGACTGTGGAAAAGTGATCGAATTTAGCGATGACTCTATCGAAGCTCGCCAGCGTGAAATTGCCACTAAACACGGCATTCGCCTGACGAACCACAGCCTCTACCTGTATGGTCACTGCGCTGAAGGCGACTGCCGCGAAAACGAACACGCCCACGAAACGACGCCGCGTAAGCTGTAATTGAAACGGTAACGAAAAAGGGTCACCTCAAGGTGACCCTTTTTTATGGGATTTGCCGGGCGGCGCTGCGCTTGCCCGGCCTACAAACAACGCCAAACCGTAGGCCCGGTAAGCGGAGCGCCACCGGGCGTAAAGACCATGCAATCAGGCGTTTGTTACCAGCAAACAAACCCGCCATCAACCAGCAGATCTACTCCGGTGCAGAACGAGGAGGCATCCGTGGCGAGGAAAATCGCCGGACCCGCCATCTCCTCAACCTTCGCCATACGCTGCATCGGCGTCTGGCTCTCAAACGATTTTGTCTGATGCACCATCTCTGGACGGGTGTTCATTGGCGTCGCCGTGTAGCCCGGACTGATGGTGTTGACGCGGATATTTTTCTCCGCCCACTCCATCGCCAGGCTTTTGCTTAAGTGGATCACCCCCGCCTTGGAGCAGTTGTAATGAGCCTGCTCCAGACCACGGTTCACAATCACGCCGGACATCGAGGCGATATTGATGATCGAGCCGCCGCCGCTCTCCAGCATTAGCTCGGCCTCGGCCTTGCAGCTGTTCCAGACGCCGGTCAGGTTGATATCGATAACCCGCTGCCACTGGTCCGGCTCCATCTCCAGCGCCGGATTAGCGTTGGCAATCCCGGCGGCGTTGAGGGCAACATCAAGACGACCAAACTGTTTTTTCACTTCAGCAATGGCGGCGCGCAGATGCGCAATGTCGCGTACGTCGCCAGTATAAGCGAAGGTGCTGCCGCCCATCTCCTGAATAGTGCTTACCGTTTCCGACAGGCCACCATCCTCACGCAGATCGAAACAGGCGACTTTGGCTCCCGCGCTGGCAAAGCCGTAAGCAATCATTTGACCAATACCGCTGCCAGCCCCGGTGACAAACGCGACGCGATCGCTTAAGTCGAACAGCCGTTGGGAAAAGTGTTTATCCATGGTTTAACTCCAAATGTGTTAGGACATGATCAAGCCGCCATCAACGTTGATGGTTTGCCCCGTAATGTAGGCGGCGTCCTCGGACGCCAGAAACGCCACCAGCCCGGCCACGTCGGCGGGTTTACCAGCCCGCTTGAGGGGGATCCCCTGCACCCATTCGTCCATAAGCTCGCCTTTTTTATACTGCTTCTCTGGCGTACTCAGGATCTCGCCCCACACGCGGTCGTTGTAGTCCCACATATTGGTTTCAATAATTCCAGGGCAGAAGGCGTTAACCGTGATGTTGTGCTGAGCCAGCTCAAGCGCCAGGCTTTGGGTAATACCGATTACGCCCATTTTGCTGGCGGCGTAGTGTGGGGTGTAGATAAAGCCAACGCGACCCTGGCCGGAGGAGGTGTTGATCAGACGTCCGCTCTGCTGTTTCACCATATACTTCGCGGCTTCGCGACAGCATAGCCACACGCCGGTGGTATTTACGCTGAGCACGTTATCAAACTCCTGACGCGTCATTTTATCGAAGCGATCGATGGTGATAATGCCAGCGTTTTGAATTGAGACATCGATGCTGCCGAAGGTGCGATGCGCGAGCCGGTAAAGCTCGGTGACCTGCTCTTCATCAGTGACATCAGCAACGAAAGAGATAATATTTTCGTGATACTCCTCCTTCAGCCGTTCAGCAGTCTCTGTCACCTCAGCCGAGTAGTCAGAGAGCACCAGATTCGCCCCCGCATCAGCAAATTTTCTGGCGATGCCCTCACCGATGCCTTTAGCAGCACCGGTAATGACGACCGTTTTATTTTCGAATACATAGCCCATACTCTCTCTCCTCGCCCGCTATTCAAAATTTGTGTAGGGTTCTTTCGACGGCCTTTTGCCACTCCCGCCAGCGTTTTTGTAAACGGCCATGACGCTCCATGTTGGGGCGAAATTCGCTATGCGGATAAAGGTACTGTTTCAGCTCATCGAGTGAGAGTTGCCCCACGGCCTTACGCGCTAAAAGTGCCGCCCCAATAGCAGACAGTTCGGGTACGTCGCTGCGCATCACCGGGCAACCCAGCAGGTCTGACTGATACTGCATCAGCCAGTCATTTTTGGTCGGGCCGCCATCCACCATTAACGCCGTCAGCGTAAAATCGTTGTGCTGGCGCATGGCGGTCACTACGTCGGCGATCTGGTAGGTGATGGCTTCCAGCGCAGCCCGAATCAGGTGTGCACGCTTAACGCCACGGCTCAGGCCGCAGATCACCCCGCGGGCGTTCTCATCCCACCAGGGCGCGCCTAATCCCGTGAGCGCAGGAACAAAATAGACGCCAAGCGTTGACTCCACCGAGGCCGGGAGTGAGTTCAGCTCAGCCGCCAGCTCGGCCTCGGGAAGCTCGCTCAGGCCCGTGCTGTCAGCCATCCACGCCACGCCGTCACCGGTATGGGGGATGTTCCCCTCAAGGCCATAGATCAGCTGCTCGCCGTCATGCCAGGCAAGGGTGGTTGCCAGGGAGTGAATGTTGCATTGCGCAGAGGTAACCGGCGCCATGACCGATGAACCCGTGCCGTAGGTCGCCTTGACGCAGCCCGCCTCCCCTAGCGCGTGTCCAAACAACGCGGCGTGGGAGTCGCCCACCATCGACATGATCGGGATGCCATCAGGAATGCCCACTACGTTTTTGGTATAGCCGAAAAGGCCGCTGGAGGGTTTGATCTCCGGCAGCGCAGCCGCCGGGATCTGGAAGATATCCAGCATCTCCGGGCTCCAGCTTCCGCTTTGTAGATCCAGAAGCTGGGTACGGGCGGCGTTTGAGTAGTCGCAGTAGAAGCTTTCGCCTGCGGTCAGGTTCCAGAGCAGCCAGCTGTCGATGGTGCCGAGGCAGATCTCCCCGTTTGTCGCCAGCGCCTGGCCGTTAGGCGTCGACTCGATTAGCCAGCGCATTTTGGAACCCGAGAAGAGCGGCGCGACCGGCAGACCGGTAACGGCTTTTATGGTCGGCTCTTTATTATCGCGACGCAGCGCATCACAAAAATCTGCAGTGCGCGAGCATTGCCAGCTGATCGCCGCATGCAGCGGCGTGCCGTTGCTGCGGTACCAGCCTATAGTGGTCTCGCGCTGGTTGCTAATGGCCAGCGCCGCGACATTTTCAGCGCCTACCGCGTTAATAGCCTGCGAGATCACCTTAACCGAGGCCTCAATCAGCGCTGCCCCTGACTGTTCTACCCACCCCTCTCGGGGCGTCTGGATAGAAAGTGGTTGGTTGAACTTAACGATAACTTTGCCTGATTCATCTAAGGCGACGGCCTTCGCATTCGTCGTACCTTCATCAAGGGCAATGATAATGTTTTGGTGTGAAGACATAGGTTTCTCCGGAAAAGCGAACCTTTCATGAATATATATTCAGCACTGATTATTTATTTTGTAAACGATAGCGGGGATCGCTATCTGCTTCTACAGGCAAAAGCGACAAATGCGTATGGCATCACAATTCAATCAATCTCGCTGGACAGATCAACAGCAGGGGTTGTAGTATTATGAATATAAAGTCATGCGTGAATATATATTCTGAAGCACTACGGATCACTATTCACTCACGGTCAGGGAAACCTGGAGCAGCGGCCAGGGATCCATTTTTTTGAACCCGGCTGAATATATATTCAGAGCCGCATAATAATTCGGAGGAGTTCGATGAATCCGTTCTTACTTTCTGTACCCGAGCTTGAAAACAAAGCCCGCGCAGTGCGCCGCCACATCATCTCCCTGAATGCCAACAGCCCGGCTGGCGGTCATACCGGGGCCGATCTCTCGCAGGTCGAACTGTTAACGGCGCTCTACTTTCGCGTACTCGACTGCGCCGTTGACCGCCAGGACGATGAAGAGCGTGATATCTACATCCAGTCCAAAGGTCATGCCGTGGGCTGCTACTACTGTGTTCTCGCTGAAGCGGGCTATTTCCCGGTGGAGTGGCTCTCAACCTATCAGCACGCCAACTCTCACCTGCCGGGACACCCGGTTAAGCAAAAAACGCCAGGCATTGAGCTGAATACCGGCGCGCTGGGGCATGGTTTCCCGGTGGCCGTCGGCCTGGCGCTGGCTGCCAAACGTAACAACAGCAAGCGCCGTATCTTCCTGATCACCGGCGATGGTGAACTGGCAGAGGGCAGTAACTGGGAAGCCGCCATGGTCGCCGCCCACTACAAGCTGGATAACCTGGTCATTATCAATGACAAAAACGGTCTGCAGCTGGCGGGGGCGACCAAAGACATCATGTGTACCGATCCGCTGGATGAAAAATGGCGCGCCTTCGGCATGGAGGTGACCGAGTGCCAGGGCAATGATATGGCCTCCGTGGTCAACGCGCTGGAGAATCTGCCCCAGACCGGAAAACCTAACGTCATCATCGCCCATACCACCAAGGGCGCAGGCGTCTCCTTTATCGCTGGCAAACCGGAATGGCACCATCGCGTACCTAAGGGCGACGAAATCGGGCTGGCAATGAGCGAACTGAACGATCTGATCGAAGAGGGCATGAAAAGTGAGTAATTCAGAACATCTTGCAAACGTGATGGTTGAAGCTTTCATTAATGCGGTTGAGAGAGGCGTCGACCTGGTTCCCGTCGTGGCTGACTCGACGTCAACCGCCAAGATCTCGCCTTTTATGAAGCAGTTTCCGGATCGGATCGTCAACGTCGGCATCGCCGAGCAGACTCTGGTCGGGGCTGCCGCCGGGCTGGCGCTGGGCGGAAAAATCGCTGTAACCTGTAACGCCGCGCCGTTTCTTGTCTCACGCGCCAACGAGCAGGTGAAAGTCGATATCTGCTACAACAACACCAACGTGAAGCTGTTTGGCCTGAACGCTGGAGCCAGCTATGGCCCGCTGGCCAGCACCCACCACTCGATTGATGATATCTCCGTGATGCGCGGCTTTGGCAATATCCAGATCTTTGCCCCCTCATCACCGTTGGAGTGCCGCCAAATCATTGAGTATGCCCTGGAGCACGTTGGCCCGGTCTACATTCGCATGGACGGTAAAGCGCTACCTGAACTGCACGATGAAAGTTACACCTTTGCCCCCGGTGCGGTAGATGTTCTGAGCGAAGGCGATGAGATTGCGCTGGTCGCTATGGGCTCCACCGTTCATGAAGCCGTTGATGCCGCTGCCCAGTTGGCGGAACAGGGTATTTCGGCGAAGGTGATTAACGTTCCCTCTATTCGTCCCTTAGATCGCGACGCGCTGTTTGCCGCTTTGCAGGGCGTTAAACATATTATCAGCGTCGAAGAGCATAACGTGAACGGGGGCGTAGGCAGCATCGTCGCGGAAGTGCTGGCTGAAAACGGCCACGGCGCGGTTCTTAAACGGCTAGGCATTCCTGACGGCGAATACGCTATTGCTGCCGATCGCAAAGATATGCGGGCATACCACGGTTTTGATGTGGTGGGGATCGTTAATCAGACCCTGGCGCTTATTAACAGATAGTTTTAACAAAAGTACGTAATAAACGACAACCCTACACCTGTCGAACCGCCATAACTTACATTTTGAGAGAACATCTTATGAAAACGAAATTCCTGTTTTTAAGTGTGGCAGCAGCCTGCGCATTTACGGCGAACGCGTTTGCCGCTGAAAAAGGCACCATCATGATCATGGTCAACTCGCTGGATAACCCCTACTACGCGGCAGAAGCGAAAGGGGCCGATCTGAAAGCGAAAGAGCTGGGCTACACCACCAGCGTGCTGTCGCACGGCGAAGATGTCAAAAAGCAGAGCGAGCTTATTGACGCTGCTATCGGCAAAAAAGTTCAGGGTATTATTCTCGATAACGCTGACTCAACTGCGAGCGTGGCCGCCATTCAAAAAGCCAAGGACGCGGGCATTCCGGTGGTGTTAATCAACCGTGAAATTCCGGTTGATAACATCGCGCTGGAACAGATCACCCATAACAACTTCCAGGCAGGCTCTGACGTGGCTAACGTCTTTGTCGAAAAAATGGAAGAGACAGGCAAGTATGCCGAGCTGACCTGTAACCTGGCCGACAACAACTGCGTCACCCGCTCTAAATCCTTCCACCAGGTGCTGGATCAGTATCCGGATATGCAGAGCGTTGCACGACAGGATGCTAAAGGCACCCTGATTGACGGCAAGCGCATTATGGACAGCATCCTGCAGGCGCACCCGGATGTAAAAGGCGTCATCTGCGGCAACGGTCCGGTCGCGCTGGGCGCTATTGCCGCGCTGAAATCTGCGGGCCGTGACGACGTGATTGTCGTCGGCATCGACGGCAGCAACGACGAGCGCGAAGCCGTCAAAGCTGGCACCCTCAAAGCGACGGTGATGCTGCAGGCCCAGGCGATCGCCGCCCAGGGCGTAACGGATCTTGATAACTTTATCCAAAAAGGGACCAAGCCTGAGAAACAGCGCGTCATGTTCCGCGGCATTTTAATTACCCCTGACAACGCCTCAGGAGTTCAAGACTTCAATTTCAAATCCTGATGACCCGTTGCTGCGCCCGCTTCGGCGGGCGCAAAGGAGTAAAGAATGCACAGAAAACTCGCGCTGGCATTGATCGTTTTAGCGCTTGGCGGTTGCCGTATCGTATCGCAGAAAGAGCTGGCCGATCTTAAAAATCCTCCCAATCCACAAATGGCCAACATTCAGCAAACCTGGCAGCAAAAGATTGTGCCGCAGTATGTGCGTGAGGCTAAACCTGTCGCTGAATTGCTGAAAACATTACAGGCCGAGAAGAGCTTTGATGAGGCCTGTAGTAAAGACGGCTACCGCAGCCAGAGCGAAAACCCCTGCGTCTTCAGCGTGCGTATTACCGGTGAAGTGACCAAGGTCAATACCAAATCCCGCAGCGGGAAGATGACGGTACGCGATGAACAGGGTGGAGAGATCGTAGTCCAGATGGGACCGATTATTCGCGGCACCAGCCTGCGGGATGGTTATAAAGGTGCAAGCTATCAGGACTTTAACGATCAGGTGCTGTATGGCGATTACGGTAAGGCTATCAACCAACAGGCTTCAGAAATGATGGTGAATTTCAAGCCCGCCGTCGGGGACAAAGTCACGATTTCCGGGGTATTTGCCGCCTGGGATATCCCGCAAACCATTCCAGACGTGACAGCTGCAGCTATCACACGGCAGTGAGGAGAGGGTTATGAATGAGCAACAGACCCAGCGGGATGAGGTGATTATTGAGACTCGCGACCTCTCTCGTGTTTATCCTGGCGTAGTCGCACTCGATAACGTGAACTACCGCGTATATCGCAATCAGGTCAACGTGCTGATTGGCGAGAACGGCGCGGGTAAATCAACGATGATGAAAATGCTGGCCGGCGTTGAGACGCCCTCCTCCGGCGAGATCCTGCTGGACGGGCAGCGGGTCACGCTCGGCTCCACTCACGAGGCGGAAAAGCACGGTATCAGCATTATTTTCCAGGAGCTGAACCTCTTCCCCAATATGAACGTGATGGACAACATCTTCATTGGCAATGAGTTTTTCCAGCGCGGCGTGATTAACGAAAAATACCAGTACGAGCTGGCTAAATCTTTGCTGGAGCGGCTGGAGCTGAACGTCGATCCCTACGCGCCATTGGGCGAGCTGGGGATCGGCCATCAACAGCTGGTCGAGATCGCCCGCGCCCTCTCTAAAGATACGCGGGTGCTGATCATGGACGAGCCCACCAGCGCATTAAGCCAGTCGGAAGTGCGGGTGCTGTTTAACGTCATCGCCCAGCTTAAGCGCCGCGGCGTCACCATTATCTATATCTCCCACCGGCTGGAGGAGCTGATGGAGATTGGCGATCACATTACCATCTTCCGCGATGGCCGCTTTATCAGCGAGCGTCCCGTCCGGCAGGCCAGCGTCCCCTGGATCATCGAGCAGATGGTCGGAGACAAGAAAAAACATTTTGACTACAGCCCCGCCGCGCATGGCGAGACCATTCTCAAGGTGAACGGCCTGACCGCGCTGCACCAGAACGGCGGTTATAAATTGAATGACGTCTCCTTTGACCTGCGCAAAGGGGAAGTTATCGGCATCTATGGCCTGCTCGGCGCGGGACGTACGGAGCTGTTTAAGGGTTTAGTCGGGATGATGGGCTGCCAGTCGGGCACCATCAATCTTGATGGTGAAAGTCTGGACAAGCGCTCTTTCCAGCAGAGGCTGAAGCGCGGTATCACCCTCGTGCCGGAGGATCGCCAGGGTGAAGGCGTGGTACAGCTTATGTCGATCAAAAGCAATATGACGTTGACCGACCTGAGCCTGCTGGGCTTTCGTCGCGCCCTGCGCCTGCTCAGTCCGGTTAAAGAGGAGCAGCAGGTCAACCACATGGTCGAGCAGCTGGCGATTAAGGCCGGCGACACGGAGCTGCCCATTACCTCGCTAAGCGGCGGCAACCAGCAAAAGGTGGTACTGGGTAAAGCGTTGATGACCGGGCCTAAAGTGGTCCTGCTGGATGAGCCAACACGCGGCATTGACGTTGGCGCGAAAACCGATGTTTATCATCTGATTGGCAAAATGGCGCATCAGGGGCTGGCCGTTATGTTCTCCTCCTCCGAGCTGGATGAGGTCATGGCGCTGGCTGACCGGGTTCTGGTTATGGCCGATGGCCGTATCACCGCAGATTTACCGCGCGCTTCCGTGACGCGGGAAAAATTAATCAGCGCTTCTACACCGCAAGACTGATGTCTGCTGGAGAGAGAAATGAACAAAAAGTATATGATCTACATGTATTTGCTCAAAGCGCGCACCTTCATTGCCCTGCTGATCGTCATGGGCTTCTTCAGCGTGATGGTGCCCAACTTCCTGACCATGTCGAACCTGCTGATCATGACCCAGCACGTGGCGATTACCGGCCTGCTGGCGATTGGTATGACACTGGTGATCCTTACCGGCGGTATCGACCTCTCCGTCGGCGCGGTGGCGGGCATGTGCGGCATGGTTGCCGGGGCGCTGTTAACCAACGGCCTGCCGATCTGGGGCGAGCAGATTATCTTCTTTAACGTGCCGGAAGTGATCCTGCTGGTCGCCGGTTTTGGTATTCTGTTGGGCCTGATCAACGGGGCGGTGATCACCCGTCTCGGTGTCGCGCCCTTTATCTGTACTCTCGGCATGATGTACGTTGCCCGCGGCGCGGCGCTGCTGTTTAACGACGGTAGCACCTATGCCAACCTGGTGGGCATGCCTGAGTTAGGCAATACCGGTTTTGCGATTCTAGGCTCCGGCACGATCCTCGGCATCTATATTCCCATCTGGCTGATGGTGAGCTTCCTGCTGCTGGGTCTCTATATGACCCGCAAGACCCCGCTGGGCCGCTATATTTACGCCATCGGCGGGAATGAATCTGCTGCGCGGCTGGCAGGCGTGCCTATCATCAAAGTTAAAGTATTTGTCTACGCCTTTTCCGGCCTGTGCGCGGCGCTGGTGGGGCTGATTGTGGCATCCCAGCTGCAAACCTCTCACCCAATGACCGGGAATATGTTTGAGATGGACGCTATCGGCGCAACCGTGCTGGGCGGAACTGCGCTGGCGGGCGGACGAGGCCGTGTCTCCGGCTCGATCATTGGTGCATTCGTCATCGTTTTCCTCGCTGACGGGATGGTGATGATGGGGGTCAGCGACTTCTGGCAGATGGTGATTAAGGGCCTGGTGATTGTCACTGCGGTGGTTATCGATCAGTTCCAGCAGCGTCTGCAAAGCAAAGTGGTGCTGCTGCGCCGTCACGAGAAAAAATTGCAGGCTGAGGCTACGTAAGCCCAGGTGTTTGTAGGCCCGGTAAGCACAGCGCCACCGGGCAATAAAAAACGCCGCATGAGCGGCGTTTTTCTTTTCCGAGCGGGAGTAACTTACTCGCCGATCTTAGCCCAGGTATCGCGCAGGCCAACGGTGCGGTTAAACACCAGCTTCTCCGCCGTGGAGTAGCGGCTGTCGAGGCAGAAGTAGCCTTCACGCTCGAACTGGTACGCCTTGCCAGCTTCAGCGGCGTTCAGGGACGGCTCGGCGTAGCCCTGCTTGATCACCAGCGACTCCGGGTTGATGGTGGCGAGGAAATCCTCTGCCGCGCCCGGGTTCGCCACGCTGAACAGACGATCGTAGAGACGGATCTCAACTGGCAGCGCATGCGCGGCGCTGACCCAGTGGATCACCCCCTTCACCTTGCGCCCGTCAGCCGGATCCTTGCTCAGGGTCTCGGCATCGTAGGAGCAGAAGATGGTGGTGATGTTGCCTTCCGCATCTTTCTCTACGCGCTCGGCTTTGATCACGTAGGCGTTGCGCAGACGCACCTCTTTACCCAGCACCAGACGCTTGTACTGCTTGTTCGCCTCTTCGCGGAAATCAGCACGATCGATCCAGATCTCAGCGCTAAACGGCACCTCGCGACTGCCCATCTCCGGCTTGTTCGGATGATTCGGCATGGTCACCACTTCGCTCTCACCCTGCGGGTAGTTCTCGATAACCAGCTTCACCGGATCGATAACGGTCATCGCACGCGGGGCGTTTTCGTTGAGATCTTCACGAATACAGGACTCCAGCGACGCCATCTCAATAGTGTTGTCCTGCTTGGTCACGCCGATGCGTTTGCAGAACTCGCGGATGGAGGCGGCGGTGTAGCCGCGACGGCGCAGACCAGAGATGGTCGGCATACGCGGGTCGTCCCAGCCCTCAACGATTTTATCCGTCACCAGCAGGTTCAGCTTACGCTTGGACATCACCGCATATTCCAGGTTCAGGCGCGAGAACTCGTACTGGCGCGGATGAACCGGAATGGTGATGTTATCCAGCACCCAGTCGTAGAGACGACGGTTATCCTGGAACTCCAGCGTACAGAGTGAATGGGTAATGCCTTCCAGCGCATCGCTGATGCAGTGGGTAAAATCGTACATCGGGTAGATGCACCACTTGTTGCCGGTCTGGTGGTGCTCGGCAAACTTAATGCGGTACAGAACCGGATCGCGCATCACGATAAACGGCGAGGCCATGTCGATTTTGGCGCGCAGGCAGGCGGTGCCCTCTTCGAAGCCACCGGCACGCATTTTTTCAAACAGCGCCAGGTTCTCTTCAACGCTACGATCGCGGAACGGGCTGTTTTTACCCGGCGCGGTCAGGGTGCCACGGTATTCGCGGATCTGCTCCGGTGACAGCTCGTCAACGTAAGCCAGGCCTTTATTGATCAGCTCGACGGCGTAGTTATGCAGCTGGTCAAAATAGTCAGAGGAGTAGCGAACGTCACCCGACCAGTGGAAACCCAGCCACTGCACATCATTTTTGATCGAATCAACGTATTCGATATCTTCCTTCACCGGGTTGGTGTCGTCAAAGCGCAGGTTGCACTGCCCCTGATAGTCCTGGGCGATACCGAAGTTCAGGCAGATAGATTTTGCATGACCGATATGCAGGTAGCCGTTCGGCTCCGGCGGAAAACGGGTGCAAACCGTGCTGTGCTTACCACTGGCCAGATCTTCATCAATAATCTGGCGAATAAAGTTAGTCGGGCGGGCTTCTGCCTCACTCATCGCGGGTTCCTCAAAACGTAAACAACGTATAACGGAACATGATCTTATAAGCGGGACGCGGAGACAACCCTTAGATCAACAAAAAGCGTTAATGGCGGGGGGATCGCCGTACGCCGGGCAAAAAAAAGCGGCGGAGACAGGCTCCGCCGCTGTTTAACCGTACGTTACGGCTATTTACCCTTCACCTCAAACAGCGGGGTCTGGCCTGCAACGACCTGACCTTCAGCCTGGAAGACCAGACCGCTGAAATCGTCGATGTTGCTGCACACCACCGGGCTAATCATCGAGCGCGCATTGGCGTTCAGATAGTCGAGATCCATCTCCAGCACCGGCTGGCCCGCGACCACGTCCGCGCCCTCTTCCACCAGGCGTGTAAAGCCCTGACCGTTCAGCGCAACGGTGTCGATGCCCATATGGACTACAATCTCCGCGCCTTTTTCGGTTTCCAGACAGAAAGCGTGGTTGGTGTTGAAGATCTTAACGATGGTACCGGCGGCCGGGGAGACCACGGTTTTACCCGTCGGTTTCACCGCCACACCGTCGCCAACCGCTTTGCTGGCAAAGGCTTCATCAGGTACCTGCTCCAGCGGAACAACCTCACCGGTCACCGGCGATACCAGCGCGGCAACGGTGACGGCGTTCGGCACGGCCTGCGGTTTAACCGCGGCGGCCGGGGCGTTAGTTGCGGGCTGGACGCTGGCGGCTGCGGCCACCGGGCCACGGGCAACCACACGCTTCATCGCATCGCCTACGGATTCCGCTTTTGCGCCGACAATCACCTGAATACTCTGCTTGTTAAGCTTCACCACGCCGGACGCGCCCAGACGCTTACACTGCACGTCGTTAACGCGGGCGGAGTCCGCCACGGTCAGACGCAGACGAGTAATACAGGCGTCGATCGCTTTCAGGTTGTCAGTACCACCGATGGCGGCGATGTAGCTGGTCGCCAGCTGTTCGAGACCCTCGTCGGTATTGCTGTTGGCTTCAGAGGTGACCACCGCGTCGTCGGTCTCTTCGCGGCCCGGCGTTTTCAGGTTGAACGCGCGGATAACGAAGCTAAAGACCACAAAGTAGATGGCGAAGAAGAGCAGGCCCATCACCACCAGCATCCAGACGTTGTTGCTGGCAGCAGGCAGGTTATACATCAGCGCATAGTCGATTGCGCCCGCAGAGAAGGAGAAGCCCGCATGGATCCCCAGCGCGGTCGCAACAAACAGGCTGATGCCCGTCAGTACGGCGTGCAGGAGATACAGCAGCGGAGCCAGGAACATGAACAGGAATTCCAGCGGCTCGGTAACACCGGTCAGGAAGGCGGTGATAGCCACGGAGAGCAGCATGCCGCCAATCATCGGGCGACGCGCTTTCGGGGCGGCGAAGTACATCGCCAGCGCCGCACCAGGCAGACCAAACATCATGATCGGGAAGAAGCCGGACATGAACATGCCTGCGGTGCCGTCGCCTGCGTAGAAGCGGTTAATATCACCGTGGAAGACAACGCCTGCGGCGTTAGTAAACTCGCCAATCTGGAACCAGGCGATGGTGTTCAGCACCTGATGCAGACCGGTCGGGATCAGCAGACGGTTAACGAAGCCGAAGATACCGGAGCCGACCGCGCCCATGGAGACAATCCACTCCCCGCCAGCATGGATAGCGTTCTGCACCGGCGGCCAGACATAGCCAAAGATGGCCGCCAGGATCAGACAGAAGAAGCCGGTGGCAATCGGCACAAAGCGTTTGCCGCCAAAGAAGCTCAGGAATTCAGGCAGCTTGATGTTGGACCAGCGGTTATAGACCGCCCCGCCCACCAGGCCGGTAATGATACCGGAGAGCACGCCCATATTGATGGCCGGGTTGATGGTAACCATCGCTTTGGTCATCACAAAGTAGCCTACCGCACCGGCCAGCGCTGCCGCGCCTGCGCTGTCTTTTGACCACGACGAGGCCACACCGATAGCGAAGATCAGGGCCAGGTTGTCAAAAATTGCCCCGCCCGCCTGGGCAATAAACGGGACGTTAAGCAGATCGGGCTGACCGAATCGCAGCAGCAGGGCCGCGACGGGCAGCACAGCGATAGGGAGCTGTAACGCTCGCCCCAGTCGCTGGAAGAAACCAAGAATATTCATTTTATACCCCCCTGTGAAACTCCGCTGAGCCTCATCACTAACCATTTTTTATAGTTAAACCAACCCTGTAATGCGGTCGTTTTACGCAGACTGTTCAAGTGTGTGGAAATTTAATTCGCCTCGCAAATTAAACGCGCATTTTTTGTGATTACAATCACCAAATATCGTTATTTACACTCCTGGTTACTGGCTAAGAACGAAAACTTATTTTATGATTCAAAAAATCAGGACGAACTGCCCCTCTCATGGCGCAATCTGGGTTACGCTTAAAGCGTACAGGCAGCAGTTCGCCAACGTTAATTTCACACTGTGTAGAGGTAAACAATGAGACTGATCCCCCTGACGAGTGCCGAACAGGTCGGTAAATGGGCCGCCCGCCATATCGTTAACCGCATCAACGCGTTCAAACCTACTGCGGATCGTCCGTTTGTTCTTGGCCTGCCCACCGGCGGCACGCCGCTTACCGCCTACAAAGCGCTGGTTGAAATGCATAAAGCGGGCCAGGTCAGCTTCCAGAACGTCGTGACCTTCAACATGGACGAATATGTTGGTCTGCCAAAAGAGCACCCGGAAAGTTACCACAGCTTTATGCACCGCAACTTTTTCGATCACGTTGATATTCCCGCAGAAAATATCAACCTGCTCAATGGTAATGCGCCGGATATTGACGCAGAATGTCGCCGTTATGAAGAAAAAATTCGTGCCTACGGCAAAATTCACCTGTTTATGGGTGGCGTAGGCAACGACGGGCACATCGCGTTTAACGAACCGGCCTCCTCGCTGGCCTCCCGCACCCGTATTAAGACCCTGACTCATGACACGCGCGTGGCAAACTCCCGCTTTTTTGATGGTGACGTCAATCAGGTGCCGAAATATGCCCTGACCGTTGGCGTAGGCACTCTGCTGGATGCCGAAGAGGTGATGATTCTGGTATTAGGCAACGTCAAGGCGCAGGCATTGCAGGCGGCGGTAGAAGGCAACGTTAACCACATGTGGACGATCAGCTGCCTGCAGCTGCATCCGAAAGCGGTGGTGGTGTGCGACGAACCGTCAACGATGGAGCTAAAGGTGAAGACGCTCAAATACTTCACTGAATTAGAAGCGGAAAATATCAAAGGTCTGTAACATTTTTACCCGGGGGTCGTTATGTATGCTTTAACCCAGTGCCGTATCTTTACCGGCCATGAAACTCTGGACGATCACGCGCTGATCGTCGTTGATGGTCTAATCGACCGACTCTGCCCGCAGGCAGACCTGCCGCCAACGATTGAGCAGCGCTCGCTCAACGGTGCATATCTGGCCCCCGGTTTTATCGACCTGCAGCTGAACGGCTGTGGCGGCGTACAGTTTAACGATACCGCCGAGGCGGTGAGCGTAGAGACGCTGGAGATTATGCAGCGTGCCAACGAACAGTCGGGCTGCACCAGCTTTTTACCGACGCTCATCACCACCAGCGATGACCTGATGAAACAGGGCGTGCAGGTGATGCGCGACTACCTGGCTAAGTATCCGCACCAGGCGCTGGGTCTGCACCTCGAAGGGCCGTGGCTCAACGTGGTGAAAAAAGGCACCCACGATCCTGACTTTGTGCGCCGCCCGGACAGCGATCTGGTCGATTTTCTCTGCGCCAATGCCGATGTGATTACCAAGCTGACCCTGGCTCCGGAGATGGTCGATCCTGCCGTGATCCGCAAGCTGGCGGCAGCCGGGATTGTGGTCTCTGCCGGCCACTCTAATTCGACCCTCGTCGAGGCGAAAGCCGGTTTCCGCGCGGGTATCACCTTTGCTACTCACCTTTTCAATGCCATGCCTTACATCACCGGACGCGAACCGGGGTTAATCGGCGCGATCCTCGATGACGCAGACGTCTACTGCGGCATTATTGTTGATGGCTTACACGTTGATTTTACTAACGTTCGGATGGCGAAACGCCTGAAAGGCGATAAGCTGTGCCTGGTCACTGATGCCACCGCTGCGGCGGGTGCAGTCATTGACGAATTCATTTTTGCTGGTAAAACAATATACTACCGTAATGGACTCTGTGTAGATGAGAACGGTACCCTGAGCGGTTCGGCATTAACCATGATCGAAGGGGTAGCCAATCTTGTCGAGCACGTTGGCGTTGCGCTGGACGAAGCGCTGCGTATGGCAACGCTCTACCCGGCCCGCGCCATCGGCGTTGATAAACAGTTAGGCAGTATCGCACCGGGCATGGTGGCGAACCTGACCGCGTTTACCCACGACTTTAAAGTAATTAAGACCATCGTTAATGGTAACGAGGTCATCATCGAGTAAGTGAAAGTATGACATCAGGCGGACAAGCTCAAATTGGTAACGTTGACCTCGTAAAACAACTCAATAGCGCGGCTGTTTACCGCCTGATCGATCAGCATGGCCCCATCTCGCGGATCCAGATTGCTGAGCAGAGCCAGCTTGCCCCCGCCAGCGTGACCAAAATCACGCGACAGCTTATTGAGCGCGGTTTGATTAAAGAGGTCGATCAGCAGGCCTCGACCGGAGGTCGCCGCGCCATCTCTATTATTACCGAGACGCGTAACTTCAATGCGATTGGCGTGCGCCTTGGCCGCTACGATACTACTCTGACGCTCTACGATCTGAGCAGCAAGGTGTTGGCAGAAGAGCACTATCCCCTGCCGGAGCGCACCCAGGAGACGTTAGAGCACGCCCTGCTGAACACCATCGCCACCTTTATCGATACCTGCCAGCGTAAAACCCGCGAGCTGATTGCTATCTCGGTGATCCTACCGGGGCTGGTGGATCCGGAGAGCGGCGTGATCCGCTATATGCCGCATATCCAGGTAGAGAACTGGGGACTGGTTAGCGCGCTGGAAAAACGTTTTAAGGTGACCTGTTTTGTCGGGCACGATATCCGCAGCCTGGCGCTGGCCGAGCACTACTTTGGTGCAAGCCAGGACTGTGAGGACTCGATCCTGGTGCGCGTCCACCGCGGAACCGGGGCCGGTATCATCTCTAACGGGCGTATCTTTATCGGCCGTAACGGCAACGTCGGCGAGATCGGCCATATTCAGGTCGAGCCGCTGGGCGAGCGCTGCCACTGCGGTAACTTCGGCTGTCTGGAGACCGTGGCGGCAAATGCCGCTATTGAACAGCGAGTACGCCATCTGCTTGAACAGGGCTACCAGAGCCGCATCACCCTGGACGACTGCTCAATCAAAGCGATCTGTAAAGCCGCCAACAAAGGTGACGCGCTGGCCTGTGAGGTCATCGAGCACGTAGGTCGTCACCTGGGCAAAACCATTGCCATCGCCATAAACCTGTTTAATCCGCAGAAAATTGTCATTGCCGGTGAGATTGTCGAGGCAGAAAAGGTGCTGCTGCCCGCTATTGAGGGCTGCATTAATACCCAGGCGCTGAAGGCGTTTCGCAAAAATCTGCCGGTGGTGCGCTCGACGCTGGATCACCGCTCGGCCATCGGTGCCTTTGCGTTGGTAAAACGCGCCATGCTCAACGGCTCGCTGCTGCAGCATCTGCTGGAAGAGTAACCCTGCCCATCGCCCGGCGGCGCTCCGCTTGCGCGGGCCTATAGGACCGAGCCATGCCCATACGCGTGGCTCCTTCATCAAAAAAAACACCTTAAAAATGCATAATCATCAATAAACCATCCTTAACCCTGTGCTTTTTTCACTATTCGGCAATGGCCATTGCACTTTTTAATCTCGCCCCGCTAAAACCCTTGCGCCCGCCTGCGCTTTCCGGCATTTTCTTAATCAAGCAATAAGACAACGCGATGACGCAACGTCGGCAAACTAACAGGGTTAACGGAGAAGGTTATGTGTTCAATTTTTGGCGTACTGGATATTAAAACGGATGCAGGTGAACTGCGTAAAAAAGCGCTGGAGCTCTCTCGCCTGATGCGCCATCGCGGTCCTGACTGGTCCGGCGTATACGCAAGCGATAAAGCGATTCTGGCCCACGAACGTCTCTCTATTGTTGACGTCAACGCTGGCGCACAGCCGCTCTACAACGCCCAAAAAACCCATGCTCTGGCCGTTAACGGTGAAATCTACAACCATCAGGCTCTGCGCGCCGAGTACGGCGATCGCTACGATTTCCAGACCGGCTCCGACTGCGAAGTTATCCTGGCGCTCTATCAGGAGAAAGGTCCAGAGTTCCTCGACGAGCTGCAGGGCATGTTTGCCTTCGTTCTTTACGATAGCGAAAAAGATGCCTACCTGATTGGCCGTGACCATATCGGCATCATCCCGCTGTACATGGGCTACGACGAGCACGGCAACATGTACGTGGCGTCTGAAATGAAAGCTCTGGTACCGGTCTGCCGCACCATCAAGGAGTTCCCGGCAGGTAGCTACCTGTGGAGCCAGGACGGTGAGATCCGTAGCTACTACCAGCGCGACTGGTTTGAGTACGATGCGGTAAAAGACAACGTGACTGACAAAGCCGAGCTGCGCAAGGCGCTGGAAGATGCGGTGAAGAGCCACCTGATGTCAGACGTCCCGTACGGCGTGCTGCTCTCCGGCGGTCTCGATTCATCCATTATTTCTGCTATCACTAAAAAGTTTGCCGCACGCCGCGTGGAAGATCAGGAGCAGTCAGAGGCCTGGTGGCCGCAGCTGCACTCCTTTGCCGTGGGCCTGGAAGGCGCACCGGATCTGAAAGCGGCCCAGGCGGTTGCTGAACATCTGGGTACCGTGCACCACGAGATCCACTTCACCGTGCAGGAAGGTCTGGACGCCATCCGCGACGTGATCTACCACATTGAGACCTATGACGTGACCACCATCCGCGCCTCAACGCCGATGTATCTGATGTCACGTAAGATCAAAGCGATGGGCATCAAGATGGTGCTGTCCGGTGAAGGCTCTGACGAAGTGTTCGGTGGTTACCTCTATTTCCATAAAGCGCCGGATGCTAAAGAGCTGCATGAAGAGACCGTACGTAAGCTGCAGGCGCTGCATATGTTTGACTGTGCCCGCGCCAACAAAGCGATGTCGGCCTGGGGTGTAGAAGCGCGTGTGCCCTTCCTGGATAAAAACTTCCTCGACGTGGCAATGCGTATCAACCCGCAGGATAAGATGTGCGGCAACGGCAAAATGGAAAAACATGTGCTGCGTGAGTGCTTCGAATCCTACCTGCCGGCAAGCGTAGCATGGCGTCAGAAAGAGCAGTTCTCTGATGGCGTAGGCTACAGCTGGATCGACACCCTGAAAGAGGTGGCAGCACAGCAGGTGAGCGACCAGCAGCTGGAGACCGCCAGCTACCGCTTCCCGTACAACACGCCGACCTCTAAAGAGGCGTACCTGTACCGTGAAGTGTTTGAAGAGCTGTTCCCGGTTGCCAGCGCTGCCGAGTGCGTGCCTGGCGGTCCATCCGTCGCCTGCTCCTCTGCCAAAGCGATTGAGTGGGATGAAGCGTTCAAAACCATGAACGATCCATCAGGCCGTGCGGTAGGCGTTCACCAGTCCGCCTACTGATAGATAAAGTAGCGTGATAATAGCGGGTCCTGCGGGACCCGTTTTTGTGGGTTTTGATCCTGTTATCTCTCAATTAAAATCAAGATATAACCAATAATTGCCGAATTATACGCCAGGCTGTTCGCAACCTAACCAAACAGTCACATTCCGGCAATTTTCGATGAAAAAGGTGTTGACGCTGAAAGGCCCAATACGCATAATGCGCCCCGCAACGCCGATAAGGTAACGCGAAAAAAAGATGGCTACGTAGCTCAGCTGGTTAGAGCACATCACTCATAATGATGGGGTCACAGGTTCGAATCCCGTCGTAGCCACCATCTTTTTTTGCGGGAGTGGCGAAATTGGTAGACGCACCAGATTTAGGTTCTGGCGCCGCAAGGTGTGCGAGTTCAAGTCTCGCCTCCCGCACCATTCCCAGTAAGCGTTGCACGGATGGGGTATCGCCAAGCGGTAAGGCACCGGTTTTTGATACCGGCATTCCCTGGTTCGAATCCAGGTACCCCAGCCACTTTTTTTGACTCTCGTGTGTAACACGTTTGTCTTGAGTAACTAGCAGTACAATTTGGCTACTTAGCTCAGCTGGTTAGAGCACATCACTCATAATGATGGGGTCACAGGTTCGATTCCCGTAGTAGCCACTCTATTCTGATGAGTATCTTTAAGATGCTTATGACGTAAAAAATTGTTGGGGTATCGCCAAGCGGTA
>NZ_DALZFB010000003.1:308626-366023 GCF_031979925.1 Pseudescherichia sp. | reverse complement strand
AGGCACTGGATTCTGATTCCAGCATTCCGAGGTTCGAATCCTCGTACCCCAGCCAATTTCAAAAGACGTTTGCGTAAGTGAACGCACCCTGTTGGGGTATCGCCAAGCGGTAAGGCACTGGATTCTGATTCCAGCATTCCGAGGTTCGAATCCTCGTACCCCAGCCACATAAAACAAAAAAGCTCGCTTCGGCGGGCTTTTTTGTTTTTGTGCTTTGAGCAAATTATTATGCCGGGCTGCCCCGGCATCAACGTTACAGGCCTAGCGCATACTTCAGCGCCTGCGTTTTCAGCATCCCGGCGCGCTGGGCGGCCATCAGCCCCATGTTGCGCAGCACGCGCAGCGGACCGAGGTTATTGCTAAATCCGGCATAGAAGAGATCCATGCCGCTCTGCATAATATAGTTGTCCATCATCCGCCGCGTCTGGTAGCGCTTAAGCACGCGCTGGCTGGCCCACTCCTCGCCCTGGCTGCGCGCAGTCGTCAACACCTCCAGCAGCGCATCTACGTCGCGATAGCCAAGGTTCACCCCCTGCCCCGCCAGCGGGTGGATCGTGTGGGCGGCGTCACCCACCAGCGCCAGCCCCGGCTTCACATACTGTAAAGCGTGGCGGCGGGTCAGCGGGAAGGCTCCGGCAGCAACCGGCGTTACCTTGCCCAGCCGCGCCGGGAAGAACTTCTCAATCTCTCTTTGCAGCTGCGGCATGGTCAGGGTGCGCAGCTGGCGAATGCGCGCCGGGGTGTCGTACCACACCAGTGACGCCCAGCGATCGAACAGCGGCAGGAAGGCGTGCGGTCCGTGCGGAGTAAACTGCTGCCAGGTGCTGTCACCCGGATCCTTTTCACACTCAACGGTGATTAGCATACAGGACTGCTGATACTGCCAGGCGTGAACGCCAATCCCCGCCCACTGTCGCACCTGCGAGTTTGCGCCGTCTGCACCAATCACCAGCTTTGCCAGCAGCGTCTCGTCATTGTCAAACACCAGCTCATGCTGATGGCCGCGGCAGTGCATCGCCTTAAGCATCGCCGGGGCGCGCAGCGTCACCTGCGGATGGGCCTCAAGCGCGTCCCACAGCGCACGTTGCAGCACGTTATTCTCAACCATATAACCGAGGTGCGGCAGCTTAAGATCGCTGGCGTCAAAGACCACGTGGGCGTTCTCCCACTCCCAAGTCTCCAGCCTGCGCCAGGGATGGCAGCGCATCGCCAACACGCTGTCCCAGACGCCCAGCCCGCGCAGCAGTGCCACAGATGCGGTGCTTATCGCAGAAATGCGTACGTCTGGCGCTATACTGGCGTCAAACGCAGGGGGTGCGGCCTGCTCGATTACCGTTACCGCAAAACCATGCTGCGCCAGGCCAAGCGCCAGCGCGCCGCCGACCATACCGCCGCCAACTACGGCTACTTCAGTTGGTTGATTTACCATGGTCAATTGTCCTTATTTATAATTCCTTTAAGTTTACAGGATTTTCGATTTTATGGGGTCGGGAGATGAACTATGGTCAGCGCCCGACCAAAGCATTACAATACGCGGCCTGAAATCCTCGCGTTTAATAGAGCAAGTCGATGACCAAAAAACTCCATATTAAAACCTGGGGCTGTCAGATGAACGAGTACGATTCATCGAAGATGGCCGATCTGCTGGATGCTACTCACGGCTATCAGTTGACCGACGTGGCGGAAGAGGCGGATTTACTGCTGCTTAACACCTGCTCTATCCGCGAGAAGGCTCAGGAGAAGGTATTCCATCTGCTTGGACGCTGGAAGCTCCTGAAAGAGAAGAACCCCGATCTGATTATTGGCGTCGGCGGCTGCGTCGCCTCCCAGGAGGGCGATCTTATTCGCCAGCGCGCCCGCTGCGTCGACATCGTTTTTGGGCCGCAGACCCTGCACCGCCTGCCGGAGATGATCAACTCCGTGCGTGGCAACCGCAGTCCGATTGTCGATATCAGCTTCCCGGAGATCGAAAAGTTTGACCGCCTGCCGGAGCCGCGTGCCGACGGGCCGACCGCCTTCGTCTCTATCATGGAAGGCTGCAATAAATACTGTACCTACTGCGTGGTGCCCTACACCCGTGGTGAAGAGGTCAGCCGTCCGTGCGACGACATCCTGTTTGAGATCGCCCAGCTGGCGGCGCAGGGCGTGCGTGAGGTTAACCTGCTCGGCCAGAACGTTAACGCCTGGCGAGGTGAGAACTACGACGGCACCACCGGCTCGTTTGCCGAGCTGCTGCGCCTGGTGGCCGCCATTGACGGTATCGACCGCATCCGCTTTACCACCAGCCACCCGATTGAGTTCACCGACGATATCATTGAGGTTTACCGCGATACGCCGGAGCTGGTGAGCTTCCTGCACCTGCCGGTACAGAGCGGCGCGGATCGCGTCCTGAACCTGATGGGCCGGACCCATACCGCGCTGGAGTATAAAGCGATTATCCGTAAGCTGCGCGCGGCGCGTCCGGATATCCAGATCAGCTCCGACTTTATCGTCGGCTTCCCGGGTGAAACCACCCAGGACTTCGAGCAGACCATGAAGCTGATCGCCGAGGTCAACTTCGATGTGAGCTATAGCTTTATCTTCTCTGCCCGTCCAGGCACCCCGGCCGCTGATATGGTTGATGACGTGCCGGAAGAGGATAAGAAGCAGCGTCTCTACATTCTTCAGGAGCGCATCAACCAGCAGGCGATGGCCTGGAGCCGCAGAATGATCGGCACCACCCAGCGTATTCTGGTGGAGGGCACCTCCCGTAAGAGCATTATGGAGCTGTCCGGCCGTACCGAGAACAACCGTGTGGTGAACTTCGAGGGCACCCCGGAGATGATCGGCAAGTTCGTGGACGTCGAGATCACCGATGTCTATACTAATTCATTGCGCGGTAAAGTCGTGCGCACCGAAGCGGAGATGGGCCTGCGCGTAACCGAAACGCCGGAATCGGTCATTGCCCGCACCCGTAAAGAGAACGAACTGGGCGTCGGTCTCTACCAGCCCTGATCCCCCCGGCCTGCCCCTCCGGCAGGCCTTGTTTTTTCCGCCCATCGTCCCCATATCTCTATTCCATCCGGCCAGTCAGGTAAAAGAGGAATCGATTGAATACTGAAACCCGTGAAATCACCCTTGAACCAGCTGACAATGCCCGTCTGCTGAGTTTATGCGGCCCGTTTGACGACAATATCAAACAGCTTGAACGTCGACTGGGCATCGAAATTAACCGCCGCGATAGCCACTTTAAACTCACCGGACGTACGATTAGCGTGAACGCCGCCGCAGATATTCTGCGCAGCCTCTATGTTGATACCGCCCCGATGCGCGGCCAAACCCAGGATATTGAACCCGAACAGATCCATCTGGCAATCAAAGAAGCCCGCGTGCTGGAGCAGAGCGCCGAGAGCGTGCCGGAGTATGGCAAAGCGGTCACTATCAAAACCAAGCGCGGAGTCATCAAACCGCGTACGCCAAACCAGGCGCAGTATATTGCCAATATTCTCGATCATGACATCACCTTCGGCATTGGGCCGGCCGGGACAGGGAAAACCTACCTCGCCGTCGCCGCCGCGGTTGATGCCCTTGAGCGCCAGGAGATCCGCCGTATTCTGCTGACCCGTCCGGCGGTGGAAGCTGGTGAGAAGCTCGGCTTCCTTCCAGGCGATCTGAGCCAGAAGGTTGACCCCTATCTGCGTCCGCTCTACGACGCCCTGTTTGAGATGCTGGGCTTTGAGAAGGTCGAGAAGCTGATGGAGCGTAACGTGATTGAAGTTGCGCCGCTGGCCTACATGCGTGGCCGTACGCTCAACGACGCCTTTATCATTCTCGATGAGAGCCAGAACACCACCATCGAACAGATGAAGATGTTCCTGACGCGTATCGGCTTTAACTCGAAAGCGGTGATCACCGGGGATATCACCCAGGTTGACCTGCCGCGCAGCACCAAGTCCGGCCTGCGCCACGCCATTGAAGTGCTGGCAGAGGTCGATGAAATTAGCTTTAACTTCTTCCACAGCGAGGACGTGGTACGCCACCCGGTGGTTGCCCGCATCGTGACCGCCTATGAGGCGTGGGAAGAGACAGAGCAGAAACGTAAAGCCGAGCTGGCCGCCGAGCGCAAGCGCGAAGCCCAGCAGCAGGAGCATGAGCAAAAATGAGTTCGGTAATCCTCGATTTACAGCTGGCGTGTGATGACGCGAGCGGCCTGCCAGAAGAAGCACAGTTTCAGGGCTGGCTGAACGCGGTTATCCCGCAGTTTCAGGAGGAGTCCGAAGTGACCATCCGCCTCGTGGACGAGGCGGAGAGCCACGAACTTAACCTGACCTACCGCGGCAAGGACAAGCCTACCAACGTGCTCTCGTTCCCGTTTGAGGCCCCGCCGGGCATCGAGCTGCCGCTGCTCGGCGACCTGATCATCTGCCGTCAGGTGGTAGAGCAGGAGGCCCGCGAGCAGGAGAAGCCGCTGGAGGCGCACTGGGCGCACATGGTGGTGCATGGCAGTCTGCACCTACTGGGCTACGATCATATTGAAGATGACGAGGCCGAAGAGATGGAGAGCCTGGAAACAGAGATAATGCTTGCTCTGGGCTATGAGGATCCGTACATTGCCGAGAAGGAGTAGCCTGGCTACTTCTGAGCCGTCTGGCGCTGAGTTCACGCGCCGGACAACACATTTATTAACATGAGAACCCATACGACGCCATGAGCGACGACAATTCACATAGTAGCGACCCCCTTAACAGCAGCAAAAAGGGATTTTTCTCCCTCTTACTGAGCCAGCTCTTTCACGGCGAACCCAAAAACCGTGACGAACTTCTGGCGCTGATCCGTGACTCCGGGCAGAACGAGCTTATCGACGAAGATACGCGCGACATGCTGGAAGGGGTAATGGATATTGCCGACCAGCGCGTTCGCGACATCATGATCCCCCGCTCGCAGATGATCACCCTGAAACGTAACCAGACGCTGGATGAGTGCCTCGACGTCATTATCGAGTCTGCCCACTCCCGCTTCCCGGTGATTAGCGAAGATAAGGATCACATCGAAGGGATTTTGATGGCCAAGGATCTGCTGCCCTTTATGCGCAGCGATGCCGAAGCCTTCAGCATGGAAAAAGTGCTCCGTCCGGCGGTTGTCGTCCCGGAGAGCAAACGGGTCGACCGGATGCTGAAAGAGTTCCGCTCACAGCGCTACCATATGGCGATCGTTATTGATGAGTTTGGCGGCGTCTCGGGACTCGTGACCATCGAAGATATTCTTGAGCTTATCGTCGGCGAAATTGAAGATGAGTACGACGAAGAGGAAGATATCGATTTCCGCCAGCTGAGCCGTCACACCTGGACGGTACGCGCTCTGGCCTCTATTGAAGACTTCAATGAGTCCTTTGGGACCCACTTCAGCGATGAAGAGGTGGATACCATCGGCGGGCTGGTGATGCAGGCCTTTGGCCATCTGCCAGCGCGGGGCGAATCTATCGATATCGATGGTTACCAGTTCAAGGTTGCCATGGCCGACAGCCGTCGTATTATTCAGGTTCACGTAAAAATGCCAGAAGACGCAGCGCAGCCTAAACTGGACGAGTAATTCACCTGGACGAGTAACGTAAATGGTATTTGCCTCACTGCTTGAGCGTCAGCGCGTACGTCTGCTGCTGGCGCTGTTATTCGGAGCCAGCGGAACGCTGGCTTTTTCTCCTTATGACTTCTGGCCCGCCGCGCTTATCTCCCTTATCGGCCTGCAGGGGCTGACGCTTAACCGTCGCCCGCTCCAGGCGGCGGCGATTGGCTATGCATGGGGATTCGGCCTCTTTGGCACCGGAATTAACTGGGTCTACGTCAGTATCGCCCAGTTTGGCGGCATGCCAGGGCCGGTCAACGTCTTTCTCGTGGTGCTGCTGGCGGCCTATCTGTCGCTCTATACCGGCCTGTTCGCCGGGATCCTCTCCCGTCTCTGGCCGCGTACTAACGTTATCCGCATGGCCATCGCTGCGCCGGTGGTCTGGCAGCTCACCGAGTTCCTGCGCGGCTGGGTGCTGACCGGCTTCCCGTGGCTGCAGTTTGGCTACAGCCAGATTGACGGCCCGCTGAAGGGGCTGGCCCCGGTGATGGGCGTCGAGGCGATTAACTTCCTGTTGATGGTGGTCAGCGGCCTGCTGGTGCTGGCGGCGACTCACCGCAGCTGGCGCACCCTGGCGGTAGCGGTGGTGCTCTTTGCCCTCCCCTTCCCGCTGCGCTACATCCAGTGGTTTACCCCGGTTACGGAGCGCACTACCCAGGTCTCTCTGGTGCAGGGCAATATACCGCAGTCCCTGAAGTGGGATGAGGGGCAGCTGGAGAATACGCTGAATATCTATCTCGACGCTACCGAGCGGGAGATGGGCAAGTCGCAGCTGATTATCTGGCCGGAGTCAGCCATTCCGGATCTGGAGATCAACCAGCAGCGCTTCTTAAGCACGATGGACGATCTGCTGCGGGCGAAGGACACGACGCTGATCACCGGCATCGTTGACGCGCGTCTGAACAAGCAGAACCGCTACGACACCTACAACACCATCATTACGCTGGGCAAAGGGAGCGCGTATAACTACAACTCCACGAATCGCTACAACAAAAACCATCTGGTGCCGTTTGGCGAGTTCGTGCCGCTGGAGTCTATTCTGCGCCCGCTGGCCCCGTTCTTCGATCTGCCGATGTCCTCGTTCAGTCGTGGTCCCTACGTACAGCCCCAGCTCTCGGCCCACGGCTTTGAGCTGACCCCGGCCATCTGCTATGAGATCATCCTCGGCGAGCAGGTGCGGGATAACTTCCGCCCGAACACCGACTTCCTGCTGACTATCTCCAACGATGCATGGTTCGGTAAGTCCATCGGCCCGTGGCAGCACTTCCAGATGGCGCGGATGCGCTCTCTGGAGCTGGCGCGTCCGCTGCTGCGCAGCACCAATAACGGCATTACCGCCGTGATCGGTCCGCAGGGTGAGATTCAGGCGATGCTGCCGCAGTTTACCCGCCAGGTGCTGACTACCAACGTAACGCCGACCACCGGCCTGACGCCGTACGCCCGTACCGGCAGCTGGCCGCTGTGGATCCTTACCGCGCTGTTCGGCTTTGGCGCGGTGATGATGAGCCTGCGTCAGCGTCGCGTTAAATAATCCTTTCTCATTGCCCGGCGGCACTTCGCTTGCCGGGCCTACTCCTTCATAACCCCTTCTGCATATCCCAACCTGGCACAGCAATTGCTTAATAATATCAGGCAGCTGCGGATTTTTGCCGATGCGCCATAACGGTGCACCAGCAGTGAACACCTGAAGCACTAAAAAAGTGCAATCGGCGTTTTCTGCCTCGAAATGGTGCGGTGCGCTTCGCAAAACTAAACAATAAAGCAGCAAAATGTTTACACCAAGCCACACTAAATGTTAACAAACACGCATAACACTGCATGCTTGTGCTGCAGGATATAACAACACAAACACACACACTGGGTATCAATGCGTCCCTGGCGCTGATGATGAAGGAGTTGGATATGCAATTACGTAAACTGACCGCGGCGATGCTGTTAGTGGGAATGAGCGCCGGTCTGGCACATGCCGAAGATGCAGCCGCGCCAGCAGCTGGCAGCACGCTCGATAAAATTGCCAAAAACGGCGTGATCGTGGTCGGCCACCGTGAGTCTTCCGTCCCGTTCTCTTACTATGACAACCAGCAGAAAGTTGTCGGCTACTCACAGGACTACTCCAACGCGATCGTTGAAGCCGTTAAAAAACAGCTGAACAAACCCGATCTGCAGGTCAAGCTGATCCCGATCACCTCCCAGAACCGTATTCCGCTGCTGCAGAACGGCACCTTTGATTTCGAGTGCGGCTCTACTACCAACAACCTCGAGCGCCAGAAGCAGGCTGCCTTCTCTAACACCATTTTCGTGGTCGGCACCCGCCTGCTGGCGAAAAAAGGCGGCGACATTAAGGACTTCCCGGACCTGAAAGGTAAAGCGGTAGTGGTCACCTCCGGTACTACCTCTGAGGTGCTGCTGCACAAGCTGAACGACGAGCAGAAGATGGATATGCGCATCATCAGCGCGAAAGATCACGGCGACTCCTTCCGTACCCTGGAGAGCGGTCGTGCGGTGGCCTTTATGATGGATGACGCCCTGCTGGCGGGTGAACGTGCGAAGGCGAAGAAGCCGGACAACTGGGAGATCGTTGGCAAGCCGCAGTCTGAAGAGGCCTACGGCTGTATGCTGCGTAAAGACGATCCGCAGTTCAAAAAGCTGATGGATGACACCATCGCCCAGGCGCAGACCTCCGGCGAAGCGGCGAAGTGGTTTGATAAGTGGTTCAAAAACCCAATTCCGCCGAAAAACCTGAACATGAACTTTGAGCTCTCTGACGAGATGCAGACCCTGTTCAAAACGCCGAACGATAAAGCACTTAACTAACTAGAAACACAGGGCGATTATCGCCCTCTCGATTGACGGGAAGCACGGACAGACTAGACGCTGGAGGGTCGTTCCCCCATCCGGCGCGACGCTTACGCATAAAAAGGTGCGTAAAGCTTCTCACCAATCTTCGAGGGTAGCGATGCTACCCTTTTTTTTCTGAGGTACATGTATGTCAATAGACTGGAACTGGGGTATTTTTCTGCAGCAGGCCCCGTTCGGCAACACCACCTATTTAGGCTGGCTGTGGAGCGGTTTTCAGGTCACGGTCGCGCTGTCGATTACCGCCTGGATCATCGCATTTCTTGTCGGCTCGCTGTTCGGTATTCTCCGCACCGTGCCCAACCGTTTCCTCTCCGGGATCGGTACCCTTTACGTTGAGCTATTCCGTAACGTTCCGCTGATCGTGCAGTTCTTTACCTGGTACTTAGTGGTGCCTGAACTGCTGCCGGAGGATCTCGGCATGTGGTTCAAGGCGGAACTCGACCCGAATATTCAGTTCTTCCTCTCATCGATGATCTGCCTCGGGCTGTTTACCGCGGCGCGCGTCTGTGAGCAGGTGCGGGCGGCCATTCAGTCGCTGCCGCGCGGGCAGAAGAACGCCGGTCTGGCGATGGGGCTGACGCTGCCGCAGACCTACCGCTATGTGCTGCTGCCAAACGCCTACCGCGTGATTGTGCCGCCGATGACCTCCGAGATGATGAACCTGGTGAAAAACTCCGCCATCGCCTCGACCATCGGGCTGGTGGATATGGCCGCGCAGGCGGGCAAGCTGCTGGACTACTCCGCCCACGCCTGGGAATCCTTTACCGCGATCACCCTCGCCTACGTGCTGATTAACGCCTTCATTATGCTGGTGATGAATCTGGTAGAACGTAAAGTTCGCCTGCCGGGCAATATGGGGAGCAAATAACGATGTATGAGTTTGACTGGAGTTCCATTCTCCCGGCGATGCCCTACCTGCTGGACGGGCTGGTCATCACGCTGAAAATTACTATTACTGCGGTGCTGGTCGGCATCGTCTGGGGCACCATCCTGGCGGTGCTGCGCCTGTCGAGCTTTAAGCCGCTCGCCTGGTTCGCCACCGCCTACGTCAACGTGTTCCGCTCTATCCCGCTGGTGATGGTGCTGCTGTGGTTCTACCTGATTGTGCCGGGGCTGCTGCAAAACGTGCTCGGCCTGTCACCTACCACCGATATCCGCCTGATCTCAGCAATGGTGGCCTTCTCGATGTTTGAAGCGGCCTACTACTCAGAGATTATCCGCGCCGGTATCCAGAGCATCTCGCGCGGGCAGTCGAGTGCGGCGCTAGCCCTCGGGATGACCCACTGGCAGTCGATGAAGCTTATCATCCTGCCGCAGGCCTTCCGTGCCATGGTGCCGCTGCTGCTCACCCAGGGGATCGTCCTGTTCCAGGATACCTCGCTGGTGTACGTACTCAGCCTGGCAGACTTCTTCCGTACCGCCTCCACCATCGGTGAGCGTGATGGTACTCAGGTGGAGATGATCCTCTTTGCCGGCGTGGTCTATTTTGCAATTAGTCTCAGTGCTTCACTGTTGGTCAGCTATCTGAAGAAAAGGACAGTTTAATGATTTCCCTGAAAAACGTTTCAAAATGGTATGGTCACTTTCAGGTGCTGACCGACTGCTCCACGGAAGTGAAAAAAGGTGAAGTGGTAGTGGTCTGCGGGCCGTCCGGCTCCGGTAAGTCTACGCTGATCAAAACCGTCAACGGCCTGGAGCCAGTGCAGCAGGGTGAAATTTTGGTAAACGGCACCAAGGTGACCGATAAGAAAACCAATCTTGCCGAGCTACGCTCCCACGTTGGGATGGTGTTTCAGCACTTTGAACTCTTCCCACATCTGTCGATTATCGAAAACCTGACCCTTGCCCAGGTGAAAGTACTGAAGCGCAACAAGGCGGCGGCGCGGGAGAAAGGTCTCAAGCTGCTGGAGCGCGTCGGGCTTTCCGCCCACGCCGATAAGTTCCCGGCCCAGCTCTCCGGTGGCCAGCAGCAGCGCGTGGCCATTGCCCGCGCCCTGTGCATGGATCCGGTGGCGATGCTGTTTGACGAACCGACTTCGGCGCTCGATCCCGAGATGATCAACGAGGTGCTGGACGTCATGGTTGAGCTGGCTCAGGAGGGGATGACCATGATGGTGGTCACGCACGAGATGGGCTTTGCGCGCAAGGTGGCGACACGCGTGATCTTTATGGATGAAGGCAAGATCGTCGAGGACTCGGCCAAAGAGGATTTCTTCGCCAACCCGAAATCCGAACGCGCGAAAGATTTCCTCGCCAAGATTCTGCACTAAGTCAGTATCGGGTATCGCCGCTATTTGTAGGCCGGGCAAACGCAGTGCCGCCCGGCATAACATCAGCCAATAAACGCCCGGTGGCGCTACGCTTACCGGGCCTACACCTGGCACCGTGCCCACCGGGCGTTACAACCTTCATTACGGCTCAAATGGTCGACGCTGAAACTGGTCATGGCCGCACTTCGGGCAGAGCGGCAGCGCATCCGGGGTGTAGACCGCCAGGTGATAGTGGCACTTCTCACAGACCAAGTTCCCCAGCCCTACGACTTCACCGCTGTGGTAGACTCCGTGATGGTTCAGATCCTGAAACACCTCGCGCCACTCCAGCTGGGTTTTATCGGTAATGTCCGCCAGCTCCTGCCACAGGCTCTCTTTTATCACCCGCATAAACACGCTGTCGGTGACCTCCCCCTGGCTCTCGTTATAGCTGCGGGCAAACTCTTCGAGATCGCGACGCAGGGCGCGCGTCAGCTCCTCGACCTCGGTTGGCGTTAACTCGCCCGTCTGGGTGACGCGCAGCCGCGCCTGCTCTACCAGCGCATCGATATCCCGATCGCCACTGCGCAAACGCTCGGTCAGCGTTGCAACCTGTTCACGATAATATTGAGCAACCTTGTTCATCCTTTCGCCTCCGGGCTGGGTAACGTCTTCTAATAATAGACCTTATTTTCCCACCGCTTTGCTACCCTGGGCACAGCCTGTGTAAATTCATGCAATAATGCCCGCCAGCCCTTTTCACCGCCGTCAGCGCGAAAGGCTGTTTTGAGACTGGCGTTTGGGCTATGCTATGCGGATCTTACACACCACATCTTAATGCTACGCTTGTAGCTGTATTGAAAACAGGACCACTGGCTGCCATGCAAGAGCAATACCGCCCGGAAGAGATAGAATCCAAAGTCCAGCTTCACTGGGAAGAGAAGCGCACATTTGAAGTCACTGAAGATGAGAGCAAAGAGAAGTATTACTGCCTCTCTATGCTTCCCTATCCTTCTGGCCGGCTACACATGGGCCACGTGCGTAACTACACCATCGGCGATGTGATCTCCCGCTATCAGCGCATGCTGGGTAAAAACGTGCTGCAGCCTATCGGCTGGGATGCGTTTGGCCTGCCGGCTGAAGGTGCGGCGGTGAAGAACAACACCGCGCCCGCCCCGTGGACCTACGACAATATCAACTACATGAAAAACCAGCTCAAGATGCTGGGCTTTGGCTATGACTGGAGCCGCGAGCTGGCAACCTGCACCCCGGAATACTACCGCTGGGAGCAGAAGTTCTTTACCGAGCTGTATAAGAAAGGCCTGGTCTATAAGAAGACATCGGCGGTGAACTGGTGCCCGAATGACCAGACCGTGCTGGCTAACGAGCAGGTGATCGACGGCTGCTGCTGGCGCTGCGACACCAAGGTTGAGCGTAAAGAGATCCCGCAGTGGTTTATCAAAATCACCGCCTACGCTGACGAACTGCTGAACGATCTGGATCATATGGATCAGTGGCCGGACACCGTTAAGACCATGCAGCGCAACTGGATCGGCCGCTCTGAAGGCGTGGAGATCACCTTCGACGTTGAGAACAGCGACGACAAGCTGACCGTCTACACCACCCGTCCTGACACCTTTATGGGCGTCACCTACCTGGCGGTTGCCGCGGGCCACCCGCTGAGCACCCAGGCGGCGGCCTATAACCCGGCGCTGGGCGACTTCATTGCCGAATGCCGCAACACCAAGGTTGCCGAAGCAGACATGGCGACCATGGAGAAGAAAGGCGTCGACACCGGCGTGCGTGCTATTCACCCGCTGACCGGCGAAGCTATCCCGGTCTGGGCAGCGAACTTCGTGCTGATGGAGTACGGCACCGGCGCAGTAATGGCCGTTCCGGGCCACGACCAGCGCGACTATGAGTTTGCCACGAAATATGGTTTAGAGATCAAGCCAGTTATCCTTGCAGCCGACGGCACCGAGCCGGATCTCAGCGCCCAGGCGCTGACCGAAAAAGGCGTGCTGTTTAACTCCGGTGAGTTTGACGGTCTGAACTTTGAGGCCGCGTTTAACGCCATTGCCGACAAGCTGGCCGCTAACGGCGTTGGCGAGCGTAAGGTCAACTACCGCCTGCGCGACTGGGGCGTCTCCCGCCAACGCTACTGGGGCGCACCCATCCCGATGGTGACCCTGGAAGACGGCACCGTGCTGCCAACTCCGGAAGACCAGCTGCCGGTGATCCTGCCGGAAGATGTGGTCATGGACGGCATTACCAGCCCGATCAAAGCCGATCCCGAGTGGGCGAAGACTACCGTCAACGGCCAGCCTGCGCTGCGTGAAACTGACACCTTCGACACTTTTATGGAGTCCTCCTGGTACTATGCGCGCTACACCTGCCCGCAGTACAACGAGGGGATGCTGGATCCGAACGCCGCCAACTACTGGCTGCCGGTTGATATCTACATCGGCGGGATCGAACACGCCATCATGCATCTGCTCTACTTCCGCTTCTTCCACAAGCTGATGCGCGACGCAGGCATGGTGAACTCTGACGAGCCAGCCAAGCAGCTGCTCTGCCAGGGCATGGTGCTGGCAGATGCCTTCTACTACGTGGGCGTAAACGGCGAGCGTAACTGGGTCTCCCCGAAAGAGGCCATCGTTGAGCGCGATGAGAAAGGCCGCATTGTGAAAGCACAGGACGCGGCGGGTCATGAGCTGGTCTATACCGGCATGAGCAAGATGTCCAAGTCGAAAAACAACGGCATCGATCCGCAGGAGATGGTCGAGCGCTACGGCGCGGATACCGTGCGTCTGTTTATGATGTTCGCCTCGCCGGCGGATATGACCCTCGAGTGGCAGGAGTCCGGCGTTGAAGGGGCAAACCGCTTCCTGAAGCGCGTCTGGAAACTGGTCTACGAGCACACCTCCCAGGGCGACGCTCCGGCGCTGGACGTTGCTGCGCTGAGCGAAGATCAGCAGGCGCTGCGCCGTGACGTGCATAAAACCATTGCCAAAGTAACCGATGATATCGGCCGCCGTCAGACCTTCAACACCGCCATTGCGGCGATCATGGAGCTGATGAACAAGCTGGCGAAAGCGCCGCTGGAAGGCGAGCAGGATCGCGCCCTGATGCAGGAAGCGCTGCTGGCGGTAGTGCGTATGCTCAACCCGTTCACCCCGCATGCCTGCTTCACCCTCTGGCAGGAGCTGAAAGGCGAAGGCGATATCGACAACGCGCCGTGGCCGGTAGCGGATGAGCAGGCGATGGTCGAGAACACTACCCTGGTTGTCGTACAGGTGAACGGTAAAGTACGCGGTAAAATCACCGTGCCGGTCGATGCCAGCGAAGAGCAGGTGCGCGAACGTGCGGCGCAGGAGCCGCTGGTAGCAAAATATCTTGATGGCGTTACCGTACGTAAAGTGATTTACGTTGCAGGTAAGCTGCTCAATCTGGTCGTTGGCTAAGCGCAGGAGGAAGCGTGCGATTACTAACAACATTACTGTTGTCATTGGCGGTGCTGGTCACCGCCGGATGTGGCTGGCACCTGCGCAATAGCTCAGCTATCCCTGACGAGATGAAAACCATGATTTTCGACTCGGCAGATCCAAACGGTCCGCTAAGCCGCGCGGTACGAGCGCAGCTGCGTCTGAACGGCGTGACGCTGGTAGAGAAAAGCTCCATACGTCAGGATGTGCCCTCCCTGCGTCTGGGTACATCAACCGTTAGCCAGGACACCGCCTCCATCTTCCGCGACGGCCGTACGGCTGAGTACCAGATGGTAATGAGTGTCCAGGCGACGGTGCTGATCCCGGGTCAGGGGATCTATCCGCTGCATACCAAAGTTTATCGTTCATTCTTCGATAACCCGCAGACCGCGCTGGCGAAAGATGCCGAGCAGGAGATGATCGTTGCGGAGATGTACGATAAAGCTGCCCAACAGCTGATCCGTCAGCTGCCAAGCGTGCAAACGGCAGAGAAGCAGGAGAAGATTGCGGAAGCCAAAGCGGAAGCAACCTCCTCTCGCGTCTCCACGACGCTGGGTAACTGATGTTAAAGCTGTACCCTGAACAGCTCCGCGCGCAGCTCAATGAAGGGCTGCGCGCGGCGTATCTGCTGCTAGGCAACGATCCGTTGCTGCTTCAGGAGAGCCAGGATGCGGTGCGCCAGGCGGCCGCAGCCCAGGGCTTTGATGAACACCACACCGTTGCTCTCGATGCCAGCACCGACTGGACCGCGCTCTTCTCCCTCTGCCAGGCCATGAGCCTGTTTGCCAGCCGCCAGACGCTGCTGCTTCAGCTGCCGGACAACGGGCCGAATGCAACTATCAATGAACAGCTCGTGACCCTGACCGGACTCCTGCATGACGATCTCCTGCTGATCGTGCGGGGCAATAAGCTCACCAAAGCGCAGGAGAACTCCGCCTGGTTTACCGCACTGGCGAACCGATCCGTACTGGTCACCTGCCAGACGCCGGAACAGGCGCAGCTTCCACGCTGGGTCGCAAATCGCGCAAAACAGCATAATTTGCAGCTTGATGACGCGGCTAACCAGCTGCTCTGCTACTGCTATGAGGGTAACCTGCTGGCGCTGGCCCAGGCGCTGGATCGACTCTCTCTCCTCTGGCCCGACGGCAAACTGACTCTGCCACGCGTTGAGCAGGCGGTGAACGATGCCGCCCACTTTACCCCTTTCCACTGGGTAGATGCCCTGCTGGCGGGCAAGAGCAAACGCGCCCTGCATATTTTGCAGCAGCTGAAGCTTGAGGCCAGCGAGCCGGTGATCCTGCTGCGTACGTTGCAACGTGAGCTACTGCTGCTGTTAAACGTAAAGCGCCAGATGGCGCATTCTCCGCTGCGCGCTCTTTTTGATAAGCACCGGGTATGGCAAAACCGCCGCGCCGTTACCACCGAGGCGCTAAACCGCCTGAGCCATAACCAACTTCGTCAGGCGGTGCACCTCCTGAGTCGTACCGAACTCACGGTTAAGCAGGACTACGGCCAGTCGGTCTGGGCCGAACTGGAAGGGATCTCTCTGCTACTCTGTCATAAGACGCTGGCAGACGTATTTATAGAGGGGTGAGATGGATCAGCTGCAAGCCCTGTTTGGCGGGACCTTCGATCCCGTTCACTACGGCCACCTTTTACCGGTAGAGGCGCTGGCAGAGGCGATTAACCTTGCCCGGGTTATTATCATGCCAAACAACGTGCCGCCGCATCGTCCGCAGCCGGAGGCCTCCAGCCAGCAGCGTAAAACCATGCTGGCGCTGGCTATTGCCGACCGCCCGCTGTTTACTCTCGACGAGCGGGAGTTACAGCGCGACACGCCGTCGTACTCGGCCGAAACGCTGGAGGCATGGCGTCAGGAGAGCGGTCCTGCCCGTCCGCTGGCCTTTATTATCGGCCAGGACTCGCTGCTCAACTTCCCGACCTGGTACCGCTACGACAGCATCCTCAGCGCCTGCCATCTGATTGTCTGCCGCCGCCCCGGCTATGCGCTGGAGATGCGCGATGCGACGCATCAGCGCTGGCTGGAGCAGCATCTCACTACCGATATCCAGGCGCTGCATACCCTGCCCGCCGGAAAGATTTTTCTCGCCCAGACCCCGTGGTTTGATATCTCCGCCACGCAAATTCGTCAGCGACTGCGGGAGAATCACACCTGTGACGATCTGCTCCCCCCTGCCGTGCTCGACTACATTATGCAGCAGGGGCTGTACCGCTAAGCCTGCGATTAATACATTAGGAGATTGACACGATCGTCAAGACTGCTATCCTCCGCTGCCAGACTTTTCCCTCCGCAGCAGTTCCATAGAAATTGTTTTACAAAAATGGCGATGCAATCTTGTGCGGAGGGTGGGATGATAGCCCACTTTCAGACACATATGGGCAACTCTTGTCTCGAAAAGGCCGGGTTTCAGGTATACTGGCTGACTATCTATTGATTATCGTTATTTGCATCCACCCAGGGGGAACACTTGCAGGGTAAAGCACTCCAGGATTTTGTTATCGACAAAATTGACGACCTGAAAGGTCAGGACATCGTCACCTTAGATGTTAAGGGTAAATCAAGCATCACCGACTGCATGATCATCTGCACCGGTACTTCCACGCGTCACGTTGTCTCTATCGCCAACCATGTGGTGCAAGAGTCCCGCGCGGCGGGTCTAATCCCGTTCGGCGTTGAGGGCGAAAACGTTGCCGACTGGGTCGTAGTCGATCTGGGCGATGTCATTGTCCACGTTATGCAGGAAGAGAGCCGCCGTCTCTACGAGCTGGAAAAACTCTGGGGCTAATGGGTGAAGCTGCAACTGGTCGCCGTCGGCACGAAAATGCCCGACTGGGTACAAACCGGCTTTACTGAATATCTGCGTCGATTTCCGAAAGATATGCCGTTTGAGCTGGTAGAGATCCCTGCCGGCAAGCGCGGCAAAAATGCCGACATCAAACGTATCCTTGATAAAGAGGGTGAGCTAATGCTCGCTGCGGCTGGAAAAAACCGCATCGTCACCCTCGATATTCCAGGCAAACCCTGGGATACACCGCAGCTGGCCATCGAGCTGGAGCGCTGGAAGCAGGACGGACGCGACGTCAGCCTGCTGATCGGCGGTCCGGAAGGGTTATCCCCCGCCTGCAAAGCGGCAGCAGAACAAAGTTGGTCACTCTCTGCGTTAACGCTCCCCCACCCGCTGGTCCGGGTTCTGGTGGCTGAAAGCCTCTATCGCGCATGGAGCATTACGACCAACCATCCCTATCACCGTGAGTAACGAAGAGCCTTAGGTAGATTAAGCAGCGGATGAAATTACAGAACTCTTTTCGCGACTATACGGCTGAGTCCGCGCTGTTTGTGCGCCGGGCGATTGTCGCCTTCACAGGGATCCTGCTGCTCAGCGGCGTGCTCGTCGCCAACCTCTATAATCTGCAGATCGTCCGTCACACCGACTACCAGACGCGCTCCAACGAAAACCGCATCAAGCTGGTGCCGATCGCCCCCAGCCGCGGCATTATCTATGACCGCAACGGTATCCCGCTGGCGCTCAACCGGACCATCTACCAGGTTGAGATGATGCCTGAGAAAGTAGACAACGTGCAGCAGACCCTGGACGCGCTGCGGGACGTGGTCGATCTCAATGATGATGACATCGCCAACTTCAAAAAAGAGCGCGCCCGCTCGCATCGCTTCACCTCTATTCCCGTGAAGTCCAACCTGACGGAAGTCCAGGTGGCGCGCTTTGCGGTAAACCAGTACCGCTTTCCAGGCGTGGAAGTTAAGGGCTATAAGCGCCGCTTCTACCCCTATGGCTCTGCCCTGACCCACGTCATCGGCTATGTCTCAAAGATCAACGATAAAGACGTCGATCGGCTCGACAAAGAGGGCATCCTCGCCAACTATGCTGCGACGCACGATATAGGCAAGCTGGGAATTGAGCGCTATTACGAGAACGTGCTTCACGGCCAGACCGGCTATGAAGAGGTTGAGGTGAATAACCGTGGCCGCGTGATCCGCCAGCTGAAAGAGGTACCGCCCCAGGCCGGGCATGACATCTACCTGACGCTGGATCTTAAGCTGCAGACCTATATCGAAACCCTGCTGGAGGGGAGCCGTGCGGCGGTGGTGGTGACCGATCCGCGTACTGGCGGCATCTTGTCGCTGGTCTCGATGCCAAGCTATAACCCGAACCTGTTTGTGGATGGTATCTCCAGCAAGGATTACAACGGCCTGCTGCACGATCCCAACACGCCGCTGATCAACCGTGCGACTCAGGGCGTCTATCCCCCGGCGTCCACCGTTAAGCCTTACGTTGCGGTATCGGCTCTGAGCGCAGGGGTGATCACCCGCAATACCAGCCTGTTCGACCCCGGCTGGTGGCAGCTCCCCGGCTCCGAGAAACGCTATCGCGACTGGAAAAAGTGGGGCCACGGCCATCTGAACGTTACTAAATCGCTGGAAGAGTCCGCCGATACCTTCTTCTATCAGGTCGCTTACGACATGGGTATCGATCGGCTTAGCGAGTGGATGGGCAAGTTTGGCTACGGCCACTATACCGGGATCGACCTTTCGGAGGAGCGCTCCGGGAACATGCCGACCCGCGAGTGGAAGCTGAAACGCTTTAAGAAGCCATGGTACCAGGGCGATACCATCCCGGTAGGCATCGGCCAGGGCTACTGGACGGCGACGCCGATCCAGATGAGCAAGGCAATGATGATCCTGATTAACGATGGCATCGTCAAAGTGCCGCACCTGCTGATGAGCACGACCGAGAACGGGCAGCAGGTACCGTGGAAACAACCTGAGCAGCCCCCGGTGGGCGACATCCACTCCGGCTACTGGGAGATAGCCAAAGACGGCATGTACGGTGTGGCTAACCGCGCCAACGGAACCGGGCACAAATACTTCGCCAATGCCCCCTACAAGGTGGCGGCCAAATCCGGTACGGCACAGGTGTTTGGCCTGAAGGCCAACGAAACCTATAACGCGCATAAAATTGCGGAACGCCTGCGTGACCACAAGCTGATGACGGCGTTTGCCCCCTATGACAAACCCCAGGTAGCGGTGGCGATCATTCTGGAAAACGGCGGTGCCGGCCCGGCGGTCGGGACCATCATGCGCCAGATCCTCGACCACATTATGCTGGGCGATAACAACACCGACCTGCCGGCGGAGAATCCGTCGTCAGCGGCGGCTGAGGACCAATAACCATGACGGATAATCCGAACAAAAGATCGTTCTGGGATAAAATCCATATCGATCCGGCGCTGCTGCTGATCATCCTGGCGCTGCTTTTCTATAGCGCCATCGTCATCTGGAGCGCCAGCGGTCAGGATGTCGGCATGACCGAGCGCAAAATCGGCCAGATTGCTATGGGCCTGGTGGTGATGGTAGTGATGGCGCAGATCCCCCCCCGTGTTTATGAAGGGTGGGCACCCTATCTCTACATCTTCTGCGTGATCCTGCTGGTAGCGGTTGACGCCTTTGGCGCGATCTCCAAAGGGGCACAGCGCTGGCTCGATTTAGGCATCGTGCGTTTCCAGCCCTCGGAGATCGCTAAAATCGCCGTACCGCTGATGGTGGCGCGCTTTATCAACCGCGACGTCTGCCCGCCGTCGCTGAAAAATACCGGTATTGCGTTAGTGCTGATCTTCATGCCTACGTTGCTGGTGGCCGCCCAGCCGGACCTTGGCACCTCGATTCTTATCGCCCTTTCCGGCCTGTTTGTGCTCTTCCTGTCGGGCCTCAGCTGGCGGCTGATCGGTATTGCCGCTCTGCTGCTGGCGGCGTTTATCCCGATCCTCTGGTTCTTCCTGATGCATGACTATCAGCGTCAGCGCGTCATGATGCTGCTCGATCCAGAAACCGATCCGCTGGGAGCAGGCTATCATATTATTCAGTCTAAAATTGCTATTGGCTCTGGCGGCCTGCGCGGCAAGGGCTGGCTGCATGGTACCCAGTCGCAGCTCGAGTTTCTGCCCGAGCGCCACACCGACTTTATCTTTGCCGTACTCGGCGAAGAGCTGGGTCTTGTAGGGATCCTGATCCTGCTGGCACTCTACCTGCTGCTGATTATGCGCGGCCTGTGGATCGCCGCCCATGCGCAGACCACTTTTGGCCGCGTAATGGCCGGTGGCTTAATGCTGATTTTATTCGTTTATGTGTTTGTAAATATCGGTATGGTGAGCGGTATCTTACCGGTGGTGGGCGTGCCCTTACCGTTGGTAAGCTACGGTGGCTCAGCCCTGATTGTACTCATGGCCGGGTTTGGTATCGTAATGTCGATCCATACCCACAGAAAAATGTTGTCGAAAAGCGTATAAGAGGTTCGCAATGCGGAAGCTTTGCCTTGCAGTTTGCGTAGCAGCAGGATTATTGACAGCGTGTTCAAGTACCGAGGAGAGCCAGCAGCCTACTGCCGCTGCGCCGCAGCCTGCGGTCTGTAACGGCCCGACGGTAGAGATCGGCGGGGCTGAACCTCGCTACGAGCCGCTGAACCCGTCGGTTAACCAGGACTACGAGCGCGATGGCAAGTCCTACAAGATTGTGCAGGACACCTCGCGCTTTACCCAGGCCGGTCTTGCTGCCATCTATGATGCGGAGCCGGGCAGCAACCTGACTGCCTCTGGCGAAGCTTTCGACCCGATGCAGCTGACCGCAGCACATCCGACCCTGCCGATCCCCAGCTATGCACGTATTACCAACTTGTCTAACGGCCGGATGGTGGTGGTGCGTATCAACGATCGCGGCCCCTACGGTAACGATCGGGCGATCTCCCTCTCTCGTGCCGCCGCCGACAGGCTGAATAACTCTAACAATACCAAAGTACGTATCGATCCGATTATCGTCTCGCAGGATGGTTCGTTCTCTGGCCCCGGTACGGTCTGTACCACTATCGCCCAGCAGACCTACGCCCTGCCCGATCGCCCGGATCTGAGCGGCGGCATGGGCAGCGCCTCTTCTGCGCCACAGCCTGCCCAGCCAGCGGGAGATGTTCGCCCTATCAGTAACGATACGCTGCAAAGCGACGGCGCGACCGGTGCACCAGTTGGCGGCAGCGGCTTCCTCGGCGCACCGACTACGCTGGCTTCCGGCGTGCTGGAGGGCAACGAGCCGCCAGCGCAGCCCCAGCCAGCTGCGGTCGCGACGCCCGCCGCTGTACCTGTGGTAGCAGCACCCGCAGCTGCGGCACCGGTTACTGCCCCTGGCTCCGTGCAAGGCAGCGCCCCTGTCGCTGCCCCTGCCCCTGCCCCTACCGCAGCGGCCACCGCCGGTGGCTACGTTGTGCAGGTTGGCGCAGTGAGCGATAAGGCACGTGCCGAGCAATATCAGCAGCGTCTGGTCCAGCAGTTTGACGTGCCGGGACGCGTGACGCAAAACGGTGCCGTCTGGCGTATTCAGCTCGGCCCGTTCAGCAGCAAAGCCGACGCCAGCGCGCTCCAGCAGCGTCTGCAGAGCGAAGCGCAGCTGCAATCGTTTATTACCAGCGCGCAGTAAGCGCTTCAGAGGGCGTCTGGCTTTGTCAGTTTGTGTCAATTTCAGTCACAAAGTCATGCCGAAAGTCAGATGCCTGCCTGTATAGCTTTTGCTATAGTAAGGCACTTTTTTTAATTTCATCACGGATGTCGTTGTTCTGACCATGAAGACCACTTTTTCCGTTCGTCTCGTGAAGCGCCTGGCGCTCACCACCGCGCTGGCCGCCGCCACGCTCTCCGCTGCCCATGCTGATGATCTGAACATCAAAACCATGATCCCGGGCGTTCCGCAAATTGACGCAGAGTCGTATATCCTGATCGACTACAACTCTGGCAAAGTGCTGGCGGAACAGAACGCCGACGCGCGCCGCGATCCGGCCAGCCTGACAAAAATGATGACCAGCTACGTCATCGGCCAGGCGATGAAAGCGGGCAAATTCAAAGAGACGGACCTGGTCACCATCGGCAACGATGCCTGGGCTACGGGCAACCCGGTCTTTAAAGGCTCCTCGCTGATGTTCCTGAAACCAGGCATGCAGGTGCCGGTCTCCCAGCTGATCCGTGGTATCAACCTGCAGTCCGGTAACGATGCCTGCGTGGCCATGGCCGACTACGTCGCCGGTAGCCAGGACGCCTTCGTGGGCCTGATGAACAGCTACGTCAACGCGCTGGGACTGAAGAACTCCCACTTCCAGACGGTGCATGGTCTCGATGCTGACGGCCAGTTCAGCTCTGCTCGCGACATGGCGATGATCGGCCAGGCGCTGATCCGCGACGTGCCAAACGAGTACACCATCTACAAAGAGAAAGAGTTCACCTTCAACGGTATCCGCCAGACCAACCGTAACGGCCTGCTGTGGGATAACAGCCTGAACGTTGACGGTATCAAAACCGGCCACACGGACAAGGCGGGCTACAACCTGGTGGCCTCGGCAACCGAAGGCCAGATGCGCCTGATCTCCGCCGTGATGGGCGGCCGCACCTTTAAGGGCCGTGAAGCTGAAAGTAAAAAGCTGCTGACCTGGGGCTTCCGTTTCTTTGAAACCGTTAACCCAATCAAAGCAGGTAAAGAGTTTGCCTCTGAACCCGCCTGGTTTGGCGACAGCGATCGCGCCTCGCTGGGCGTGGACAAAGACGTCTACCTGACTATTCCGCGCGGCCGCATGAAGGATCTGAAAGCCAGCTACGTGTTGAGCAACAGCGAGCTGCATGCCCCGCTGGCGAAAAATCAGGTGGTGGGCACTATCAACTTCCAGCTTGATGGCAAAACCATTGAGCAGCGTCCGCTGGTAGTCCTGCAGGAGATCCCAGAGGGGAATTTCTTCGGCAAAATCATCGACTATATCAAGCTGATGTTCCACCACTGGTTTGGTTAAAAAATACGCACTTGAAAGTGTGATTTCCATCCCCATATACTATGCATCGTTTAATATGCATCGTTTACACTCCCGCCCCTGGCGGGAGTTGTTCTTTTATTACCCGGAGCTGACATGAAAACCAAACTTAACGAACTGCTTGAATTCCCGACCCCCTTCACCTACAAAGTGATGGGTCTGGCGAAACCTGAGCTGGTTGATCAGGTGGTGGAAGTGGTACAGCGCCATGCGCCAGGTGATTACTCTCCGCAGGTAAAACCGAGCAGCAAAGGCAACTACCACTCGGTCTCTATTACCATTACCGCTACGCACATTGAACAGGTTGAAACACTATACGAAGAGCTTGGCAACATCGAAATCGTTCGTATGGTTCTGTAATCGTCCAGCGCCGATCCGCTGACGCGTTGCCCGGCGCTGGCCGGGTAACACCCTCCCTGTGATATACTCCCCCTACCTTTTGTTCTCCCCCGGAGATGCTGTTTTGCTTCAGGATACGATCCTTATCCGCCATCTGGGCTTACAACCTTACGCGCCTGTTTCCGAGGCGATGCACACCTTTACCGATAACCGTGACGCCTCCACGCCCGACGAAGTATGGCTGGTCGAGCACGAGCCGGTGTTTACCCAGGGGCAGGCCGGTAAAGCGGAGCATCTGCTGATGCCCGGTGATATTCCCGTTATTCAGAGCGATCGTGGTGGGCAGGTCACCTACCACGGCCCAGGCCAGCAGGTGATGTATGTGCTGCTCGATCTGAAACGCCGTAAACTGGGCGTGCGCGAGCTGGTCACCGTGCTTGAGCAGACCGTGGTTAACACGCTGGCCGAGCTGGATATTGATGCCCATCCGCGCGCGGATGCGCCAGGGGTGTATGTCGGTGAGAAAAAGATCTGCTCGCTGGGCCTGCGGATCCGCAAAGGCTGTTCGTTTCACGGACTGGCGCTCAATATTGCCATGGATCTTGCACCGTTCCGTCGAATTAACCCCTGCGGCTATGCGGGAATGGAGATGGCGCAGGTCAGCGAGTGGATCGAGACCGCCACGCCCGTCACGCTCGCCCCGCGACTTATCGAAAACTTACTCAATCTGCTAAATAATCCCCCACATCAATATATTAGTAAATAATATATCCTATATCCGCCGACAACTATTTTGTCGGCGATTTAAAAATCTCATTGACCCTCTGAATAAAAAGACCGATCCTGTCATTCATCCCCCTGTTACTAAAGGGGAATTTAGGTAACGCCGAACAGAATGTAGCGGCAGTTAGCCTTTTAGCAGGTGATAAAAGCACCTGTCTAGTCATTAACTCATTGAAATAAAGCGTAATTTTCGCATCCGCTGAGTATGTGGGTACATTAATGACACAAGAATATAATTTCAACTATCATTCATAATGTGAATGAATATGGAGTTTGAGCGTGGATGATAACGGTCTGTCGGATAAACGAATAGCCGAGCGTCGCGAAGAGGATAGACCCCAGATCTTCCGTACGCTGCGCAATATCGATCTCAACCTGTTGACGATCTTTGAAGCCGTGTATGTTCACAAAGGCATCGTCAATGCGGCGAAGGTGCTTAACCTGACCCCTTCAGCGATTAGCCAGTCTATTCAAAAACTACGTGCCATCTTTCCCGATCCGTTGTTTATCCGGAAAGGCCAGGGCGTGACGCCTACGGCGTATGCTACCCATCTGCATGAGTATGTGAGCCTTGGGCTGGAGTCCATTCTGGGCGCGCTGGATCTTACCGGCAGCTATGATAAACAGCGTACCATTACCATTGGTACACCACCCTCGCTGGGTACCCTGCTGATCCCCCCTATTTATAAAGCGATAAAAGAGGCCCACCCGCATCTGCTGATCCGCAATATCCCTATTGTCGATGCCGAGAATCAGCTGGGCCAGTTCCAGACGGATCTGATCATCGATACGCATGTTCAGGGAACCCGCACCCTTAACCACCATACGCTCTATACCGACCAGCTGATCCTGATCTGCCGGAAGGATCACCCCTGCCTGCAGCAGCCGCTAACCGAAGCGACGCTGAGCCAGTATGAACATACGCTGCTGATGCTGGAAGGCCAAAGTATGAGCACTATGCGGCAGAAGGTGCGGGAGCTGTTCCCGGAGCAGCCGGTAAGCTTTAGCAGCTACAATATGTTTACAATTGCGGCGCTCATCAGTCACAGCGATATGCTGGGCCTGATGCCGTCACGCTTGTTCACCTTTTTTAACTCTTGTTGGCCTTTGACGGAAATCGATTTCCCTCCGCTACATAATGCATCCGTGGAGGTTTCGCTCTATTACAACAAGTTAAGCCTGCGGGATCCGGTGCTGGAGAACGTCATCAGCGTGATTCGAAAAGCCTTTGAAGGGAAATAGCCACCTGGCCTGATGCCCGACGATCTCTGGACATAGGGCACAAAACAACAACTATTTTACAATTTGCCGGGCTGGCAGGCTGCTTTATCGCCTCTATAGATGATATACTGCCGCCCAGCTAATTCAAAAATAGTTGAGAAATACAACATTCCCTTGAATTGAAATGCTCCCTTCGTTATTCGCAACTGGAACACGCACGCTATGAGTAAACCCATTGTGATGGAACGCGGTGTTAAATACCGCGATGCCGATAAAATGGCCCTTATCCCGGTTAAAAACGTGGTAACAGAGCGCGAAGCCCTGTTAAGAAAACCGGAGTGGATGAAGATCAAACTGCCGGCAGACTCCTCCCGCATCCAGGGTATTAAAGCGGCCATGCGCAAAAACGGCCTGCATTCCGTCTGTGAAGAGGCGTCTTGCCCTAACCTGGCGGAGTGTTTCAATCACGGTACGGCGACCTTCATGATCCTGGGCGCAATCTGTACCCGCCGCTGCCCGTTCTGCGACGTTGCCCACGGCCGTCCGGTTGCCCCTGATGCCAACGAGCCGCTGAAGCTGGCGCAAACTATTGCTGACATGGCCCTGCGCTATGTGGTTATCACCTCCGTTGACCGCGACGATCTGCGCGACGGTGGCGCTCAGCACTTTGCTGACTGCATCACCGCCATCCGCGAGAAGAGCCCGAGCATCCGCATTGAGACCCTGGTTCCTGACTTCCGTGGCCGTATGGATCGTGCGCTGGATATCCTCTCCGCCACGCCGCCGGACGTCTTTAACCACAACCTGGAGAACGTGCCGCGTATCTACCGCAAAGTGCGTCCAGGTGCGGACTACAACTGGTCCCTGAAGCTGCTGGAGCGCTTTAAAGAGGCTCATCCGGATATCCCGACTAAGTCAGGTCTGATGGTCGGCCTGGGCGAGACCAACGAAGAGATCGTTGATGTGATGCGCGACCTGCGCCGCCACGGCGTGACTATGCTGACCCTCGGACAGTATCTGCAGCCAAGCCGTCACCACCTGCCAGTACAGCGCTACGTTAGCCCGGAAGAGTTTGACGAGATGAAAGCCGAAGCGCTGGCGATGGGCTTTACCCACGCGGCCTGTGGCCCGTTTGTTCGCTCCTCTTACCATGCCGATCTGCAGGCAAAAGGGATCGAAGTAAAGTAGTTCTGCAATAACTACTTACACTATCGCAATAAAAAACCGGCCTGTGCGCCGGTTTTTTTATCGCAAGCCATTCGGCATTGCCACTACTCTTTGTGAGAGAGCTTCTCTGCCGGGATGTCACCGTCAACGCTCTTTTTCGCGCTGGTGTCATCGTCGTTCATCGCTTTCTTAAAGCCTTTAATGGCTGCGCCGAGGTCACCGCCGAGGGTACGCAATTTCTTCGTCCCAAACAGCAAAACAACCAGTGCGGCAACTACCAGCAGCTTAGTAATACTAATCTCACCCATAAATACCTTCTTTACTAAAAAACAGGCTGCGAAATGCGCCGTTGAAACCTGACACTATTAACGGATATTCGGCGCGCGCACACAATAGCAATGTGTAACAAGGTGAATCAAGTGTTGTTTAAAAAAACATCACAACAGCTGCGGTGGCGCAAAGCGACGATGACGCAGCACCGGTAGCTTCTCCCGCGCCTCCTGCACCCGTGCGGCGCTCACTTCGGCGCAGATCAGCTGCGGCTCCTGCGCCGCTGCCGCTATGGTCACCCCCAGCGGATCGACAACGCGACTCTGACCAATGTTTTTATTGCCGCACTCGCCAGCGGCCACCATATAGCAGGTGGTATCCAGCGCCCGCGCCGCCAGCAGCGTCGCCCAGTGCTGCTCCTTCAATGGCCCGCGTACCCAGGCAGCGGGCAGCACCAGCAGCTCCGCACCCTGTAGGGCCAGGCTGAGGGCCAGCTCGGGGAAGCGCAGATCGTAGCAGGTCATCAGCCCCACCTTTATGCCCGCAACCTCAATCAACGGTGGAATGGCGCTGCCTGCATCCACTCGGCTAGACTCAAGGATACTGAAGGCGTCGTAGAGATGCAGCTTGGCATAGCGGGCAACGATCTGCCCCGCCCGCAGTACCACCAGGGTATTCACCGCCCTGCCCTGGGTGGACGGCACGTGAAGGGTCAACACCGTAGTCATGGCGTTTTTTCGGCTCTCCGCCAGCAGCAGGGTCAGAAAGCCGCCGTCCAACGGCTGCGCCGAGGCCACCGACAGGCCCGGATCGCTGTCGCTGCGAGCCAGTAGCGCCTCAGGCAGCACCAGCAGCGCAGCCCCCCGCTTTGCCGCCTGCGCCATCAGCGCGACGCAGGTTCGGGCATTATTCTCCCACTCCGCCGTCACTACAAACTGCCCCGCTGCCACAATCATCTTCTCGCCCCTCTGTCCGTTGCGTTAAACTTAGCGACCTGACACATCAAATAGCAGGAATCGGCAGTGATACAACTGTTTTTTGCGGTTTTTATCGGCGGCGGGACCGGCAGCGTGCTGCGCTGGTTTCTCGGTATGAAGCTTAACCCGTTACACAACGCGATCCCCATCGGTACGCTGACGGCAAACCTGGCGGGGGCATTTATTATCGGGATGGGGCTGGCGTGGTTTAACCGCATGACCCACATCGATCCGCTGTGGAAGCTGCTCATTACCACTGGCTTTTGCGGCGGCCTGACCACCTTCTCGACCTTTTCCGCTGAGGTGGTATTCCTGCTGCAGGATGGCCGTGCGGGCTGGGCGCTGCTGAACGTTGCGGTGAACCTGCTTGGCTCCTTTGCGATGACGGCGCTGGCCTTCTGGCTGGTCTCTGCCACGCACGCGCAGTAGCAAACGTCGGGTGACGCTCCGCTTACCCGACCTACAAAACCACACCCGCAGCATTCGTAGGCCTGATAAGCGGAGCGCCATCAGGCGTTATTCAGGAATTCAGACGAAAAAAAACCCGCTTTTCAGCGGGTTTTAGAGTTCTGTCTTATCGCTAACTTAGATAGGCATTACGTTAGCAGCAGAAGGGCCTTTGGCACCGTTAGTGATTTCAAACTCTACGCGCTGACCTTCAGCCAGAGTTTTGAAACCATTGCTCTGGATTGCAGAGAAGTGTACGAACACGTCTTTGCTGCCATCTTCCGGAGTAATGAAACCGAATCCTTTGGACTCATTAAACCACTTAACGTTACCTTTAATCTTAGACATCAAAATTACCTTTACATGAAAAACGACACAAATGCTGTGTCGGGTATCAGTACAACAATTGTCATGACTTTTGTCCAGTCGATATTCGTTAAAAAGTGATAAATGTCGCTATCTTTTTTTATCCAGCTGCAATATTTGCTGTTTTTTCAGCGAGGAAGCGCGATGGATTAAAAAATAGAGCGCCGGGATGACAAACATCGACAGCAGGGGCGCCGTGATCATTCCGCCTATCATTGGGGCGGCAATTCGCCGCATCACTTCTGCTCCGGTTCCATCGCCCCACATGATAGGCAATAGCCCTGCCATGATGGTGGCAACCGTCATCACCTTCGGCCGTACGCGCAGCACCGCCCCCTCATGAATGACCTGCATCAACAGGCCATTCTCGGCATTACCTGCATAGACGCCGTGCCGGCCCAGCGCCTGGTTAAGATAGAGCACCATGATCACGCCAAACTCGGCGGCCACTCCCGCGAGGGCAATAAACCCCACCGCCCCGGCCACCGACAGGTTATACCCCAATAGCCAGAGCAGCCAGACGCCGCCAATCAGCGCAAACGGCAGCGTGCCCATAATCAGTAGCGCATCGGTTACCCGCTTAAAGGTGAGATAGAGCAGTATAAAAATAATCGCCAGCGTCACCGGTAGCACCATTTTTAACGTCGCCGTTGCCCGTTCAAGGTACTCAAACTGTCCGGACCAGGAGAGCGTTACCCCCTGCGGCAGCGTAACCTGCTCCGCCACCCGCTGCTGCATCTCCGCCACGGCAGACTTCAGATCGCGCCCGCGCAGATCGACGTAAATCCAGTTCGACAGGCGGGCGTTTTCGCTTTTCAACATCGGCGGTCCCTCGTTAACCACGATCTCCGCCAGCTCGCCCAACGCCACCAGGCTGCCGTTTTCGGTTACCACCGGCAGCATACGCAGCTTCCCAACGTTGTCGCGCAGATCGCGCGGATAGCGAATATTGATCGGATAACGCTCGCGCCCGGCCAACAATTCACCGACGTTCTCCCCGCCCACCAGCGTCGAGACCAGCGACTGTAGCGCCTTCACCGACACGCCATAGCGCGCCGCCTGCTGGCGATTGATTTTAATATCGATATAACGCCCGCCCGCCAGCCGCTCCGCCAGCGCAGAGGTCACGCCAGGCACGCTTTTCACCACCTGCTCTATCTGCTGCGCCACCCTCTCGATATCAGCAATTGCATTACCGTTCACCTTAATCCCCACCGGGCTTTTAATCCCGGTCGCCAGCATATCCAGCCGGTTGCGGATCGGCGGCACCCAGACGTTAGCAATCCCCGGCACGCTGACGGTCCTGTCCAGCTCCTCCACCAGCTTCGCCGGCGTCATGCCCGCCCGCCACTGGTCGCGCGGCTTGAAGCGAATGGTGGTTTCGATCATGGTGAGCGGCGCGGGATCGGTAGCCGTCTCTGCCCTTCCCGCTTTGCCCATGACGCTCGCCACCTCCGGCACGCTTTTGATCAGGCGATCGGTCTGCTGAAGCAGCTTCGCCACCTCACGAGCGGAAATCCCCGGCAGCGTGGAGGGCATATAGAGCAGATCGCCCTCGTCCATCGGCGGCATAAATTCGCTACCGAGGCGGCTCAACGGCCAGAGCGTCGCCAGCAGCAGCAAAAACGCCAGCGCCAGGGTCATTTTTGGCCACGCCAGCACCTTGTCCAGCAGCGGCGCGTAGGCGCGGGTTAGCCAGCGGTTGAGCGGATTGGCCTGCTCGTCGGGGATACGTCCGCGAATAAATAGCCCCATCAGCACCGGCACCAGGGTGATCCCCAGCCCCGCCGCCGCCGCCATCGACCAGGTTTTAGTGAAGGCGAGGGGCGAAAACATCCGCCCCTCCTGCGCCTCAAGCGAGAAGACCGGAATAAACGACAGGGTGATGATCAGCAGGCTACAGAAGAGCGCCGGACCAACCTCCACCGCCGCCTGCTCAGCGATACGCCAGTACTCTCCCCCCTCGGGCTGACGCCCCGGATGCTCGTGTCGCCACTGCTCCAGCACCTTATGCATGTTTTCGATCATCACGATGGCGGCGTCGACCATCGCGCCGATGGCAATGGCGATGCCGCCCAGGGACATGATGTTGGCGTTGATCCCCTGGTAGTGCATGATGATAAACGCCCCCAGAATACCCAGCGGCAGCGAGACGATGGCCACCAGCGCGGATCGAAAATGAAACAGGAACAGGGTGCAGATCAGCGCGACGACAATGAACTCCTCCACCAGCTTATGACTTAGCGTCTCCACAGCGCGCTCAATCAGCGCTGAGCGGTCATAGACCGGGACAACCTCCACCCCCTCCGGCAGGTTGCGCTGGAGATCGTGCAGCTTATCTTTCACCGCGTGCAGGGTCTCCAGCGCGTTTTTCCCGTAGCGCATTATGATAATGCCCCCGGCTACTTCACCCTCGCCGTTATACTCGGCGACGCCGCGACGGATCTCCGGCCCGTTGCGGAGGGTAGCGACGTCCCCCAGCAGCACCGGCACGCCGCTGCGGCTGTCGATAACAATCTGGCGAAACTCATTAAGGTTCTTAAGGTAGCCTGTAGTACGCACCATATACTCGGCTTCCCCCATTTCCAGCAACGCGCCGCCGCTCTCCTGGTTCGCCGCCTGCACCGCATCAATTATCTGCTGATGAGTGATATTCAGCGCCCGCATTCGCGCCGGATCGGGAATGATTTGATACTGACGTACCATGCCGCCGACGCTGGCCACCTCCGCCACGTTGGGCACGGTTTTCAGCTCAAACTTCAGCGTCCAGTCCTGCAGCGCCCGCAGATCGGCAAGGCTGTGCTTACCGCTGCGATCGACCAAAGCGTATTCATAGATCCAGCCAACGCCAGTGGCGTCTGGCCCCAACCCAACGTTAACTCCGGCAGGCAGCTGCCCCTGAATCTGGCTTAAATACTCCAGTACCCGGGAGCGCGCCCAGTAGAGATCGGTCCCGTCTTCAAACAGGATGTAGACATACGCATCGCCGAACATCGAAAAGCCGCGCACCGTTTTCGCACCCGGTACCGAGAGCATGGTCGTGGTGAGCGGATAGGTTACCTGATCCTCAATAATCTGTGGCGCTTTGCCCGGATAGCTGGCACGAACGATCACCTGCACGTCAGAGAGATCGGGCAGCGCATCCAGCGGAGCGCGTTGAAGTGACCAGAGTCCCCAGGCCGCGATAACTGCGGCAGCAAGCAGGATCAGCAGACGGTTGCGCAGCGAGGCGCGGATTATGGCGGCGATCATGGCATCACCTCCCCGCCGTGCATGGCGTGGTTATGGTCATGCTGATGCTCCATCGCCGGGGTGGCCACCGACGGCGTTTCTGCCGTGGGCTGCGCCTGTGGCAGGGCGCTGCGCAGGCTGGCTTCGGAGTCAATCAGGAACTGGCCGGAGGTCACTACGCTGTCGCCTGCCTTCACGCCGGAAAGGATCTGCGTCCAGCCCGCAGAAGTCATGCCGGTCGTCACGTTGACCGCCCTGAAGTGACCTTCGCCAGTTGCCTGTAGCACACGGGTCTGGGTGCCGGTATCAATCACCGCCTCCTCCGGGACCGCCAGCACCGACGCACCGGTGGCACTCTCCGGTAGCGTCACCGTCAGGAACATGCCGGGCTTCAGCCTCTGCTGCGGGTTATCCAGCACGACGCGCGCCTTCAGGGTGCGGGTGGTGGTCTCCAGCTGCGGCAGCAGCTCGCTCACCCGGCCATGAAACGCCTCGCCGGGCAGGCTTTCGGCGGTCGCGATAATCTCGTTGCCTACGCTCAGGATCTGCATATCGCCAGGCGGATAGTCGACCACCAGCCAGACCGGATCGAGGCTCGCCAGCTCAAACAGCGGCTGCGTCGCCTCAACTCTCGCCCCCTCCCGCGCATCAAGCTTCACCACGTAGCCGTCGCGCCCTGCACGCAGGGTCAGGCGCGTCTGCGGCTTGCCGCTGCGCTCCAGCTCGCGCACGACGGAGTCAGGCATAAACTGCAGGGCCAGCCGCGCCCGGGCAGCCTGGGTCAGGGCGGCGTCACCCAGTTGGCGCACGGCCAGATACTCCTGCTGCGCTGCGGTCCACTCCGGGATCCACAGGCGGGCCAGCGGCTCGCCCGCTTTAACCCACTGCTGGGGAGCGCGGACGTAGAGCGATTCAACCACCCCCGCGGCGGGCGCAGGCACAATCTGAATGCTACGCTCGTCGGTGGTCACTGTGGCAAACGCAGAGAGCGTCGGAGCAAGGGCGCGCATCTGCGCTCTGGCGGTGGTCATCCCGAGGTTTTGCTGCTGCCGGGCACTCACCGCTACGCCGGTCTCCTCTGGCGCGTCATCGGCGTAGCGCGGCATCAGATCCATATCCATAAAGGGAGATTTGCCCGGCTTATCGAATCGCTGGTCGGGCACCATGGGATCGTACCAGTAGAGTACCTTGCGTGCGGGCTGCTGCTGCACTGCGGGAGCCTGCTCGTGATGACCGGCAAGATAGCCCGCCCCAGCAGCCAGCATGGCGACAAGGGCTAATAAAATCACTGATTTTTTCATCATGCCTTCCCCTCAGGGATCAGCCAGTGGATCGCGGCCCACGTCCGGGCCATCTCTTTTTCCGCCTGAGTGGCGGCTAGCTCGCTATCCAGCACGCTACGGCGGGCCTCCAGCAGCGATGTCAGATCGGACTGTCCGGCGCGATACTGCGCCGCCAGCAGCGACAGACGCTCTTTGAGCAGGGGCAGCACGTCGTGCAGCTGGCGTGACCAGCGGAGCTGCGCCGCACGATAGTCGGCCACCAGGGTGCGCACCTGAGCTATGTGCTGACGCTCGGTCAGCGCCAGACGATCGTTGGCCTGCATCGTGCGCGAGAGATCGGCAGCGTGATTTTTATCCTGCCTGTGCGACTGAAACAGCGGCAGATCGACGGTAAACATCACCCCGGCGAGATCGTCATTGCCTTCGGAGCGGCGTCCGTAGTAGACCTCCACCTCGACGTCCGGGATCGCCGCGATGGCAGATTCAGCGGAGCGGGCCTTTGCGGTATTGGCCTCCCGCGTGGCGGCCAATACTTCCGGATGCAGGGCAACGCTCTTCTCGAGCGCATCCTCCTCTGCCGGAAGACGCTGATAAGGGGGCATCTTCCCGGCAGCGGCGGTGATCGTCTCTCCGGTAAGTTCGTACAGGCGGGTCTGCGCGATCTGCACATCACGTTCGGCAAGAGTGACGTTGTCCCGCATCGCGCTTTCGGTGATGCGCAGCGCCAGCACGCTCTCCGGCGCGGCACTGCCCGCGCCAACGCTGGCTTTTTGCACGCTCTGCTGGCGTGCGGTCTCGGCCAGCAGCTGCCGGGCCGCCTCCAGGCTGCGGGAGGAAATCGCCAGATCCAGCCACGCCTGGGCGGTGTCCCGCTGCAGGGCGGCGCGGATTGCCTGGCCCTTCGCGTTGACGCTTTGCGACTCTGCCAGCAGGGTTTGCGCTTTCCGCTCGCGCTTATCCGCGCTGACGTATTGCTGCATGACGCCGACGCGCTGCATGGTCATCCCTTCCCGGGTAAAACGACGATCGTTGCTGCCCTGCACCGGCAGGTTTTCAAGGCCAAACTTCAGCTTTGGGTCGGGCAGTTCGCGGGCCGATTCCGCCATGGCGTTAAGCGCCTGCGCCTCGTTACGGCTGGCGGAGAGTTCAGCAGAGTAGCGCTGGGCGGCGGCAAGGGTTTGCGTGAGGGTATACGGCTCCGCCTGAGCGACGGAGACGAACAGCATAAACAGCACGCCAGAGAGCGTACTGGATGTAAAAGAGAACATAGTAGAACCTCTGTTAATCGTAAATTGGGTAAATTCAACGAATTAACAGGTATCTACTCCCGGAACCGGCAATAGCGGATCGTTGCCGGCGGTCCTGCTGCGGGTGGGGTGAGCGACCATTCGGTGGGAGGCGTATCAGCACAGGCGGGCAGATTAATGGCAAGGGTGATATCCACCGGCAAGGCCGCCAGCGATCCGTGTCCGGACTCCTTCTGCATCGCATCCGGCACGCAGTGCTTATCGCACAGCGGTGCCTGGAGCGCATCGGCCGCTGGGGCCTCCGGCATCTGCATATGATCTACATGCTGGATCATGGCGCTTTCGCCCTGCATATCCAGCGTGCAGTCGTGAGAAGCAATCGCCACCTGGCTCTGGAAAAGCAGCCAGCCAAACGCCATCAACAGCATCAGAAGATGCCGTTTGAGAAAGCGTAGCCGCCGAAGCCAGGGTGCGTACATAAAAACCACATAAAGAGGGTGAGATTGCCGAGTATACGCAGCGATTAATTAATACTTAAAGATTTTTTTAAGCGATTTCACTTATCCATATGCAGAAGTTCTACCCAGGTAGCCAATTCGTCAGATAATCCGCGTTACTTAGCAATTTATTGATTTTAGTCAGCTACCGGTTCGCTTCCGTTGGGCACATTGCATGCCTTAATGATGAGAGGGAACCATGTTGACCTTTATTGAACTCCTGATGGGCGTGGTGGTGATTGTTGGCGTTGCGCGCTACATCATCAAAGGCTACTCGGCGACCGGCGTACTCTTTGTCGGCGGCCTGATACTGCTGATCGCCAGCGCGCTGATGGGCCATAAAATCTTGCCGTCGAGTGCCACCAGTACCGGCTACAGCGCCACCGACATTGTCGAATATATCAAGATCCTGCTGATGAGCCGCGGCGGCGACCTCGGCATGATGATCATGATGCTGTGCGGATTTGCCGCCTATATGACCCATATCGGCGCGAACGATATGGTGGTCAAGCTGGCCTCTAGGCCGCTGCGCTATATCAATTCGCCCTACATTCTCATGATCGCCGCCTACTTTGTGGCCTGCCTGATGTCGCTGGCGGTCTCCTCGGCCACCGGACTTGGCGTGCTGCTAATGGCAACCCTCTTTCCGGTGATGGTCAACGTCGGTATTAGCCGCGGCGCGGCGGCGGCCATCTGTGCTTCACCGGCGGCGATTATTCTCTCCCCAACTTCCGGGGACGTGGTGCTGGCGGCCAAGGCCGCAGAGATGCCGCTGATCGACTTTGCCTTCAAAACTACCCTGCCCATCTCCATCGCTGCGATTATCGCGATGGCGATTGCCCACTTCTTCTGGCAGCGCTGGCTGGACAGAAAAGAGAGTATCTCTACGGAGATGCTGGACGTCGGCGATATCACCACCAGCGCACCCTCGTTTTACGCCATCCTGCCCTTTACGCCTATCGTCGGCGTGCTGATCTTTGATGGCAAATGGGGGCCGGAGCTGCATATCATCACCATCCTGGTGATCTGCATGCTGCTGGCGGCGGTGCTGGAGTTTATGCGCGGCTTCAACACCCAGCGGGTCTTCTCCGGGCTGGAGGTGGCGTATCGCGGTATGGCGGACGCCTTTGCCGGGGTAGTGATCCTGCTGGTTGCTGCGGGGGTCTTTGCCCAGGGGCTAAGCACCATCGGCTTTATCCAGAGCCTGATCTCTATTGCCACCTCCTTTGGTTCGGCAAGTATTATCCTGATGCTGGTGCTGGTGACGCTGACCATGCTGGCAGCGATGACCACCGGCTCGGGCAACGCGCCGTTCTACGCCTTTGTGGAGATGATCCCGAAGCTGGCCAGCGAGGCGGGCATTAACCCGGCCTACCTGTCGATCCCCATGCTGCAGGCCTCTAACCTCGGACGCACAATATCCCCTGTCTCCGGCGTGGTGGTTGCCGTGGCCGGGATGGCAAAGATCTCCCCCTTCGAGGTAGTAAAACGCACCTCGGTGCCGGTTCTGGTGGGCTTAATCGTGGTGATTGTTGCCACGGAAATACTGGTCCCCGGTACGGCCCTACGCTAAGCACCACACGAAAAAGCGCCTGTTCGGCGCTTTTTTTATGCTTTAATAACTTTCTGGAACTATTTAAATATATTCATCAGGAATTGAAATGTTCAGAAAGGAGTTCGTATCCCTGCTCGCTGCCGCAGCGGCCATGCTCTGGACCGCTGCCGCGCCTGCCGCCCCGCTGAGCGCCACTCAGTACGGTGATTTCGATCGCTACGTGCTGGCGCTCTCGTGGCAGACCGGGTTCTGCCAGAGCCAGCACGATCGCCGCCAGCGCGAGCCGGACGAGTGTCGCCTGCAAAAAGAGAGCGATAACAAAGACGACTTTCTGACCGTGCACGGCCTGTGGCCCGGCTTGCCTAAGTCTATTGCCGCACGCGGGGTCGACGATCGCCGCTGGATGCGTTACGGCTGCGCCACCCGGCCGATACCTAACATGCCGGAGGCCCGCGTTGGGCAGAAGTGCGCCAGCGCAGAGACCGGCCTGTCGCTGGAGAGTGCGGCAAAGTTGAATAGCGTGATGCCGGGAGCCGGGGCCAACTCCTGTCTCGAGCGCTATGAGTATGCCAAGCACGGGGTCTGCTTTGGCTTCGATCCGGACGCCTACTTTGGTGTGATGGTGCGCATGGCCAGCGAGATCAAGCAGAGCGCCTTAGGTAAGTTTATTGCAGCCAACTACGGGGAGCGCGTCAGCCGCAGCGACTTTGACGCCGCCTTCGCCCGGACATATGGCGTCGCTAACGTGAAAGCCGTGAAGCTAACCTGCAACGGTAACCCGGCCTACCTGACTGAAGTACAGCTCACCTTGAAGGCGAGCGCGATTAACCAACCGCTCTCTGCCACCTCGTTTATGGCCCAGCCGCACCCTGGCAACTGCGGCAAAGAGTTTATTCTGGATGAAGTAGGATATTAACGGGAAACAGCCTACCCTCTGGATGTGTTCGGAGGGTAGGCTGAGTAGAGGACGCGTTACGCTGGTGGCAGGTTGATATTACCGTTGCTCAGGGCCGTTACGCTGGCTCTCGCCGCTTCCGGGCTTTGCGCGCCGGGAACCAGAATAATTTTGCGGCAGTCATCCTGGCGTTTATCGAACATCTCATAGCCGCGAGCCGCATCTTCAAGCGGCAGATAGTGGGTAACGATCTCCTCCGGCTTCAGCAGGCCCTGCTCAACCAGCGGCAGCAGTTCCGGCAGCCAGGCGTGAACGTGGGTCTGGCCCATACGGAACGAGATGCCTTTATCGAAGGCGTCACCAAACAGGAAGCCGTGGATAAAGCCAGCATAAACCCCCGGCACGCTGACAATCCCGCCCCGGCGCACGGCGGCAATCGCCTGACGCAGCACCTTACCGCTGCTCCCCTCCAGCTTGAGGTTAGTCAGCACCGTTTCGGTGGTGCTGCCTTTCGCCTCGAAGCCAACCGCGTCGATCACCGCATCTACGCCGCGATTGCCCGGGGTGTTTTCGATAATGACCTCGGCAGGATCGTCATGCTTATCGAAGTTAATCGGGATCACCCCATAACGCTCTTCAGCAAAGCGCAGGCGGTAATCATTATGGTCAACCATAAAGATCTGCTCGGCTCCCAGCAATCGGGCGCAGGCAGCGCTAAGCAGGCCTACCGGACCGGCTCCGTAGATGGCGATCCGTGAACCTTTTTTGACTTCGCCGTTTTTTACCGCCTGCCAGGCGGTCGGCAGGATATCGGAGAGGAACAGCACTTTATCATCGGGGAGTAGCTGCGGCACTTTAAACGGATTGACATCACCCTTAGGCACGCGGACATACTCTGCCTGGCCACCCGGCACGCCGCCGTAGAGGTGACTATAGCCAAACAGCGCGGCCGGCGGTGGGATCTGCTTTTTATTCAGCGATGCGCCTCTGCCAACGTTGGTGGTTTCACAGGCCGAGTATTGATGCTGCTGACAGAAGAAACAGCTGCCGCAGGCAATCACGAAGGGAATGACCACCCGCTCGCCTTTCTGGATATTTTTTACATCGCGCCCCACTTCGACCACTTCGCCCATAAACTCGTGGCCGAAGATATCGCCATGCTCTGTTTTAGGAATTTTACCGTGGTAGAGATGCAGATCGGAGCCGCAGATGGCGGTCGCGGTAATGCGCAGAATAATGTCATCCTGCTGTTCAATAATCGGATCCGGCACGCTCTCGACGCGAACGTTATGGGGACCATGATACGTCAATGCTTTCATTCAGACCTCCGCTATCCCGTCAGATCGGGAGAGTGAAAATTAGGCTTGCACGGATCAAGGTTAGTCAGTCCAGGCGCTAATCTGGGCGGTCAGGCGAATCGACGGCGGTTTTGGGAGTAATCTTAGCGGAAAAAAGACGTGATAAAAAAAGAGGCTACCCGAAGGTAGCCTCGCTGCTCACAGTGCAGGTGTCTTACTTGCTTATTATACTGTCGTGCGGATCAGATGGTCGAACGCGCTCAGAGAGGCTTTCGCACCTTCGCCGGTAGCGATGATGATCTGTTTGTACGGCACGGTAGTGCAGTCGCCCGCCGCGAACACGCCTTTCACGCTGGTTTCGCACTTCGCATCAATGATGATCTCACCCATACGGTTACGCTCAACCGCGCCTTCCAGCCAGTTAGTGTTCGGCAGCAGACCGATCTGCACGAAGATACCTGCCAGCTCAAGATGATGCACATCGCCGCTCACGCGGGCGCGGTACTCAAGGCCGGTCAGTTTGGTGCCGTCGCCTTTCACTTCAGTGGTCTGGGCGTTGAGAATGATATCGACGTTTTTCAGGCTGCGTACTTTATCCTGCAGTACCTTGTCGGCTTTCATCTCTGGCGCAAACTCGAGCAGGGTAACGTGTTCAACGATACCGGCAAGGTCGATAGCTGCTTCAACGCCGGAGTTACCGCCGCCGATGACCGCCACGCGTTTACCTTTGAACAGCGGGCCGTCGCAGTGCGGGCAGTAGGTTACGCCGCGGGTACGGTACTGCTCTTCACCCGGCACGCCCATGTTGCGCCATTTTGCACCGGTGGCAATAATCACGCTGCGTGCTTTCAGCACCGCGCCAGACGCGGTTTCGATCTGGTGCAGGCCGCCCTCTTCTGCCGCCGGGGTCAGTCTGGTTGCGCTCTGGGTGTCGATAACGTCAACATCGTAGTCATCAACGTGAGCCTTCAGCGCGCCGGCCAGCTTCTGGCCTTCGGTTTTCGGCACGGAGATGTAGTTTTCGATATCCACGGTGTCGAGCACCTGGCCACCGAAACGCTCGCCCATCAGACCGGTACGGATACCTTTACGCGCAGAGTAGACCGCTGCCGCTGCACCCGCAGGGCCGGAGCCAACGATCAATACATCGTAAGCGTCACGTTTGTTCAGCTCTTCCGCCGCGCGTTTCTCCGCACCGGTATCCACTTTAGAGACGATTTCGGTCAAGGTCATACGACCTGAACCAAACTCAACGCCGTTCAGGAACACTGCCGGAACGCCCATGACGTTGCGATCGGTGATTTCGTTCTGGAACACGCCGCCGTCAATCGCCGTATGCTTGATGCGTGGGTTGAGCACGGACATCAGGTTCAGCGCCTGGACCACGTCCGGGCAGTTGTGGCAGGAGAGCGAGTAGTAGGTTTCGAACTCAAAGTCCCCTTCCAGCGCGGCAATCTGCTCAAGCATCTCTTTCGCTTCTTTGGAAGGGTGACCACCGGTCCACAGCAGCGCCAGCACCAGAGAGGTAAATTCGTGGCCCAGCGGAGAGCCGGCAAAGCGCGGGCCCTGGTTGGAGCCTGGATTGGTAATCAGGAAAGACGGTTTACGCACCGGCAGCTGATTATCCTCTTTAAAGGAAACTTTATCAGACAGCTCAGCGATTTCCGCCAGCAGTTCCTTGATCTCTGCCGATTTAGCGCTGTCGTCCAGCGTGGCAATCAGCTCAACAGGTTTAGTCAGACGCTCAAGATAAGCCTTAAGCTGGGTTTTCATTGTAGTGTCGAGCATGAATTATCTCCTGCGTAAAAAACATCATCATGCAAGCTGCCTCAAAAGGGCTGCCTGAATGCAACTTGAATCATGTTGTTAGGGAAAAACGGGTGCATAGCGCACCCGTGATAGGTAGGCCCGTGCAAGCGCAGCGCCGCCGGGCTTTTCAGACTTAAATCTTGCCAACCAGGTCCAGAGACGGAGCCAGAGTCGCTTCACCCTCTTTCCATTTAGCCGGGCACACTTCGCCTGGGTGAGCAGCAACGTACTGAGCCGCTTTGATTTTGCGCAGCAGGTCAGATGCGTCACGGCCAATGCCTTCTGCAGTCACTTCGATCGCCTGAATGATACCCTGCGGGTCAACGATGAAGGTGCCACGGTCAGCCAGGCCTTCGTCTTCACGCATGTTTTCGAAGTTACGGGTCAGTGCGCCAGTCGGGTCGCCGATCATCGCATATTTGATTTTAGCGATGGTTTCAGAGCTGCTGTGCCACGCTTTGTGGGTGAAGTGGGTGTCGGTGGAGACGGAGTACACGTCCACGCCCAGTTTCTGCAACTCATCGTAGTGATCGGCTACGTCGCCCAGCTCGGTCGGGCAAACGAAGGTGAAGTCAGCCGGATAGAAGAAGAAGACGCTCCAGCGGCCTTCGGTATCTTTCTCGGTCACTTCGATGAATTCACCGTTTTTGAACGCCTGGTTTTTAAAAGGTTTGATCTTGGTATTGATTAAGGACATCTATACTTCCTCCGTGGTTTCGATGAGATGTAAGGTACCGAATTTTGACGACATCGGCTAATGCGTTTGCTTTATCAAATCAATCAGCGATATCTAACAACGTAAAAGCCGTAATGGCGTCGGGGATTACATCACTCCCCCGATTAAAGGGCAATGCGCGGCTGTAAGGTGTGACCTATGGCTGTGATAGGTTGCGCCGTTATGAGTACACTTTAGGACACATCGTTTAATACTGGTCTTTTCATGGTATATTTCTTTCCGTCCTGAGATCGTTATTAATAAGCAGCAGTACGGCGAGATAAAAATGGCTAACCTCTACGATTTAAAAAAATTCGATCTTAATCTGCTGCTTATATTTGAGTGTATTTATCAGCATCAGAGCATCAGTAAAGCAGCCAAGGCGCTTTTTATTACCCCCTCTGCCGTAAGCCAGTCCTTGCAGCGTCTGCGCGCCCATCTCGACGATCCGCTCTTTGTCCGTAGCGGGAAAGGCGTAACGCCCACTACGGTGGCGATTAATCTGCACATGCATCTCGAGGAGAACCTTAACCAGCTTGAGCAGACCATCAATATGATGAACAGCAACGAGCTGAGTAAAAAGTTCGTGATCTACACTCCGCAGCTGCTGATAAGTGAAGGGAGCATGGCGCTGGTCACCACCCTACGCGGGCAGGCCAGCTATGCCATAGAGCATCATGATATCTTTATTACCCCACAGTCGGCAGAAGAGCTACTGACCTACCGCAAAGCCGATCTTATTATCTCTCTCTTTTCGATCGCTAATCCTGCCATCGCCTGCGAAAAGCTCTCCTGCGAGCCGCTGGTGCTGGTATGCAGTGCCGATCACCCGCGCCTCGATGGAAAAGTAAACGTGAGCGATGTTCTGGCCGAAGGATTTACCTCTTACAGCACGCCAGAAAAAGGGGCGCTGGCGTTACAACGAGAAATTGCAGCGCTATTGCCACAGCGCAATATTCTTTTCAGCAGCGACTCATACATCTCAATTATTAATATTATTAACCAGTCTGAACTTATCGGGATTATGCCGCTGTCTACCTTTAACCACTATAAAAAGATAATGCGTTTAAAAATAGTGGATGTCGATCTCACCCTGCCCACATTAGATATATTTATGCTTTATAACCGGGCCTCGCTAAACGGCAGCGCCTTCGCCAGCCTGATCGATACGATAAAGCTGGCGGATCGTTAGATTAGAGCTTAGAGAGACGCTCCGCAGCGGCCAGCAGCGTCGCCTCCTGTTTGGCAAAGCAGAGACGAATAAGCTTATGCGGGAAGGGATCGGCGCAGAATACCGACAGCGGAATGGCCGCTACCCCCACTTCTTTGGTGAGCCACTGGCAGAAGCTAACATCATCCAGATCGGAGATGGCGCTGTAGTCCACCAGCAGGAAGTAGGTGCCTTCACAGGGCAGGATCTCCAGCCGGCTCTGGCTCAGGGCATTAATCAGCAGATCGCGTTTCGCCTGGTAGAATGCAGGAAGCTGCTGATAGTGCTCCGGCTCTGCCCGCAGCATATCCGCCAGCGCCAGCTGCGCCGGGGTGTTAACCGCAAAGGTCAGGTACTGATGCACCTTACGCAGCTCGGCGCTGATGGCCGCTGGCGCGACGCAGTAGCCCACCTTCCACCCGGTCATATGGTAGGTTTTACCAAAGGATGAGACGGCCACCGCCCGCTGGCGCAGCTCCTGGTGAGCGAGTACGCTGGCGTGGCCTGCCGGATCAAAGCAGATGTGCTCGTAAACTTCATCGCTCAGCACATAGATTTCGCGCTCCGCAATGGCCTGCCACAGCGCGGCGAAGTCCTCACGCTGCCACACCGTCGCTGATGGGTTATGCGGCGTATTGAGAATAACCAGCCGGGTCTTGTCGCTCAACAGGGCGGCAAAGGCCTGCCAGTCAACACGGAAGTGTGGTGGCTGTAATGCAATACGTTTTACTATCCCGCCCGCCAGCTCAACCGCAGGGGCGTAGCTATCGTAGCTTGGATCGAAGCAGATCACCTCATCGCCGCTGCGCACCAGCGCGGTAATAGCGGCATAGAGCGCCTCGGTGGCACCGGCGGTAACGGTAATGTCGCTATTAGCATCCGGCTGGTAGCCATACAGGGCGGCGGTTTTATCAGCAATGGCCTCCCGTAGCGCCTGCACGCCGGTCATTGGCGCATACTGGTTTGCCCCCTGAGCCACGTGAAACGCCAAACGCTCCTGCAGATAGCGCGGACCATCATAGTCAGGAAAACCCTGGGAGAGATTAATCGCCTGATGCGCCTGCGCCAGCGCGCTCATCTGGGTAAAGATGGTGGTGCCAAGATTGGGAAGTTTACTCTGCGGGATCAGTGTGTTATTGCTCATGAATGCCTGCCTGCGTGTAATACTGATGTTGCTGCCACTATATCACGATGTTAGTATTTGGCAATCAAGACGCTTAGACGTCTAAACAATAATGTTATTCCTCTGCTCACACTATTCAGGAGCGTTATGACATATCCTCTGCAACTCCCGGCGCTGGTTGAGGCCTGCCACTGGCTAGGGGCTAAAGGCTGGGCACCGGCCACCGGCGGCAATATGTCGGTGCGTGAAAACGCCGACTGGTGCTGGCTCAGCGAGTCCGGCAAAGATAAGGGCAGCCTGACGGTGGATGACTTTTTACAGGTAGAGATCGCCACCGATCGCGCCCCATCCGGACGGAAACCCTCCGCAGAGACCGGCCTGCATACGCTAATCTATCGCCTCTATCCGGAGGCTAACGCCGTGCTGCATGTACATACCGTAAATGCCACGGTGCTGTCGCGTATCGAGCAATCTGCGGTACTGCGCCTGCAAGGCTACGAGATGCAAAAATCCCTGAGCGGGCAGACCAGCCACCTCGATACGGTCTCTATTGCCCTGTTTGATAACGACCAGGATATTCCGGCCCTTGCCCAACGCATTGAGGCTTATGCTCGCGAGACCCCGCTGAGCTACGGCTTCCTGCTGCGCGGCCATGGCCTGACCTGCTGGGGACGCAGCGTAGCGGAAGCCCGCCGCCACCTTGAGGGGCTGGAGTTTTTATTTGAGTGTGAAATGCAGCGCCGACTGCTGGAGAGATGATGATCCGCGCCATAGTTACCGATATTGAAGGCACCACCAGCGATATCCGCTTCGTGCACGATGTACTGTTTCCTTACGCCCGCGAGCGGCTGGAGGCGTTCGTCACCGCCCAGCAGTATGCCGAGCCGGTAAAATCGATTCTCGATAACCTGCGGGATGAGATTGCCCGACCGGATGCAGCCACCGCCGAGTTGGTTGCGACGCTGTTCAGCTTTATGGATGAGGACCGTAAGTCGACGGCGTTGAAGGCATTGCAGGGAATTATCTGGCACGACGGCTACGTCAACGGCGACTTTACGGGCCATCTCTACCCTGACGTATTGCCCGCGCTGGAGAGGTGGAAGGCACAAGGGATTGATCTCTATGTTTATTCCTCTGGCTCCGTGGCGGCGCAAAAACTGTTATTTGGCTACAGCGACGAAGGTGATATTACTCATCTGTTTAGCGGCTACTTTGATACCCGCATAGGTGCCAAGCGTGAAGCGCGCTCCTATAGCAACATTGCCGAGCAGCTGGCCCTGCCGCCGGTGTCGATCCTCTTCCTGTCGGATATCCACCAGGAGCTGGATGCCGCCGCGGAGGCCGGTCTGCGTACCGTGCAGCTGATCCGTGGCGATGATGACGCCGCCAGCCAGCATCACCAGGTGCACAGTTTTAACGATATCAACCCGGAGCAGATCCCCTCATGAGCGCGTTAACGATTTATTCTGATAAAGAAGCCAGCCAGCCTACGTGGCACAGCACCGACGCCGCCGCCATTGCCGATAAACTGAACGCTCGCGGCGTGCGCTTTGAGCGCTGGCAGGCCGACCGTGACTTAGGCCGCGATCCGGCTCCGGAAACGGTAATTGATGCCTACCAGCACGCCATTGATAAGCTGGTAGCCGAAAAGGGCTACCAGAGCTGGGATGTGATTAGCCTGCGCGCCGATAACCCCAACAAGCAGGCGCTGCGGGAGAAGTTTCTTAACGAGCACACCCATGGCGAAGACGAAGTGCGCTTTTTTGTCGAGGGGGCGGGCCTGTTCTGTCTGCATATTGGTGATGAAGTCTACCAGGTGCTGTGCGAGAAGAACGATCTCATCTCGGTTCCGGCCGGTACGCCACACTGGTTTGATATGGGGTCCGAGCCGAACTTTACCGCCATCCGGATTTTCGACAATCCGGAGGGATGGGTTGCGCAGTTTACCGGCGACGCCATCGCCGGCGGCTATCCGCGCCTGGCATAAAAAACAGAGGCCAGGTAAAACGTAGGCCGGGTAAGCGCAGCGCCACCCGGCGTTATTTATTTTCTGAATATACCAGCGCTTACCTCGTCCGGCGTGACGACGCCGGTATCCAGCACCCAGCCGCTAATCAGCGCCGCGGGGGTCACGTCAAACGCTGGGTTATAGACCAGCGTCGATTCCGGAGCCCACTGCACCGCCCCAAAGCTGCCCGCTACGCCGGTTACTTCGCTGGCTGCGCGCTGCTCGATAGGGATCGCCTCCCCGTTAGGGCAGAGTGGATCCAGCGTGGTCTGGGGGGCCGCAACGTAAAACGGAATTCCGTGATAGCGGGCCAGCACCGCCAGCGAGTAGGTGCCGATCTTATTCGCCACGTCGCCGTTGGCCGCAATACGATCCGCACCGACCCACACCGCATCCACCTGCCCCTGCGCCATCAGGCTGGCCGCCATGGAGTCGGTGATCAGCTGGCAGGGAATGCCCAGCTCCGCCAGCTCCCATGCCGTCAAGCGACCACCCTGCAACAGCGGGCGCGTCTCTCCTACCCAAACGTTGGCCACTTTGCCGTCGGTAAAGGCCTGGGAGATCACCCCCAGCGCCGTTCCCACCCCAGCGGTCGCCAGTCCACCGGTATTGCAGTGCGTAAGCAGGCGGCTGCCGGGGGCGACCAGGGCGCTGCCCGCCTCGGCGATCCGAGCGCAGAGCTGCTTATCCTCCGCTATCAGCCGCTCGGCCTCAGCCACCAATGCCGGGACAAAATCCACCTCCGCCAACGCCTGCTTCATGCGGTCGAGATTGTTCATCAGATTCACCGCCGTTGGCCGCGCCGCCCGCAGCGTCTCCAGCGCCTGGGCCAGGGAAGTTTTGCTCTCGCCCCGTTCGGCCAGCAGGGCCAGCAGCAGGCTGGCAGAGAGGCCAATCAGCGGTGCGCCGCGTACTCGCAGAGCGTGGATATGGCCTACCAGTGTCTCTACCCTGTCGGCGGGCAGCCAGCGTTTCTCCTGCGGCAGGGCCTGCTGATCGAGAATAAAGAGCTGATTATCGGTGACGCGCAGACTGGTAGTCTGAAGTGGCTGCATAGCGTTAAATCCCTGTTGCGTTGATGTATCGTATTGTGTCAGGATGAATTACAGATGTATAGACGTCTGAATGGCTTTATAAACAGAAAATTGAGGATAACGGCAATGTCGCAATACCGAACTTTCAACGCCGCCGACGCGGTGGCCTATGCCCGGCAATTTGGTGGTCTGGAGCAGGCATCCGAACTGGTTGACGCGCGTGAAGTCGGTGACGGCAACCTCAATCTGGTCTTTAAAATTTTCGACGCCGAGGGCGTAAGCCGGATCGTCGTTAAGCAGGCCCTGCCCTACGTGCGCTGCGTGGGCGAATCCTGGCCGCTGACCCTGGATCGTGCCCGGCTGGAGGCGCAGACCCTGGTAGAGCACTATCAGCACTGCCCGGCGCACACGGTGAAGATCCACCACTTCGATCCTGAACTGTCGGTAATGGTGATGGAGGATCTCTCCGATCACCGCATCTGGCGTGGGGAGCTGATCAAGGGCACGTACTATCCGCAGGCCGCCCGCCAGCTGGCGACGTACCTTGCCCAGACTCTCTTTCACACCAGCGATTTTTATCTAACCCCGGCGCAAAAAAAGGCCCAGGTGGCGCAGTTTATCAACCCGGAGATGTGCGGCATCACTGAAGACCTCTTCTTTGACGATCCGTACCGCGTTCACGAGCGCAACAGCTACCCGGCGGCGATTGAGGCCGACGTGGTCGCCCTGCGCGACGATACCGCCCTGCTGCTGGCGGTCGCCGCACTCAAACAGCGCTTCCTCTCCCATGCCGAAGCGCTGCTACATGGCGATATTCACAGCGGCTCGATTTTCGTGGCCGAAGGCAGCCTGAAGGCGATTGACGCTGAGTTTGGTTACGTGGGGCCGATTGGCTTTGACATCGGCACCGCTATCGGCAACCTGCTGCTCAACTACTGCGGCCTGCCGGGGCATCTGGGTATCCGCGATGCCGCCGCCGCCCGCGAGCAGCGCCTGATCGATATTCAGGAGCTATGGAACACCTTCGCAGAGACATTCCTCGCGCTGGCCACGGAGAAAACCCGCGATGTAGCCCTGGCCCATCCGGGCTATGCCGCTCAGTTCCTGCAGAAGGTGTGGCACGATGCGATAGGCTTCTGCGGCACGGAGCTGATCCGCCGCAGCGTCGGTCTCTCCCACGTGGCGGATATCGACACTATCGCCGACGGAGAGATGCGCCACGCGTGCCTGCGCCACGCCATTCATTTAGGCAAGGCGCTGATCGTCATTGCCGACCGCATCCACAACGTTGATGAGCTGATTGCCCGGGTCAGACAGTACAGTTAACGATTGACGTTAAGGGTTTTGTAGGCCGGGTAAGGCGAAGCCGCCACCCGGCGATTTATCATCCCAAATACTCAATCACCGACAGCCCGCCGTTATAGTCGGTGCTGTAGATAATTCCCTGCGCATCGACAAATACGTCGCAGGACTGGATCACCTGCGGACGGCCAGGACGGGTATCCATCATCTTCGCTGGCGCGGCAGGCACCAGCGCGCCGGTCTCCACCGGGCGGTACGGGTTAGAGATATCGTAGGCCCGCACGCCAGCATTCTGGTAAGTAGCAAAGATCAGCGTCGAGCTGATAAAGCTCCCCGGCCGGTTCTCATGCAGGTTATGCGGCCCGAAGTGCGCCCCTTTCGCAACGTAGTCGATCTCATCCGGCTGCGGGAAGGTAGAGATGCTGACCGGATTAGCCGGGTCGCGAATATCAAACAGCCAGATCAGCTTCTCGCCGTCCTCCTGATTATCCAGCACCGCCTCGTCCAGCACTACCAGCAGATCCCGGTCCGGCAGCGGCAGCGCGGTATGGGTTCCACCGCCAAACGGCGGGCTCCAGTTGCGGTGGCTGATGAGCTTCGGCGCGCTGCGATCTTTCACATCCAGCAGCGTCAGCCCGCCGTCGCGCCAGCTGCCGTAGGCGGTGTCCCCGGCAATAATGGCGTGGTGCAGAGCGTAACGCTTGCCCTCCGGCCACGTCGGGGTTTCGCCCGCCGCCTGGTTCATCCCCGGCAGCCACCAGCGCCCCGCTACCTCGGGCTTACGCGGATCGGCAAGGTCGACGGTGAGGAAGATGTAGTCGCTGAAGCCGTCGATTAAAGCAGAGACGTAGGCCCAGCGGCCGCCCACGTACCAGATGCGGTGAATACCGATGCCGTCCAGCCCCAGAAAGCCAATCTCTTTCGGCTGGTCCGGCGTGGAGATATCAAACACGCGCAGTCCGGCGCTCCAGCCTTTGTCCTGCACGTCGCTCACCGTCTCCCCTACCGAGCGGGTGTAGTAGACCTTTTCGTCGGCGAAACGGGCGTCAGCGAAGAGATCCCGGGCGTTGATCACCAGCAGCAGATCGTCATAGGCCTGCAAGTGGACGTTCCAGGTTCCCGCCGGCGCGGGGACATAGCCAGCGTGACGCGGATTTTTCGGATCGCGCACGTCAACAATCGAGAAACCCTGAGAGACCATATGGCCAATATAGGCAAAGCCCCGGTGCACCATCAGCTGCACGCCGTCGGGCCGCCCGCCCTGATCCGAGTGACCAATCAGCCGCATATTGCGGCTGTAGTCAGGCGTAGGCAGCGCACTCATTTGTTTTTCGCTTGCAGCGTGGCGAACCACGGGGCGATAAAGTCTTCGGTCTGGCCCCAGCCTGGAATGATTTTACCCAGGGTGGCGACGTTCACCGCGCCCGGCTGGGCAGCCAGCAGCGCCTGCGGGATCGCAGCGGCTTTGAAGTCATAGGTAGCTGGCGTCTGCTCCCCGGCGAGCTTGTTGGCGATGAGACGCACGTTGGTCGCGCCAATCAGCTTTGGATCCACCGCCACGCTCACCTTCCACGGGCTGTTGGACTCGCGCATCAGCTGCAGATCCTGGTTGGAGACATCGATGCTGTAGAGTTTGATCTCGGTGCGGCCGTTCTCTTTCAGCGCCTTGTAAGCGCCCTGGCTAAAGGCATCCCAGGTGCCCCAGATCGCATCGATCTGCCCTTTTGGGTACTTCGCCAGCACTGCGCCGACCTTATTCGCCGTATCACCCTGCACGTCGGAAGAGACCGCCCCGATGGACTCCAGCTCTTTAATTCCTGGGTTCTGCTTCAGCAGCGTCTGGTAGGCCGCCTGGCGGCGCTCCATCGGCGGGAAACCGGCCACCCACAGCTTGATGATATTGGCCTTGCCGTTAAAGTCTTTTACCAGCTCGCTAAAGGAGAGATTGGTCAGCGAGGCGTCATCCTGCTGGGTGACAGTCACGCCGGGGATCTCGCCATTGATAGCGGTATCAAATACCGATACGGCAATGCCTGCGTCTACCGCTTTTTTCACCAGCTCGGTTGAGTAAGGATCGCGGCCCTGGGAGAGAATGATGCCGTCATACTTCTGGCTGATAGCCTGGTTAACAAAGTCCTGGAATTTGGCGTCGTCGCCGTTGCTGAGGAAGGTGCTGACTTTAAAGCCGAGCTTTTTGCCCTCCGTCAACGCACCGGAGACGAACTGGGTAGTGTTATCGTCCGAACCCAGGTTACGGATCAGCGCAATGCGTACCGGTCCGCTGTGGTTAGCCAGCGCCGTTGGAACCGGAGCAGGCGTTGCCGCGTAGCCTGGAACAGAACTCAGCAGGCCCAGCGCCAGCAGTGAGAGTGCAAATTTTTTCATTTTTGTTTCCCCTGATAAAAGTAAATTAGCGACGCTGGAAATAGGTCAACGCCAGAGCACCGGCCAGCACCAGGCCCTTAATAATATCCATTGCGTAGTAGGGTACGGAGAGCATCACCAGCCCGTTTGACAGCACCCCGAGGATCACCGCCCCCACCAGCGTGCCGAGCGCGTTGGGCTTGCCGGAGCCGGCCAGCGAGAAGCCAATCCATGCCGCCGCCACCGCGTCCATCAGGTAGCCGCCCCCGGCGTTCACCTGGGAGGAGCCGATGCGTGAGGCCAGCAGAATGCCGCCGAGTCCCGCCAGCAGGGAGGCGATAACGTAAGCCGCCACCTTGTAGCGCGTAGTGCGAATACCAGAGAGGCGCGCCGCCTCCGGGTTGCCGCCGATGGCGTACATCCGCCGCCCGTGGGTAGTCAGCGACAGCCCAAGCTGGGCCACCACCGTGACCACCAGCATCACAATCACAATGATCGGCACCTGGCCGAGCAGGCTAAAGCCCGCCGGGATCAGCCCCTCCGCCATCTCGCCGCTCGGCAGCAGCATGTTTTCGGTGATTGACCCGCCGTAGCTGTAGGTCATCGCTACGCCCTGAATGACAAACAGACTGCCGAGGGTAGCGAGCATGTCGGGAATACGCAGAACGACGATCAGGAAGGCGTTAAACAGGCCGACCAGGGTACAGAGCGCCAGGGTCACGAGGATCGCTTCGGTGGTGCCGAAGCCGTGCCAGACGAAGAGCGAGATCACCAGCGCATTTGCCAGCGACGCCGTTGACCCCACGGAGAGATCGAACCCGCCGATGGTCAGCGAAATCGAGACGCCGACGGCAATCACCGTGACGATGGCGATCGACCGCAGGATATTGATGATGTTAAAGGGGTCGAGGAAGTTATCCGAGGCGATGCCAAAGATAGCCACCAGCAGCACCACGGTCAGCAGCATGCCCCACTTATAGAGAAAATCGAAAAACTGCTGACGGCCCGACGCCGCCGCTTTTACTGACAGGGCTTTGCTCACGCCGCCGCTCCTCCGGTCGAATAGTAAAGTAGTGTCTCTTCCCGGGCCTCTGCTCCGGCAATCTCCGCCACGATGCGGCCATCCCACAGAACGCAGATGCGATCGCAGAGGCCCACCAGCTCGGCAAACTCGCCGGAGGCGTAGACGATCCCCTTGCCCTCCCGGGCGAGGCCGTCAATCAGGCGGAAGAGATCGGTTTTGGCTTTCACATCGACGCCCTTGGTTGGCTCGTCGAAAATCACCACGCTGGCGTTGCCACGCAGCCATTTGCCTATCGCCACCTTCTGCTGGTTGCCGCCGGAGAGGCGGCGCAGGATCTGCCCCGGACCAGTGGTGCGCACGCCAACGCGCTCAATTACCGTCTGCGCCCAGCGCCAGGCTTTGCGATGGCCGAACAGGCTCCAGCGGGAGAAGCTGTTGTCCGCGCTAACCGCCAGATTCATGGCAATCGGCTCGTCAATAAAGATGCCCTCTTTGCGCCGCTCCTCGGGGATCAGCGCCATGCCGCGAATAACCGAATCCGCCGGATCCCGGGGTCGCCACGGCTGGCCGTTCAGCTCCCCACGGGCGATGCGGCTCTTTTCCGCACCAAACAGCGCCTTGCAAAGCTCGGTTTTCCCCGCCCCCGCCAGTCCGGCAATGCCGAGGATTTCGCCCCTGCGCAGGTGCAGGGAGATATCGTTCAGCAACTTCTCATCATGCAGCCCCTCTACGCGCAGCAGGGTCTCCTCCCCATGGGGCGGACGGCGCGGCGGATAGATGTCGTTTAGCTGGTGACCGAGCATCTTCTCCACAATCTCCTCCCCGCTCAGGGCGGCCATCGGGCCGGACTCTACCAGCCTGCCGTCGCGCAGCACCGTCAGGGTGTCGCAGATGGCCTTCAGCTCGTGAATACGATGGGAGATAAAGACGATGCCGATCCCCTGCTGTTGCAGGCGCCTTACCACGGTAAACAGACGCTCGCTCTCGTGCTGATCCAGCGGCGCGGTCGGTTCGTCCAGGATCAAAAAGCGGCAGCGATGAGAGAGCGCGCGGGCCAGCAGGATCTGCTGCTTCTCGGCGAGGGTGCAGGTGTCGATAGCGCGTCTGACGTCGAGGGTGACGTCGAGCTGGGCCAGCGCATCCCGCGCATGCTGGCGAACGGTTGACCAGCGCCAGGCGTAGCCCGGCTCGGCCAGCTTATCGAGCATAATGTTTTCCGCAATGCTGAGGCCGGGGACCAGCGCCACGTCAACCTCCTGCTGCACCAGGTGAATGCCGAGACGTTTGGCATCCAGCGGAGAGCGGATAGATACCGGCTGGTTATCAATGGCGATCTCACCCTCATAGCCTGCCCAGGTGCCGCACAGCACCGCCATCAGCGTTGACTTCCCCGCACCGTTGGCTCCGGTCAGCGCATGCACCGATCCGCCGCGCAGGCTGAAGTTCACCTGCGTCAGGGCATTAACGCCGGTAAAGGCGAGGCTAATCGCGCGCATCTCAAGATGGTTAACGCTCATTGAAGCGGTTTCCTGGTATTAATAGATTGATTTAACGAATTTTTCATAGCCAGCCTTGACTGGCAACAGCAGAAAAGGCATAAGATAAAGCGAAATATTATTAGCCATCCGGATGTCCAGACATAACATCGGGTTAGCGATTCCGCATAAGGACACAGACATGAGCAACACCGATATCCGCGTTGTACCCGGCCCGGCCAACTACTACTCCCACAGCGGCAGCCTGGCGCGCCTGAACGATTTTTATACGCCTGAGCAGCTCTCTCGTGCGGTTCTGATCTATGGCGAGCGCGCCATCGCTGCCGCCCGTCCCTATCTGCCGGAGAGCGTCAACGCGCCTGGGGTGAAGCACCTGCTGTTTAAGGGCCACTGCAGCGAGCACGACGTTACCGCGCTGGTGAACGACGCCGGTAGCGACCGCAGCGTGGTGATCGGCATCGGCGGCGGCGCGCTGCTGGATACCGCGAAGGCCGTGGCACGCCGCTTAGGGTTGCCGGTGGTGGCGATCCCAACTATTGCCGCCACCTGTGCGGCCTGGACGCCGCTCTCGGTGTGGTATAACGACGCGGGTCAGGCGCTGCACTTTGAAATTTTCGATGACGCTAACTTTTTGGTGCTGGTGGAGCCGCAGATTATTCTCGACGCCCCGGTGGAGTACCTGCTGGCGGGCATCGGCGATACGCTGGCGAAGTGGTATGAGGCAGTGGTGCTGGCCCCGGATCCGGTCAGCCTGCCGCTAACCGTGCGGCTAGGGATCAACGGCGCGTTGGCGATCCGCGACGTACTGCTGGAGAGCAGTGAAACCGCGCTGGCGGACCAGCAGCGTGGAGAGCTGACCCAGGCGTTCCGTGACGTGGTGGATGCGATTATTGCCGGTGGCGGGATGGTGGGCGGCCTCGGCGAGCGCTACACCCGCGTTGCCGCAGCCCATGCGGTGCATAACGGCCTGACGGTGCTGCCGCAGACCGATAAGTTCCTGCACGGCACGAAGGTGGCCTACGGCATTCTGGTGCAGAGCGCCCTGCTCGGCCAGGACGCCGTGCTGGCCCAGCTGATCGCCGCTTTCCAGCGCTTCAACCTGCCGACGACCCTGGCGGCGCTGGAGGTGGATATTCACAACCGTGATGAACTGGATCGGGTTATCGCCCATACCCTGCGCCCGGTGGAGTCGATTCACTACCTGCCGGTGACCTTAACGCCAGAGACGCTTCGCGCGGCGTTTGAGAAGGTGGAGACGTTTAATCCGTAAGCGTTTGGCCTTATTGGCAGGCGCTAATAAGAGCGTATAACGTGATGGTGTACCCTCCACATATCAGGAGTCACCATGCAATACGATCTTAACGGTAAACGTGCACTGGTTACCGGTGCAAGCCGCGGTTTGGGTAGAGCTATTGCGCTGTCGCTGGCGCGGGCGGGCGCGGATGTCGCCATCACCTGGGAAAAATCTGCCGATAAGGCCCAGGCGGTAGCAGACGAGATCCGCGCGCTTGGGCGCACAGGCGTTGCCATTCAGGCGGATAGTGCCAGCCCACAGGCGGTGCGCGAGGCGGTGGCGCAAACCGTCGCGCAGCTGGGCGGGCTGGATATTCTGGTCAATAACGCCGGAATAGCGCGCGGCGGTCCGCTGGAGGAGATGTCGATCGAGGATATTGACGCTCTGATAAACGTCAATATTCGCGGCGTAGTGATTGCCACCCAGGCGGCGATCCCCCATCTCGGCGAAGGCGGACGGATTATTAACATCGGCAGCTGTCTGGCTAACCGCGTGGCGCTGCCGGGGATTGCCGTCTATTCGATGACCAAATCGGCGCTTAACTCGCTGACGCGCGGGCTGGCCCGCGATCTGGGCCCGCGTGGCATCACGGTGAATCTGGTGCACCCTGGGCCGACCGACAGCGATATGAATCCGGCGGACGGAGAAGGGGCTGATGTGCAGCGCCAGGGCATTGCGCTGGGGCATTACGGTAAGGCGGAAGATATTGCCGACGCGGTAACGTTTCTCGCTGGCCCGGCCGGAAAGCACATTACCGGCACGGGTATTGACGTTGATGGCGGGCTGAACGCCTGATCAGCAGCAGCGCGCTCCGCCTTTACCGCCGTAGCGCGCATCCTGGCGATCGCGGAAGAAGTCTTCGTAGCTCATCGGGGTCTGGTCCGGATGGTTAAGCTGCATATGGGCAACGTAGTTGTCGTAATCCGGGACGCCGACCATCATTTTAGCGGCCTGGCCTAAATACTTTCCGGCTTTTGCAAGGGTATCAAACATCGTATGCTCCCTGCCCCTCCCCCTGCCGGGAGAGGGGCGTTATCAAACTCAGTGCGCCCGTTTCGCCTGGGCCACTACCTGCTCAGCGTCGGCGGGCATCGGCTCGTACGGGGTCTCTTTCGCCGTCGGCTGGCGCTCTTTCAGCGCCGCCAGCGCGGTTTTCAGCGAGTAGACCGCCAGCACTACCACGACCACCATAAAGAAGATGGTCAGCCCGGCGTCCAGACGGTTGTTTAACACCAGCTGGCGCAGCTGCGACTCGGTGTACTGCGCCGGAATGCTGCCGCTGTCGATCATCCCCTGGAAGCGGTTAGCGATCGCCAGGAAGCCGACTTTTACGTCCGGGCTAAAGGCTTTCTGCCAGCCTGCGGTCAGGGTACAGACCAGCAGCCAGGCGGTCGGCACGAGAGCTACCCATGCGAAGCGCTGGCGTTTCATCTTGAACAGTACCACCGCGCAGAGCATCAGCGCCATCCCTGCCAGCATCTGGTTGGCGATACCAAACAGCGGCCAGAGGGTGTTGATCCCGCCAAGCGGATCCACCACCCCCTGATGAAGGAAGTAGCCCCACGCCAGCACACAGAGCGCGGTCGCCAGCAGGTTAGCGGGCAGCGAGTCGGTACGCTTCAGCCCAGGGCTTACCACCCCCAGCAGATCCTGTAGCATAAAGCGCGCCGCACGGGTGCCCGCATCCACCGCCGTCAGGATAAACAGCGCCTCAAACAGAATGGCGAAGTGGTACCAGAACGAGACATCCATCAGGCCACCCAGCGCGCCGTGCAGGATATAGGCCATCCCTACCGCCAGGGTCGGTGCGCCGCCCGCACGGGAGATAATGGACTGCTCGCCCACCTCGTTAGCGATCTGGTTGAGGGTGTCCGGGGTGATGCTAAAGCCCCAGCCGCTCACCACCTGCGCCGCCGAAGCGACCACGTCCGCCGTACCGGCAGGGGCCAGCACCGCCATCGGGCTGTTCATCGCAAAGTAGACGCCCGGATCGATAATGCAGGCAGAGACCAGGGCCATGATCGCCACGAAGGACTCCATCAGCATCCCACCGTAGCCTATCAGGCAGGCCTGACCCTCGTTCGCCAGCATCTTCGGCGTGGTACCGGAGGAGATCAGCGCATGGAAGCCCGACACCGCGCCGCAGGCGATAGTGATAAACAGGAACGGGAAGAGATTGCCAGTCCATACCGGGCCGGTGCCGTCAACAAACTTGGTCAGAGCCGGCATGGTCAGCGTCGGACGCATGATTAAAATACCGATCGCCAGACCAATGATGGTGCCGATTTTCAGGAAGGTAGAGAGGTAGTCGCGCGGAGCCAGCAGCAGCCACACCGGCAGCACCGCCGCAATAAAGCCGTAGCCCACCAGCATCCAGGTCAGCTGCACGCCGGTAAAGTCGAACATCGGTGCCCAGGTCGGGCTTTCCGCCACCCAGCCGCCGGAGATGATAGCGAAAATCAGCAGCACGAGGCCAATCACCGAGACTTCACCAATCCGGCCGGGACGCAGGTAGCGAATGTAGATCCCCATAAAGATCGCCAGCGGGATGGTAAAGGCCACGGTGTAGGTCCCCCACGGGCTGTGGGTCAGGGCCTTAACCACGATCATCGCCAGCACTGCCAGGATGATCACCATGATCATAAAGCAGGCCACCAGGGCGATCACCCCTGCCGTCGGCCCCATCTCCTCTTTCACCAGCTCACCCAGCGAGCGACCGTCGCGGCGGGTAGAGACGAAGAGCACCATAAAGTCCTGCACTGCCCCAGCGAGCACTACCCCGGCGAGGATCCAGATCATCCCCGGCAGGTAGCCCATCTGCGCCGCCAGCACCGGCCCTACCAGCGGCCCTGCCCCGGCGATCGCCGCAAAGTGGTGGCCGAAGAGCACCTTTTTATCCGTTGGCACGTAGTCCAGCCCGTCGTTATGGCGTACGGCAGGCGTCATGCGGGTTGGATCCACCGCCAGCACGTTGCGGGCAATGTATTGACCATAAAAGCGGTAAGCAATCAGATAGATACAGACCGCCGCCACTACAATCCAGAGGGCATTGATCTGTTCACCACGGTTAAGTGCGATATAGCCGAGGGCAAAAGCTCCTATTAACGCGAGCAATGCCCAAATAAGGTATTTCCCTGAGTTTTGCATAGTCGTTTTCCGTTGGCTGAGGCAGGAAGATGTTACATTTTGTTTCTAGATCAGGCGGCGGGTTTTAACAATGTTGTTACGTCAGAAAGCAGAGGGGCAACCGGTTATTTACAACACTCTGTAATGGAGATCACTTATGCGGGATGAAACGCGGGGGAAGTTCCAGGCCCGGCGAGCGCAGTGCCGCCCGGCGTGGCAGCATCAGCACAGTCACGCCCGGTGGCGCTACGC
>NZ_DALZFB010000003.1:0-308526 GCF_031979925.1 Pseudescherichia sp. | reverse complement strand
ACCACACCGTGCTCACCGTAGGCCGGGCAAACGCAGTGCCGCCCGGCGTGGCAGCATCAGCACAGTCACGCCCGGTGGCGCTACGCTTACCGGGCCTACAAACCACACCGTGCTCACCGTAGGCCGGGCAAACGCAGTGCCGCCCGGCGTGGCAGCGTCAGCACAGAAACGCCCGGTGGCGCTACGCTTACCAGGCCTACAAACCACACCGTGCTCACCGTAGGCCCGGCAAACGCAGTGCCGTCCGGCATTGCAACGTCAGCACAGAAACGCCCGGTGGCGCTACGCTTACCGGGCCTACACGAGGATTAGCCCAATACAGCCGTGCTCAGACGGCAGGTACAGCAGCGCCGTCCCTGCTCGTCAAATACCGCAATCTCCCAGCTCTGGCTCTGGCGGCTGAGGTGCAGCGGCTGGCAGACGCCGCGCACTTTCCCCTGCGACACCGGGCGGTGATGGGTGGCGTTCAGCTCGGTGCCGACCACGCACTGGCCGTCGCGGGTCATCAGGTAACCCGCCATTGAGCCGAGGGTCTCGGCCAGCGCCGCCGAAGCTCCGCCGTGCAGCAGGCCAAACGGCTGGTGGGTACGCGCATCGACGGGCATCTCCGCCTCCAGCAGGTCGTCGTCCAGCCGGGTATAGACAATTCCCAGATGGGCAACAAGGGTGTTGCTACTGGTAGCGTTGAGCTCATCAAGGGTGAGATGACGTTTCCAGATCATATTCAGGCTCCCAGCGTCGAGCCGCCGTCAACCACGATGTCCTGCAACGTGATATGGCTGGCGAGGTCGGAGGCGAGGAACAGAATAGTATTGGCGATCTCCTGCGGGCGGGCAATCTTGCCCAGCGGGATGCCCAGCTTAAACTGCTCGCCAAAGCCGCGAATGCGCTGCTGCTCGGCGTCCGCGCTGGTCCACAGCGTGCGCTGCATATCGGTGTCGGTGGAGCCAGGCGAGACGATGTTGCACCGCACGCCGCTGGTGGACAGCTCCAGCCCTACCGTCAGGGCCAGGCTCTTCAGCGCCGCCTTCGAGGCCCCGTAGGCGCTCATGCCGATGCGCGGCGTATGGGCAGCGTCGGAAGCGACGGTGACAATGGCCCCGCCCCGCTGGGTACGGAACTGAGCCATGGTCTGCTGGAAGAGGTTAAACGCGCCGCCGACGTTAACCGCCAGCGTCTGCTGCCAGTCGAGCAGGGAGAGCAGGTCCGTTGCCCCCATGCGGAGGATCCCCGCCGCATTCACCAGCACGTCGAGACGCGGGGTAGCGGCCAGCAGGCGCTGGCACACCGACGCCACCTGGTCGGCATTAGCGATATCCAGCTCCTCACAGGCGAAAGGATAGTCAGCCTGGCTGAAGTCACGATCGAAGCCGATAACCTGCGCTCCCGCCTCGACAAAGGCCAGCGCCGTCGCATAGCCAATGCCCTTCCCCGCCCCGGTAACCCACACGATCTTGCCGTTGAAATCCAGCCCGGCCACTATTCCACCTCGCGGGAGAGCAGCGCCCACCAGGCATCGATGGTGGGATTTTTCGCCAGCATGACAAAATCGATATCGCCGTAGACCTTACGCCAGCGCGCCGCCAGGGCCATCATCCGCACCGAATCGAGACCGTAGTCGATCAGGTTCTCGTCATCCATCGGCTCGTCGGACTCGTCGAGCAGCGGCAGCACCACGGCACGCAGCGCGGCTTTGCTTACCGGTACCGGAAGCAGATCCTCGGTCATCACCACCCGCCCGGAGCGCCCGGCAACGTAGTTCAGCGCCATCAGATGCTCGTCGCGGCTAAAGTCCGCCAGCGCGTCAGCCACCATAAAGGGCTTGATGTCGCGCATAAAGGCGTCGGTGGCGGTGGTCATGCAGCCGATGTGGGCATAGACACCGGTGATGAGAAGCTGGTTGCGCCCGCTCTCTTTCAGCATCTGCTCCAGCGGCGAGCGATGGAAGGCGCTGTAGCGCCACTTCACCAGCACGGTGTCGTTCTCGTCCGGGGCCAGGGCGGCAACCACCTGCTGCTCCTCCGGTTTTCGGGTCAGGCCCGGTCCCCACATGTCATTCAGCAGGGCGCGATCTTCATCGCTCTGCTCTTTCGGCTGGGCGGTGTAGTAGACCGGAATATTGTGCTGCTTGCAGAATTCACGCAGGGCGGCGATGTTCGCTACCACCTGGGCCATCATCGGGCAGTTTTCGCCCCAGAAGTTGATGAAATAGTCCTGCATATCATGAATTAACAGCGCGGCGCGCTCAGGCTCAAAGGCCCAGCTGACCTTGTTCTGCGGGATCTCGGTGGCCGCAGGCAGCGCGTAGCCGGTTAATTTTGGGATTGCCATACTCTCTCCTTTGTTACGCCTGTGACCGTTCGGCCAGCCGCAGACGCAGCTCTTTCTTATCGACCTTGCCGACCGGCGTTAGCGGCAGTGCGTCCACGCACTCCACGCGATCGGGCAGTTTAAATTCTGCGACGCCCTGCTCACGCAGGAAGCGGCGGATCTCCACGGGACGCACCGGCTGGGATACCACCAGGTACGCACAGCTCTTCTCGCCAAGCAGGCTGTCTTCCATGCTCACCAGTGCGGCGTGGATAATAGACGGATGGCGCAGAAGCAGATTCTCTACCTCTTCGGCAGCAATCTTCTCGCCTCCGCGGTTGATCTGATCCTTCTCGCGCCCCTGAACGGTGATATAACCCTGCTCGTCGATGGAGATCAGATCCCCGGAGCAGTAAAAACCGTTCTCGTCGAAAGCGCTGGCGTTGTGCTGCGGGCTATTGAAGTAACCGCGGAAGGTGTACGGCCCGCGCGTCATCAGGCGACCCACCTCACCGCGTGGAAGCGGATTGCCGTCGGCGTCCGCGACCCACACTTCATCATCCGGGCACATCGGGCAGCCCTGGGTATTGTTGATGCGCTCGATACCGTCATCAAGGCGGGTGTAGTTCACCAGCCCTTCGGCCATGCCGAACACCTGCTGTAGCTGGCAGCCTATCTCAGCCGGAATACGTGCGGCGAGGGTCGCGGAGAGCCGCGCGCCGCCTACCTGCAGCAGCTTGAGAGAGGCCAGCTGGGCGTTACTGCCCCACTCATGAATGGCTTGCAGCCAGAGGCTAACGGCAGGCGGCACCAGCGCGGTGACGTTAATCCGGTGCTTCTCAATCAGTGGGAAGCAGAGAGTGGCGCTGGGATCGGCGGCCAACACCACGCAGCCTTCGGCCAAAAAGACGCCGAGCGCACCGGGGGAGCTCATCGGATAGTTATGCGCCGCCGGTAACGCGCAGAGGTAGCGTGTCTGATTATCGAAATGGCAAATCTCATTGCTGCGGCGAATGCTGTAGTAGTAGTCGTTATGGGTACGCGGGATCAGCTTGGGCGTGCCGGTGCTGCCGCCTGAGAGCTGGAAGAACGCCACCTCATCGGCAGGCGTCGGCGCGTTGACGGCACTCTCCGCCGGACGGGCAATAGTCGCCTCCAGAGCACGCTCGCCTGCTTCGTTACGCAGCAGTACAACCTGCACAGAGCCGTGCTCTTCAACAAAACCATTCAGAAACTGGTCGTCATTAAACAGGGGGTGATCGCGGTCAGCCACCAGCAGCGCTGGTTTAATCTGTGCCGCATAGGCGTTCAGCTCGCTGCGCTGATGGCTGAACAGGGCGTTCACCGGCGCGACGCCGATTTTCAGCAGCGCAAAGAGGGTGATGTAGAACTCCGCCACGTTACCGAGCTGCACCAGCGCGGTGTCCCCCGCGCGAAGGCCTTTCGCCTGCAGTGATGCGGCCAGGTTATCCGCCGCCTGATTCAGCTGGCGGTAGCTAAACTCACGCTCGCCGTCGATCACCGCCAGTGCATCGCTCTGGGCGTGGCGGGTCAGAATATCGCTCAGGGGCAGATCCTGCCAGTAGCCTTTCTCACGGTAGCGCCGGGCAAATTCATCGGGCCAGCGGGTAAAGGGAATTGTCATGATTGCTCCTTAATGCAAACCAAAAACGTTGAGCATGGTGGTGAGTTTTACCCCGGTCTCGCGCCATTCGGCTTCCGGTGAGGAGGCTGGAACGATCCCGGCGCCGGCAAACAGGCGGACCTGGTTTTCGTGCAGGCGTGCGCAGCGGATAGTGACCACCCACTCGCCGTTACCGTCGGCGTCGCACCAGCCAACAATGCCGCCGAACAGGTCGCGGTTAAACGGCTCCAGCCCGGCAATCAGCTCTTTTGCGACCTGATGCGGGAAGCCGCTCAGCGCCGGGGTCGGATGCAGCAGACAGGCCAGCGTCAGGGCGTTCTCTTCCGCCTGCGCCACCCCCTCAATAGGGGTCGCCAGATGCCAGAGCGTCGGGGTATTAACCAGCTGCGGCGAGGCTGGCAGCGTCAGCTCACGGCTGCGAGGCGCGAGTACGGTTTTCATTGCCTGAGTCACCAGCTCATGCTCGTGGCGATCCTTTTCAGAGGCCAGCAGCTTGTTGCCCGCCTCGCGGTCCAGCATGTCATCCGGCTGGCGACGGGCAGAGCCGGCCAGCGGCAGCGAGCTAAAGTGCGATGCCTCTTTGCGCAGCAGCAGTTCCGGACTGGCACCCAGCAGCACGCCGCCGTCGGGCAGCGGCACGTGGAAGTTGAAGCTGGCCGGGTTCTGGGCAATCAGCCGCTCCAGCAGTGCTCCACCGTCAATGCGTTTGTCGGTAGTGATATCGATCAGGCGTGAAAGCACCACCTTATCCACCTGCGGGGTGGCGGTCAGGGCAGCGGCGCGGGCCACCATATCGGTAAAGACCGGGTGATCGGGAATGGCCTTACGGGTCACCACGTTGAGGGCGTCGCCCCCCTGGAAGTAGCGCGCAGAGTGCTGTTTCGCCGGACGGGAGAAGCTCTCCCAGCTGCGGGGGATAAACAGCGCGGAGGGCTGAGTAGTATCAAACGGAATGGCACCCACCACAATCGGCTTAGCGATCCCCTGATTTTTGGCCTCGCTGAACGCCTGGGCCAACGTCTGCTGGAACGCGCCGTTGAGGTCGTCCCCGCCGCTAGCCGGCTCGCTGATGCGCATAAAGCAGCCCGATGTGCTGAAGCTGCGATACGGCGACATAAAGAAAAATTGGTCTGATGCCAGCGTGTTCACGGTAAGCTGAGTCTCCTCCGCCAGTGACGAATCCATATCCTTCTCCGAAAACGATAAAAGTAGTAAGAATTATTATCATTTATATTTTGGTCGGTAAGCTAAGAGTTATCCCGAGCGATGTCAACCTCAGAGGACGCAGTTTTGTGCTGCTAAAAACTTGCATCCGGCGGCGCAATGATGAAAATGAGAAGCATTAGCCGCACAATAACAGGATGCACGCCGTGAGACTCTCCCCGTTTTCGCTTAAGTCCCTGCTGACGCTGGGCCTTTTTGTTTTAGGACTTTCTGTAGCCCAGGCCGCTGACTGGCCCCGCCAGATCGCCGACAGCCGTGGCGTTCATACGCTCGATCATAAACCCCTGCGCATTGTCTCCACCAGCGTCACGCTCACCGGCTCGCTGCTGGCGATTGACGCCCCGGTGGTCGCCAGCGGGGCAACCGCGCCGAACAACCGCGTCGCCGATGAGAACGGCTTCCTGCGCCAGTGGGGCGAAATTGCCAAAGCGCGCAAGCTGACCCGGCTCTATATTGGCGAGCCGAACGCCGAGGCGGTTGCTGCCCAGATGCCGGATCTGATCCTGATCAGCGCTACCGGGGGTGACTCGGCACTGGCACTTTACGATCAGCTCTCCGCGATTGCCCCGACGCTGATCATCAACTACGACGATAAGAGCTGGCAGACGCTGCTCACCCAGCTTGGAGAGATCACCGGCCAGGAGCAGCAGGCCAAAGCCCGGATTAGCGATTTTAATCAGCAGCTGGCGAAGGTGAAACAGCAGATGACCCTGACCCCGCAGCCGGTAAGCGCTCTGGTCTATAACCCGGCGGCGCACAGTGCCAACCTGTGGACCGCAGACTCGGCCCAGGGGCAGCTGCTCTCGCAGCTCGGCTTTACCCTCGCCACCCTGCCCGGCGGGCTGCACGCCAGCCAGAGCCAGGGCAAGCGCCACGATATCGTCCAGTTGGGGGGTGAAAACCTCGCTGCCGGGCTGAACGGCGAGGCGCTGTTCCTCTTTGCAGGCAATGAGAAAGATGCCGAGGCCATCTACGCTAACCCGCTGCTGAGCCATCTAAGCGCGGTGCAAAATAAGCGCGTCTATGCTCTCGGCACCGAGACCTTCCGCCTCGACTACTACAGCGCCACGCTATTGCTCAAGCGCTTCGCTACTCTGTTCAGTTAAGCGTCAACGGGTGGGCTGTGGTGAAAACGCCGCAGCTCACCCAGCACCAGAATCAGTACCGCCCCCGTCACCGCCAGCACCACCCCGCCGACGCTGGCCGAAGCCGCAGGCGTCATCGCCACGCTCATCCCGCCCAGCAACGCCGCACCAATTGCATCCCCGGTGACGTTCTGCGCCGTCCACAGGCCGTTGATCCTGCCCAGCATCGCCTCTGGCGTCTGGGTTTGCAGCAGGGTGTACTGTAATAGCGAGCTGATGGCGCTCAGCCAGCCTGCCAGAGCCAGCAACAGCACCCCCAGCGGCCAGACCGGCATCAGGCTAAACAGGGCGATGGCGACAAAGGCCCCAAGGGTGGAGAAAAGGATAATCGCGCCAGGGCGCGGGCGCTGGACCAGATTGCCGCTGGTGAGCGCTCCCAGCGCCGCTCCGAGCGGCAGGGCCGCGTAGAGGATACCAATCTCGGCGGCTGACATCTGCCAGTGGATTGCCAGTGCCGGATAGAGTACGCGCACGGCGCTGGCCATCGTCAGCAGACCGCCCAGCAGAGCGATGCCGCCGATCAGCGGGCTACGCAGCAGGAAGCGAAACGCCGCCAGCAGCGATTTTAACGGGTGCTCACGGGGCTGGGGCGGCGGCGGCAGCTGGGGCAGACGCAGCAGGGTCAGGGTGGTGATAAAGGTTCCCGCAGCCGCCAGGGCGTAGTTCCACACCACGCCGCCGGAGGCGAGGAGCAGGCCGCCAAGCATCGGCGAGATAACCGATCCGAGGCGCACGGTAAGCATGGTGATCGCTCCGGCCTGCATCAGGTTCTCTCTTCCTACCAGCGCCGGGGTCGCCGCCAGCAGCGCCGTCACCCCCAACGCGCCGAAAAAGCCGTCCCACAGGCCGAGCAGATAGATCGCCAGCAGGGAGGGTTCGGGTAGCATGGCATTAAGGCAGAGACCAATAAAGCCGATACCGCAGGTGCCACGCGCCAGCAGGATCAGGCGCTTGCGCTCGTAACGGTCCGCCAGCACGCCGCCGACCATCAGACCGATAAACATCGCCCCGCCGGTGAGGGTTACCGCCAGTCCCACCAGCCAGCTCGAGTGGGTCATAGCCTGGATCTGCACCGGCACGGCAACGCCGAGCAGCCCCAGCGACACGATCGAGATAAAACGAGCAATAAAAACAGCGCGAAACGCGGGGTGGGTTCTCAACAGGCTGACGTTAATCAGCCAGGATTGTCGGGTCATAACAAAGCCTTAATGCGAACTTTTGATACCAGTTTTCAGGCCGCACATGCTAACATATCGCAATAAGATCGATAACGATAATTACTATCATTATCACGTCAGGGACGTTGTTATGTCGCTTTCCGTTAATCCGGCACGCCCGTGGGTCGTGGGCGGATTATTGCTACTGCTGCTGGTTGCAGGCGTGCTCAGCTTGCTGATCGGGGCCAAACCACTGCCCCTCTCCGTTGTAATGGATGCCCTCTCTGGCACCTGCCAAAGCGCCGACTGCACGATTGTGCTTGATGCCCGCCTGCCGCGCACCCTGGCCGGGCTGCTGGTCGGCGGCGCGCTGGGCCTCGCCGGGGCGCTGATGCAGACCCTGACCCGTAATCCCCTCGCCGATCCCGGTCTGCTTGGCGTTAACGCCGGAGCAAGCTTTGCCATCGTGCTCGGGGCAGCGCTGCTGGGTCTCTCCTCTCCCACCGAGCAGCTGGCGCTGGCCTTCTGCGGTGCGCTGGCGGCCTCGCTGGTGGTGGCTTTTACCGGCAGCGCGGGCGGCGGGCAGCTGAGCCCGGTGCGCCTCACCCTGGCGGGCGTTGCGCTGGCGGCAGTGCTGGAGGGTCTCTCCAGCGGCATCTCCCTGCTTAACCCGGACGTCTACGACCAGCTGCGCTTCTGGCAGGCTGGCTCCCTCGACGTGCGTACCCTGCGAACGCTGCGTATTGTACTGGGTCCGGTGCTGGTCGCCGGGGCGATTGCCCTGCTGCTTAGCCGGGCGCTTAACAGCCTGAGTCTCGGCAGCGATACCGCCACCGCTCTCGGCAGCAGGGTAGCCCGCACCCAACTGCTGGGTCTGCTGGCCATCACCGTGCTGTGCGCCAGCGCCACCGCCGTCTCGGGCCCCATCGCCTTTATTGGCCTGATGATGCCGCATATGGCGCGCTGGCTGGTGGGGGCCGATCACCGCTGGTCTCTGCCGGTGACCCTTCTCGCCACCCCTGCCCTGCTGCTGTTTGCCGATATCATTGGCAGGCTGATCGTGCCGGGCGAGCTGCGGGTGTCAGTGGTGAGCGCCTTTATCGGCGCGCCGGTATTGATCTTTCTGGTGCGTCGCCACCGTCGGGGAGGTGCAATGTGATCGCCCCCTCCCGTCGTTTACTCTTTAGCCTCCTCCTGCTGACCTGTGCCAGCGTGATGGTGGCCCTGTGGAGCCTGTGCAGCGGCACGGTGCCGCTCTCTCCCGGTCAGGTGCTGGCCGCCTTTACCGGCGATGCGCCGCGGGGCGTTACCCTGGTGGTCAACGAGTGGCGTCTGCCCCGGGTGCTGATGGCGATCCTTATCGGCGGCGCGCTGGGGGTCAGCGGGGCCATCTTTCAGTCGCTGATGCGTAACCCGCTGGGCAGCCCGGACGTGATGGGCTTTAACACCGGGGCCTGGAGTGGCGTGCTGGTGGCAATGGTGCTGTACGGTCAGGATCTGACCGCTATCGCCTTTGCAGCGATGGCCGGAGGGATCCTCACCTCGCTGATCGTGTGGGCGCTGGCCTGGCGCAACGGCATTGAGACCTTTCGCCTGATCATTATCGGCATCGGCGTTCGCGCAATGCTGATCGCCTTTAATACCTGGCTGTTGATTAAGGCCTCGCTGGAGACGGCCCTCACCGCCGGGCTGTGGAACGCCGGCTCGCTCAACGGCCTGACCTGGGCAAAAACCTGGCCCTCCGCGCCGATCCTGCTGCTGATGTTTGTCTGCGCTGCGCTGCTGGTGCGGCGGATGCGGCTGCTGGAGATGGGCGATGACAGCGCCTGTGCGTTGGGGGTGAGCGTGGAGCGCTCGCGGCTGATGCTGATGCTGGTGGCCGTAGTGCTGACTGCGGCGGCGACCGCTCTCGCCGGACCGATCTCCTTTGTGGCGCTGGTTGCGCCGCACATCGCCCGACGCATTAGCGGCACGGCGCGCTGGGGCCTGACCCAGGCGGCGCTCTGCGGCGCGCTGCTGCTGCTGGCAGCCGATCTCTGCGCCCAGCAGCTGTTTATTCCCTATCAGCTTCCGGTCGGCGTGGTTACCGTAAGCCTGGGCGGTATCTACCTTATCGTCCTGTTAATCAAGGAGTCCCGCAAAAAATGACCGATTTAACAGCCCGTCTGTGCGGGGACCGGTTAACGCTCGGCTACGGTAAAAAGGTGGTGGCGGACGATCTCTCCGTTGCCATTCCCGACGGCCACTTTACCGCCATTATTGGCCCCAACGGCTGCGGCAAATCGACCCTGCTGCGCACCCTGAGCCGCCTGATGACGCCCACCCAGGGGCACGTCTACCTGGACGGCGAGCAGATCCAGCGCTTCAACAGCAAAGAGGTGGCGCGGCGTATCGGCCTGCTGGCGCAGAATGCCACCACGCCGGGGGATATTACGGTGCAGGAGCTGGTCTCCCGCGGCCGCTATCCGCACCAGCCGCTGTTTACCCGCTGGCGGCAGGAGGACGATCGCGCCGTGCAGCGGGCAATGGAGGCCACCGGCGTGGCAGATCTCGCCTTGCAGAGCGTGGATACCCTCTCCGGCGGCCAGCGCCAGCGGGCATGGATAGCGATGGTGCTGGCGCAGGAGACGGCGATTATGCTGCTGGATGAGCCGACCACCTGGCTGGATATCAGCTATCAGATTGACGTGCTGGAACTGCTTAGCGAGCTGAACCGCGAGCAGGGCTATACCCTGGCGGCGGTGCTGCACGATCTGAACCAGGCCTGCCGCTATGCCACCCATCTGATTGCGCTGCGGGACGGGAAAATTGTGGCCCAGGGTGCGCCGAAGGAGATTGTGACGGCAGAGCTGATTGAGGCCGTCTACGGGTTACGCTGTATGATTATCGACGATCCGGTGGCGCATACGCCGCTGGTGGTGCCGCTGGGCAGAAGATGACCCGCCGATTTTAATGCCGGGTGGCGCTGACGCTGACCCGGCCTACCTAACCCGTAGGCCCGTGAAAGCGCAGCGCCGCCGGGCATTTATGCTGACTCCAGCACCATCTCCGGGGCAACCGGCGGTAAAGTGCGCGCCAGCATCGCGTTGCGCAGCAGAACGATACCACCGGCAACGATAATACCGACTAATCCCATCAGAATGGTAATTACCGCTTTGCCCTGACCATCTTTCTTCATCGGCAGTGACGGTGAGAGCTGATATTTAAATGGTGAGAATTCAATGACTTTAACGTTCAGCTTCTGCAGCTGCTCGACATGATATTCACGGGTGCGCAGGTCGGCATTGAGGTCGGCAATATCCTTCAGCGATTTTTCAATGCGCAGTTTTTCCTGGATACCGTCTGCGCCCAGCGTAATAGAGAAGTCCGGATCGTCATTCACCACCTGGCCGTTGCTATATACCGGTTTTTTGATGCCCGCAGCGTTGGCGACTTCCAGCGAGTAATTAAGACGCTGGATTTTTGTATCACGCTGGTTAGTCAGACGAACGCGATCGAGATTTAGCTTCTCCTGCTCGAAGCGCGTTTTTAGCGCCAGCGTATTACGGATATTATCCGTGGTCTCGTTGACCACTCTCGCCGCGACATAATCGATATAGCCTTCCAGAACCTCTTTCGCATCGTCAGCCGTTGATGCAGTAAAGCCAAGCGTCCAGGAGGTAAAGGGGGCTTCAACGGGGCTTTTTGGCGAAGCATTATCAACGATCTTCACTTTTTCTGTCAGACGGACGACCGCGCGCTGAAATTCTAGCGAATCGGGAGTGAGATCGGGATAATGAGACTTCATATAAGATGAGTTGCTGAAATACTCTTCCTGCAACGACTGCGAACTAAAAGTCTTTATGAACTGGTTAAAAACATCAGCCTGGTTGACCGGTGCCTCTACGTCCAGCACCTGAAGCTCCATCAAAACCTGCTGCAGAGCGTGCCACTGCGTCTGTTCTGCCGGGGTAATGACCGCTTCGCTGGTCCATTTCTGCGGCAGTACAAAGGAAATTAACAGACCAATCACGGCAAATACTGCGGCTATGGTGATAATTTGTTTTTTAGCTGTCCACAGAACATCAATAAGCGTAAGTAAATCAATTTCCTGAGTGCGATGAGGTTCGACAGGATAGTGGCGGAGTTGCACTTCATTATCCTGTTTAATTTCTAACGATGACATCTATAAACTCTACCCTGATTTGCTACGAAAGCATTATTTACATCTTCCCTCTATGATAATACTAAATGAGATTAATCTGAACTAAGATTTGGATTTGGTAGTCACGCCCACCATATATAGTAGGCGTGACTGTCTATTAATTAAGCAGCCCTGCGACCAGGGGTCCAATAGCCGTAAATACCGCCGGTGAAATAATATCTACGTGGGCGCAGTCCTGGCGATATACGTCCAGCTCATTCACCCAAGGCAACCAGACCCGCTGCGGATCCATCCCGGCTGGCAGCGTGCGCTCGGCGACAAACAGCGTCGCTTTGCCATCAAACGGCATACTGTGGGCGGTGGTCAGCAGCCGAACCGCGTCGCCATAGTTGCCTTCGATAGCGTTAAACAGCTCGCCGGACGCCTGTCCCTGCTGGGCGGCGAGAAACGCCTCCCGCTCGCGGTTAATCTCCGCCAGCACCTCGGGATCGAGACCGTTAGCCTCTTTCTCTGCCCAGTTCTGCGTCTCCGGGGGCCAGGTATCCAGCAGCCCAAGGAAGGCTACCGCTTCGCCGCGCTGGCGCAGCCGGGCAGCAATCCCCTGTGCCAGCGTGCCGCCGAGGGAGTAGCCAAACAGGTAGTAAGGTCCGTGTGGCTGCTGGACGAGCAGCGTTTGCAGGTGCGCCTCACACACTTCATCCAGCGAAGCAGCGGTAGCCATCGGCCCGGCCGGGCGCGGCGACTGAATACCGACGATTGACCAGCGCGGATTGAGATAGCGCGCCAGCACGCTAAATTGCCAGGCAAAACCAGAGGCCGGATGGAAGCAGAACAGCGTCGGACCATGGCCCTCCCGCAGGGGCAGGATTGTTTCGTAGCCAAGATTTTGCAGTCGCCCGTCCTGCGCATCGCTCTCCAGCAGCGCGGCAAGTTTCTCCACGCCAGAGGCGACCATCACCTGCCCCGCCGTCACCTGACGATTAAATGTCTGGCTAAGCCGCGCCGCCAGCCGCATGGCCAGCAGTGAGTGGCCACCGAGGGCAAAGAAGTCGGCGTTGACGTCATCTATCTTGCAGGCCAGCAGCTCGGAAAAGAGCTGTGCCACCGCTATCTCCGTGTTCGTCTCTGGGGCACGTCCACCCGATGCAGCCGCAGGCGTCGGCAGCGGCAGCGCCTTCCTGTCCAGCTTGCCGTTGGCGCTAAGCGGCAGCGCATCAAGCTGTACCAGCGCGGCGGGCACCATATGCGGCGGCAGCTGTGCTTTCAGCTGTTCAATCAGGGTGGACGTCTCCAGCGGCTGGCCCGAGGCCGACACCAGATAGCCCACCAGCTGGCGTGCGTCGCCACCGATCGCCGCCGCCTGGTTAAGCACACAGGCGTGGGTAACCGCCTGCGCCACGTCCGGCAGCGTTTGCATGACGCAGTCGATCTCTCCCAGCTCGATGCGCTGACCACGAATTTTGAGCTGATCGTCGCTGCGGCCAAGGTACTCCACCGCCCCGTTTTCCAGCCAGCGAGCCACGTCGCCGGTGCGGTACATCCGTTCGCCAGCGACAAAGGGATCGGCAATAAAGCGGCTGGCGGTCAGGTCGGGACGTCCCAGATAGCCCTGCGCCAGCTGGATGCCGGTCAGGTAGAGATCTCCCGCCACGCCCGGCGGCAGAGGCTGCATCATGCCGTCCAGGATACGCAGGCCGGTGTTCCAGACCGGATAGCCGATCGGCACGCTGGGGCCGGTGACCCCGGCCAGCGCCTCGCCATAAGCCGGATACCAGCTGACGTCGACCGCCGCTTCCGTCGGGCCATAGAGATTATGCAGCGGTGCACCGGTGAGGCTTTCCCACTCGCGGCAGAGATCCGTTGGCAGCGCTTCACCGCTGCAAAAGACGTTGCGCAGCGTGCGGCAGCTCGTCTGCGCCCTGTCCGGCGTCAGAGAGGCGACAAACGCCGCCAGCATCGAGGGGACAAAGTGCGTAGTGGTCACCCCGTAACGGGCAAAAAAGTCCTGAAGCGCCTGAGGATCGCGGTGCGCCTCCGGCTCCGCCATTACCAGCTTCGCCCCGGCGATAAAGGGCCAGAAGAACTCCCACACCGAGACATCAAAGCTGCACGGCGTCTTTTGCGCCACGACATCCTGCGCCCCGAGCGGATAGCTCGCCTGCATCCACAGCAGACGGTTGACGATGGCCGTCTGCCCTACCATCACCCCTTTCGGGCGGCCCGTCGAGCCGGAGGTAAAGATGATATAGGCGGTATGTTCCGGTCTGGAGAGCGCCAGCGCGGGTGCGTTGGTCACCGGCAGCTGCGCACTGTAGCAGAGGTGGGCGAGCTGCGGGATCGCACTAAACCGCGCAAGCTGATCCTCAGCGGTGATCAGCAGCCGCGGCTGGGCATCCTCCAGCATCATATGCAGGCGGTCGTCCGGGTAACCGGTATCCAGTGGTAGCCAGGCGGCGCCTGCCTCGACAATCGCATGCAGGGCCAGGGTAAGGAAGACCGAACGCGGCAGCGCCACGGCAACGCTGTCTCCGGGCCGAACGCCGCGCTGGCGTAAAACCTGTGCCAGGGCGACGACCTGCTCGCGCATCTCGCGGTAGCTGAACTGCCAGCGGGCATCCGCCAGCGCCGGAGCGTTGGGCGTTTTTTCGCTCTGGGCCGCGACAAGGGCGCTAAGGGTAGTGGCAGGCAGGTCGACGCTGGTGTCATTGATACGGTCAATCCTCTCCCGCTCCGCTGGCAGAATAAGCGCCGCCTCACCGCAGCGCAGGGCCGGGTTATCGGCAAACTGGCGCAGCAGCGCGTCCAGCCTGGCGGCATGAGCGGTCAGCGAGGCTTCATCATAGCGCTGGCGATTGGCGAGGATCTCCACGGCAAGACCGCCCTTCTCATCCGGAATGAGGGCGATCTCCAGGTCGTTAACCGGCCCGGTTGCCAGGGTATGGGTTGTTCCCGCCGTTCCATCAATATTCAGTTGGTAGTCAAACATCTTCACGTTGAATACCGGGCCAAACAAGGCGCGATCGCCTGCTCCCTGTCCGCTGTCGCGCACAATCTGCTCTGCGTCATAGCGCTGATGGCGGCGCATCTTTTTCAGCCGGGCGGCAAGCTTCTGCGCCAGCGCGGCGAGGGTTTCCACCGGGTCGATGTTCACCGCCAGCGGCAGGACGTTGAGCACCGGGCCGGTGGCGCAGAGGGCGGCGGATCCCATCCGGCGCATAAAGATAAACCCGGCGGCATAGTCCATGCGTCCGCACAGGCGGGCCAGCCAGAGAGAGACCAGCGCGAGGGCAAGATCTGCTGGCTGGCAACTGCCGCTCTGTGTCGCAAGCCGGGAAAACGCCTGGCCGTCGAGAGTCAGCTTCAGGCGCAAAATATCAGCGGTAGAGGCGCGTCCCGGCAGCGGACTGGCGGAGAGCGACACCGGCGGCGGCAGGCTCTGGCTTACCTCACGCCAGTAAGCCGCGTCCCGGCCATACGCTTCGCTGTCGCGGTAGCGCTGGTACTCCTCTACCACATCGGCAAAGGGGGTAAAAGGCGATGCCGGTGCCGGTTCGCCGCGCCGCCATGCGCTATAGATGGCGGCAATATCTCGGGTAATGGCCGGGAAGCTGAAGCCATCTACCAGCAGGTGATGGTAGCGCTGATACCAGTACCAGCGGCGATCCCCGAGGCGCAGCAGCGCATGATGGCATAGCGGCTTACCGCCATCGACGCGCAGGTTCTGGTCCAGATCGCCCTGCATAATGGCCAGCGCCGCCGCGTGAGGATCGGCGTTGGCGCGCAGATCGTGAATAGCGGGCTGCGCCAGCGGCATGGATTCATCGATCCACTGGAATACCTCGCCGTTGTCTTCGACAAAGCGGCTGCGCAGGGTATCGGCATGGCTCATGCCGGTGATGATAGCCTCACCGAGCAGGGCTTCATCCAGCTCGCTGTCGTCGATGACAATATAGTGCGCTACGCTCCAGGCGTTAGGCAGCGTGGAGAGCGTTTCCGCCATCCAGATCCCGGTCTGGGCCGCCACCAGCGGCAGACGTTTCGACATGCGTTGCTCCTTAACGTGTATAGTGCGCAGGGGTTAAGTTCTGCCACTGTTCCGCCAGCCAGGCGTGGCACGCTGCCTGCGGCTGGGGCTCGGTAATAGCGTGCCAGCCCTGCGGCAGTGCACACTGCTGTGGCCACAGGCTATAGCACTGCTGCGCGTTTTGCAGAATGTAAAACTGCCCCTCTGGATCGTCGAAGGGATTACTGAACTCCATACCACACTCCTGTCGTGGAAAAAGGCGCTATCGCCCGGCGTCTATGAGCGGCTGCCAGAGCGTCATCAGCCCTGCGGTCAGCCCGCCGCGCCAGCACAGCGCGTCGTGTCCGCCGTCGGTCGGACGCCAGAAAAGCGCCGCTGTTGTCGGCTGCAATAGAGAGTAAAGCGTCTGGTTAACGCCAAAGATGAGCGGTTCACGCGCCCCCGCCTCCAGCACGATGCGCAGGTTCTGCGGCTGAAGGCAGCCGGTTTTTAGCTGCTCGATAATCACCCCATCCTGCTGTGCGCCGCGATGCGGCCACCAGTAGGAGCCTGATTGACTGAGCACGCAGCCAAAGCGTTCCGGCCAGTTCAGCCCGGCATACAGCGAGGCAAGGCCGCCAAAGCTCTGTCCGGCCACCACCGTCCGGGACGGATCGTCACTAAAGGAAACATGGGTTTTAATCTGCGGCAGCAGCTCTTCCTGTAACGCCAGCCAGAAGTCTGAATTACAGGGCAGCTCGCGTCCGCGCTGGGTGTTATCGATTGAGTCGACCAGCAGATAGACCGCAGGCGGCAGTTTGCCTTCCCGGGTAAGCGCGGCAAGGGCGGGCCAGATGGGCATACTCTCAGCCCAAAAGCGGCCGTCAAGCAGCACCGCCAGCGGACGCTCGGTAGCGTTCTCGTCACCGGTGGTGTAGATCCAGACCCGGCGTTTATTGCCCAACCGGTCGCTGCGCCAGTGGATGCAGGTCGGTGGCGTAAAGGGCGTATCCTGCGGGGCGTGCCAGCCCGGCTGCTCCGGCGCGTCGGGCATCTCCAGGGCCGATACCGCATGGCCGCGCCCACCCCGCCACGACAGCGGATTGAACGGATCGGCAACGGCGTGGGCCAGCAGCCTACGCCAGCCTTCGCGCAGGGCAACGCGATCCGGCATGTCGCCAGTGAAGGCCGACTCGGCAAAATCCTGCTCATTTTCGGAAGGGATCAGGCAGTAGCTACCGCGCCAGCTCGCGTTAAGCGAGGTTTGCCAGAACCAGACGTCGGTTCCGGGGATGCGGCTCAGGGACTGTGGCCTGGACCGTTGATGATGATCAGTGACGCCGGTGATGTAGATCCACACATGTCGTATGGCAGAAGTGGTTTCAGCCCCCGCCGGATCGCGCCACCAGAAGGTGACCCGGCAGATCTCATCACTCTCACGATACCACTCAGGCCCCTTTTTGGCCTCCCACCAGGCATCGCTACCTGTTGCTCGCGTCATCACCTAATTAACCCCGTACTGATTGCGGCATTTTTTCAAATGTAAGAAAAATTATCGATAATATTATTGATAACTATTTGCATTTGCAATAGCGTATTGGCGCGCTGTGGGAAGCGCGTCTTTCACATAATCATGCCATTAGCCGCGTGCGTTCAGGGAACCAGGACGTGTAGAGGCCTTCTGGCGACCAAAACAGGTAATGCAATGAATAACAAGATTAAGTCCCTGGCCTTGTTGGTCAATTTGGGTATTTACGGGGTAGCACTACCGCTTCATGCAGAGGAGTCCCCCGCCGGGGACGACACTATCGTTGTGACCGCCGCCGAGCAGAATCTGCAGGCTCCCGGCGTCTCCACCATCACCGCCGATGAGATCCGCAAAAATCCACCTGCTCGCGACGTCTCTGAAATTATTCGCACCATGCCTGGCGTTAACCTTACCGGAAACTCCACCAGCGGCCAGCGCGGCAACAGCCGTCAGATCGATATCCGCGGCATGGGCCCGGAAAACACGCTGATCCTGATCGACGGCAAGCCGGTCACCAGCCGTAACTCGGTGCGGCTGGGCTGGCGCGGCGAGCGTGACACCCGGGGTGATACCAGCTGGGTACCGCCGGAGATGATCGAGCGCATCGAAGTGATCCGCGGCCCGGCGGCGGCACGCTACGGCAACGGTGCCGCGGGCGGCGTGGTTAATATCATCACCAAGAAATCCAACAGCGAGTGGCACGGGGCGTGGGATACTTACCTCAATGCGCCGGAACATAAGTCGGAAGGTTCAACTAAGCGTACTAACTTCAACCTGACTGGCCCGCTGGGAGGCGATTTCAGCTTCCGTCTCTACGGTAACCTGGAGAAAACCCAGGCCGACGCCTGGGATATCAACAAGGGCCATGAATCTGAACGTACCGGCAGCTACGTGGGCACCATGCCGGCCGGGCGTGAAGGGGTGACTAATAAAGATGTGAACGGTCAGCTGCGCTGGGATTTTGCTCCCATGAACTCGCTGGAGCTGGAGGCGGGCTATAGCCGTCAGGGGAACCTCTACGCGGGCGATACCCAAAACACCAACACCAACGCGCTGGTAAAAGAGAATTATGGCAAAGAGACCAACCGTCTCTATCGCCAAAACTACTCTCTGACATGGAACGGCGGCTGGGATAACGGCATTACCACTACCACCTATGCGCAGTACGAGCACACCCGCAACACGCGTAATAACGAAGGCCTGGCAGGCGGCACGGAAGGGATCTTCTCCGACGAGAACTTCTCGAATATCGATCTTGCTGACGTTCTGCTGCATAGCGAGGTTAGCCTGCCGCTGGATCTGCTGGTAAACCAGACGCTGACGCTGGGCACCGAGTGGAATCAGCAGCGCATGAAGGATCTGGCCTCTAACACCCAGTCTCTGACCGAAGGCGGCACCATTGCCGGAGTCGATCCCGCCAACCGCAGCCCCTACTCTCAGGCAGAGATCTTCTCCCTGTTTGCGGAAAACAACATGGAGCTGACCGACAGCACCATGCTGACGCCAGGCCTGCGCTTCGATCATCACACCATCGTTGGCGATAACTGGAGCCCGTCTCTGAACCTCTCCCAGGGGCTGACGGACGACATTACCCTGAAAATGGGCATTGCCCGCGCCTATAAAGCGCCAAGCCTCTATCAGACCAACCCGAACTACATCCTCTACAGCCGCGGCCAGGGCTGCTACGCCAGTGCCGGTGCCTGCTATCTGATGGGGAATGACGATCTGAAAGCAGAGACCAGCATTAACAAAGAGGTGGGGCTGGAGTTCAAGCGCGACGGCTGGCTGGCGGGGGTGACCTGGTTCCGCAACGACTATCGCGACAAGATCGAAGCGGGCTACGCGCCGATTGGTAAAGCCTCTAAGGCATCCACGGATATTTATCAGTGGGAGAACGTGCCAAAAGCGGTCGTAGAGGGGCTGGAAGGCACGCTCAACGTGCCGGTGACCGATACGGTGAACTGGACCAACAACCTGACCTACATGCTGCAAAGTAAGAACAAAACCACCGGCGATCGTCTCTCTATCATTCCGGAGTATACGCTGAACTCGACGCTGAGCTGGCAGATCCGCCAGGACATCTCAGTGCAGTCCACCTTCACCTGGTACGGCAAGCAGCAGCCGAAGATCTATAACTACAAAGGCAACCGTGCAACGGGCAGCGAAACCGATGAGGTGAGCCCATACAGCATCGTTGGCCTGAGCGGCACCTGGGATGCGACCAAAAACGTCAGCCTGACGGCAGGCGTGGATAACGTCTTTGACAAACGCCAGTGGCGCGCGGGTAACGCCCAGACCACCGGTAACGACACGACGAAGTCCTATATGTACGGCGCAGGTGCAGCGACCTATAACGAGCCGGGCCGTACCTGGTTCATGAGCGTGAATACGCACTTCTAATCAAAAGCAGCATGATATTGTGCGCCTCTTCTCAATGAGGAGGCGCGATACCGCGTCTCTCTTTATTATCCCACCCTCGTATTAAAGACACGATAACTTACAATTTAAGAAAACTCTCAGATTGCTCTGTTATTCAAGTTTGGCTACATTGTCCTTTTTTAGACAATTCATATAGATCACGTTTTAGACTTTAAAAAAATAATTATTAATAAGATGCTGGTATTATTAGCATTATTTAAACACAGTATAAAATGTTACGGCATGTTAAAGAATTGATAAAAAAGCATCAATCACAGCAAATACTTATTAATTCTAATCTTTTTATCTCTACTCAAAAAAATAGACTATGTATATTCTCTTAAATAAATGGCGACTCGATCCATCGCTAAACGCGTTGGTTCACACCGAAACGGGCGAGATTCAGCGCCTGGGCGAATTTCATTACATTTTGCTTGAAACGCTGGTGACTCATGCTGGCGAGGTTTTGTCACGTAACTATTTGATCAATGCAGTATGGAAAAACCGGGTAGTAGGCAATAATAGCCTGCCGACGGCTATCTATGCCTTACGCGCAGCGCTGGGCGACGACGGTCGCCTTCAGGAGATCATAAAAACGGTCCCGAAGAAAGGTTATGTTTTTAATAAAGATTTTATTACTTACCTTGATACCCTCTCTATAGCAGAAGAGATGGAGAAAAAGGATAACGAAGCACCGTCGTCGGAGCTATCTCACGCACCGCCCGAGAGAAGTCGGTGGCCTGGCAGCAAGTTTAATAAAGTTTTTATTATATCTATTATCATTATTCCCATAATATATTTATTAATTAAACATTATGCATCTTTTATAGGTAACCATCAAAAAATAACTTCCCCTGTCGTTCACAGCGGATTGACTTTGAAAGATGAGACCAGTAAGAACTATCCACACATCAGAATTTACCACCTGCACTCAGGCTATGACCCGGGCCATGCGGCTCAGTTGGAAAAGCACATGCCTGATGCGCTGCGATCTATTAACCAGATGCTGCAGACACAGCGGATGAATGCGGTTTTTTATTACAGTGAATCGATTCCTAAGCTATCGATGAGTTTTATCGTTCAGGATAATTGCCATCACCAATATCAATTAATGATGGGCATCCAAAATTGGCAGAGTGGCATACAAAACTTGAACACTGTTGTTTATCAAGCAGCTGAGAAAATTATTAATGAAATACCCGTATGTCAATAGCGCTTTTTTGCGTTTAATATTCACACTGTCAATGATTTACTGCCCACTGTCGGCAACTGCCGCCATTGTGCGAACGGAGGTCATATTTTATGATTTAGCGACGACAAACCAGCGCAGCTACACTTTCGGCATGATCCCGACATCTGACGGTGCACAGGTTACGATGCATCGTAATGACGATAAGTTCTCCTTATCAACGGAAGTCGCCACCTGCTTCCACACCCGAGCCTCCGTTGAACCAGAGGAGTATATGTGGCTAAAAAAGAGAGATACCCAGCATTCCGATCCGGCTCTTTTATCCTTTCTGAACTTTACCCAGGATAACCGGCTGCGTGTGGCGATGAAGCCCCTGGCGAATGCGCAATCTCTTCTGCTGGATAAAGATAGCCTCACCGTGCTGGTGGTAGATCCCACCATGATGACGCTGGGCACAGCGGGCTGCCAGCGCTAGCCGAGCAGGTTTTGCACCGTCAGCGCCGGAAGATTGGCCTGGCCATTCACGGCCTGAGCCAGAGTATCGTAATGGTGGCAGGCCCAGCCCAGGGTCTGCCCCAGCGCCGCCGAGGCACTCTCCGCACTTTGCGCTTCAGGAAAACGCGCCATGACATCCATACGCTGGCGCGCTTTCTCCTGGGCCGATGCCAGCAGCTGACGCTGCTCCCCCACCTGGTTAAGCACGCTCTGCACCATGCCCTGAAGCCCGTCACGCTGCCCCGTTGCCAGCGCGGCGCTTAATGCTTCGGCAGGTGCAGAGATGGCCTGAAGACTAAGCCGTCGGGCATGCTCCCCTTTCGCATCAGCGACTGAAAAAGAGCGCTGCATCTGCGGCCAGCCAGCTTCATCGACAGCAAATGTCCACTTCCCCTCGCTATAGCGCGACATAACGCCAGTTCGCTGCAGGGCATTCTTTATCTGCATAAGCGGATTAAGCGCATCGTCCGGGTTAGCCAACGACACGGCAGCCAGACGCCGACCCCGCCCCGCCTCAACGCTGAACATCAGCGATACCGGCTCTCTATCACCGCTGAGTAGCTCTGCCAGCTCCGGTGCATGAAACGTCACCTGCGCCTCCCCCTGCAGCACCGGCAGCAGCAGCCGATCCACCCGACCGGCCGAAAGCTGAACCCGATTAGTCAGCAGATCCGCCAGCGCTGCGCTGTCCGCCCCACGCTGCCCGCCGCCGGATGATGCATGGCGCTGGTTCAGCAGCGCGTTCTCCAGCCGGAAGAGATAGCTGTCGGCCTGCTGGAGAACGGTTAGCTGATCGTTGAGCTGAACGCTATAGCGCTGTGGACGGAGGGCGATCAGCGGCGAGGCGGGGTACTCTTCCCGCTCTGTACGCTTTAGACTCGGCTGGATCTGCGCCCGATCCCTTATCTGTGCCGGAGAGAGCTCGCTGCCTGAAGCGCGTGTCGTTGTCTGTAAACCAACCTGCATGGTCATTCCACTGAAGAGTATTAAATGGCGTTAAACAGCGAGAGATCGCTGACTTTAGCGTAAGTTTTCATCGTCGCCTCCATCGCCAGCTGCAGGCCGGTAAAGGTCACCGTTGCCGGACCATAGTCCAGATCGCCAAGCTGGCCGATCAGCACGCTGTTGGTGTCGGCCACGCTGGTCTGCGCATCGCTTAACATCGTCAGGGTATTCTGGCGTTCGCCAAGGCTGGCAATGGCGCTGTTAAGCGATTCCGACGCTGCGTCGAGCGTGTCAATGGCGTGGGTGATATCGCTCTGCACCTGCGGGTCTGCCGGATCGACATTAGGATCCTGTAGCTCTGCCGCCAGATCGCCCAGAGTGTTAAATACGTTCAAATCTGCGCCAAACATGTCGCTTACCGTCACGTTAGTCTCCATCTCAACGCCGCTGGCGACGGTCGCCGTACGGTGTTCGCCATTACCTTGATAAACGTACTCGTCCGGCTCGCCGTCGCCGTCGGTATCGTCGTAGCTAACGGGGGGCATATCGTTTTTGGTGCCGCCAAAGATATAGTGGCCCTGCCCATCCTGATAGTTTAAAGAGGCCATCATCGACTGCGTCAGAGAGGTTATCTCCTGACCGAGGCTTGCCAGCGTCTCCGGGGTGCTAGTGCCGTTCGCCGCCTGAAGCAGATCGTCACGAATGGCCAGCATGCTGTTATTGATGCCGTCAAGAATGCTCTCCTGCTGGCTCAGGGTTGCTGAAACCGCATTGATATTGCTCTGATACTGCTCGATAGCAGACTGCTGGCTGTTAAGCTGATTGATACGGGTGGCGGCGATAGGATCGTCCGAGGGCAGGATCACCCGCTGACCGGTAGCCATCTGGGTCATCACGTGCTCCAGCTTGCCGGAAAGCTCGGTAAAGCCGTTAGTCATCGAGGTATAAGATTGTTGGGTGCTTACGCGCATAGAAGATGATTTCCCGCTGGATTAAAACATCGCCAGCACGGAGTCGAAAATCTCCGCGCCGGTTGAGATGACTTTTAGATTGGCCTGGTAGACCTGGGTATAGGTGATGAGATTAACCGCCTCCTCGTCCATGCTGACGCCGCTCACGCTGCTCCGCTGGTTCTGCGCTTCGCTGTAGACATTGCTTGCTGCCTCGGCCTCCGTCTGGTTCTGACGACTGTAGATGCCAATGTTGCTGATGATGCTGGTACAGGCGCTGCCAACGGTAACCGTACCGAGGTTAGCGATCGTCAGCGGCTGGCTGGCAATGTTAATCAACGCCTGTAAATTATCGCCGTTACCAGAGGCATCTGGATCGCTGGAGAAAGCCAGCTCATCAGCGGTAATATCAGGGTTAACCATCAGCGGGCCGTCCGGGCTATCCGCGTCGTAGATAAAGAGCGGTGCGCCCGGATTGCCGTTAAGATCGTATCCCGCCGCCAGCTGGTCGTTAACCGCGACGGTAAACTGCTGCGCAATGCTGTTAATGGTTTCAGTGAGCGGATCCAGCACGTTGTGCTGATAGTCAAAGAGTGCTCCCAGCGATCCGCCGGTCTCCATCGTCATGCCGTAGGTTGTTCCAGCAAAGGTCAGCGTCAGGCTCTGACTTCCGTCGTCACCGCTCTCCAGCTGGATGGTGGAGCTCTCCTGTCCGCTCACCAGCGGCTGGCCATTTTGTAGCGTAATATTGTAGTTACCCCTGTCGTCGATATTGACCTGGATATCCAGCATGCCGCTGAGCTGCTCTACCATCTGGTCACGGGCGTCGTACAGCGCCGAGGCGTTGTCACCGTTCGCTTCGGCTTCGGCGATCTGCTGGTTATAGCCCGCAATGCCGGCGGTCAGGGTATTGATCTGCGAAATGGCCGCCTGCTCCTGGCTGGCCATCTCGCTGCTCTGGGAAGCTATATAGCTGCTGGTGTTATTAAAGCGCAGCGCCAGAGCGTTCGCTTCGCTCAATACCTGCTCGCGCAGGGCAGGATCGTCCGGCGTGGTAGAGGCCGCGTTCAGCGCCGCAAAAAAGTTATCAAAACCGGCGCTGAGGCTGCTGCTGTCATCACTCAGTACGGTCTCCAGCTGCGTCAAATACTGCTGCTGGGTGGTGTAGTAGCCATAGTCGCTGGCGGCAAACCACACCTGATTAACCAGGTACTGATTCGATACGCGGCAGATGCTGTCAACCTGCACGCCGTTGCCCGCACTGTTCGGCGCCCCTGGGCTTGCCCCCATCGTGCTGGTCTGTGCGACCTGCCGCGTATAGCCAGGCGTCATGGCATTGGCCGTATTCTGCGCGGTAACGTTAAGCTGCACCTGCGCTGCCGATGCGCCGCTGTAGCCAATGTTGATCATATCCATATTTCAATTCTCTTTGCCGGGTTGCATAGATCCATAAAGCGGCACGGCAGGCCGCTTTCTTAAACCGTTGCCGCTAATCATGGTGCGCCGAAAGCTGTTTAACGATCAGCTCCGCAATGCCCATGCTCTGCTGTTTCACCAGGCTGTCACAGAGTGCATCGTCATATAAACCCTGTATCATGCGCCCGGCATCGCTGTTAAGGGGGTTATCTTTAGAGTCAAATAGCGCATTCACCTTACGCATCTCCTTGAGCATCTGGCGCATAAAGATGGCCTCAAACTGCTGGGCAGCTTGACGGAGGTGATTCTCACGCACGCCAGGCGCATCCGTGACCTCATCGGCGCTCGGCTGAAGATGGGTTAAGGCATTAAGGGCATCCATTAGATCACCTCCAGGTCAGCATCCAGCGCCCCGGCCTCGTGTAGCGCCTGCAGGATCGACATCACGTCGTCCGGCGACGCGCCAAGATTGTTTAGCACATTAACCAGCGTCTTCAGGCTGCTCGACTCCGGCAGCGTGACCATCTGCGCGTGAGGCGTTTTCACATTGATGTTGCTTTGCGGCGTCACCGCCGTGCGGCCACCGGCCAGCGCATTCGGCTGGCTGACGCTGCTGCTCTCGGTAATCGAGACCGTCAGGCTGCCGTGGGATACCGCCGCAGCGTGCACCTTTACGCCCTCGCCCATCACCACCGTGCCGGTACGGGCGTTGAAGACGACTCGGGCGCGCACGCGCTCTGGCGTAATCTGCACATCCTGCAGCTGCGACATAAAGGCCACCCGCGCGCCGGGACTGGTAGGGGCCGTCACCTCTATGCTGGTGGCACTTTTTGCCGTCGCTAACCCGCCGCCGAAGGCGCTGTTGATGGCGTTGGCGATGCTATTGGCATCCTTGAAGCCGGGGCGCTTCAGGTTGAGCATGACCGTCTTGCCCATGTCAAAATCGCTGGGGATCGCGCGTTCAACCGAGGCACCGTTGGGGATCAGCCCGGCGGTAGGCGTATTGACCGTCACGCTGGAGCCGCTGGCCCCGCTGGCGCTCATGCCGCCAACCACTACGCTGCCCTGTGCCAGGGCGTAGATCTCCCCGTCCGCGCCGTGTAGCTGGGTCAGCAGCAGCGTGCCGCCGCGCAGGCTCTTCGCATCGCCAATAGAGGAGACCGTGACGTCAATAGTCTGTCCACGAGCGTACATCGGCGGCAAGGTGGCGCTGACCGCCACGGCGGCGACGTTTTTCACCTTGGGATCGATTTTACTCGGCAGCTGTACGCCAAACTGACGCAGCATATTGGTGATGGTCTGGTTAGTAAATTTGACCTGATTTTTATCGCCGGTGCCGTCGAGACCAACCACCAGGCTATACCCGATCAGCTGGTTACCGCGGACACCCTGAATATCGACCAGCGATGACAGCGGCTGTGCTTGCCCTGGCGGCGAGCAGAGCAGCAGCAAGAGCGTGACGATACGGGCGCATCCTGAAAAAAAGCGCATAACAACTCCAGAGTTAAAGCGGGAACAGCGGATGGTTAAAGAGCCGGGTCAGCCAGCCTGCCGCGTTGGCATCGCTGAGCGCGCCGCGCCCGGCATAGGAGATACGGGCGTTACCGATACGCTGGGAGGAGACCGTGTTGTCGTTGCCGATATCGTCGGCACGTACCAGCCCGCTCAGACGCAGGTACTCATCGCCCTGATTCAGGGTCAGCCACTTCTCGCCGCGGATCTCCATTACGCCGTTGGGCAGCACCTGATGAACGGAGACGGTGATTGACCCATGCAGGCTGTTCTGCTGCTGGGAGCTGGCGTTGCCGTCGAAGTCCCGCGAGGCTTCGGCAGAGCTGGCCAGCTTGTCTTTGGTTTTGCCAAACACCGTAGGCACGCCAACGTCGAGACTGCTCTCCTTGCCAAAGTTGGTTTTAGCCTGCTTGCTGGACTGGGTCGACTCTTCCAGAATCACCGTCAGAATATCGCCCACCCGGTAAGCGCGCCGATCGGCGGTTAATGACCAGCTGTAGCCTGTCTCAAAGACGCCCCCGGCCCGCCCCTCCGGTGTCGGCTGTGCCTCCATTTTTGGCGGCGCATAGGCCTGATCGTCCTTTTTAACCAGCAGCGCCGGGGATTCACACCCTGCCAGCCAGGGCACCAGCGCCATTAACCACAGATATCGTTTCACACGTGTTCTCATTACAAATTCTGATTGATGTACTGCAGCATCTCGTCGGCGGCAGAGACCATTTTGGCGTTCATCTCATAGGCGCGCTGGACGGTGATCATCGCCACCATCTCGTTGACGATGTCGACGTTGGAGCCTTCAAGCGCGCCGCCTTTCAGCGTGCCTAACGCATCCTCACCCGGCGTCCCTTCCGTGGGCTGGCCGCTGGCCGCCGTTTCGAGATAGAGGTTATCCCCCTCCGCCAGCAGGCCCGCCGGGTTAGTAAAGTTAACCAGGGTGATCTGCCCAAGCTCGGTGGGATCGCTGTCGCCCGGCATGGTGGCCATCACCGTACCGTCTTCACCGACGGTGATATTGGTGGCGTTGGCGGGCACGTCAATCTCCGGCTGCAGCGGCAGCCCCTGGGCGTTGGTCAACACGCCGTCGGCGTTAACCTGCAGATTGCCGTCGCGGCTATAGGCGATATCGCCGTTGGTCTTCTGTACCTGAAAAAAGCCCTGCCCCATGATGGCAACGTTGAGCGGGTTGTCGGTGGTCTCGATATTGCCTTCGGTAAAGGTTTTCTGCGTTCCCACGATGCGCACGCCGCTGCCGTACTGAATACCGGTGGGCGCAATGTTGTTCTGATCCAGCATTGCGCCAGGGGCGCGCTGGTTCTGATAGAAGAGATCCTGAAACATCACCCGGTCACGCTTGAAACCGTTGGTATTGACGTTGGCAATGTTGTTGGCGATAGCGCTCATCTCGGCATCTTCTGCCGAGAGGCCAGTCTTACTGATCCATAGTGCTGCGTTCATGAAAGATTATCCTTAATAACGACGATCAGGCGCCACGGAGCAGGCGATTACCCGCCTCGCTGAGATCCTGGGCCGCCTTCATCATTTTGATTTGGGCTTCAAACTGACGATTGAGCGAAATAGAGGCCAGCATCTCAGAGACCGCCGTCACGTTGCTGCCCTCCAGATAGCCGCCGCTGACGTTAACGTTCTCGTCCGGCTGCGCGTTGCTGCCGTCTGCCGTGACGATCATCCCCTGGGCATTTTTAGCCAGATTCTCCGCTGGAATGGTCACCAGCTTCAGGCGATCGATATCCATGGTGGCGGTAACGTCGCCATCGTCCGGCGTAATCGACAGCGTGCCGTCGCGACCAAAAGAGGCAATGGCGTTGGGCGGCAGCACGATAGGACCGTTATCTCCCAGCACCGGATAGCCGTTAATGGTCAGCTGACCCGCGTCGTTCTGCACCATATTGCCGTTGCGGGTGTAGACTTCGCGGCCGTCGCTAGCCTGTACGGCGATATAGCCCTCCCCCTGGATCGCCACGTCCAGCGGCCGGCCGGTCTTCTCTGCGGCGGCCGTGCTGGCATCAACGCCGCTGGCGCGCTGCTGGGCCATAAAGCGGGTAGCAAACCCCTCTCCCTGAACCGGCTCCCCCTGCGACAACGCCATGTCGCCACGAAAACCGCTGGTGTTGACGTTTGCCAGGTTATTGGCTGCGATCTGCTGCGCCATCAGGGTGTGGCTGGCCCCGCTGAGAGCAGTAAAAAGTAAACGATCCACTGTTGTGCCCTTCTCCGTTACATCGCCTGGAACAGCGCCTGATCCAGTTCGCTACTGGCCGAGATCACCTTGGTATTGGCCTGGTAGTTACGCTGCGCGGTCATCAGATCCACCAGCTCGCTGGTAATGTCGACGTTGGAACTCTCCAGCATCCCCGTGGAGAGCGCGCCGAAGGTACCGCTGCCGGGCGCACCCATCAGCGGCGTACCGGATTCGCCGGTCTCCACCCACGCGGTGCCGCTGACGGCCTGCAGACCATTCTCGTCCGGGAAAGTAGCCAGCACCACCTGCCCCTGCAGCATCCGCTCACCGTTGCTGTAGGTCGCATACACTTTGCCGTCGCCGTCCACCTGAACGCCGTTTTGCTGGGCGGAGGCGTAGCCGTCGGCAACGTTAGTGGTGACGGTAAAGTCAGAGCCATACTGGGTACAGGCGGCGTAGTCGAAGGTCATCGCTATGGGGGCCGCACCCGGCGCGCTAAAGGTCATCGGCACGGCGGAGGTGGGACTCACCAGCTTCCCCTGGTCGTCGAAGGTTAGCGCCGTAGTGGTGGACTGCGCGGTGCCGTCGAAGGTGTAGTGCACCTCCCAGCTGTTATCCGCCGTTTTGGTAAAGTACTGGCTGACCGCATGTTCATTACCCAGCGAGTCATACACCGTGGTGGTGTAGGTGCTGTTATACGAGGCAGCGTTGGTGGGATCGAACGGAACTGCGGTTGTATCGATGGTCGCATCAGCGGCATTGAAGTTAGCGCTAAAGGTCAGGGAGCTTGTCGCCTGGGCCGGCAGCGATCCGGTCTTAATCTGCAGATCCGTCACCGTGCCGGTTTGCAGCGCACCGTTTTCATCCACCGGATAACCCTGCAGATAGTCACCGGAGGCATTGACGATGTAGCCGTCCTTATCCGTGTTGAATGACCCGGCCCGCGTATAGGAGACGTTGCCCGCGCTGTCGCGAAGCACGAAGAAACCATCGTCGTTAATCGCCATATCCAGCGCGTTCCCGGTTGAGACCATGGAGCCGCCACGTGAGATGCTCTGGGCCGTTCCGTCCACGCTAACCCCCATCGCCTGGGTGCCTGCATACATGGCGGAGAACTCGGTAGTCATGGACTTGTAGCCCACCGTTCCGGCGTTGGCGATGTTATTACTGATGCCATCCAACTGTTCATTGACCGCGTTCAGGCCGCTGGCTGCAATGCTGTAACTCATAACTTACTGTTCCTTTAAAATAGTCAAACTATATCCTGAGCAGGCGCATCATCCGGCACGCCAAACTGGCTGATCATGGTGAAGGGGACCTCTCCTACGCCGCTGACGTTGAGCAGCGGCGTGCCGCCATCCAGCGGAATACGCACGTCGGTTACGACGCCTGCTACCTCGACCGGCACCTCCTCTTCACCAGTGTCAGTGACCACCGACACGGAGTAGTCCCCAGGAGGAATACCGTAGTCCGCAGGATCGATGCTAAAGCTCACCGCCCCCGGTCCAAACGAACTCCCCGTCAGCGGAATGTCGTAATCATTGCCGGCTTCGTCGGTGATGTGGATATCGACACGCGTACAGGCATCATCCAGGTCGATGCGGCCCTGAATAGCGCCATCGTCAACCTCAAGGGTGGTGGTCTGCACCATGATCGGATCGCCCACCATCTTGCCCAGGGCCATTACCTGGAGGTTGCTCATCAGGATGGCGTTGGTGTTCATCTCCGTCGCCACCTCCTCTGCCATCGCCACCTGCGCCATAGAGGAGAGCTGGGTAACGTACTCGGTGGGATCGGTCGGGTCAGTGGGATCCTGATTCTGGATCTCCGCCACCAGCAGGGTCAGAAACGTGTCGGCCATGGAGGTCGACGTGCTGGTCGTTGTGGATACTGTGCTGTCTGTCGCCGATCCGCTATAAGACGCATTCAGCGATACGGTGGAGCTCATGCGCTCTCTCCCAGCTTCAGCAGGCTCTGCTGCATGCTCTTCACGTTGTTCAGCACCTCAACGTCGGTCGCAAAGTTTTGCGAGGCTGCCATCATGTCGGCCATCTGCTCGACCACGTTGACGTCCGGATACCAGACGTAGCCATCCCGGTCGGCCAGCGGATGATGCGGCTCATAGCGGCGCACGGCACCACCGCTGTCCACCACGTCCTGCACGCGCACGCTGGCCCCGGTGAGGTCGTGATGCCCCGCCTGCACCAGGCTGTTGTGGTAGACCGAGGCAAAAACCGGGCTGCGTGCCTTGTAGGCTGCCGCCTCGCTCGGGGCGGGTGAGTCCGCGTTGGCCAGATTGCTGGCGACGATGTTGAGCCGCACCGTCTGGGCGGTCATCGCCGAACCGGAGATCTGATAGATATCAGAAAATGACATGGTTATTTTCCTTCGATGGCCGTTCTCAGGCCGTTGATGGACATATTTAAAAAGGTCAGGCTGCTCTGATAGTCGAGGCTGTTTTGTGAAAATCGCGTCTGTTCGCTATGTAGCTCTACCGTATTGCCATCCTGAGTTGGCTGCATCGGCAGGCGATAGAGCACCTGTGTGTTATGTAGCCCGCTTCCTTGAGTTGCCCGTTGCATCTCGCGGGCGAAATCAATATCTTTAGCTTTGAAATTTGGCGTATCGACGTTTGCCAGATTGGCGGTAAGCAGCTCGGTCCTCGCAAGACGTAGCTTCACCGCCTGTGGGTGTACACCCAGTGCTTTCTGAAAACTGATCCCCATTGTGCGTAGCACTCCTTTCAAATAACTGATGTGCGTGCCTGATAGGCAATAATCGTGCCAATTTTTAAGTTATTGAAAGGTATAATGTTATGTTTTCTCTCTTCGCCAGGCGGAAAGCTAGCTTCCGTTTCCTGGCTAGCCTCCTGCTTGCCGCCCCCTTGCTTGTTACCGCTCACCCGGCTTTGCCCGCCGCTCGCCAGCAGATTAACGCCCAGGTTATCGAGGAGGCCGGCAAAGCCATCGCGGCTTTAGCGCAGCGTTCGGGGTGGCACGACTACCGCTACACCCTTAACGTGTTTATGCCCGGTAACGTTGCCGCTCTCCCCGCCTGCAGCCAGCCGCTGCGCATCAGCGGCGCACCGCTCCAGCTGAAAAACCTTGCCCGGCAAAATTACCGAGTGGCATGCGGCAGCGGAAAGCCGTGGCAGAGTGCCGTCACCGTCAAGGCCGACGTCTACCTGCCGGTGGTAATGGCAGCCAGTGAGATTGCGCGCGGGGAGGTAATTACCCCCGATGCGCTGGTAATGAAGAGGTATAACATCAGCAACCTGCGCGGTGAGCCGTTGCTGAGCCGCGAGGCCACAACGGGATTAACAGCGAAACGTACCCTGCGTCCGTGGAAACCGATACTGCGCACGCAGCTTGAGCAGCCGCTGCGGGTAAAGCGTGGCCAGGCGGTAACAATCATGTCCCAGACGGGTGAGATCCGTGCGCAAACCGCAGGCGTGGCGCTGAAAGATGGCCGCCAGCACGACACTATCAAGGTGCAGAACAGCAGCAGCGAACGGGTGATTGATGCCATCGTCGTCGGCCCCGGGCAGGTGAGCGTCGGGGCGCAATAATTTTTTCACCGCTGCTTAAGTTTTTACTTTCCGCTGCCGCTTTTCATACGTAATCGTTAAAAAACGTCCTCTGATGAGAAACCTATGGCTATCACGACTCCTGGAATGACACCTGGACAGCTCACCACCCGCGATGTGTCGTCGCTCTTGCCGACGCAGCCGGAGGTGGCAAAAGCGGAGGCGGCAACGACTCCCTCTCCCTGTGCCGACGACATTACCCAGCAGGGTGTACAGGCAGCCCAGCGTAGCCTGACGGATGACCCTGCCCCTGCCATCGACGTTGAAAAGGTCAACCAGATGCAGACGCTGCTGGCGTCGCCGCAGTTTTCAATTGACGCTGACGCACTAGCCTCCTCAATGCTGGAATTTTTCAAAACAAGGGGCGCGTAGTGAGCGTCAAACTTGAACAGGTTAAGCTGCTGCTGCGCGGGATCCGTACCGATAACGATAGCTGTCGTCAGCTGCATAACCTGCTGAAGACGCAGCGTTTATGCATGATACGCCGTGCCAGCGACGCGCTGCTCACCGCTAACGCGCAAATCGATCAACTCTATCTGGCTCTGAGCCTGAACGCCCGTGTCCGCCGGGAGACACTGCTCTCTTTAGGCGTCACGGGGGATAGCGTCGGCATCGCTCAGGTCTTTAGCTGGCTGCCCGCCGTACAAAAAACGGCGGCCCGCCAGGCGTGGCGGCAGCTGGAGGAAAACATAGCGGCATGCAAGCGCTACAACGAGAAAAACGGTGAGCTACTGACCCGGCAGCATGAGTTTATACAGACGTTTTTGGGTCACGAAACTCATTTTATCTATCACCCCTAACTGGCCCTTTCCATAGCGGAAAACAATCTTCCGCCGCCTTTCCGCTGGCGACCAAACAAGAGATCATCATGAGCTATGCTTAAGCGTTACAACTCAGAAAAACCCTTTGTTAGCGTGGTGACGCCAACCTGGCAGCGCGCCGCCTTTTTGCCTTATCTGATCTATATGTTTCGCTACCAGGACTATCCGGCAGAGCGGCGAGAGCTGATCGTTCTGGATGACTCCCCCACCAGCAGCCTGTCAATAATTAATGCCCTGACCGATAACCAGCCGGAGCGCTATAATATTCGCTACATTCACCACCCTGAGCGGCTAAAGCTGGGTAGAAAGCGCAATATGCTTAATGCGCTGGCCAGGGGCGAGTACATCGTCTGTATGGATGACGACGACTTCTACCCTGCCGATAAGCTCTCATACACTATTGAGATGATGCAGCGGCACGGGGCGCTGATCTCCGGCTCCGATCGGATCCCCGTCTGGTATAGCCATATCGATCGGGTGTTTAAAACCCGCCGTTTCGGCAAGCAGCATATTCTTAACGGTACCTTCTGCTATCACCGTAACTACCTGAAAAAACATCGCTACGACGATGAGTGCCAGCTCGGCGAGGAGCAGGCATTTACTAATAACTTTACCGTGAAGCCACTGCAGCTGCCCGGCGAGCGCACTATCCTGTGCGTCTCCCACAGCGATAACACTTTTGATAAAGATTTCGTGCTCGGCAGCTGTGAACCGACCCCCACGGCGCTGGCCGATATCGTTCGCGATCCCACGCTGCTCGCCTGGTATCAGCGCCTGCATAACAGCACCGGCCAGCAGCCTATTCAGTGGCAGCATGTGGCAAAAGTGCTGGTTATCAATCTGGACAGGCGTCCCGACAGATGGCAACAGATGCAGGAGACGCTACACCAGCTCGGCGTGCCGGAAGAGAACGTTATGCGAATGAGCGGCTGCGAGCATGAGAACGGCGCGCTGGGCCGCACGCTCTCCCACCTTCAGGCCCTGACCCTGGCGCGGCAGCAAGGCTGGCGCAACTGTCTGGTGCTGGAGGATGATGCCCTGCTGCTCACCCAGGCGAAGCACGTTACCGCCTTCAACCGACTGCTTGCCTCGCTAGATCATCTCCCCTGGGAGGTGGTGCTGCTCGGCGCGCGGGTCAACAACGGCCAGCCGCTGAAGAGCCTGCCGGGGCTGATCCACGCCGTCGACTGTGAAAAAGTGTGCGCTTACCTGGTCAACGCTCCCAGCTACCCGGCGCTGATCCAGCAGATGCAGAGCGATCCGGCCAGCCTGCTGGAGTCGCGCTGGCGCACAATGCAGATGCAGGGCAAATGGCTCGCCTTCTACCCCAATATCAGCTACCAGCGGGCAGGCTTCAGCGATATCGAGCGTCAGGATGCTGACCACATCCGTTTCTACTTCAGCAAGATGACCCTTAGCCACAGGCAAGAGCAGCAGCGGCAAGCGCAGCAGCCGGTGGCGAACCTGTTTGCCAACACGATAGGGTTTTATCTGGAGACGGCCTTTCATTACCAGCTCTACCAGCCGATACTGCACTGGCTGCTGGAGGCGGGCTACCGCTGCGATCTGCTGATTAGCGACGCCGTCCCGAAAGCGCTGCTGAAAGAGATGAGCCAGCTGCTGGTCGATATTAACGATCCCAGGCTGAGCGGCTCGCGCCTCAGTGAGGCGAAAAACCGTAAGCAGCGTTACGGCTGTTTAGTTAGTCCTTACTATACCCCGGCGCTTAACGGCCTTGCCCGGGTGCAGATCCGCGCCATGTACGGGCTGGCAAAAGCATCGTGGAACCATGCCTGGTGGAATGTCTTTTACCACCACATTCTCTGTTACAGCCACTACAGCCAGCAGGCGCTCAATATCAACGGCAATGCGACGGTGGTAGGTAACCCTCGCTTTGATAAATGGCATCGCCAGCAGGTGGATCTCTCAGCGCTGGCATCGCTCAAGCTGGATACTAAAAAACCGACCCTGCTCTATGCGCCAACCTTTGGCGATCTTAGCTCGATTCCCGCCTGGGCCGCCTCGCTGTCGCGGCTGAGCCGTGACTACAACTTGATTATTAAGCTGCATCACGGTACCCAGCATCGTCCAGAAGAGGCCGCCATGCTGGCTGACGTCCAGCGTTATTTTAAAAAGCGCGTTACCCGCCACGATATGTCGCTGCCGCTGCTGCATCAGGCTGATTATGTCCTGACTGATAACAGCGGGTTTATCTTCGATGCTATTCATGCTGGCAAAAGGACGATCCTCCTTGAGTGGGAGGGAATGGCGGCGCTACTGGAGAACAACAGAACCTTCAGCACGCCTTCCAGCCCGGAGCAGCAGATACGCAGCACGCTTCCCGTGGTGCGCGATATGGCCCAGCTACGTCACTGTCTGGCGGCGGATTACGACTGGCAGCCCATAGAGGAGGAGATGAACGCGGTTCGTCATTACTACTGCGATGCGTTTCAGGATGGCTTTGCCGGTAAACGAGCGGCAGAGCTGATTATGCGCGCGCTGGACAAGCCGGTAGACCCTCAAGCCAATACGCTTCTGCATAGCCTGCAGAGCAAGCTGTTTTAACTTTTCCGGGCAGCGCGTGCTGCCCGGCATTACACGTTGGGGTTATGACGTAAAAACGCCTGAATTTTTTGCCAGCACTGACTGGCCCCAAACCGTTTCATACATTTATAGCTTTTTCTCGCCGGGCACCAGGCCGCGAACTCTTCCCCGGTCGGAGGCGACCACGGTTTACGCAGCGTTTTGGTAAAAAATCCTTCATCCATGATGAGATGGCCGCACTGTCCAAATTCGCATGACAGATTAATACCGCAGGCGTTCCAGCCCGCTTTGCCGTGGCGGTATGGCAGACGGTACCGGGCCGGGATCATGGAGTAGAGAGCACAGATGGCTATATCGGTTAATCCCGCCAGTCCTACTGGCCCGGAGTCACAGGCAACCAGCAGTTGACAGCGTTGCATCAGATACACCGTCTCTAAAACGGAAAAGATGTTTACGGCGTCAATCACCCCGGTCTGTGCAACCGGCATCGCTTTTTTAGACCGGCACTTATTGTTGTCACTGCCGATAAGCACCACCTTCCAGCCCGCCGCAAGAAAATAGTCTGCCAGCTGCTCCCAGGCCTGCTCGCTCCAGGTCCGGTTAGGCGCGCCGTAGTTAGCATGCAGCAGGACAACGTTAGCCGTTGAAAGCGCATATTTTTTAATAAATGCCTCAACGCGAGCGCCATCTAGTGTATTAAGGTCAACGACGGCATGTCTGTTGTCGCTTAGCGTCTTGCCGGTGACCTCTTTGATAAAGGCATCGGTCATGTGATCGTCGCTAACGATATGCTCCCACGCTCCCAGATGATGAAAACGCCCCTCTCGCTTCGCCCGCTCAATTTCATTAATGTGCTCTTCGCTGAGGCTGTTAATGTTCCAGAAGCGATCGACTACCGGGCTGGCATTTGCCAGGTCGGTGTATAACCCATGCGCAACTAGCGTAAACGGCTCGGTAAACTGTGAACGTACCGCATTCATACAGCCGAGCGCATAGATCATATCCCCCATCGAGGCAGGGCAGTAAAAAATGCGGGCCGTGGGTCTGTCTGCCATAAAGAGCGTAAGATCATCGAGGTAGTAGATGCGCTCATCGCTAAGCAGCTGGTGGTACTTCATCACCTCTACGCTCTTTCTCATCTCGTCTGCGTTAAACGCCATCAGTGAAAAAGCGATGTTACTCCCCGGCGTCTGGATCAGCTCGTCTGAAAAGTCACCGGCTACCCTGGCAGGCAGTACTCCCAGCGCGGATAACAGCGGCAGGGAAAAGCAGTCGGGGATCGTGGTGACTGGCTTACCGGTGGCGGCCAGCATCGCCTCAGCTTTATTGGAGCCTTTACTCTCCCGCAGCACGATACGGGCAGTATCACTCATGTTAATAGTGGCAAGAACATCTGCGAAACGCGTTTGGTGAACAGCGTCGGTGCAGGAAAAGAGGGGTGGAGAGGCAAGAAAAAGCAGCGTGCTGCTGCTCTCCACTATCGCTTTTAACTGGGCAAAGAGTCGCTCCTGCAAGTTAAAAAGCGTCAGATACCCCTCTCTTTTGGCTTCGGTTAACGGGGTGATATTCACCACCTGCATATTTTCGGGAAATCGACCGCGGTTATTCGGTTGGCGATAGTAGGCCGTTTTTAATACATGGTGCCAGCCATAGAAGGTTTGTATTTCGTGGGGGATCTTTGCTTGCGGGTGCAAAGCGGATTTAAGCGTCTGACCAAAGGTAAAAAGCAGTTTTTCGAGCATCACAGGCGAAAGCGTATCAAACAGCTGCCAGACGGTCAGCTCTGCCACCCCCTCCTCATAGAGATGAAGATGCATGCCTGATAGCCTGTCGCCTGTTTTTTGCAGAAAGGGGATCAGTAACTTACCGCTTTGGCCCAGGCTGAGATGTATATCAACCGACTCAACCGCACGAGTGTTAATAATGTTTGCCAACTGATCGAGCGCAGCCGGTAGCCGGCCCGAGTGACAGGGAATAACGGTAACGCCCCGGCTTTTTAACCACGCCGTATTAACCTGGCTCTCCTGCAACAGCAGAACAGCAGTATTATCACGGCTATCTGTTGAGCCAAGAAAAGAGACCATTTGCCGTGCAAATGTAACCTTACTGGAATCAATAAATATTTGCATATTATGTCCCTTTTATCGTTTCAACAATTGCCGTCGTCGAGACCGAGGGAGTCCGGGGGAAATAGATCACCTGGCATAGCGATGAGAAGTGATCGAAGCGGCCCTGCCAGTCGCTGCCCATGACCAGAATATCCGCGCTGTAGCGCAGGATATAATCCGTTTTTAACGCCAGCGACTCCTCCAGAAAAACCGTATCCACACACTTAAGGCTTTGAATTATCTTCATACGGTCCGTTTGAGGATAGAGCGGAAGACGCCCCTTTTTATGGGCATTAAGCTTATCGGAGGAGACGCCCACAACCAGATGTTGGCCAAGCTCGCTGGCTCGGTTGAGAATATTCAGATGACCAATGTGAAAAAGGTCAAACGTGCCAAAGGTAATTACCGTTGTCATGTCCTTATTCCTTCAGGCGACGCATACGTAGCCAGCTTTGCGTGGCGATGTCATCCCCCCCTTTTTGTTCACGGCTGGCCTGCTCGCTGGCAACGCTCTCCCGCTGGGTATCAAGAGTCAGCGCGACAATCTTCTCCTGACAGGCTGCCTGCATAAGCTTCTTTTGTATCTGCTGGGCTTTAATGTCTGCCAGCGCTTTCTCCTGCTCCTGCCACTTCACGACGCGCAGCAGGCTGCCTTTATAGCCCGCCATATTGCTCAGCGTCTGGGTGCAAAAATGGGGTAACTCCTCGGTACGGGTCTTCTGCATTAGCTGCCCCAGCGCTTTAATGTTGTTCTCGTGCCGGGTAGCGACCTGCCGCTGCTGGGCCAGCGCTACCGTGGTGCTCTTCACAATGCTGTCACGCAGGCGCTGAAGCTGGACAAGCGTCTTAATTTCCTGCTTCATGACTTATCCTTCATGACCTGAAGAGAGGGGAATAGCGCGGCAATTTGCGCCTGTACCTGCGCCATGTCGGCTGGCTCCTCTACCTGCTGGCGCAGAAAACGTTCAATGGCCGGAAAACATTTCACGGCTTTATCGACCTGCGGATCGGCGCCCTCGACGTAACCGCCGAGCGGAATAAGAGGTTTAATCTCCATATAGGCGGCATAGTATCGCTTGAGCAGGCTAACAGCCTGCTGATGCCAGCCGGGGGTGATTTGCGTCATGCAGCGGCTGATCGACTGGCCTATATCAATAGCCGGGTAGTGTCCGGCCTCGGCAAGCCTGCGGGTCAGGACGATATGGCCGTCCAGTACCGCCCGCGCGCAGTCAACGATGGGATCCTGCTGATCGTCCCCCTCCGCCAGCACGGTATAGATGGCGGTCATCGATCCGCTGCTGTCACTGTTGCCCGCGCTCTCTACCAGCCGGGGGATCATGCCAAACGCCGAAGGTGGATAACCTTTGGTGGCCGGTGGCTCACCTAACGACAGGGCGATTTCACGCTGGGCCATCGCGTAACGGGTTAACGAATCTACCAGCAGCAGTACGTCAAAACCCTGGTCGCGAAACCAGGCGGCAAGCGTATGGCATAGTTCGGTCGCCTTCAGACGCATCAGAGGCGACTCATCTGCTGGTGCGACAACGACGACAGACTTAGCCAACCCTTCATGGCCCAACGACCGATCGATAAACTCTTTTACTTCGCGGCCTCGCTCACCAATCAGCCCAACGACCACAATTTGCGCTTTGGTCTGGCGGGTGATCATACCGAGCAGCACGCTCTTGCCGACGCCGCTGCCTGCCATCAGGCCGACCCGCTGGCCTTTGCCGATAGTCAGCACGCCGTTGATCGCCTTTACGCCAACGTCCAGCGGCTCGGCTACGGGGCGGCGGGTCAACGGGTTGACCGTCGGCGCAACGGGAGGCAGCGTCTGTGTGCCGCCCAGCCTGCCTTTGCCATCAATTGGCTCGCCCAGTCCATTAACTACCCGGCCAAGCCAGCTCTCACCGACCAGCAGGTGTCGGGCCTTCTCTTGAGGAAAGACGCGTGCGCCAGCCATTAGCCCGCCAGGCTGCCTGAACGGCATCAGATAGGTTACCTCGCGATCGAAGCCAACCGCCTGGGCATCAATAAATCCACACTCCGCGCTTTCAATGCGGCAGAACTGCCCCGTCGCCAGCTGACACCCCACGCTCTCCAGCAAAACGCCGTTCATGCGTACCAGCCTGCCCGCCACCCGGACCAGGGGGATCGACTCAATGGAACGCAGCGCGTTATCAAAGGGGTGCGGGTTGTTCATCGCTCTCACCCGGGGTCAGCGTCTCTTTAAGAACCGTCATGCACTGCTCCAGCCGATGCCCACAGCCAATATCCAGCTCGGATGCCTCGGTCACAATACGGCACTCGCCCGTAGAGAGATCCGCTGAGGCCACCAGCCCCCATGCGGTCACCTTCTCCGGAGCCACGCTCTGAATGCGGTTAAACTCCTCTACGCTCAGGCAGACCTTCAGCGGCTCCGGCACGCTGGGCATGGCAGCGATCGCCTCTTCCACCAGCGCAAGCAGCTGGGTTGGCTGTAATGCCAGCTCGCAACGGATCACCTGGCGGGTCACTTTCTCCACCAGCTGCAATAGGTCCTCACGCTGCTTGCGCTGAATGTGGGCAAGGTAGTCGTTTAGCCTGTCAGCAATCGCCTCCAGCGGTTGTGCGGCCTGGGTAAACTCCGCCAGACCAGCCTGCTGCCCTACGAGGCTGCCCTCGGCATAGCCTTGTCGGTAGCCCTCCGCCTGCCCTTTAGCCTGCCCCTCCCGAAAACCGGTCTCCTGCCCTTCGCTTACGCCTTCTGCGAACCCCTTCTCCAGCCCCTGCTGATAGCCGTCCATAAGCTGGCGCTGAAAGTCGGCGCTTCCCGTGCTTGCGCCCGATAATGCGGCGTGCCGCGGCGGAAAGCGGTGGACCCGGTAACGACCACGTAGTGTCTGCATTGGTTATTCTCCCTTACTCCGCCGTCTGCTCGGCGAAGAGCTGAAGCTGGATCTCTCCCGCCTCCTCTAGCTCCCGGGCGGCGGCCATGATTTCACGACGGACTTGCTCAATTCGACTGATGGGAACGGGCCCCAGGCGCGCGGTAATAGTTTCCAGCTGCTGTGCCTGACGTTTTGGCATCACTGCAAAAATAGCGCGCCGCAGCGGTGGCTCGGTGCCTTTCAAGGCTACGGCCCACTCCTCCATGGGTATCTCGTCGAGCAGACGACGGCGCACCTCTTCGCTCTGCCGGCTCAGAATAAAGAAGTCGTACATCTCATCCTGAAGCTGCTCCAGCACGCTCGCATCCAGCTCACGCAGCCGATCGAGGATCTGCTGCTGGTTGCCCTGAAAGCGGTTGACGATATCCGCCGCCTGCTTAATGCCTTTTACTTTCGACCCGTGCTCGGAGAGCACCGACAGGCCGCGCTCAATCAGACGATCCAGCTCATCAACCACGTCACGATTTACGTCGCTGAGTCTGGCAATGCGATAGAGAATTTCGTTCTGCACGGCATCGCTCATATAGGTCAGCACCGTGGCGGCGATCTCCGGGGTTAAAAAGGCCAGAAAAACGGCCTGCAATTGAAGATGCTCCTCGGCGATCAGCACCGCCAGCTGACGAGCATCTACCCACTGCAGGCGTGCCATACGCGAGCGGATCTCATCCCCGTAGATGCCGTTGATCACGCTGCTGGCAATTTCACCGCCGAGTGCCTTATTGAGGATCCCCTGCAGCATCACGCGCGATGCGCCATTGATCCCGCTCTGCTCACGGAATTCGTCGAAAAAGTTGTTGATCACCTTTCTCGCCTGGCTGGTTTTCACGCCGGAGAGGCGCGCCATATATTCGCTCAGGCGCACCACCTCTTCGCGGCTCAGCTTTTGCATCACCGTTGCCGCCGCCTCTTCGCCAAGGCACAGCAGCAGGATAGCGGCCTGCTCAAGATAGGTGGCGCTGCCCGGGCTTTTACTTACTGTCAATTCGCTCATTGCTGGTAATCCACTGTCTGATCACTTCGGCGACGCGATCGGTATCGCTAATCGCCAGTTTTTTAAGGAACTCCAGCTTGGTTTCGAGACCAGAGCTCTGGGCTGGCAGCGCATCGTCGCCGGAGAAGGAGGGTAGCTCTACGCCTCTGCGCTCTTCGTCGTCCTGCGTCGCTGAAAGCGCGGATTCACTGCCGCCTGTGGCCGCTACCGGTGCTGGCTGCGCTTTACGCGTGGCGATAAGGTGTTTCACCAGCGGACGCACAACGAGCAGCAGAATCAATAGCAGCAGCACGCCAGTACCGCCGAGGCGGCACCACGCCAGAATGTCGCTGTTCTGCCACCATTTCACTGGCGGCAGCACGGCTCTCTCTTCCGGCACGAAATGCATCAGCGAGAGCGACAGCTTGTCGCCCCGGCGCTCATCAATACCGGCGGCGTTGTTCAGCATGGCGGTAACCTGTGCCGTCTGCTCTGCTTTCCACGTTTTAACGGCGGCGGCATCCTGATTAAGTACGACGGCAACGTTTAAACGCTTAAGCTCAAAGCCAGGATGCTGGATATGCGCAACGGTACGGTCATAGCTGTAGTCTCGCTGGCTCTCCGTATGTGTCGACAGGGCGTCGGGCGTCTTCTCCGCCCTGGCGTCCGGCGTTTGCGCCGGGGTAGCTTCCGGTGGCCGGTTACTGAGCGAGCCGGGAATGCCGATGGCGAGACGATCGCTGCTTTTATCCTCTGAGCTTTGCTCCCGGTTCACCTTTGGCGAATCGCCAAACCGCTCTCGGGTCTCTTCGACGAGGCTAAGATCCAGTTCGGGCATAACGCTAATGCGAAAATTATTTTTACCCACCAGCGTGGTCAGCACGTTGGCCAGGCTGGCACGGGTTTTATCCTGAATGCCGCTGAGTAATTCACTCTCTTTGCGGCTGCCGGCCGCTGGGTTGGCGCTGTCCGCGATCCCTTCTGAAAGCAGATTTCCCGCCTGGTCAACAATGCTGACCTGCGCTGGCATTAGCCCTGGTACGCTGCCGCTGACCAGGTGAATAATGGCGTTGACCTGCTCCCGGCTTAAGCGACTGCCGTAATGCAGGCGCACCATGACCGAGGCGCTATTTTTGGGTGTGTCGCTAATAACAAACGAGCTCTCTTCATTCAGCGCCAGATGAACACGCGCCGTTTCGACGGCATCCAGCGACATGATGCTCTGTGCCATTTCGCCTTCCAGGCTGCGCTTATAGCGAATGTTTTGCACGAACTGGCTGCTGCCGAGCACCTCGTCTTTATCCATCAGCTCATAGCCCGCCGGGCTTATCGCCTGCACGCCTTTACCCGCCAGCGTCATCCGGATACTGGAGAGCTGGGCTTTCGGGACCAGAATCTGCCCGCTGTCTGGATCGATGCGGTAGGCAATCTTCTCACCGTCCAGCACCGTGATGACCTGTGAAAGCGGCAGATGCTCCTGGGAACCGAACAGCGCGGTATAGCCGCCGCTGCTATGCCACAGGCCGCCAACAATGGCAGCGGTGAGCAGAAGTGCGCCCCCCGCCAGGGCGATCCATTTACGATTTCCAGGCAGTAGAGACGGCAGCGCCGTGAAAGCCTCACTCACAGAGGCAAACAGTTTCTTTTTCATCGCTTATATGGACATATTCATAAGATCGTTAACGCCGCTCGCCACTTTATTTCTGACCTGGACGAGTGCCGAAAACGAGAGGGACGCCTGCTGGCTGGCCAGCATTGCGCCTACCAGATCGTCGCTCTGGCCGCTGCTGACCGCATTCTGCCGGGCGCTGGCAGCCTGCTGCAGGCTATCAACGCGCTCAAGCGCATTACGCATCACCTGATGGAAGCTTATGTCGGAGAGTGATCCACCGTTCGGCGCACCATTGGCGATGGTTTGAGCGGAAAGAGGTGACGCAGCGGCAAGGTGCCTCATCTGGCTCATCTCCTGCTGCATCAGGGAGAGAGAGGGATTAAGGGTAGTTTTCATCTCGTACTCATTATCTTAAAAAATAGATTTGGCAATTCAGAGTGTTATCTCTATACCATGCTTGCGCATTGAGGCGAGCCGGTAGCGCAGCGCGCGCGGCGTAATGCCTAAACAGTCCGCAATTTGTGTTCGATTGCCCTGGTATTTGCGTATCAGGTCGGCAATGTAGTGATATTGCGCGATGCGCCCGTGCCGCTGTAAATCTTCCCGGCTGGCGCTGGCAGGCAGGTGCAGGCTAGCTGCCGCCGGGCTGCCAACGGTCTCTGCGCCTGGCGTAAAGGGGAGTCCCAGTACACTGGCGTGGATAATGCCGTCCTGGTTTAAAATCATGCCACGCTGCATCACGTTTTCGAGCTGGCGCACGTTGCCAGGCCAGGGGTATTTCATCAGCGCTGTTTTTGCGGTTTCCGACAGGCGGATATTTTTGCCAATCGTGTGGGCATATTTTTTTAAAAAAGAGTCAGCTAGCGGCAATATATCCTCAGGCCGCTCGCGTAATGGCGGAACGGTAATAGGTACAACGGAAATGCGATAAAAGAGATCTTCGCGAAAGCGCCCTGCGGCCACCTCGGATTCAAGGTTTTTATTGGTGCTGGCAATAAGGCGAAAGTTGAGCTTTATAGCACGGTGGCTGCCCAGGCGTTCGACCTGACGCTCCTGCAATACGCGGAGAAGCTTTGCCTGCAAGGCCAGCGTCATATCACCGATTTCATCCAGCAGCAGCGTGCCATTATTTGCCATCTCAAACTTCCCTGCCACGGCGTTAACCGCACCGGTAAAGGCCCCTTTCTCATAGCCAAATAACGTTGATTCAAGCATCGACTCTGGAATAGCGGCACAGTTAATGCCAATAAAAGGCGCGGTACGATCCTCGCCAAATGCCATCGCGTGGATATATTTCGCGACGCACTCTTTACCCGCTCCCGTTTCACCAAGAAGCAGCACTGGAATATTAAAGCGGGCAACGCGCCTGGCTAAAGAGAATGTTTTAATGCTGGCAGGCGCCTGGGCAATAAAGTTCGGCATGAGTTTCTCGCAGTTACGAATGTCATCTCCATGCGAACTTAACACCGTGCTTAAACTTATTTTATAATAAACAAAATAAAAAATAATTAAATCATTAAAATCAATCACTTATAAAAATTAATCAAGAATTTCAAAAAATAATAAAACAGCAGTTAAGACAAAAATAACTGTTTAATAATAGTTATATCAGGCGCCTCCATTGTATGATAAATACATCTTTGCTTAAATAACAGCGCGCATATTGCAGAACTAATAATCATGCCATCCAATTACTGGATAGCGACAACTTTAGTGCATAACTTAAATAACAATGACTTTTTCTTGCCTGGCCCCTGCTTTAAAAAAGCAAAGTGGCCTGGCGGTCATTCGGTATTCACGACAGAGAATAGTTTCCATGCTGAAGTACAGCCAAACCGCTGCAATAGCTAATCTTGATAGCCACCGCCTTGGCCGTCCTTACCACCGCTTGCCCAGCCTGTTTATGAGCAAATTTGACATTCTGGAGTCGCGTATAGGTAACTACTTTCTAAAAAAGCACCGCTCGAATTTAACGCTAAAAAAAATAGCGTGTGCGGTCGATATCAATAATAAGAGTGCCGATCTGCTGGTATCAGGCATGGGTCATCTGGCTTTCGATATAGACCGACCGCTTCTGTTAACGATCCTTAATAATTTCTACGGTCTTGATAGCCAGGAAGATGAGAGCAGTCATCGCGCCCGACTACCGACAAAAACCGAGGGGCGTCTCCGCACCCGGCTGGCGCTCGATCTCTGCCATATTCTGTTTCATCAGGAGACATGGGGCCTCCCGCTAACCGTCAAAGCAGATAACAGCACCATTATTAGCCAGTGGGCCTACCAGCTCACCTTTACCCTTGGCGACGACGAACACAGCGGCTTTCACATTCTGCTGGATAACGCTCATACCGACTGTTTCCTTGACATGCTGCGCCAAAAAGAGCGACCTCATACAGATACCAGCCCCGTTGACCGAAAAAACAGCAATCGGGCCGTGGTAAGTAAACTGATTGAAACCCTACCTCTGAGCCTCAATGTCAAAATTGCCGCACTGAGCATGGACGTTGCTTCGCTGACCGCTATCAGAGCCGGAGATATTTTCCCGCTTACCCTACCCGATACCTTCCCGGTATTTATCGGGCAATCACCGCTGTTTAATGCGCTGATTGTTGAAGAGAACGACAGACTCTATCTGTCTGATATTACGCCTACTGTTCCTGAGAAGTCCTATGAATAACCATGCCGATCCCCTTGACCAGGGCTTTGAACTAGCCCCTGAGAGTGCCGTACCATCCGATGCGGCTCCTGCCCATAACGCGCCAGCGTTAACTGACTCTATGGCGCTGCTCAAACGTATTCCCGTCACGCTGACGCTGGAGGTCTCCTCCGTTGAGGTGATGCTTGCCGATCTGCTGAATATTGATGACGACACGGTCATTGAACTTAACAAGCTGGCCGGAGAGCCGCTGGATATTAAGGTTAACAATATCCTGCTGGGCAAGGCCGAAGTGGTGGTGGTCAATGAAAAATATGGTCTGCGGGTGATTGAGTTTAATACCCGTGATATTAACGAACTGACATCATGATACGTCCTGTCCGCCTGCTGCTGGCCGGAAGCGCTCTGCTGGTCCTCTCCCCTGCCGTTTTGGCTCAGGGGGGCGATATTTCACTGCTGCACGTCGTCAACCACGGCGATACGCAGGAGTACAGCGTCAAAATCCAGATCCTGATCCTGATGACCCTGGTTGGCCTGCTGCCGACCCTACTTCTGATGATGACCTGTTTTACGCGGTTTATCATTGTGCTCTCGCTGCTGCGTCAGGCGCTGGGCCTGCAGCAGACGCCACCGAACCGTATTTTAATCGGCATCGCACTGGTGTTAACCATGCTGGTGATGCGTCCCATCTGGCTGACTATCTACGAGCAAGCGGTCGTGCCTTTTGAGCAGGATGAGATAACGCTGCCCCAGGCGTTGGAGACCGCCAGTGCGCCGCTCAAACGCTTTATGCTGGCGCAGACCAATAAAAAGGCGATGGCACAGATTATGACCATTGCTAACGCCCGGGGTGAGGCGCAGCAGCAGGATCTCTCTATCATCGTGCCCGCCTACATGCTTAGCGAGCTCAAAACCGCCTTTCAGATTGGCTTTATGATCTACATCCCGTTCCTGGTTATCGATCTGATTGTCGCCAGTGTGCTGATGGCGATGGGGATGATGATGCTCTCGCCGCTGATCGTCTCTCTGCCATTTAAGCTGATGGTTTTCGTGCTCATTGACGGCTGGTCACTGACCATCGGCACGCTGACGGACAGCATTCGCGGGCTGGGGCTGGGATAATGAACGAGGTACTGCCATGTTGACTGTCGATACCGCTGCCGATCTCGTCGCCAGCGGCATTAAGGTTGTGATTATGCTAGTCTGCGTGCTGGTCATTCCCAGCCTGTTAGTGGGCTTGTGCGTCAGTATCTTCCAGGCCGTGACCCAGATTAACGAACAGACGCTCAGCTTTCTGCCGCGGCTTATCGTTACGCTGATCGTACTTGGCGTCTGCGGAAAGTGGATGATCGTACAGCTGAGCGATCTCTGTACCCATCTCTTCGCCCAGGCCGCGCTGATGGTGGGCTAAGATGAGCCAGCTTGACGTCATCCAGTTCAGCCACCTGGCGCTGGGGCTATGGTATCCCTTTGTGCGGATCATGGCCTTTCTCCAGTATGGGCCGATATTCGACAGTAAAGCCTTTAGCGTGCGCATCCGTATTATCATCGCGCTGGCGCTGGCCGTTATCCTGACCCCGCTGGTGCACCCGCCCGTGCCCCAGGGGCTGCTGAACCTGCACACGATTATCCTCACCGTCGAGCAGATCCTGTGGGGGGTGCTGTTTGGCTTAATGATGCAGTTTATCTACCTTACGCTCCAGCTCGCCGGGCAGATCCTCTCTTTCAATATGGGTATGAGCATGGCGGTGATGAACGATCCCAACAGCGGGGCATCAACCACCGTGCTGGCAGAGTTCATCTACATCTACGCGGCGCTCCTTTTCTTTGCCGTAGATGGTCATCTGCTGCTGGTGAGCATCTTCTACAAAGGTTTTATCTACTGGCCGCCAGGCAATGCGCTGCTGCCGCAAACGCTGCGCAGCGTCTCGCTCGCCCTGGGCTGGGTATTTGCCTCCGCGACGCTGCTGGCGCTGCCAGCGACCTTTATTATGCTGATCGTCCAGGGCGGCTTTGGCCTGCTTAATCGTATCTCCCCTGCGCTTAATCTCTATTCGCTGGGCTTTCCCATCGCGATGCTGGCCGGGCTTCTCTGCTTTGCCGCTCTGCTCTCTACGCTGCCCGATCACTATCTACAGCTGGTTAATCGGGTGCTGTCAGAGTTTGATGCCCTGCGGGGGACGCATGGCTGACGCGGCAAGTGACGAGAAGACAGAAAAACCCTCGGCGCTGAAGCGGCGTAAGGCGCGGGAAGAGGGGCAGATCCCTCGCTCAAAGGATATGGGTCTTGCTGCCAGCCTGCTGGCGGCCTTTATCGTCGTCAGCAACAGCTTTCCCTGGTATCGCGACTTCGTCTATGAAGCTTTTCTGACCGTGCACCAGTATGGACAGCATATCGGTGAGCCAGAGATTCTGGGCCAGTTTTTACAGCACAATTTGCTGATCCTGCTTAAGTTCATTCTTACCCTTACGCCCATGCCGCTGGCGGCGCTTTTCGCCTCGTTGATACCGGGCGGCTGGATCTTTTCGCTAAAAAAGATCTTTCCCGATCTCAGCAAAATCAGCCCGCTGAAGGGCATAGGCCGCCTCTTCGCTAGCGAGCAGATTATCGATGTTGGCAAGATGATGCTCAAAAGCCTGCTGGTTCTGCTGCTGCTGGCGGTCAGCCTTCGCCATCACTTCACCGCTTTTCTCGATCTGCAAAGCCGCTACTTTGCGCCTGCGGTTAGCGAAGGGCTATCGCTCTATAGGGACGTCATGCTGAACGTCGTGATGCTGTTTATCCTGTTTGCCCTGCTCGATGTCCCGCTGGCTAAGCATATGTTTACCAAAGGATTGAAGATGACGAAGCAGGAGGTGAAGGATGAGTACAAAAACCAGGAGGGCAGTCCGGAGATCAAAGCCAGAGTACGCCGACTACAACGGCAGATGGCGCTGGGGCAGATCCGCCGCGTGGTACCGCAAGCCGATGTGGTGATAGCTAACCCCACCCACTTCGCGGTGGCGTTGCAGTATGACCAGGCGCGGGCGGCGGCCCCGTTTGTGGTGGCCAAAGGCACCGACGAGGTGGCGCGCTACATTCGCGAGGTAGCCCGAGAGCATCACATCGAGGTGGTGGAGTTTCCGAAGCTGGCCCGCGCGGTCTATTACACCACCCAGATTAACCAGCAGATCCCTTATCAGCTTTTTCGTGCGATCGCTCACGTCCTGACCTACGTCCTGCAGCTTAAATCCTGGCGGGCAGGCATGCAGGAGCGACCAGTGCTCAACCGTCATATTTCCATTCCGAAAGAGGTCCTGAAGCAGGATGCAGAAACAGATTAAACACGTGCTCACGGCGCTGCGCAGCAGTCGGCCCGGCGTTCCGTTACTTTTACTGGCTATTCTGGCGATGGTGATCCTACCGCTGCCGCCCATGCTGCTGGATACGCTCTTCACCTTTAACATTGTGCTGGCAGTGCTGGTGCTGCTGGTCAGCGTCTCAACGAAGAGGCCGCTCGACTTTAGTCTGTTCCCGACGGTGCTGCTCATTACTACCCTGATGCGTCTGACCCTCAACGTCGCGTCGACCCGCGTGGTGCTGCTGTATGGCCACGAGGGGATCGGCGCGGCGGGCAAAGTCATTGAGTCCTTTGGCCAGGTGGTCATCGGCGGTAACTTTGTGGTCGGGTTCGTGGTGTTTATCATCCTGATGATCATCAATTTTATCGTGGTGACCAAAGGGGCAGAACGTATCTCTGAGGTATCGGCGCGCTTTACCCTGGATGCCATGCCGGGTAAACAGATGGCAATCGACGCCGATCTCAACGCCGGGCTGATTAACCAGACCCAGGCGCAGACCCGGCGTAAGGAGGTGACCAGCGAGGCGGATTTCTATGGCGCAATGGACGGTGCGTCAAAGTTTGTGCGCGGTGACGCCATCGCCGGGATGCTGATCCTGGCCATCAACCTGATTGGCGGCGTCTGCATCGGCATTTTTAAATACGATCTGAGCGCCGAGTCCGCTTTCCAGCAGTATGTGCTGATGACCATCGGCGATGGCCTGGTTGCGCAGATCCCCTCCCTGCTCCTGTCGACGGCGGCGGCGATTATCGTTACCCGCGTTAGCGACAGCGGAGATATCTCCAGCGCCGTTAAAGCGCAGCTGCTGGCCTCGCCGGCCACAATCTACACCGCCGGTGGCGTAATGTTCGTACTGGCCATCGTGCCAGGGATGCCGCATCTCCCCTTTCTGCTCTTCTCCGCCCTGCTGATATTTACCGGCTGGCGACAGAGCAAACGGCCGCAGGCGGCGCAAACGGACGAGAAGAGCCTTGCTACGCTGAGCAAGGCGCTGACGGAAACCTACGAGCAGCAGGTTAGCTGGGAGACGATCCCGCTGATTGAGCCGGTCAGCCTGAGCCTTGGCTACCGTCTGGTCTCGCTGCTGGACAAAGCCAACGGCAGCCCGCTGACCCAGCGCATACGCGGCCTACGCCAGGCGCTCTCCGAGAGCAACGGCTTGCTGGTGCCGGAGATCCGTATTCGTGAGAATTTCCGCCTCAAGCCGACCCAGTACGCTATCTATATCAACGGCATTAAAGCCGACAGCGGCGATATTCCCGCAGACAGGCTGATGGCGCTGCCCTCGGCGGAAACCTATGGCGAAATTGACGGCGCGCCGGGAGCCGATCCGGCCTATGGAATGCCCGTCACCTGGATTACCGCAGGACAAAAAACCAAAGCGCTCAATCTGGGCTATCAGGTTATCGACTCGGCGAGCATTATCGCCACCCATCTCAATAAGGTTGTGACCCGCTTTATCCCCGACCTGTTTAACTATGACGACGTGACGCAGCTGCACAACCGCCTTGCCTCGCTGGCACCCAAGCTGGCGGAGGACCTGGCCAGTGCCCTGAACTATAGCCAGGTGCTAAAAGTCTACCGGGCGCTGCTTACCGAGCGCGTCTCGCTGCGCGATATTGTGACCATCGCCACCGTGCTGGTTGCCAGCAGCGCGGTAACTAAGGATCCGATTTTGCTGGTCTCGGACGTGCGCCTCGCCCTGCGCCGCAGCATCACTCACGGACTGGTGCGTAATGAGGAGCTGGCGGTCTATACGCTAAATAACGATCTGGAGAATCTGCTGATCGGGGTCGTTAATCAGGCGCAGCAGAGCGGAAAAGTCATGCTCGACAGCGTACCGCTCGATCCCAATATGCTAAGCCAGTTCCAGCAAAATATGCCTCAGGTTCATGAGCAGATGAAGGCGGCAGGCAGAGAGCCGGTGCTGCTGGTTGCTCCACAGTTGCGTCCGCTGCTGGCCCGTTATGCGCGTCTGTTTACCAGCGGCCTGCAGGTGCTCTCCTATAACGAAGTACCGGATGAACTGGAGTTAAAAATTCTCGGTACGCTGAGTTAACCAGGCGTACGGACGGTGCTGTTCAGCAGGATGCGCTTCCCACCTAAGAAGCGCGACTGCCAGAACGCGTCTGACAGGTCGCTAATGTGGATCTGCTCCCCGGTGCGCGGCGACTCGATAAAGCGGTTGTTGCCGAGATAGACACCAACATGATCGGCTTTATCACGGGAGTGAATACCAAAAAAGAGCAGATCGCCGCGTTTGAGATCGTTGTCCGCTACATCCCGTGCCTGCCGGTAGTGATACATTTCGTTGGCGGTCCGCGGCAGCCTGGCCGCCAGCAGCGGGTTAAAGGCGTAGAAGATCAGTCCACTGCAATCAAAGCCCTCCTCCGGCGTTTCGCCCCCCCAGACGTAGGGCTTGCCAAGCTGCGCCTGTAAACGGCGTATCGCTTTTTCAACTACCGACTGAAGATGCAGGGAGCCTGCTGGAAACGGTGTGGCAAACCACTCGGGGTGGCGTTGTAAAATGGCACGGTTCTGCGCACGCAGTGCGGCTTTTGCCTCACTGCCGCCGCGGATCACCGGCGTTGGCGCAGGACGTTTCGCCTTTACCTTCGCCAACAACAGGCGGTTCTGCATGCGCTGGCGAGGGGTCGTTTTGGCTGCTGCACCCGGCGGTAACGAAGCCGCGACGATAGCGGTGATAAGTAGCCCAGCCAGCAGCGGCTTAGTCAGGCACATGCATTGCCCGTAGAGGGGAGACCTGTTCCAGCTTGCTGGCCAGCGGCTTAACGATCTTCTCGCCCTGTGCGCCGAAGAATTGATAGAGCGTATCGGAAGCCGAGTGGGTTAGAACCATAATCTCTATCCGCCGGTTGTCCGCTCCCTGTGGATTATGGGCATCCAGCAGCATACGATCGGCCATCGCGCTGACCTGCATCACTTTATCCTCCGGCATCCCCGCCTGCTCCATGACCCTCCGGGCAGAAAGGGCACGATCCCCGGAGAGGTTCCAGTTGTTGTACCCCGCACCCTTGTAGCGCATCGCATCGGTATGGCCGGTAATAATCAGCTTGTTATCGAGCGAGTTGAACACCGGCGTCAGCTCGGTCAATAGCGAGCGGAAGAACGGCATTATAGTGGCGCTGCCGCGTTCAAACATGCTGCGCTTCTGGTTATCCTTAATCAAAATACGCAGCCCCTGCGGAACGATCTCCATCTCAAGATTGCTCTCCATATGGGCCTTCAGAGCAATCTCGTTGATGCTGTTGGCCAGCTCCCCCAGCTCCCGCGCCGATTTTTGCTTCATACGCATTGCCGCATTGCTGGCCTCGCGCATTTTTTCCCGCTGATTTTCATCGCTGCGGGCTGGCCGATCTTTATCGCTCTCTCGCGCCTGTTCGCTACCGTGGCTACCGGTGGCCAGGGTGGCGACCTTCCGGGGAAGATGACTGAGCGGGGCCATACCGCCGCCAAAAAAGATGGACTGTCCATGCAGCGCAGCCACAATCTCTTCCCGATCGGTCTGGCTGACGCTGTTAACAATCCACAGGGTCATAAAGAGCGCCATCATGGCAAGGGTAAAATCGGCAAAGGCCACTTTCCAGGCACCGCCGTGGTGACCGGCATGGCTCTTTTTGATCTGCCGACGAATAATCGTGGTCTTTTTTCCGCGATCGCGTCGGTTTGCGGTCGCCATTACTCCTCCTCCTCCAGCATGGCGTTCACCCAGGCATCAAGGTTGGCAAAGGTGGGCTTCGACGCCAGGTGCAGCAGCTTGCGGCCGGCATCCACCGCCAGCAGCGTTGGCTTGCCCCCGGCCTGCGCCACCAGTACGGTGCGTACGCACTCGAGCAGGGAGTGCTCGGCTCGCGCCTGCTGCTCCATCGCATTCGCCAGCGGATCCATAAAGCAGTAGCAGAAGAAGACACCCAGAAAGGTGCCCACCAGCGCAGCCGCTACCTTGAGGCCGATTAGCGCAATCGAGCCGTCGATGGACTGCATAGTGATGATGATCCCCAGCACCGCCGCGCAGATACCAAACCCGGGCATCGCCTCAGCCGTACGCTGCAGCGAGCGCGAGGGCGTCAGCAGCTCCTCCTCAATTGTCTCCAGCTCCTGGTCAAGGATCCCCTCCAGCTCATGGGCATCAATCTTCCCCATCGCCATCAGACGAAAGTTATCGGCAATAAACATCACCAGCCGTTTTTGTTTTAATATCAGCGGGAATTTCTGGAATATCGTACTCTCCTCCGGCTGCTCAATATGCTGGTCAAGCATGCGTAGCCCACCGGTTTGTACCATTTCGAGCAGTTCATACAGGCACATTAAAAGCTGACGCTGGAATTCAGCGCCGAGTTTTTTCTTGCTAATGACGCCTTTTATCTGGTGAGCTATTTCACGCAGCACGTGTAGCGGGTTGGCAATAATCATCGATCCGATGCCCGCCCCGATAATGATCATAATTTCTGCAGGCTGCCAGATCGCCACCAGCTGACCACCCTCAACAAAATAGCCGCCAAAAACGCAGCCCAATATGATTAATAATCCTAATATTTTTTGCATGAATGTTCCGCAACGGTTAATGAGAGAAGAAATAATCGCGTAGCTTCTGCGCTATCTTTTTATTGAGCTGACAAATTCTGGCTTCGGTCAGGTTAAGCACCAGGGCAATCTCTTTTAAATTCATATCCTGTTGATAATATAAAAAGAGGATCTGCTGCTCTTTCGATGACAGAGTTTGCAACGCCCGGCTCAACATATGCTGGGTAATAACGTGATCCTCCAGCCCTTTTCCCTGCAGCGGCAGTTCGCTATGCCCGTCACTTAGCAGCTCATCCAGGCTCTCCAGCACGTCGGCACCCTCCAGCGCAAGATACTCCTGATACTCTTCAGCGCTTACGCCGTCAGCTTCCAGCTCGGCAGGCTCCGGCTCGCGCCCCAAAACTTTTCGCCGCTCACGGATCAGATCTTTAATGTGATAAAACTTTTGCCGAAGCTGCCGCGGGCGCCAGTCAAGGCGTCTTAGTGCATCCAGCACTGAACCGCGAATACGCTGCACGGCGTAGCCGCCAAACCCCTCATCAGGCTTACCATAGCGGCGCAGGGCATCCAGCAGGCCGATAAGCGCGATCTGCTGCATGTCCTCTCTCTCCATGACGCAGCTGCACTGCGGCGCAAGCTGTCTGACGACCTTACGAACCAGCGGCAGATAGGCCTGCAAATAGTGGCTCTCCTGGGATGCCGTTAGCGGTGGCAGGGGCTGAAACGCCTGCATCTCATAGGCGGCTGGCATGGTCTTTTTTCCGGTTTATGCCACTCATTACTGGAAAACCAATTTATTAATTAATATATCAGTATAGCGTCCAGGGGTAGCTCTCTTCTTCAGTTCACGATTTAACGCAGTAACAAGCAGAGATTTTATTTCACTGATTTTAAGCGCACGTACCTGCTCATACTTGATATCCGCCAGCGTGGTTAAAATAATGCTCTGGTAAAGCGGCTCATCGGCAAGGATTTTTTTGGATGCCTCCTCACTCTCTGCCACCATTGTTAACGCCAACAGCATATAGTGATCCTCTCCAGCAGCATCGCTAAGCGTAATGACTGACTCTTTTAATGAAACGAAAATATCGTCTTCATGCTGCTTTTTCTTTTCCGTCGCTCTCTTTTCTACGGGGCTTTCAACAGCGGGCTTGTGCGTCTGCATATAATTAAAAACGATCCATGCCGCACCACCGCCCACGATAATAAAAAGCACCGCGCCAACAAGGCTGGCCAAAACTATTTTTTTCATTCACTTATCACACTTTAATTAATACGGAGTCGCTCGATTTCAAACCGGCCTCTTCAGTCTCCAGCTCGACGGCGGAGATTATCTGCGTGGGAGATTGCTGGTTATCGCGCTGCCGTTGCGACTGAGACTGCGACTGACCATCAGGGGAGACCTGTACCTCTACCTGCACAAAGTTCTGCTGGGTGAGCTGGGCCCGCAGCGCATCACCGCACTGCTGTAGCGTGCGGCAGACGTCCGCCTGTGACGCGCCGATATGCACCGTCAATTTGCCTGCGTCGAGCTGAATGGCGATCTCCAGCTTGCCCAGCGACGGCGGATCGAGACGGATGGTTGAGATCTGCTGCTGCTGACCGAGCTGAAAATGGATGTTCTCTTTAAGCATGTGGACAAGCGCCTCACCCCACTGCGCGGCACGGGTATCCACATGGATCATACGCTCCGGCTGCATCTTACCCGGTAGAAAGCGCACATCGTCGGCGATAAAGCGGGTATGGGCCGCCAGCGAAGCGGGCTCTACTCTGTCATGGCTACGTTTTTCACCTGGCGCATGGTGCAGCGCAGCGGGCCGCTCTGGCCGGGGAGACTCAGCCTGGCGGCCTAACGAGGCTATCGCGGGTAAATTATCGGCGGTCAAACGGACCTGCTCCGCTAGCTGCTTCGGGGTTACAGCAGCGGCCTGCGTTGGCAGTGCGACTTGTGCTAACTGCTTTGATACCTCAGGCTGTGCCCACTGCGCCGCCTGCGGCAGCTTCTCTATCGCGGCGGGTCTTTCGGGCATCAGCAGCACGGTCATTAGGGTCTCCAGTGCATGGGGTACCGTCTCATCTTTCTGGGCATGTTTAGTCTGCTTTTCGCCAGGCATATGCTCTTCTGCGTCATCGCCCCGCGTTTGCAGCCGCTCCCGAAGCGCATTTTGCACCGCTTCCGGTAGCGTGAAGAGCTGAGCCTGCGGGCTTCCCTCCTCGCGCGGCTGAATGGACGCCGATGCGAGACGCTGGGCCAGCGCACCGGTGATTAAGCTCAGCGTATTCATGGCTGCTCCGACAGGATATTGACCAGCGAGTAGGCCAGCACGCCTTCACGCTGCTGGCGATGTTTTTCCATCCGCGCCTGCAACAACGCTGCCCGTTCGCTTCGCCGGGCGATGATCTCGCCGTAGGCCTGGCGCAGCCGTGCCTTAAGCGCCTCCAGCTCCGCCTCCGGCGGCTGGCTCGCGCAGTACGCATTGAACAGCGTCATCAGGCGGGTATGCAGTGCAGGCATCCTGCGCCAGCGCTGTTTATTCAGCGCTTCGTTCATCGCCTCCAGCAGCTCAGCAATCTGCTTATTTACGGTTTGCGTTTCCATCGGTTAACCCAGCTTTTTCGCCAGCCCCTGCCAGCCCTCATGCAGGTTGTTCAAAATCAGCACAACCTCGTCTATTTTTTGCGTATTGAGTTCGCTGCTGGCTTCATAGAGGCGATAGACACAGTGGTCATAAAGCCGCGCCAGATTCAGCACGAGCTCGCCGCCGTTTTCAAACTCCAGCGAGCTGGTCAGCGCATTAAGGATGTCGATGCACTTGTTAATGCTTTTGGCTTTGCGGTCGTAGCGTTTATGCGTAATATGACTTTTGGCACGCTCCAGCTCCTCCAGCAGTCCGGTGTAGAGCACCAGCACGAGATCCAGCGGTGATGCCGAGGCCGTGCGGGAGGCGAGATCGATCTCTTTATAGTGGCCATAGCCGTTTTCGGATGCATACATAGCGTGAAGTCCTCCTTTTCCGTATTGCTCAGGCAAATGCCGCCATGCTGACCTGCATCGAGTAGATTTCAACCATCGTGGAGGTGTACTCCGCCAGATAGCGCTCGTAGGAGGCGTTGTAGGTCTCCTTTACCTGATCAACTTCGCGGGTGAGCTTGTCCTGCTCTTCACTAATAGCGTCCTGGCGCTGAATGATGATGCCGCTGTTATCGTCGAGATACGTCTCCATCACGCTATCGAGCTGAGCGGTCATGCTGTCGTCGCCAACGAACAGCGAATTCAGCCCCTCCGGGTTCTCCGCCATCGCCGCGCTAAACTGTTCGGAATCAATCTGCAGGTGGCCCTCTGCGTCAAGCGCGATGCCGTAATCGAGCATTGAGACGCCGTTATAGGTGGCATGAGTGATGCTCTGGATCTGGCGCTCAAGCGAGGAGATACCCGCATCGCCAGCAAAGGGCCCCGCCGCCTGGCCGTTACTGCCAAAAGTGGTTAACGAATCGAGGGTATCCACCAGTGTGTTGTAGGCATCGACAAAGGTCTGTACCTTCTCCTGCGAGGCCGACGCGTCGTTCGCTACGGTAAAGGTGATGGGACCATCCGCTTCTGAGGTTTCAGCAAAGGTGATCGAGACGCCGGGAATAAGGTCGGTATAGGTGTTAGATCCGCTGGTGATCTCTACCCCATCCTCCGGCGTGCTACCGAGATAAATGACAGAGTCCTGCGCAGCAGAGAGATCTTTCTGGGCGCTCATATCGGCGGCAAAGGCCGAGCTGGGATCGATGCCGCTGGTAGAGACCGTAAAAGCATGGTCTTGCCCGGTTTCATCGGCGGTAAGCATCAATGTTGTCGAATCACCGGTGTTAACCAGCGTGGCGGTCACGCCAGGATTATCTTCCGAATCATTAATCGCATCGCAGAGTTCACTCACCGACACGCTGCCGTCAGCGTTGCCGTCTGCCTGGGCGAGATCGATATCCATCTCGCTGTCGCCCATGGTAATCGTGAACGTACCGCTGCTGGGGATATCGCCGTTGGCGATATTGAAGGTGCTCTGCTGAGCGGTCGCCAGCTGCTGCACATAAAACGTATAGGTGCCCGCCTGCGCTTCGGAATTCGCTGTCGCCGTGGCAGCGTCGTTGTTTGCCTTAACCGTATTCACCACCGGGCCGCTGGTATCGCTGTTCAACGCATCTACCGCCGACTGGAACGACGTCAGGGCGCTATCCAGCGTCGATAGCGCGGAGCTTTCGGTGTCCAGGTCGGTTTGCTGGCGTTGCAGCTGGCTCGCCCGGGTGGAGATATCCATTAGGGCAAATTGTTTAGCCATTGTTTGCGGATTTATCATCGTCGCTCCATTTAGTTGCAATCAGGCTTAGCAATAACAGTGCCAACTTTATCTACATGAATTTAATAGATTAATTAATCAGAAAGGGAAGTAATGCTTCCGCAGGTAGGGGAAAGACTATTTCCCCTGGAGCCATAGCAGGCAAAACAACCACACCGCCTGAAAGCGGTGTGGTTGAGTAAACGTATTCGCTTATTGCAGCAGGCTGGAGACCATTCCGGACATGCTGTTGGCCTGTTTCAGCATGGTGATGCCGGTCTGCATCAGCACCTGCTGTTTCGACATGTTTGAAGCCTCCGTGGCATAGTCGGTATCCATAATGTTACCGATCGCCACTTCGGTGTTGTCCTGCATGCTTTGCAGGTTGGTGGACGTGCTGCTCAGACGGTTCATGGTGGCACCGAGGGTTGACTGAATGCTGCCAACTTCATCCATGACGCCCTGCACCGAGCTGATGGTGGCATTTGCCGAATCCAGCGTCATCAGTTCGGTACCCGCTGTGGCGGTGCCGCCTGCGCCATCCGTACCATAATCGCTGCTAAAGGCCGCGCTAAGGCTGCCCAGATCCGTTGCCAGCTGGCTGACCTGCGAGGAGATATTAATGGTGATCTGATCGGAAGACTGAGAGCCGACCTGGAAGGTCACGCCAGACGCGCTAGTGAACAGGCCGTTTTCTGACTTATTGAACAGGTTAGTGCCGCCGTTGGTGGTGTTCTGCAGCATGTCGGACATCTCCTGTCCCAGCTCGTCGAACTCCGACTGCATGGCTGCACGGTCATCATCGCTGTACGTTCCGTTCGATGCCTGGGTCGCGAGTTCGTCCATGCGTCCCAGAATATCGTTCATCTCGTCAAACATGCCGTCTGCGGTTTGCAGCATGGCGGTAGCATCGGCGATATTACGCTGCGCCATGGCCATACCGTCCGACTGGGTCTGCATACGGTTAGCAATCTGCTTCCCTGCGGCATCGTCCGCTGAAGAGTTGATACGGTTGCCGGTTGCCAGGCGCTCCATGGACTGGCTCAGTGAGGCGTTGCTTTTGTTGATGGCGTTGACTGCCGCCATAGAGGCGGCGTTGGTATTAATAGATAACATCGTTCTGCTCCTTGAATGCATGGATCTCAGTTGAGTACAGAACTAAAGCGGCGCACATCGGAAAAAATTAAACAGGCGGGAAAATTTTTTTTGCGGGGATGAAAAGAGGATTCAGGGCGTCAGCGCTCGACGCCCGCACTATTACTTCGCCAGACCGCTAAACTGCCCCAGCACGCGATCGAAAATCGCCAGCCCCTGCTGGATCTGCTCCGCATTGATGGTGCACGGCGGTACCACGTGAATACGGTTCTCTACCACAAAGGGCAGCAGCCCGCCGTCGATCAGCGCCTGCTTGATAGCGCCCATGTCAGCGGCGGCCACCGGCGTCTTGCGCTGACGTTCGGTTACCAGCTCGATGGCCTGGAACAGCCCCCGGCCGCGCACGTGACCAATCAGAGCATGCTTCTCCGCCAGCGCCAGCAGGCCAGGTTGCAGCACGCCGTCACCCATTTCTGCCGCGTTCTCCACCACCCTCTCCTCTTTCATGGCGTCGAGGGTGGCGACAATCGCTGCCATCGCCAGCGGATGGCCGGAGTAGGTTAATCCTCCGGCAAAAAAGTGGTCGTCAAAGTAGCGGGAGATGGGTTCAGAAATCAGAACCCCACCCGCCGGGACGTAGCCTGAATTCACCCCCTTGGCGAAGGTGATGAGGTCCGGCACGATGCCGTCATGTTCAAAGCCAAACCAGCGCCCGGTGCGGCCAAAACCCGCCATGACCTCATCAATGATGAGAATAATACCGAACTCGTCTGCCAGCGCGCGTACTCCCTGCATATAGCCCTTCGGCGGTACCAGAATACCTGCCGTGCCGGGGATTGACTCCAGCAGAATAGCGGCAATCGAGGAGGGGCCTTCCACTTCAATCATCCGACGTAGGTGGGCCAACGCTCGCTCGCACTCCTCCTCTTCCGTGGCGGCGTTGAACTCGCTGCGGTAGAGGTAGGGGTTAAAGAAGTGGACGTGGCCGCGGGAGTACTCGTTCGGCACGCGCCGCCAGTCGCCGGTAGCGGCAATAGCGCTGCCGGTATTGCCATGGTACGAGCGGTAGGCGGAGAAAATTTTATCCCGTCCGGTATAGAGCCGGGCCATGCGAATGGCGTTCTCATTGGCATCCGCTCCGGCGTTGGTAAAGAACACCTTACTGAACCCTTCAGGGGCCAGCTCAACGATACGCTTTGCCGCTTCGCCACGCATCAGATTGGCGGTCGCCGGGGCGATGGTGACCAGCGATTCCAGCTGGGCCTTCATTGCCGCCAGCACGCGTGGATGTTGATAGCCGATGTTGACGTTGACCAGCTGGCTGCTGAAGTCGAGCCAGCTGTTGCCGTCGTAGTCCCACAGCTCGCACCCCTCTGCCCCGGCGATGACCAGCGGATTGAGGTTGCCCTGAGTTGACCAGGAGTGAAATACATACGAACGGTCCATCTGACGTACATCGTCATTATTCGTTAGCGCCATCTCGTTCTGAAGTGCCAGTTTCATGCCCTGCTCCTTTAATACCGTTGTCGTTGGGTTCATCATGCGGCGGACACGCAGCGGGCAGATAGAGCCAGTCCGCTTATCACGCTGTGACAAGGGTGTCACAAAATGCAGGCAAAACTGGCCCTGTGTCGGGCCAGCCGCTGTTTCTATAGTGGGATCCTGAACCGAACAGGAGAACGAGATGACAACAGCAACGAAAGTGGCGTTTATTACCGGGGCAACATCAGGCTTTGGCGCGGCCGCAGCGCATGTGTTTGCCCGCGCGGGTTGGGGCGTGGTATTAAGCGGACGACGTATGGCCCGGCTGGAGGCGCTGAAAGCCGAGTTGGTGGCGCATGTGCCGGTACATATCATTGAGCTGGACGTGCGCGATAATGCGGCGGTGAAGGCGGCCGTCGCGAGCCTGCCGGAGCCGTTCCGGGATATTACCGCGCTGATTAATAACGCCGGGCTGGCGCTCGCCCCACAGCCTGCCCAGGCCGTCGAATTGCAGGACTGGCAGACGATGATCGACACCAATGTTACCGGGCTGGTTAACGTCACCCACGCCCTGCTGCCAACGCTGATCGCCCACGGCGCAGGGGCGAGCATAATTAACATCGGCTCCATTGCCGGGCAGTGGCCCTATCCCGGTAGCCACGTCTACGGCGCGACCAAAGCCTTCGTGAAGCAGTTCAGCTACAACCTGCGCTGCGATCTACTTGGTACCGGCGTGCGGGTGACCGATCTCGCGCCGGGCATAGCCGAAACCGAGTTTACCCTGGTGCGCACCAAAGGCGACCAGGCCGCCTCGGACAAGCTCTACGGCGGCACCACACCGCTCACGGCGCAGGATATTGCCGAGCAGATGTTCTCTATCGCGACCCTGCCGGACCATATGAATATTAATCGGATAGAGGTAATGCCGGTGCGTCAGGCCTGGCAGCCGTTTGCGATTGACCGGGATTGAATTGATGGGACACCCCGGTAGCGCTGCACTTACCGGGGGTACAGTACATTTAACGGCTAGTCTGCAAAAATTTGCGTACCCGCTCGGAGTCCGGATCGGTAAAGAACTTCTCCGGCGAGGCCTTCTCGATCAGCAGACCTTTCTCCAGAAACACCACCTCGTTAGAGACCTGGCGGGCAAACTCCATTTCGTGAGTCACCACCACCATGGTATAGCCCTCGGCAGCGAGGGATTTCATCACCCCCAGCACCTCACTGACCAGCTCCGGATCGAGCGCCGAGGTTGGCTCATCAAAGAGGATCACCTCCGGCGACATCGCCAGCGAGCGGGCGATGGCCACGCGCTGCTTCTGCCCGCCGGAAAGGGTGATCGGGTAAACATCTGCCTTATGCCCCATCCCCACCTTCTCCAGCTGCTGGCGGGCAATCTCGTTAGCCTCGTCGCGTCTCATCCCCTTCACATGCAGCAGCGCCTCGGTAACATTCTGCTGCACGGTCAGGTGTGGCCAGAGGTTAAAGCTCTGAAATACCATGCCGACACGCTCGCGAATGCGCGACAGCTCCCGGTGCGACATCGCCCTGCCGCTCTGCTCGTCCACGCCGATGCGCTGGCCGCTGATGCGCACCTCGCCGCGATCCGGCTGCTCCAGCCAGTTCATGCAGCGCAGCAGGGTCGATTTGCCGGAGCCGGAGGAGCCGAGAATGCTCACCACCGTGCCCTTCTCCACCGTCAGGTTGATATCCCGCAGCACCTCCACGTTATCAAACTGCTTGGAGAGATTCTTTACGCTTACCGCCGTTGTCTCATGCATGGGTCATTCCTCTTCTGGCACCGTAGACGCTCAGTCGCTTAATCAGCAGTTCCAGCAAGATGCTGATGGCCCAGTAGAGACCAATCGCGACAATAAATGCATTAAACGGAATAAAATAGGTCGACTGCACGCCGTTAGCCGCCGCGGTAATTTCCTGCACGGTAATAATGCTCAGGAACGCCGTATCCTTGAGGCAGATAATCAGCTGATTGCCCATTAGCGGCAGCGACGATGAAAATATGTTGGGTAAAATAATACGGCGGAATATTTTATAGCGGGAGAAGCCCTGAGAGATCGCCGCCTCAATATAGCCAGCAGAGAATATGCGCCGCTGGCTGCGCAATATTTCAAAGAAGTAGGCTCCGTGATAAATAACCAGCGCCAGCAGCCCTGCGCTCCAGGCCTCCATGCTGATGCCCAGCTCCGGCAAGCCATAATAGAGCAGGTAGGCGAGGATTAAAAAAGGGATGGCGCGCATCAGGCTGACGAAACCGATAATAAGTCGATCGACAACGCGATTCTGATGCTCCATGACGTAGCAGAGCGCAGTACCTATCGCCAGGCCAACCACGGCGGCGATAATAAATAGCTCCAGCGTCGCCAGCAGGCCGTTAAAAAAACTTTCCCGCGCCGACCATACGATACTCCACTGATCCATAGATCCTCCTGCTGTTAACGCGCCAGACGTTTAGCTTTGCGTTCCGCCATGCTCTGCAACTTCAGCAGCAGGCCGATAATCACCACGTAGAGCAGACCGGCGGCGAGGATCGGCGACAGCGGCTCGTAGGTAACCGATGAGATACGGTTGGTGACACGGGTCAGATCGACCACGCCGATGACCGCAATCGCCGGACTGCCTTTAATCAAAAAGGACATCTCGTTAACCAGCGCGGGCAGGCTCTCAATCCACATCTGCGGCAGCATAATGTAACGAAAGTAGGTCCAGCGCCGCATCCCCACCGACTCGGCGGCCTCCCGCTGGGCGCGGGGAAAATTGCGGAAGGCGTTGCGCCAGATCTCGGCGTTAAACGCCGAGGTGTTGAGGGTCAGGGCAACAATCGCCGCCAGGGTTTTATCCATGTTAATGCCCAGCGTCGGCAGCGACAGGAACAGAAACAGCACCAGCGTCACCAACGGCGTGGCGCGGGCCAGGCTGATGTAGGTCACCAGAATCTGATCGACGATGGGGATCTTCATCATTCTGATAAAGGCGATGACCAGACCTGTCACGACGCCAAAGACGATTGCCAGGCCTGAGATCCAGAGGGTCGTCCATGCGCCTTCAATCAGTAACTGCCATGCCATTGAATCCATGTTGCCCTCCTCCGTTAAGTTACGCGCTTATGATCCGGCTAGCTTATGGAACTGCTCAGCGCTGGTGATCGGCTCGTTAGGCAGATCGTCGTAGGTTTCGCCAAACCACTTCATCTGTAACTCTTTCAATCTGCCGCTTTCCCGCAGGTGATTGATAAATTTGGTCATGTAAACCAAAAGCTCCGGCGAGTTTTTCGGGATAGGCCAGGCCATATAACCTGGGCCAGATACCGCCAGCCCTTTGGCGAAGACCTTTGGCTTGGCCTTCACCAGGTCATTCACCGAGATCACCACGTTGATCACGTAGTCGAGGCGTTTGTTCGCCAGATCGGCATAGGCTTCCGGGTAGGAGGGATACTCCACTACCGGGCCGAGCTTGCCGCCCTCTTTCTCCAGCATCGTCTTCAGCTCGGGCAGACGGGCAAGCAGCGCGCTTCCGGCCTGTACGCCCACTTTTTTGCCGCTGAGATCTTTAATAGAATTCAGCCTATCGTCACCCGCACGCTTAACAAAATAGTGCTGGGCAGAAGCCCACGGCGGCGTGAAATTAAATACGTTAAGGCGCTCATCGGTAATTACCGCTCCGGTCAGCGCCATATCATATTGCCCAGTAGAGACGGCGGCCAGCAGGCCGGTCCACGGCAAAATACTCTGGTCGATATTGAATTTGGCATATTTTTTCAGCTCGTCGAGCATGTCCTTGTTAAAGCCGTCGCTCTTACCGTCGGTCATAAAGTTAAACGGCGCATAATCATCTTCGGTAGCGACTTTAAACGTTCCGGACTTTTCAATTTCAGGTAAATCTCTGGCTACCGCATGGTGGGAAAATGCCATCACCAGGATTGCTGCAAGACAATATTTGCCGATAAATTTTTTCATCGTTCCACCTTAAATTTATATGCCAGGCGATTACCGCCGCGACGTTTATGTTGCTGCAATAACCGTGCCGAATTAACGTAACGCCCGGTTGCTTGGGATGCGTTTTTACAATAGGGAGGCTTTAGGCATTCTGAATAGAGCCAGTTCCGGCACGTGTCCGTGTCAGCACGAAATAAGCTGGTACAAAACTTGCTGCATGGCATTAAAGAGTCTGAAGGAGCGCACTATGATTCGTCACTTACTGCATATTAATTTCGACAGTCAGCGCGGTTTGCAGGAGCAGGTGCGTGAGTTGCTAATCGACGCCATTCTGAGCGGCATTTTCCCGCTTGATGCGCCGCTGCCCTCCTGCCGGGCGCTGGCCGCGCAGCTCAACGTCTCCCGCAATACCACGGCGCTGGTTTTCGAGGGGTTAGTCAACGAGGGCTATCTGATCAGTCGCCCGCGCAGCGGCTACTATCTACACCCGGACTACCACGCCCCGCAGCCCGGAACGTCGGCGCGAGAGCTGGAGCCGCCTGCACCGGAATGTGTAAAAAATGCACCACGCTGGGGCGAAAGGCTGAAGATGCAGCCCAGCCAGCAGGAGTCGATTTTCAAGCCCGCCGGCTGGATGCACTATCGCTACCCCTTTATCTACGGCCAGCCGGACACCCATCGCTTCCCGCTTACTACGTGGCGTGCGGCGGCAAACTGGCTGCACGGCGGCGTACGCGATCCGGCCTGGGTGGTCGACCATATCGATCAGGATGTGCCGATGCTGATTGAGCAGATCCGCACCCGCGTGCTGCCTAAACGCGGCATCGTTGCCGCCCCAGATGAGATCCTGATTACCCTTGGATCGCAAAATGCCCTCTATCTGCTGACCCGCCTGCTGATGTCACGGCAGACGCGGGTGGCGGTAGAAAACCCCGGCTTTCGTGAAGCAATCAACACCTTTTTACTCAGTGATGCCAGTATTGTGCCGCACCCGGTAGACGAAGAGGGGCTGGTACTCGGCGACGCGCCCTGCGACTACTACTACGTGACGCCCGGCCATCAGGTGCCTACGGGAGTGACGATGAGCAGCGCCCGCCGCACACAGCTGCTGACTCACGCTGCTCGTCACGACGCGGTGATTATCGAAGACGACTATGATTCAGAGAGTAACTTTATGCAGAACCCGCTGCCGGCGCTGAAGGCCAACGATCGCAGCGGGCGGGTAATCTATGTCAGCAGCCTGTCGAAGGCGCTCTCCCCTGGCCTGCGGCTGGGCTTTATGGTGGCCGACCCGGATCTCATTGACGAGGCGCGCGCACTCAGGCGTCTGATGTACCGCCATCCACCGGCCAATATTCAGTATCAGATGGCGCACTTTCTTGCTCAGGGCTACTACGAAACCCATTTGCGCCGCTACCACGACGACTCTGCCCGTCGTTGGGAGACGCTGGCAGCTGCGCTGCGCACCTCTCTGCCGGAGTGCTCGCTAATGGCAGGAAGCGAGCACGCTAACGCCTTTTGGCTGCGAACCCCGGCATCGGTGAATACCCAGCAGCTGACGTGGCGAGCGGCCCACGCAGGGGTGCTGATTGAGCCGGGCGCACGCCATTTCCTGGATACTGCGCCGCCTGACAACTTCTTTCGCATGGGCTTTCACGCCATTAACCCTGAGGCTATCGCGCCGGGCGTCGAGGTGCTACAGAGGCAGCTACAGCAGCTGTAATTGTCTGATTTATCGCCTGTTGCCCCGCTACCGCCTCGGTTAGGGTCAAACCCGCTCTATACTGAATAAAAACAGACAACAGCGAGTTTACCTATGCCTCTACCTGACTTTCATCGATCTGATGCCTTTACCCTGGGGATTGAACTGGAGCTACAGGTGGTTAACCCGCCAGGATACGACCTCAGCCAGGACTCCTCCACGTTGATTGACGCCGTCAAAGCCGAAGTCAAAGGTGGCGAGGTGAAGCACGACATTACTGAAAGCATGCTGGAGATCGCCACCGGCGTCTGCGGGGATATCCACCAGGCTGCCGGACAGTTCTCCGCCATGCAGCAGACCATCCTGCGCGCCGCCAGCGAACACCATCTGCAAATTTGTGGCGGCGGCACACACCCGTTCCAGACGTGGCAGCGTCAGGAGGTGTGCGATGACGAACGCTACGCACGCACGCTGGAGATGTTTGGCTATCTGGTGCAGCAGGCGACGGTGTTCGGCCAGCACGTTCACGTAGGCTGCCCGAGCGGCGACGATGCCATCTATCTGATGCATGGCCTGTCGCGCTTCGTGCCCCACTTTATTGCCCTTGGCGCGGCTTCACCCTATATCCAGGGCACCGACACCCGCTTCGCCTCGTCGCGGCTTAACATCTTCTCTGCGTTTCCGGATAACGGTCACGCTCCCTGGGTCAGTAACTGGTCAGAGTTTGAGGGGCTGTTCCGCCGCCTGAGCTACACCAGCATGATCGACAGCATCAAAGATCTGCACTGGGATATTCGCCCCAGCCCGCACTTTGGTACGGTTGAGGTGCGGGTGATGGATACCCCGCTGACCCTCGGCCATGCGGTGAACATTGCCGGGTTTATCCAGGCGATCTCCCACTGGCTGCTGGCCGAGCGGCCGTTCAAGATGCAGGAGCGTGACTATCTGCTCTATAAGTTCAACCGCTTCCAGGCCTGCCGCTACGGCTTTGCAGGCGTGCTGACCGACGTGCATACCGGTGAGCAGATTACCATTGGCGAAGATATTCAGCGCCTGCTGGATAAAATTGCCCCCTACGCCGATAAGCTGAACGGCAGCAGCGCCCTGGAAGCGCTGGCGCAGTTTGTACGGCGTGGTAAAAGTGAGGATCAGCTGATGCGCGATTTCGTTGCCGACGGCGGCTCGCTGATTGGGCTGGTGCAGAAGCACGCGGAGATCTGGGCAGCCAATTAGGCCGCTTGATGTTGCGCCCCTATAGCAAATGGCTGACAATATCGTTTTAACTGACGATTAACATCACCATGACGCACCCGCTTGAATCCCTGATGACGGCCGCAGGTATCTTACTGCTGGCCTTCCTCTCCTGCCTGCTGCTGCCCGTCCCTTCGCCGGGTGGCGCGCTGACGCAGCAGCTTATCGCTACCTTTCATCTGGTGGACGCCGGGCAGCTCTATACCCTGCTGTTTTGCGCCTGGTTCCTGCTGCTCGGGACCATAGAGTACTACGTGCTGCGCTTTATCTGGCGGCGCTGGTTCTCACTGAACCACTCCTCCCGTTAGGTCGCGCAGGCCATAGACCAGCGCCTCGGTCCAGGCGGCATAATCATGGCCGCTTGACCAGGGGTGGAAGCTGACGCTGTACCCCTTGTCGTCCAGCACCCGGGCAAACTCCGCGCTGTCGCGGTAGATCCCGCCTCCTTTACCTTGCGTCTCAAACCGTCCGGCCTCTACCCAGAAGCGCACCGGGTAGCGCGGCGACTGCTGATACTGGCGCGTCAGCCAGCCGGGAGCTTCCCCTTTCGGCGACCACCAGTAGGAGCCGGATAGGCTCAGCACGTTGCCAAACAGGCGCGGATAGCGCAGCGCCACCCAGGAGGAGGCCAGCCCGCCATAGCTTGCTCCGCCTACCACCGTCTTGCTTCGCGTCAGCGCCACGCCGCGCTGGCGCAGCCACGGCAGCAGCTCGTGAGCCATAAAGTCGGCGAAGGCCGGGTTAGGCGGCAGCTCCTTGCCGCGCCGCGCCGCATCAAGGCTGTCAACAAATACCACATTAACCGGCGGCAGCGTGTGGCGGGCGATCAGCGCGTCCAGCACGCTGGCAGTGTGATAATCCCCCTGCCAGGTTTTGCCATCAAACAGGATCAGCGTCCAGCGTGCGGGCTGCGCCGTGCGCGGTCGGTAGAGGGTTATCTCCCGGCTGTTGTTTAGCAACTCGCTGTGCAGACGGTGACGGGTTAGCGTGCCGTGGCGCACCGGCTGAGCCATCGCCGCGTTGCTGAAGTAGCGGGCAGAAGTAAGATCGAGCAGCGAGGCGCGTTTCCAGCGATCGCTGTGCGGCTCGCTAAGGGTCTGTGGGTTGAGGGGATCGGCCTGGGCGCTCACCAGAATAGCACGCCGCTGCGGCACGGCGCTGCCCGCGAGCTGAGGCACATCCGGCGCCAGCTTATACTGCATCACCGTATCGTTTGGCACCACATAGCTGCGGAACCAGACGTCAGAGTTGCCCAGCCGGAAGAGCGGATCGTGATTGCCTCCCGGTGAGCCGAGGATGAAGACGTTACTGCGCGCGCCGCGCCACAGGAAGGTCACGCGCTTATGGCTGCCGTCCACCGGCTCGATCAGCGGCGTCCCTGCCAGCTGTCGCGCCTGCCAGAAGTTCTCGCTGGAGCCTCCGGCTGCAAGCTGGGCCGCCAGCCGCTGGAGTGCCGGGCTGACCGGATCCAGCACCTGCGCGCGGCGCAGCGGCGTGGTCTCATGCATCTGCCAGTTAAAGCGCCAGCGCATCCCCTCTTCCCCGTGCAGCACCAGCGACGAAGGCTGCTGTACCGGCAGGGCGAAAAGCAGCGACTGCTCGCCGTCCGGGGGACCATCCTCCAGCAGCGTGCGCAGGCGGCGATTGTTGCCATCCAGCAGGCGGGCATCGGTTACACCATAGAGCGTGGCGGCAACGTAGTTCTCCTCCAGCCGCGGCAGCTGAAAACAGACCTCGCCGCTGGCATCAAATTTCCCCTGCTGCTCGCCCTGCATCGCTGGTGTATTACAGGTCGCCGCCATCGCAGGTAATGCGCTTAGCCCCATCAATAAACCGCCTACCGCCATCTTCATTGTTCACGTTTCCCTACCAGAATTTGCCAACAACGCTAATGCAAATGGTAATAATTTGCAATATCATTCGCGCCGTTAATGATAGCCTCTCTGCTCTGCTGGCAGGGATCTCAAACAGGCAAGGGAACAGGTAATAATGCTTAAAAATAACAAGATAATGCAGACGTGGTTACTGAGTTTAGCGGCTGTGGGGGCGGCGACGCCTGCGCTAGCCAATGAGGAGACGCTGGTAGTGACAACGGGCGCGGCGGAGGATCCTACCGCGCCGCTGAAAGGGATGGTGGCGACCAAAACGCTGTCGGCAACCAAAACCTCAGCCGAGCTGGTGAAGACTCCGCAGTCGGTATCGGTGATTACCCGCGATCAGATGCAGGCCCTGGACGTTACCTCGGTCTCGCAGGCGCTGCGCTACTCCGCCGGGGTCTTTACCGAGTATCGTGGCTCCTCGAACCGTAACGATGAGGTGTTCGTGCGCGGCTTCAGCTACGTGCCGAAATTTCTCGACGGTCTGAGCTTCGGGGCAACCGCCTCGTCGCAAACCGGCACCGTTGATCCCTGGCTGCTGGAGCGCGTGGAGCTGGTACGCGGCCCCGCCTCGGTGCTCTTCGGCCAGGTCAACCCAGGCGGCCTGATCGGCATGACCAGCAAGCGCCCCACCAGCGAAGCGATCCACCGCGTTCAGTTCCGCACCGGTAACGATGAGCTGGCAGAGGGAGCGTTCGATTTCGGTGGCCAGCTGAGCGACGATGGCCGCCTGCTCTATCGCCTGAACGGTATCGCCCGCACCCAGCACAGCCAGGTCAAAGACTATAAAGAGGAGCGCATGGCCATCGCTCCGGCCCTGACCTGGTACCCTAACGATGAGACGCGTTTTACCCTGCTCACCAGCTACCAGAAGGATCCGGACGCAGGCTATCGCAACTTCCTGCCCGCCTACGGCACGGTGCGGAGCGCCGACGGGCAGCACATTCCGCTAGACTTCAACGTCAGCGATCCGAACTATAACCAGTCCTGGCGTGAGCAGACGATGGTGGGCTATGAGTTCGAGCATCAGTTCGATGACGTCTTTACCTTCCGCCAGAATGCGCGCTACGCCACCATCAAGCAGAAGTACCGCTATCTCGTTTATGCCTCCAGCGCACCGAACAGCACGCTGCTGACCCGTCGCGCCCAGCACGAAGAGCGCCAGACCGACGAGTTCGGCATCGATAATCAGCTGGAGGCGCAGTTCACCACCGCAGAGGTGAACCATACCCTGCTTGGCGGCCTGGATTACAAATCCAGCCGGGACGCTCAGAGTCTGAAGCGCGGCATGGGTGCGCAGTACAACCTGAACTGGCTAAATCCGGTCTATGGTATCAACGTCGATGAGAGCACCTTCAGCACCGCCAGCGACGAGCAGCAGGATCTGGATCAGATGGGTCTCTATCTGCAGGATCAGCTGAGCTGGAACAACTGGGAGCTGCTGCTCTCCGGCCGCTACGACTGGGATGAGGTACGCACCAGCGACTTTACCTCCGATGACGGCAGCGTGCAGCAGAACGATAATAAGTTCACCTGGCGTACCGGCCTGCTCTACGCCTTTGATTTCGGCCTCTCGCCCTATATCAGCTACAGCACCTCGTTTGAGCCGAACCTGCAAACCAACCGCGCACCGGGCCTGGCCCCGTTCAAGCCCACAACCGGCAAGCAGACCGAGGTGGGCGTGAAGTATCAGCCGGTGGAGAGCACCCTGATGACGCTGGCGGTCTACGATCTCAAGCAGAGCAACGTCCCGACTTACAACAGCTCGCTGGGCTGGTTTGAAAACGCCGGAGAAGTGCACTCGAAGGGGGTTGAAACGGAGATCCACTCCACCCTGTTTGATAGCCTGAACCTGATCGGCTCCTACACCTATACCGACGCGGAGACCGCCAGCACCACCGTGGCAGGCACCCAGGGCAAGACCCCGGCGCGGATCCCAACCCATATAGCCTCGGCTTTTGCCAGCTACACGCTGCCGTCCGGCCCGCTCAAAAGCCTCACCGCAGGCGTTGGCATGCGCTATCTCGGCACCAGCTACGGCGACGCACGCAACACCTTTAAGGTTCCGGCGGTGGATCTCTACGATGCAATGCTGAGCTACGATCTGGGAGAGGCGAGCAGCAGCCTGAAAGGCGCTACGGTGCAGCTTAACGTCAATAACGTGGCCGATACCAAGTACGTTGCGTCATGCGCCAGCGACAGCGCCTGCTTCTGGGGCATCGGACGTACCGCCACCGCCACGGTCAGCTACGCCTGGTAAGATGTGATACCGCCCGGCAGCGCAGGCCTGCCGGGCCAACAGAAGCTTAATGCCGCGCCTGGCCGTGATTCTCCTTGCGGTAGGCCCCCGGCGGCTGGTTAAAGGTGCGGGTAAAAATGCGCGTGAAGGTCTGCTGGGAATCAAAGCCGTACTTAACGCAGATATCAAACACCTTCTGATCGGTATCACGCAGCTCCTGAGCCGCCAGCCGCAGCTTACGCTCGCGAATGTAGCGCCCCAGGCTCTCGCCTTTGTATTGCATAAACAGCCGCTGAAGATGCCATTTGGAGTAGCCCGCGTGACGCGCAATCTCTTCAATGCGCAGCGGCTGATGCAAATTGTCGTCGATCCACTCGACAATCGTATCGATAACCTGAGCGGAAATGGTCATACGTGGTTCCTCTCTGCTCTTTAAGCGCTGAAACTTGATTATGAGTGAGTAAGCACTCATTATAGAAAGAGGCAGAAAGTCGTCAAGATGATTTTCGATCTTTGACACAGGCCGTTGCGGAGCGGCAGATGTCATGTTTCAATCAGGGTTTAACAGCGTGTGAGGTAAAGTGTAGTGGCTCGTCCGAAGAGTGAAGATAAAAAACAGGCGTTACTGGAAGCGGCAACCGAAGCGTTTGCCCAGTCGGGGATCACCGCCTCCACCGCCCTGATAGCCCGTAACGCGGGCGTTGCGGAAGGCACCCTCTTTCGCTACTTCGCCACCAAAGACGACCTGCTTAATGCAGTTTATCTCGCGCTTAAAACCGATCTCTGCCACGCCATGCTCGACGGCCTCGATCGCTCCGTCAGCGAAGCCAAAGCGCTGACTCGCTATATCTGGAACAGCTATATCGACTGGGGTATTCTGCACCCCGTCGGTCACCGGGCGATCCGTCAGCTGGCGGTGTCGGGCAAGATCACCTGCGCCACCCAGCAAAATGTGGATGAGCTATTCCCGGATCTCCACACCCTGTGCCGTCGCTCGGTGCTGCCGATTTTTCTCACCGAGGCTTTCCACGCCTTTGGCGATGCGCTGTTCCTCTCCCTTGCCGAAACCACCATTGAGTTCGCCAGCCGCGAACCCGAGAAGGCAGCCGATTTTAAAGCCCACGGCTTTGAGGCGATGTGGCGCGCCCTGGCGGACAGCAGCGGCAGCTAAAGCGCACGTTTTTCACTTATTTTTTCTTCGCTGAATCTGTAGGCTACAGCGCAGCCCAACTTATCCCAAAAAATTATCAGGAGCATTTATGGATATCGTTTCCATCGCCTTGCAGCGCTACTCAACCAAGGCTTTTGACGCCAGCAAAAAACTGACCGCCGACGAAGCAGAGAAGATCAAAACCCTGCTGCGTTATAGCCCGTCCAGCACCAACTCACAGCCGTGGCACTTTATCGTTGCCAGCAGCGAAGAGGGTAAAGCGCGGGTAGCAAAATCTGCAGCGGGCGGCTACTCATTCAACGAACGCAAAATGCTGGATGCCTCCCATGTCGTGGTGTTCTGCGCGAAAACCGCGATGGACGACAGCTGGCTGGAGAAGGTGGTGGATCAGGAAGACGCCGACGGCCGCTTTGCCACCCCGGAAGCAAAAGCCGCTAACCACAAGGGCCGCACCTTCTTTGCCGACCTGCACCGTAAGGATCGCCAGGATGACCATGAGTGGATGGCGCGTCAGGTCTACCTGAACGTCGGTAACTTCCTGCTGGGCGTGGGTGCGATGGGCCTCGATGCGGTACCGATCGAAGGTTTTGATGCCGACGTGCTGGATGCTGAATTTGGCCTGAAAGAGAAAGGCTTCACCAGCCTGGTGGTCGTCCCGGTTGGCCACCACAGCGTGGAAGATTTCAACAAGGCACTGCCGAAATCCCGCCTGCCAGAAGAGACCGTGGTCACTGAGATCTAATCAGATTTCAGCCTACTACCCGGCGGCGCTGCGCTTGCGCGGGCCTACAGTTTTGCATTTTTTGTAGGCTGGGCAAGCGTAGCGCCGCCCGGCATGAGCAATAACTTGACGTTACAACCTTGCCAGCACCTGCTCGCCCGCTTCATCGATCGGTAAATAGACCAGCAGCCGCGAACCGTTACGCGGCGCGGAGTACCAGTACATCTGCTGAAGCTGAAATTCGCCTAAATCAGGATGATGGAAGGTTTTTATCTGGTTCTCGACGCCGCGCACCTCATAGCGCTGATGCCAGAGCGCCTCGAACTCCTCGGAGGCGGCGAAAAAGCGCGCCAGCTTGTTCTCCCACGCCGCTTCGCCGCGGTGCTCCGCCATCGCCGCGCGGAAATAGGAGACAAATGTCGGCAGTACGTCCCGGTTTGCCAGCCGGCTACGCCAGCCCGGATGGGTCAGATAGAGATAAATGCAGTTGCGATCGTCTTCCGGTAGCGTGGCAAAATCAACGCCCATTAGTCGACAGAAGGCGTCGTTCCACGCCACGATATCGAAATTGGGTTTCTGAATGCTGGCCGGCTGCGGCAGCAGGCTGTCCAGCATCCGTCGCGTGCCGGGACTGATCCCCTCGCACGGCGTGACGTTTGCCGACTCAACCGGCGGCAGACCCGCCAGCAGGAACAGATGCCGCGTCTCCAGCGGGCTGCACTGGAGCGCATCGGCCACCGCCTGCATCACCACCGCTGAAGGATTGACCTCCCTGCCCTGCTCAAGCCAGGTATACCAGGTCACGCCGACGTCAGCCAGCATCGCGACCTCCTCCCGACGCAGGCCCGGCGTGCGTCGCCGACCGCTGCGCGGAAGTCCGAGCCGCTGCGGATCCAGGCTCTCCCGCCGCGCCCGCAGAAAAGCGCCCAGCTGTTTACGGCGATCGTCCTGGCGTATCTGCGCGACGTCCAGCTCGCTGTGGCTCATCAGGCTCATGGTCTCTCCGGCCTCTCTTCAGCATGGTAGTGTCAGTACCAGTATAATCAGGAACTGGTACCCGTTTATTCAATCAGCGATGCTACGTCCATTCGCTGAATGACGCAATGGAGCTACCATGAAAACGTCACCTGTTTCACCCGGTCGTGCGGGGCTATTCCTGCTGCTGACCGGCCAGATGCTGCCCCTGATCGACACCTCGATCACTAACGTCGCCCTCGACTCAATTACCGCATCGCTGCACGCCAGCGCCACCCAGCTGGAGCTTATCGTCGCCCTGTATGGCGTAGCCTTCGCCGTCTGCCTGGCGATGGGCAGCAAGCTGGGGGATAACTATGGTCGCCGCCGTCTGTTTATGTGGGGCGTGGCGGTGTTTAGCTTCGCCTCGCTGCTGTGCGGCATGGCTAACTCAATTACCGCCCTGCTGGCGGCTCGTACCTTGCAGGGTGCAGGGGCGGCGCTGATCGTCCCGCAGATCCTTGCGACCCTGCACGTCACCCTGAAAGGCACGGCTCACGCGCGGGCTATCAGCCTCTACGGCGGCATTGGTGGTATCGCATTTATTGTCGGACAGATGTGCGGCGGCTGGCTGGTGTCGGCAGATATCGCCGGGCTGGGCTGGCGTAACGCCTTTTTCATCAACGTGCCGATTGGCCTGCTGGTGCTGGCCTTCAGCTATCGCTACGTGCCGGAGACCCGGCGCGATACGCATTCGCCCATCGACTGGCAGGGCACATTTATCCTTGCCCTGATCCTCTGCTGCCTGCTGTTTCCCATGGCGCTGGGGCCGGAGCTGCACTGGCCGTGGTCGATGCAGCTGATGCTGCTGGCGACGCTTCCACTGTTGGTATGGATGCGGGCCAGCGCGCTGGGCAAGCAACGACGTGGCGAACATCCGCTGCTGCCGCCGCGCCTGTTGCAGCTCGCCAGCATTCGCTTCGGCATGGTGATCGCCCTGCTATTTTTTAGCGCCTGGTCCGGGTTTATGTTCTGTATGGCGCTGACCATGCAGTCCGGTCTGGGGATGGCCCCGTGGCAATCGGGCAACAGCTTTATTGCCCTCGGCGTGGCCTACTTCCTCTCGGCCATGTATGCGCCGAAGTTGATTGCCCGCCATAGCATGGGACGGATCCTGCTCTCTGGCCTGGCGGTACAGATCGGCGGCCTGCTGCTGCTGATGGAGACCTTCCATTACTACGACCAGGCCACAACCCCCCTGGCGCTGGTACCGTCAACCGCGCTGATTGGTTACGGCCAGGCGCTGATCGTCAACTGCTTCTATCGGGTGGGAATGCGTGATATCACTGCCAACGATGCCGGGGCGGGCAGCGCCCTGCTCAGCACCCTGCAGCAGGCGACGCTGGGCCTTGGCCCGGCAGTGTTCGGCTCGCTGCTGTTGGTGCTGGTGCGTCACCATCACGGCAGTTATCCTCAGGCGATGATCGGTTTCCTCGGCGTTGAGGCGGTGATGATGCTGCTGCTGGCGGCGATGGCCATTGGCCTGCGCCACCATCTGAACCGCAGCCCGGCAATCGCGACGTCATGATCTCAGGCGCTGGCGCGTTCAATAAAGCGCCAGTCCATCATCACTCTTTCTGCCGGGGTCTCGGGGTTGTCGATTTTATTCAGCAGCAGGGCCACGGCTTTACGGCCAATCTCTTGGGAAGGTTGCGCCACGGTGCTGAGCTGGGGCGAGACCATCTCCGCCAGCGGCGTGCCGTCAAAGCCCACCACGGCGATGTCGTCTGGCATCGTCAGCCCTGCCTGAGCTATTGCCAGCAGCGCGCCAGCCGCCAGGGTATCGGAGACGGCAAACACCGCATCCGGGCGCTCATCGGCACGCAGCAGCGTCTCCATCGCCGCTCTGCCTGCGTTAAAGCTCAGCTCGCTGGCGTACTCCACCGCCGTCCAGCTGCGGCCGTTTTGCTCCAGCACGCTCTTATAGCCCCGCTCGCGCAGGCGGGCGTATTTATAGCTCAGGTCGTGGTTGATCAGCGCAATGCGCTGGCGGCCCCGGTTGATCAGGTGCTGGATCACGAACTGGGAGGCGTCAATATCGTTAATCCCGACGCAGGAGACGCTTCCCTCATCGGCATACTCAGCGCACTGTACCCAGGGAGCCTGACCGATCATAGTCGTCAGTTCCGGCAGCTTAGAGAAAGCGTCCATGGTGATGATGCCATCGACGATTTTTCCCGACAGCAGAGTCAGCGCCGAGCGGGAGCGCGCCATGTCCGAGCCGGAATTGCACAGCAGGATGCGGTAGCCGTTCTTCTCCGCCTCCTCTTCAATACCTTTAACCACCTCGGCGCAAAAGGGGTTAGCGATATTCGATACCAGCACGAGGATCATATAGCTCCGGGCGGTGCGGAGCTGGCGGGCCAGCAGATTCGGCTGGTAGTTGCTCTCTTCAATCGCCGCCAGCACGCGCTCGCGATTTTGCGGCTTCACGGACCCGCTGTGGTTGATGACCCGGGAGACCGTCGCTACCGACACTCCTGCCAGGCGAGCGATTTTTTGAATTGACATAACGACGACACATCCTGCGGTTAACGCTTATTACAGCAGGCTACCATAAAACCGCTGTCCGGCGAACCGGCAGCGGCTTAGCGGGCCACCCGCACCCAGCGCTGCTGCTGATGGCTTTTTATAATGGCATCAATGATGAACATCACGTCGGCGCCGTCATAAAAAGAGGCAAACGAACTGGCGCTGGCCTCCGGCATCGTTCCTGCCCGCACCGCCTGGTAGAAGTTAGCCATCATGTTCTTAAAGGCGTCGGGCCAGCCCTCTATATGCCCACCGGGAAAGTGCGCGCTGCTGGCGACATCGGGCATCATCAGGCCCGGATCGTCGGTAAGGATTTCGTTGGGACGCTGACGGTGCCCAATCCACAGCTGCTGAGGGATCTCCTGATCCCAGCCCAGCGAGCAGCTGCTGCCGTTAATCTCAAAGCTGAGGCGGTTTTTCCGCCCCGCGCTGACCTGCGAGACGCTGAAGCAGCCTTTGCTGCCGTCGGCGAAGCGCACCAGCACCGAGCCGCCGTCTTCAGTAGTAACCGGGCGATCCTCATACTGCGCCTCGTCTCCGCCCGCGCTGAAGGTCGCCCCGCCCTCCAGCCGCGCCTTGCGGGTCGGCCAGACGATCGCCAGATCGGCCATCACCTCGACAATTCTTTGCCCGGTGACAAACTGCAACGTATCGCACCAGTGCGAGCCGATATCGGACACCGCCCGCGACGCGCCGCCCAGCGCGGCATCCACCCGCCAGTTGTAATCCGTTTCCAGCAGCATCCAGTCCTGAAGGTAGCTGCCGTAAACCGAGAAGAGTCGCCCGAGTCTGCCGTGGCGTTGCAGGCTCGCCGCCTGCTGGACCATGGCAAACTGACGATAGACGAAGCTAACGCCATGCACCACGCCCGCCTGCTCCGCCAGCGCCACCAGCTCCGTTGCCTCCTCCGGCGTCATGCAGAGCGGCTTCTCTGAGAAGACGTGCTTACCGGCGCGTAAAATTTGCCTGTTGATATCGGCATGAAGATGGTTTGGGGTACAGTTATGCACCACATCGATGCCGGGATGGGCCAGCATGGCGTCAATGTCGCCAAAAGCAAAAGGCACGTTGAGTGCGGCGGCCTTCTGCTGGGCTGACTCCAGGGAGTGGTCGCAGAGCGCCACGACCTGTACGTCCCCCAGACGGCGCAGAGCTTCAATGTGCGCCGGACCAATAAAACCGCTGCCAACAATACCTACGCCGATCATGATGCATCTCCTAATCCCAGCATGGCCCGTACGCTGGCCCGATCGCCGCCGCCTGCGGCAAAATCATCAAACGCCCGATCGGCTACCGGGATAATGTGGCGGCGAATAAACTCGCTGCCCTCGCGCGCCCCGGCGTCGCCCTGCTTCAGACAGCACTCCCACTCCAGCACTGCCCAGCCATCGTAGCCGTACTGCGTCAGCTTGCTAAAGATCGCTCCGAAGTCTATCTGTCCATCCCCCGGTGAGCGGAAACGCCCGGCACGATCCACCCATGGCTGATAGCCGCCGTAAACGCCGCTGCGTCCGTTGATACGGAACTCTGCATCCTTAACGTGGAAGGCTTTAATGCGAGCGTGGTAGATGTCGATAAAGGCCAGGTAATCTATCTGCTGGAGCAGAAGATGGCTGGGATCGTAGAGAATATTGCAGCGCGAATGGTTATCCACGGCGGCAAGGAAGCGCTCGAAGGTCATCCCGTCGTGCAGATCTTCTCCCGGATGGATCTCAAAGCAGAGATCGACCCCGCAGCGATCGAAACGATCCAGAATAGGCCGCCAGCGGCGAGCCAGCTCGGCAAAGGCTTCGTCGAGCAGCAGGGAATTGTGCGGTGGCCACGGGTAGAAGTAAGGCCAGGCCAGCGCTCCCGAGAAGGTGGCGTGACTGCGCAGGCCCAGCTTTTGCGAGGCCACTGCCGCCTGGGTCACCTTCTCTACCGCCCACGCCTGGCGCGCCGTGGGATTGCCCCGCAGATGCTCAGGAGCAAAGTTGTCGAAGGCGGCGTCATAGGCCGGATGCACGGCCACCAGTTGGCCCTCAAGATGCGTTGAAAGCTCGCTAATCACCAGTCCGTATGTCGCCAGCGTGCCGCTAATCTCATCGCAGTAAGTCTGGCTCTGTGCGGCCAGCGCAAGATCAAAAATATGCGGATGGTTGCAGGGAATTTGCAGCGCCTTGTAACCCAGCCGTGCTGCCCACTCCGCCAACCCCTCCAGGGTATTAAAGGGTGCCTCTTCTCCGATAAACTGCGACAGAAAAATCCCCGGTCCCTGAACTGTTTTCATACCATCCTCCACCATTAAGCCCGCTCGTTGTCGTCATATTTGAATGTAAACAGGAATACCAGCGCGATAGCGGCAGCGGCGACGGCCGGGATCCACCAGAAGGTCACCCACGCCTCGGGCACGGCCTGCCCAGCCACCAGCCGGTTATAGAGCGCGCCGGAGATCTGCGAACCAAGCAGCATCCCGATACCGTAGGTGAACATAACGATCATGCTTTGCGCCTGGCCTTTAACCTTTGCTCCTGCCACGCGGTCGGTATAGATAAAGCCTACGACAAAGAAGAAGTCGTAGCAGATGCCGTGCAGCAAAATACCGAGATAGAGCAGGAAGCGCGTCTCTTCACTTACCCCGAGGGCGAAGAAGGCGTAGCGCACGAACCAGGCAAACATACCGATCAGCAGCATGTACTTCACGCCAAGACGGCGGAACAGCAGCGGGATGACCAGCATAAAGACGATCTCGGACATCTGGCCGAAGGACATCGCGGTGCTGACATCCCCTATCCCGGCGTCCGCAAGGTATGAGGCGGTATAGGCGTAGTAGGTACCGAGCGGCACGGAGATGAGCATGGCGCAGAGCGAGAAAACAAAAAAGTGGCGCGTTTTTAACAGGGCGAAGGCATCGGCGCAGAAGAGATCGCGTACCGCTACCGGCAGACCTTTAGCGGGTGCAGGGGTATGCGGTAGCGTCAGGCTATAGAGCGCCAGCAACACCGAACAGGCAGCTGCTACCATAAAGATGTTGACGCTCGCCGCGATGCCGGTGACGCCGATAAATATCCCCGCCACGATCCAGCCGATGGTGCCAAACACGCGCACCACCGGGAAGGTCTTATCGACGTTCGCCAGACTATGGAAGGCAATGTTATTGGTTAGCGCCAGGGTTGGCATATAGCAGAGCGTATAGCCAAACAGCAGGCCAATCAGCAGCGCGCCGTTCTGGGCAATCAGCGCCTGCGGAACAAACCAGAGAATAGCCGCCCCGGCGAGGTGCATCACCGCCATCACCTTCTGCGAGGCGAAGAAGCGATCCACCAGCATCCCCAGCACAAACGGCGAGAGAATCGAGGCGATAGGCCCGGCTGAAAAGGCGTCGCCAATCAGCAGAGCCATATTGTGCTGGGTCATGACGAGACCCAGCGTGACGGACCAGCTTCCCCAGATAAAGAACTGGAGAAACATCATCAGGGACAGTCTGGGTACGAGCAGTCGATACTGCACCTGCCCTTTTCCGCTACTTTCGGTTGTAGACACCATTTTATCGCCTCACCTGTGAAAAGTAATCGATTACAAAAAGCGGTCAATAGAAAAGTAATCGATTACAAAACAGTTTGCCTGCGGGTTAAATGAGATCTGGGAGAGGGGTCACGATAAATTATATCCAGAACGCCGGGTGGCGCTGATGCTTACCCGGCCTACAACGGCAGACCGTGCAATGTGTAGGCCCGGCAGGCGGAGCGCCGCCGGGCAATAGCGGTGCGCCGGGTGGCGCTGACGCTTATCCGGCCTACAAAGGCAGAACCGCGCGCTATGTAGCCGGGCAGAAGATTAGCGTGCCTTGCGGCGCAGCAGTTTAAAGGCAATAAACAGGAAAGCGATCCACACCGGCAGCAGGATGGCGGACATCCGCATGCCGTCGATGGTGCACATCAGGCCGAGAATCAGCACTAAAAAGGCGATGCAGATATAGTTGCTCGCCGGATAGAGCAGCGCTTTAAACTGAGTCTCACGGCCCTGACGACGCATCGCCGCGCGGAACTTGAGGTGCGCGAGGCAGATCATGATCCAGTTCAGCAGCAGCGTTGCGACCACCAGCGCCATCAGCAGGCCAAAGGCCTCTTTCGGCAGCAGGTAGTTAATCAGGATCACCAGCGAGGTAATGCCTGCGGAGAGAAACAGCGAGTTTACCGGCACGCCACGCGCGTTAACGCGGGTTAAAAACGCCGGGGCGTTGCCCTGCACCGAGAGGCCAAACAGCATCCGGCTGTTGGAGTAGACGCCGCTGTTAAACACCGAGAGCGAGGCCACCAGGATGATAAAGTTCAGCGCCGAGGCGACGACGTTGCTGTCCAGCTCGTGGAAAATCATCACGAACGGGCTGCTGTCGGCTTTGACATCCACCCACGGATAGAGCGCCAGCAGCACCACCAGCGAGCCGATATAGAAGATCAGGATACGGTAGACTACCTGGTTAACCGCTTTCGGAATCGTGGTCTGCGGATCGCGCGCCTCGGCGGCGGTAATGCCGATCAGCTCCAGGCCGCCGAAGGAGAACATGATCACCGCCAGGGACATAATCAGTCCATGCCAGCCGGTGGCGAGGAAGCCGCCATGCTGCCAGAGGTTATCGAAGGTAGCGCGTTCGCCGCCGTGGCCGGAGAAGAGCAGCCACAGGCCAAAGCCGATCATCGCGATAATCGCCAGCACCTTGATCAGCGCAAACCAGAACTCCATCTCGCCGTAGAGGCGGACGTTAACCAGGTTGGCAGCGTTGATGATGATAAAGAACACGGCGGCCCAGACCCACGTCGGCACGTCCGGCAGCCAGTACTGCATATAGATGCCCGCTGCGGTCAACTCGGCCATGCCCACCAGCACAAACATCACCCAGTAGTTCCAGCCGGAGAGGAAGCCCGCGAAGGGACCCCAGTATTTCCAGGCAAAGTGTGAGAATGAACCGGAGACCGGCTCCTCGACCACCATCTCGCCCAGCTGGCGCATAATCAGAAAGGCGATAATCCCGGCAATGCCGTAGCCCAGCAGTACCGCTGGCCCGGCCATCTGAATCGCAGGCCCGATGCCCAAAAACAGCCCGGTACCGATAGCACCGCCCAGCGCGATAAGTTGAATATGACGGTTTTGCAAACCCCGTTGCAGCGTCGGCCCACTTCCCGACGCGCCATCTGCCTGTTGTTGGCCAGATGCGATTGACGCGTTTTTCACGCCCTACCCCTGTCTATTTTAATAAAGGGGCATCTTTTAACACTTAGCGTTACCGGTAGCAAGCAGACGAAAAGGCTGGCGTTGCCGCCAGCCCTCGCTATCAGAACGACAGAGTGACGCCAGCATAGTAGGCGCGGCCCGGCTCGTTATAGGTCGATGCGCCTTCGTTCTCACGATAGAGACGCTTATCAAACAGGTTATTGATCCCGCCGTTGAGCAGCAGGCTTTTCGTCAACTGGTAGTTGGCGTTCAGGCCGACGATGGAGTACGCGCCCACCTCGTTGGTGGCCAGCGTGCCGGTCTCAGTGCGAATCTCCGCGTATTCACGCGGCTTCTGGCGACCATACATCGTCCAGTTAACGTTGGTAGAGAGCTTGTCAGTGACCTGCCAGTCAAGCATGGTATTGACGGTGTACTCCGGGATCACCGAGAGCGGGTTACCGGTATCTTTGTTTTCCGACTGGATCATGTAGGTGCCGTTGGTACGCCAGGTCAGCGTATCCTCAACCAGCGGAATGCTCAGGTTGCCCTCCAGCCCTTCTACTACCGCTTTGCCACCGTTTTCCCACTGCAGGATGTTGTAACCGTTAGAGGCGTAACCCAGTACGTCCGTCCCGGCAACGATCTTGTTTTTATAGTCGTTACGGAAGTACGTGATACCCGCTACGTAGCCGCTGCGGCTGAACTCAAGGCCAATCTCTTTATTAACGCTGGTTTCCGGGTCGAGATCGTTGTTGCCCAGCAGATAACAGCTGCCGGTGGCGATGTTATTCGGACAGCCATTGCCGCGCGTCGAGAGCAGATAGCCCTCGCTGGACTGGTAGAGGTTCGGCGCTTTATAGGCCCGGGCGATCCCCGCCTTCAGCTTGAAGTCTTCCCCCAGATCCTGAGAGACGTTCAGCGACGGACTCCAGTTAGTACCAAACTTATTGTGGTAGTCGAGACGGATGCCTGGAATGATAAAGGTCCCCGGCGCGGCTTCGATATTGTCCTCGAAGTAGACGGCGGTGGTCTCGGCGCTGTTTTTGCTGTCGCGATCGGCCGGGTTGCCCGCAACGTTGCCGATTGCGATCCCCGTTGCGTCGGTGGCGGACATTGAGGCCGGATCGTTCAGCGCCTCGCGCTCCCACTCTGCCCCCAGCGTCACGGTCTGATCGACCCACAGCGTGACGGGAATGTTTACCTCGCCGGTGCTGCGCCAGGTCTCAAGACGGCTGGTGTCATAGGTGTCGCTGTTGATCATCCCTTCGACGCGGCCAGTAGATCCCTCTTGCAGGCGAGTGTTGTTGGTTTTTTCGTAGTAGACGCCGACCTTCGACTGGCCCCACTCCCAGATGCCGTTATGGGTCAGGCCATAGTTCTGGCGGTACATGCGGTTGGTTTCGTCGCCGTAGAGCGTATTAACCAGCCCGTTGGGGCTGAGGTTACCGTTGCTGTACTGGGTATCACCGGCGTAGATATTACCCTGACGGCTGTAGCCATAGTCGAAATCAAGGATCTGCGTGGGGGTGATTTTCCATGATAGCTGGCCGTTAATATCTTTGTTACGCACCCCTTCTCGTCCGGCGGCGTAGGAGCCGTTCTGGGCGGTATTGATATCCTGGGCATCGGCGTCGGTTTTATTGAGGTTGCCGTAGAGGCGCATGGTCAGCGCATCGCCTGCCAGCGGCCCGCTGAGATCGAAGTTGGCGCGTTTGGTTGCCCCCTCTTTGTCGTTCTCTGGCTGGTTAGTGTAGAGGGAGAGCGCGCCGTGCCAGTCGTTGGTGGGTCGTTTGGTGATGATGTTCACCACGCCGCCCGCTGCGCCGGAGCCGTAGCGCGCCGCTGCCGGGCCACGGATCACTTCGATGCGCTCCACCAGCTCCGCCGGCACCCAGTTACTGTCGCCACGGGTATCGCGCTCGCCGCGCCAGCTGTAGCGCACGGCGTTGCGGGAGGTTACCGGCACCCCGTCGATCAGGATTAGGGTGTTCTCCGGACCCATGCCGCGAATATCGATCTGTCGATTGTTGCCCCGGCTACCGGAGGCGCTGTTGCCGGTCAGGTTAACCCCCGGCATTTTACGGATGATGGCCGACAGGTCGTTCACCGGCGGCTCTTTTTTAATATCCTCGGCGGTGATGATCGACACGCCGGGTTGCTGCTTAAGCTCCTGCTCTGCGGTGGCATGTACCACCATCTCTTCACCGTCGTCCACCGCTACATCGTCTACCGCCCAGGCGCTAACGCTCAGACAGGAGGATAATACCAGCGCCAGCGGACGCTTTTTGAAAAGGTTACTTACAACCATGCCACTCTTCTCCATTTTTTTGCCATATTTTGAGAATGAGCATGATAATGATAACTATTATTATTTTGTATATGGCGGCGCAATCTTCTTATTTCTTACCTGAATATCCTTAATTCCTTCATATTTGCGCCGCCAATGCAGACTCCTTTACCTAGAAGTCGTAGCTCATGGAGACCTTCAGCGTGCGCGGATCGCCCCGGAAGATGTAGGTGCCCAGATCTTCGACGCCGGACCAGTACTTCTCGTTGGTCACGTTATCCACGCCCACGCGCCACACCATCTCGTTGGCATCCTGATTCAGGCGGGTCCGGTAGCGAACGCCCAGATCCAGCGTGGTGTAGTCATCCAGCTTTTTGGTGTTGGCGGCGTTGGCATATTGCGAGCCGGAGTGGTTCACGCGCGCTGTTGCCGTCAGGCCCTCTACCGGCTTAATGTCGTACTCTGCGCCAAACACCATAAAGACGCTCGGGACACCGATAGCATCTTTGCCGTCGTTGAGTCCGTTCTGCGTTTTGGTCATCTCCGCGTTGACCCAGGTGGCGCTGCCGTTCAGGCGCAGGCCGAGCACCGGCTCGCCAAAGACGTTCAGCTCCAGGCCGCGGTTACGCTGCTCACCGTCAAGCTTGTAGGGACCATCCGTACCGTACTGAATGGCAGAGGGTTTTTTGATCTCAAACAGCGCCAGGGTACCGCCGATGCGACCGTAGTCGATCTTCACCCCGACCTCATTCTGCTTCGAGTGGGCAATGCCGGTGCTCTGACCGAAGTTAGAGGCGCTTCTCGGAGCGACGGCGCCCGGCTGCAAGGCTTCGGTATGGTTGGCGTAGAGCGACAGCTCTTCCCACGGCTTATAGACCACGCCGTAGGTTGGCATCCAGCGGCTCTCTTCATAGCGGGAGTCACTCTGTTCCGCTCCCGTGGCGTTGTTGTAGTTGCGCACCACTACCTTCTGGTTACGCGCGCCAACGGTGAAGAGCAGGCTGTCATCCAGCACGCCCAGGGTATCGCTCAGCAGCCAGCCCTGAGTACGGTTCCGGCTGGTGGTACGCGGATCGCCATAGTTGCCGCCAAAGCTCGTCACAGGCGGCATTGCCACATCGCTCGGATGGTAGATGTTGATGGTCGGGTTGGCAGCAGCGGAGGACATCCGCCATGCGGTTCTGTCGCGTTTGATCAGCGCCGAATAGCCAACGTTAATTTTATGCGAGACAAAGCCGGTATCGAGATTACCGCGCAGGCCCAGCATGCCGCTGTTAGCATCGATATAGCGGTTGGTATCCAGACGGCTTGCCGTCGCATCACCGTTGGCGTTGAGCAGCTTCGGCGAGCTGTAGGTTCCAATTTCATGGGCCTGTTGCGCACCCGCAGCGGCATAGGCGGTCCAGGCGTCGGTCAGATCATACTCGGCGCGGGCCACACCAAACTGGTTGTCGATGTCGTTGTAGCTCCACGTCTGGCTGTAGTTCGTGCTGGGATCCGGCACGTCGGGAATGAAATCTACGCCGGTAATATTGACGCCCATGCCGCTGCCGTGGAAGGTCTTCTTCTGGTAGGCCGCATCCAGCGAGGTGCGCAGGCGATCGCCCCGGTAGTCGAGGCCGATCGAGGCCAGCGTGGTACGGCGGCGATCGTGATCCAGCGGGGCTTCACCCTCGCGATGCAGCAGGTTAATGCGCGTGCCAAACTGGTTGTTATCGCCAAAACGACGCCCCAGATCCAGCGAGCCGCCGACCATCGCCTGGCTGGTGTAGTCGACGCCCACGCGGGTCGTGGGGGTATCTTCCGCATGCTTAGGCTCAAGGTTGATCATCCCACCCACACCGCTGCCCGCCGCGCCGTTCAGCAGACCGTTGGCACCTTTGAAGATCTCGACACGCTCGATCATCTGGGTATCCACTACCTGACGCGGTACCACGCCCGGCAGGCCGCTCATGGTCATGTCGTCGCCATCGAGCTTAAAGCCACGAATGCGGTAGGTTTCGGCGGAGTTGCCGTAGCCCTGCACCGGCTGGACGCCTGCATCGTTGCGCACCACGTCGGCAATGGTTTTGGCCTGCAGATCCTCTACCGCTTTGGCGGTATAGCCGATGACGTTAAAGGGCACGTCCATCGCCTTCTGCTCGCCGAGCATCCCCAGACGGCCGCCATGGGCTACCTGACCGTCCAGATAAGCAGGAACCGGCACATCACCGCCGGGCGTAAACTCGCTGACCGGTGCTGCCTGCACCACAATGGTATCTTCCTGATTGGTCTTGCTGGTGTCAGCGGCTTCAGCCTGCGCTGAATGGGCTACCGCGCCGATAGCCAGCGCAAGCAAGGACTTGCGCAAAGTGAGAGCGTTATTTTTTATAGGTTGCATCATTAACTCATACGAGAGCGTGGTTAAAAAAATGGCCCGTTGCCGGGCCGGTTGGATTACTGATTCAGGGCGATGCGGACAACGCTGTCCGGACCGTTGGTCGAGTGATCTTTATTGAAGGCCTGCTTGACGGTGACATAGAGGGTCTGGCCGTCGGCAGAGACCAGCAGGCTGTTCGGGTTCGGCGGCAGATCCCACGACTGTTTAACCGCGTAGGTGGTGCCGTCGAGGCTCAGCAGCTTGCCGGACTCACGCTGGCTGATGTAGATCTCGTTGCGTTTCGGGTTGAACTTCACCGACAGAGAGTCACCGACGTCAAGCTGCTTGATCACCTTGCCGGTATGGATATCCAGCACCAGGGTGGTTTTTGCCTTTGAGTTATCGGTCACGAACAGGCGGCCGGTGGCACTGTCCTCTGCGAAGTTAAGCAGCAGGGCCTCTTTTTCGCCCAGCGGCTTCCAGCGTTTTTCCACACGGTTAGTGCGCGGGTTAATGACCAGGATCTCACCGCCGCCGTTGGCAGCATAGATGCGCTGGGTCTGCTCGGAGTAGTGCAGGCCGGTCATCCATTTACCGGTGTTTTTGATGCGCGTTTTCAGCTTCATGGTTTTCGCATCCACCACCCACATCAGCGCCGGGTCGGCTACCGCGCCGATGTAGAGCAGGCCGTTATGCAGTAGCACCTGACGCGCACCGTACGGGAAGCCCTCTTTATTACGCTCCGGGAAGATCGCCCGCGCCAGTACCTTGCCGTCTGCGGTGTTGATGGCGCTGATGCCCGCGTCCAGCGAGTTGGTGACGTAAACAGTTTTACCGTCCGGGGCGATATCCATACCGAAGTTTTTCAGATCGGTATGGGTCGATCCGATCGTTTTTAAGGTTTTAGGATCGAGCTTGTAGACCACCCCGCCCTGCACATCTTTAAATCCTTCTGCGCTGGCCACGTATAGCGCGTCACCCGCCGGGCTTAACGCCAGCTCATAGACGCCCTCCGCCAGTTCGCGCTTCACGACGTTAGTCTGCTGCGCTGCCGCTGCCTGCGGTTTTTGCGCCTCGGCGGCCGGTTTTGCGCTGGCGGACTGGGTGGTATTGCAGCCGCTCAGCACCATTGCCACGCAGAGGGCCAGGGCAGAGGTTTTCATTTTCATCAGGAGCATCCTTAACCGTTCAAAGTCATTCATCAGGAAGGTAGCGCGCCAGCCAAAAGCGGCCTGACCAAACGCTAAAGAGAATGAGAACTATACTCATTATGAGTATGCAATCAAGAATAATTACCTTGAAAAGTTGAGAAAAAACCACGCAGCTTCGCCTCATAAAAGTTACGTGGTTTTTAACAGGATTTTAGTGTTGCCGTTATCGCTTACAGACCCAGGGTTTTTAACACCGCTGGCTTCGCCGGTTCCCCGGTGCGGGTGGTGACGCCAGCGAGCCAGCTGTCCAGCAGTTCCGGGCGCTTAGCCAGCTCGGCGCGGGCAGCCTCCTGGGCGCTCTGCTTATCGTCCAGCACGCGGGTGATAACGGCGTTCTCCAGCGGGACGTCAAACTTCAGCTGGCTGAAGAAGCGGTTAGCGTTCGGGCATTGGGTGGCAAAATCCTTACGCGTGACGGTGTTGACCGTTGCGCTGCCGTAGTTAGCGCCAAAGTAAGCATCGCCCCCGCTCAGGTAGGCCAGCTTAAAGCGGGTGTTCATGGCATGCGGCTCCCAGCCGAGGAAGACGATCCACTCCTTCCGCTCCACCGCCCGCGTCACCTGCGCCAGCATCCCGCTCTCGCTCGACTCCACCAGATTCCAGTCCTGCAGGGCAAAATCGTGCTTGTCGAGCATCTTCTTCAGGTTCTGGTTGGCCGGCGCGCCGGGGGCGATGCCGTAAATTTTATGATTAAACTTGTCGGCGTACTTTTGCAGGTCGGCAAAGTCTTTCACGCCCGCAGCGGCCACGTAGTCCGGCACCGCGAGAGTAAAACGGGCCGCGGGCAGGTTAGCCCCCAGCACCTTGACCGAGCCGTCGGCGGTAAACTTGCTGATAACCGGCTCCTGGGCAGGCATCCAGTTGCCTAAGAAAACATCCACCTGACCGGTTTTCAGCCCCTGATAGGCCAGCGCTACCGAGAGGTTCTGCACCTTCTGCTGATAGCCCAGCGCGTTCAGCACCACGCCAGAGAGTGCGTTGGTGGCAGCGATGTCCGTCCAGCCCGGATCGGACTGGGTGATGGTGTCACAGCGCGCCTCTTCTGCGGCAATGCTGCTCAGAGGAAGCCAGCCAGCCGCAGCCAGCAGAACGAATTGCGTGAGTGTCTTCATTTTCATTTTATTTTCCTGCCGGTTGTTGAAAAGGACGCGGATAGCGGGCAAAGGCCTCTTGTTCATCCAGCGTCTGGTGATTACGGATATAGCGTTCCGATGCCGCCAGGAACGGCTGATAGTCCCACTTCGGAATAGCGTCGCGCCCGGCGATACGGGTCAGGAAGAGCCGCTTCTGCTGGCTGGCCAGCACCTGCTTATGGAGCGCCTCCAGATCCCAGCGGGAGCGCACCTCGCTGGCAAAAGAGTGAGCCTGATCCTGGTAACGCGCATGGCTCGCCAGATTGACGCGCTCATGGGGATCCTCAGCGAGGTTAAAGAGCTGCGGCGCTTCGCTAAAGGAGTGAATGTATTTCCAGCTGCCACGGCGGATCATCAGCATCGGGCCAAGCGCTCCTTCGGCAAGGTATTCACTCACCGCATCGTCAGGCCCCGATTCGCCTTTCAAATGTGGCACTACGCTGCTGCCGTCGAGGGGAGAAATCGCCTGCGTTTTACGATCTTCGCCGGAGGCCAGCTCCACCAGAGTAGGCAGCACGTCGACCAGCGAGACGCTCTGGCTTACCCGACGCGGTGCGAAACGTTTAGGGTTATGCACAATAAAGGGAATGCGCACGGCGTTTTCAAAGAAGGTCATCTTGTACCAGAGGTCACGCTCGCCAAGCATCTCCCCGTGGTCGGCGATGACCATCACCACGGTATTCTCCGCCAGCCCGGTCTCCTCCAGAGTGCGCACCACTTCACCAAAGCAGTCATCGACGTAGGCCATCGCGCCATAGTAGGCGTGACGCGCGCGACGAATATGCTCGTCGGTGATCATCCCTTCTTCCAGCTGGTACATGGCCCGCAGGCGGGCGGAGTGGGCGTCGTCCTCCACGTCCCCTCTGCGTGTTTTCGGCATGTCGATATCCGCTTCGTTAAAACGGTCAAGATAGCGCTTCGGAATGGCAAAGGGATCGTGCGGATGGGTCAGGGAGAGCAGCAGCATAAACGGCTGCTCGTCGGGCCGCCGCGCTGCATCATAGAGCCGCTGGCGCGCCTGGAAGAGTGCGTCATCGTCAAAGTCGAGCTGGTTAGTACGCACGCACTCCCCCGCCTCCAGCACCGAGCTCATATTGTGGAACCAGTCCAGCCGGCGCTCCGGGTGGTGCCAGTCCGGCGTCCAGCCAAAATCCGCCGGGTAGATATCGGTGGTCAGACGCTCATCGAAACCGTGAAGCTGATCCGGGCCGCAGAAGTGCATCTTGCCGGAGAGCCAGGTCCTGTAGCCCTGCTCGCGCAGATAGTGGCAAAAAGTGGGCGAATCAGCATGGAATTCGGCAGCGTTATCAAATACCGCATTGCGTGAAATAAACTGTCCGGTCATCAGCGACGCACGCGACGGCGCGCAAAGCGGGCTATTACAGTAGGCAGATTCAAATACCACCCCTTCGCGTGCTAACTTATCGATATTCGGTGTCAGACTAACCTTATTACCATATGTTCTGAGGGCGCTGGCCGTTAACTGATCGGCCATAAGAATAACGATATTCGGTTTATTCATAAGCGTAAAGCGTCCAAAAATAAAATAAAAAAGAAAAACGTGTTAGGTTTATCTCACGCTTATTTACCCCTGTGAAGGGGTTATTTCATTATCATGACATAAGGTGGGCTAATGGCAGGAAAATTACAGCTTCCGCCTCTCCAGGCGCTGGTAGTATTTGAAGCGGCGGCACGTTTGGGTAATTTTACCGCGGCCGGGCACGAGCTGGGACTTTCCCAGCCGGCGGTGAGCCAGCGTATTCAGGCGCTGGAAAACGTCGTCAATGCCTCTCTTTTTGAGCGACGCCACCGGGGCGTACAGCTCACCGAGGCGGGCAACAGTCTCTACCTGATTGTGCGTAATAGCCTGAACGAGATCAGCGAGCAGTTGGAGCGAACCCGCCACCAGCGCAGCGTGCTGCGTATCGATACCGATATGGGCTTCGCCAGCTACTGGCTACTGCCGCGCATGGAGCGGCTTCAGCAGCTTATTCCCGGCGTAGAGGTGCAGATCGCTACCTCGCCAAATGACTATAGCTTTCGCGACAGCAATGCCGATCTGGCTATCTATTTTGGTCACGGAAACTGGGCGGGAACCCAGACCCAGCGGCTCTTTCCCGAGACGGTCTTTCCGGTGTGCAACCAGAAAATTATGCAGCAACTTCAGCAGGATAAACGGCCTGAAGCCCTGCTGGCATTCCCACTGCTCAAGCTGCCGGATACCCGCCCTCAGCGCTGGATGACGTGGGAAGAGTGGTTCCGCCAGCACCATGTTTACGGCCAGAGCCATGCTGCCTCGCGTACTTTTAACGCCTACTCGCTGGTGATCCAGGCGGCGCTTGAGGGCCAGGGGATCGCCCTCGGCTGGCAGCCACTTATCGCGCCGTTCCTTGCGGCCAATCAGCTGGTGCAGTGCGGGCCGCAGCTGCGTACCGAGCGCGGCTACTATCTTATTTCTGCCAGCGGCAAGTCCACCACTGCCCAGCATGAAAAAGTAAAAGCCTGGTTATTAGATGAGGCATGGAGTTTTCATTTCATGGAAAAAGCTTTGCCAGAAATTATCTAAGCTAATGCTTATTATGTATATCCAATAAAACAAAATAGATTTTCGCCTCTCTGGCGATTACGTTAATGTGTAGTGGATTATAAATATTAAGATGAAACTATGTCACAGCCTATATTTCAGCTCAAAGCGGTTAATAAGAACTATTATCCTGGCGGCGGCAAGCGCCTTTTTTCTCGCCGTCCGCAAACGTCCGGCGTTAACGCGCTGAACAATATTAATTTAGAGATTTTTGCCGGTGAGATTTTTGTCATTGTCGGTCTCTCCGGATCGGGCAAATCGACTCTGCTGCGTACCCTGAATCACCTCATTCCGGCCAGCTCCGGCGAGGTGATTTTTCAGGGCCAGGCGCTGGCCACCCTGCCACCAGCAGGGCTGATTGCCATGCGCCGCCAGCATATCGGTATGGTTTTCCAGTCGTTCGCTCTGTTTGAAGAGCGCAGCGTGCTGGACAACGTGGCGTTTGGCCTGGAGGTAGCGGGCGCTGCCCGTCCGCTTCGCCATCAGCAGGCGCGCGCCATACTGGAGAAGGTTGGTCTGGGTGACGTTGCCGACAGCTATCCTCATCAGCTCTCCGGTGGGATGCAGCAGCGCGTGGGCCTTGCTCGAGCGCTGGTGGTTAACCCCACCGTGCTGCTAATGGATGAAGCCTTCTCCGCGCTGGATCCGATCATTCGCCGGGAGATGCAGTTGTTGCTGCTAACGTTGCAGGCGGAGTCCCGACGCACCATCGTATTTGTCACTCACGATATGGAGGAGGCGCTGCGCCTTGGCACACGCATTGCGATTATGGAGAAAGGCGAGCTGGTACAAGTAGGCAAGCCGGAGGAGCTTATCAACGCCCCCGCCACCGCCTACGTGCGCCACTTCTTCTCCGGCGTGGACGTTTCGCGCTGGCAGCTGGCGGAAACCTATGCCGATGTCTGGACGCAGTAAGGAGTAACATGAGCTATCCCTTAGACTTTAGCCGCCAGATCGACGACGCGGTACACACCTTGCTGGCCCACGCGGGCGGATTTTTCGATGGCTTTGCCCGGGTGGTGGATGCCTTTGCCGGCGGCCTTGAGCAGCTGATCGGGGCGCTGAATCCGTGGGGGCTGGTAATCCTGGCCGTGGGGCTGAGCGCGTGGCGCATTGGTAAAGGCTTCGCCCTGTTTGCGCTACTCGCCACCCTCTATATTATTTACAGCGGCTACAGCGATCACGCCGCCGTGACCCTGGCCCTTACCCTCTCCTCTACTTTTTTCAGCCTGCTGATCGGTATCCCGCTTGGGATCTGGAGCGCCAGACGGGCGCGGGTTGGCAGCGTGGTGCGTACCCTGCTCGACTTTATGCAGACCATGCCTGCGTTTGTCTATCTGATCCCGGCCACCATTCTGTTTGGCCTTGGACGCCCGCCGGGCATTTTCGCTACTATTCTCTTCTCCATGCCGCCGGTAGTACGCCTGACCGATCTCGGTATTCGCCAGGTGAACAGTGCGCGTATTGAAGCCGGCATCGCCTTCGGCTGTACGCCGTGGCAGCTACTATGGAAAGTGCAGCTGCCAGCGGCTCAGCCGTCCATTATGGCGGGCGTTAACCAGACCATTATGATGGCGATGTCGATGGTAATTATCGCTTCGATGGTGGGCGCAGGCGGCCTGGGTAACGACATCCTCAGCAGCATCCAGCAGCTTGAAATTGGCCTGGGGCTACAAAGCGGCCTGGTCGTCGTGCTGATGGCTATCCTGCTGGATCGCCTCTCGGCCAGCTTTGCCCGCCAGCGGCACCGTGAATGATGGACAAAATCGCCCACATTAAAGATGGGGTTGCAAGTTAAGATGATAAAGATTATCTTTCTCATCACTAAATAGTTGAGTAAATAACTCAGGTATTCAGTACGACATTGCTCACATTGCTTCCAGTATTTACTGCCCGCCCTGCGCGGGCTTTTTTTTCACCTGCGGATAGGCGAGGGTTATCGCTAAAGTTTGCCTTTAGGCTCGATAAAATAGCGTTGTAACCTTCGGCAAGTCATTGAAATAAAAGCGTCATATTACGGATTTATTCTAGGATAAATCTTACTTGTTGCGAAAACGCCGGTCATTATGGAAATACCACTCTCCTCGCGCCAGTTAAACGCAGGCATGTTACGCATCGCTGTACCGCATGTGACTCCCGACTCCAATAATCAGCAGGTGATGGCCCTTTTTAGCGAACATAAGACGCTGATAGGCCTGCCGGTGTTGGACAATAATCGCCCGCTCGGCATGATTAACCGCCACATCTTTCTCTCCCAGATGAGCCGCCCCTTCTTTCACGAACTCTACGATCAAAAGAGCTGCATCGCTTTTATGGATAAGACGCCGCTGATTGTTGAGGCCAGCGCCGGGCTGGAGTACCTCGCCGAGCGGGTAATCGAAACCGGCGATAAGGCGGTGACCGAGGGCTTCATCCTCACCGATGCGGGGCAGTACCTGGGGATTGGCCTGGGCATCGATCTGATCAAGACGGTCTCCGACCTACAGGCCAAGCAGCATTTTCAGATCATGCAGAGCATTGAATATGCACGGGTGATCCAGGAGTCGATGCTGAGCCGCTCGCGGCAGGGCATTGAGGAGAGCCTGCGAGACTGGTGCCTCTACTGGCAGCCAAGAGACTGCGTGGGCGGCGACATCTACGCTTTTCAGCGCGACGAAAATGGCTGGCTGGCGGTGATTGCTGACTGCACCGGACACGGCGTTCCCGGCGCATTTATGACCTTTATCTTCGCCTCTGCGCTGGAGAAGGCGCTCTCCCAGGCCCCGGCGCATGAGCCGGATCGTCTGCTGGCGATCGTCAATCGCCACATTAAGCAGACCCTGAGCCAGCTCCATCCCAGCGACGACCTCAACCAGTCTAATGATGGTTGCGATGCCATTGCCCTTTATGCCGATAACGCCAACGAGCAGCTGATCTGGGCTAACGCCCGGATGCACGCCTTTATGCTGGGCACGGAGGATGACGAGGTTAGCGTGCTGGAGTCCGACAGAAAAGGCCTCGGCTATACCGATACGCCCGCGGATCAGCAGTGGCGACGCTATCAGCGACCGTTGCGCTCTGGTGACAAGGTGATGATTGTTACCGACGGCGTGACGGATCAGATCGGCGGCGAGCGCGGCATTATGTTTGGTAAGAAACGTATTCAGTCCCTGTTATTACAGAACCGTACTCTGCCGATGAGCGCCCTCTCCGGTGCGCTGCAGGAGGGGCTTCAGGCCTGGCAAGGCAAGGAAGCGTCGCGTGATGACATGACGTGGTTTGGTTTTCGCTGGTGAGAAACAAAATGAAATTGAATGACCTGCAGGTCAAGGAAGCGGTCCTGCTACCGCTAATTACGCTACAGAGGCAGAGCGCGGTAGAGCTGTTCTATACCGGCTATTTCTCGCAGCAGCATATTGTGGCAATGGGTGACGTGGTGCGGGCCTGGCTCGATAAGCATGAATCTTCGCTGCCGCTGCGCCGTCGGCTCTTCTCTGTATTTATTGAGATGGGCCAGAACATAGTGCGCTACTCCAGCGACGAGCGCTACATCGGCACGGATAAAGAGGAGCTGCGCTTTGGTTCGCTCTGCCTGCATACCGATCATGCCAACTACTATCTCGAAGCCGCTAATCTGGTGGGTAACGAAGAGTCCTCCCTGCTGCAAAACAACCTCGACGTGCTACGCACCATGACCCAGGCCGAAATCAAGCAGGCCTGGAAACAGAACTTACGCAGTGAAGCGCCCGCCACCAGTAAAGGGGCCAATATCGGGCTGTTGACCATGGCGCGAGATACCAGCGAACCACTGGAGTATCGCATTCATCCTCTGGCGGCCAGCTCGCTGTCCGCTTTCCACTTAAAGGCTACCTTTTGCCATGACTGATACCACACTGCCTGCCGCGATTATGCTTGCAGCGACCTCTGCCACACCGGAAGTGAACTTTGATTTTGCGGCGCATCATCTGGTGTTAAAGGGTGAAGCCTATCCGGAGAACGCAGCGGCCTTCTTCCGCCCGCTGCTACAGGCCACTGAGAGCTGGCTGCAGGAGACGCCTGCGGGTTCATCCCCGCTGCAGCTGCACGTTGCGCTGAGCTATTTCAACAGCTCCAGCACCAAGCTGCTGTTTGAGTTTTTCGAGTCGCTCAACGGCTTCGCGAAACAGGGCAAAATCTGCGAGCTGCACTGGTATTACGATGCAGAGGACGATATCTCTGAAGAGTTTGGTCAGGAGGTCCGCCTTGATTTCCCTGCGCTTGCCGTCTTTTTAACGCCGGATCTTAACGCATGCTAGATATCAACGAGCTATTCCAGGAGGAGTACGCCATTCTGGAAGACGCCCGGGTAGCCGCCGCCGATGCGCAGCTGCCTGCCGAAGAGTGTCGTGAAAAGCTATGGACGGTGGCGAAACATTATCAGCGGCTCATTCGTCAGTCTTACCGCCTCATCTCGCGCAGCGATCGTGCCGAGCGAGAATTAACGCGCATAAACGATGAGCTACAGAAGCTGGCGGCCCGCCTTGAGTATGAAGCAACCCACGATCCGCTTACTGCCGTCTACAACCGCAGCGCAATCATCAACCAGATCAATCGTTCTCTGACCCAGGGCAACGTGGCGCTGATCCTGCTGGATATCGATCACTTTAAGCGCATCAATGACGAATACGGTCACCCGATGGGCGATAAGGTTATCTGCTCTCTGGTCTCACGCATACGTCATGCCCTCCCCTCGTCAGCATCCATTGGTCGCGTAGGCGGCGAAGAGTTTACTATTCTGTTGCCTGATGCCCGGCTGGAAGAGGCGATAATTATTGCGAGATATATTCACGCGTCGCTTAATGCATCGCCGCTGGACTGTCTGCCCCAGCAATATGTCACGGCCAGCTTTGGCGTTAGCCTTGGCGCTCGGCACAGCGATTTTGAAGCCTTATATAGCGCAGCCGACGTCGCGCTTTATACGGCAAAAAAGCGTGGACGTAATCAAGTTGCTTTACATGAGTCACTATTTCGTTCTGAACTTAAGTTAGCCGCTGTTTTACCGTTAGCTGAGAGCCTGCGTGCGGTATAGCCCGCAGGCAAGATATATTATATTTCAGCGCAGACTTAATTTTGCTCAGCAAATAATATCCCGGCGATTGCGATAGACTAATTTTACGGGTCGAATAATTGTGAAGTCACGCGAAACAAATTCATTTGTCGTCAGATAGCGCTCTTCATCTTTGTCATCGACCAGACGCCAGAGTGCAGTAAGCGTATCATAGCCAAGGGTTTTCTCGCCAGCAGGCGTGTCAACCCGATACTCTCCAGACGGCAGGTAGCCTGAGGAGAACTGTAAATGCTTACCCGGCTCGCCCTTAATAACATGTTCAATTTTTCTGAACCCTACAGGCACTAAATGGAAGCTATAAAAGGGTAAGCTATTAATTTTTAAGTTAGAAAAAGTTGATATAACTTCGTTCTCTCTTGTTATTACTACCTCTTTAAGAGTAACTTTTGAGGTCGGCAAAAGTTCCGGGAATAGGCATTCCACTTTGAAATAGATTATCTGCATATAGGCCTCTGGCTATCATACTTTGTTATGAGAACTTATATATCACCTACCTGTTATAGCGTATTAAACAGTAAACGACATTATTTTCAGATTATATCGACTACGACCGCGCGATAATTACACAGTTTTACACTTGTAAAGCGCTTAATATTAACTATTGAGATGATTTTTGTGATTTTATTAGCAAAAACAACACCAGGAAACTCAGCACATTTTTTAGACATTAAAATATGTCTTAATCCTGCCGTAGCGCTGCTTAATTTTATAACCAATTATCGATAAGCGGCCCCTGCCCTCCAAAAACCGGATCGCGATGCGGGAAAGGGGCCATGGCAATCGCTTCCAGCATCTCCGGTGTGGGTGCCCCGCGACAGAGATCAAACTCCTGGCCAGGGGGGTATGCTCCTACCACGGTAAAATCATCGCTGCTGCGAATATTACAGTGTCCCGTTCCCGCTGGCAGTAATACCACGTCTCCAGCACGCACAATCACCTGCTGCCCCTCCGGGCCGCCAAGCACAAGCAGCGCTTCACCCCGAGCAAAGGCCAGTACCTCATGGGCATTGCTGTGGTAATGGTGATAAGGGTAGATGCCATCTACCCACTGCGCAGGCCAGCCATTTTTTTCAAACAGCTGCTGCGCCGTGTCGACCGCGTTCTCACCAGGGGTAAAAACCTGGCGGTAGAGAATGACGGGCAGATGCGGGTTATTCGGCACCCAATCATTCGCGGCCAGTAACAGAACAGAGGTGGAGTCGGTTGCGTCCGCCATAGTCTCTCTTCCAGAAAAGAAGTGGTTATTTTAGCGTAGCCACTTATGCCATTCGATGCCAGAAGCATGCCTGCGCCGGGCGTAACGTCCGCTTTCCACCAGTGAAAATGGTAATCTTGTCAGTACCTTCTATATTTCGAGAAGTGCATCACATACCGGAGAAGTAAATATGAGATTTAAGGGATTAACAAAAGGCTTTTTTATCCTGATATTGCTGGTCGTTACGCTGGCGTTTTTTGACATCATGACGCCCTACTACTCGGCTATTTTATGGGCAGCAATACTGGCGGTGATATTCCAGCCGCTCAAAAACCGGCTGCGGGACAGGATCGCCGGACGCAACGGCATTGCCTCTCTCCTGACGGTGCTCATTATCTGCCTTATTGTTTTTACGCCGCTGGCGATCATTCTCTCGTCTCTGGCCTTTGAGGCGAATACGGTTTACAGCAAGCTCCAGGATAACAATACCCAGTTCCCGGTGGTGGTTGCCGATCTGGTCGCGCATCTGCCCGACTGGGCGCAGCAGTTTCTGGCCGATCACGACCTAAATAACGCTACGCAGATCCAGCAGCAGCTGTCGCAGGTGGCGCTGAAGAGCGGACAGTACCTTGCCGGCAGCGCCTTTCTTATTAGTAAGAGCACCTTCAGCTTTACCATTAGCTTTGGCGTCATGCTCTACCTGCTCTTCTTCCTGCTTAAGGATGGCCCCTACATCGTTAATCAGGCGCTGGAGTCGCTGCCTCTATCGCGCTATGTAAAGCATCATCTGTTTGCAAAATTCGCCGGGGTTTCCCGTGCGACGGTAAAGGGTACGGTGGTGATCGGTGCATTACAGGGGCTGCTGGGCGGCATCGGCTTCTACTTTGTTGGCATTGACGGCAGCGTGCTTTGGGGTGCGCTGATGGCCTTCCTGTCGCTGATCCCAGCGGTAGGCTCTGCCATCATTTGGGTACCCGCGGCCATCTTCCTTTTTGCTACTAATCAGATGTGGCAGGGCTTTTTCATCGTCGGCTTCTTTGTGATTGTCGTGGGGCTGGTGGATAACCTGCTGCGCCCGGTGCTGGTCGGTAAGGACACCAAGATGCCTGACTACCTGGTGCTTATTTCTACCCTTGGCGGGCTTGAGATCTACGGCATTAACGGCTTTGTGATTGGGCCGCTGATCGCCGCGCTGTTCCTGGCCTGCTGGAATCTGCTCTCCGGGAAAGATCACCAGGGCAACGCCGACGAACTGGACGATGAGTTTATCGAGGAGGGGCGGTTGCCGCCTGAATCTTAAGTGCTCGCTACGGCCAGGCTTGCCCTGGCCGTAATAAGTTTTGCCACTTTTCAGCATAGATTGACCTGGAACAAAAAACGCTCTATTTTGGAATTCCCTGCCTTCTGATGTGGTCCCACATTTTATGAAAATAGCTCTGACTGTAGTTGCCTCTGCACTCCTTGCCTACGCGCTTAACGCTCAGGCTTCAGATACCGGGACGCTCTCTATCTCGGGTAAGGTTGTCGATTCTGGCTTTACCGTTATGCCTGATGGCCAGCGCGTTATACAGCATAGCGTCTCTACTCAAACGGTTAACTTGCCCGGCGATGACAATCGGCAGATTATCATCACGGCCTGGGATTAACCCTGCATTGGCACGTTACCTCTCCTGCCGGGCTGAATTCAGCCAGCCCGCTTAATATATTCATCAGTTAATTCCTGTCATTTATTAAATGAATGAATATCTCCTCAATAATATAATCACACCAAATATAATAAGCACTATAAATTGCTTTGCATCAATAAAATATGCTGTTTTTATTGATGCACGCCAATCCATGTGCAATTGTAAGATCAACAAAAGGAAATCCATATTTATTTAATCTTAACTTGCCAAGGAAATTAAAATGAAAAAATTGCTTATTGTTACCGCAGTTTTAGCTACGTCTATTGCCGCGCCTGCTGTCTTTGCTGCGGATACTGATATGGGCACTTTAACTATTAATGGCTTAATCAAAGGTACAACTTGCCATTTTCTTTCCACTGCCCAGACGGCGCACATTCCTATGAATCAAATAGGTCTTGATGCAATGGATGATCTTACTCCAGGCAAAGCCTACGATGGCTATCAAAATAAAACCACTACATCTTTTAAAGTTAAATGCGCGCCCGGCACTGAGATTCCAAAACTTAAATTTCTTGCCGATCAGTTTGCAGTAAAAGGCGAAGATAGCGTGACTAAAATTGAGCAAGGTGAGGGTAAAGCTACAGGCGTTGGCTATGCGCTATTAATAAACGGCAAGCGCATTGATACCAATGGGAATACGACAATCGCCACGTCTAAAAATGATGAAGGCGAATATACTTTTGATATCTCCGCTCAGTACGCTCGTGCGTCCGACGAAGCGTTAAAAGCAGGTGCCGTAGATTCTACTGTTACCCTTACCGTAGTAGCAGACTGATTAAGATTTCCGGCAGGCTACTGCCGGTTTTTTTGCGGAGACAGGAAAAATGAAAAGGATTTTTGCGGCTCTGCTAGCCGTAACATCACTGCCCGCCTGGAGCGGCGTTTATATCTATGGAACACGGGTTATCTACCCGGCAGCGCAAAAAGAGGTTACCGTTCAGCTGATGAACCAGGGCGATCGCAGCTCGCTGGTGCAGGCCTGGATTGACGATGGTGATACGCAGACGCCACCGGAGAAGCTGGATGTGCCCTTCCTTCTGACGCCCCCTGTGGTTAAGGTCAAAGGTAATACCGGCCAGCAGCTCAAAATTAAATTTACAAAGGCGAATTTACCTCAGGATCGTGAGTCGCTTTTCTATCTTAACGTGCTTGATATTCCACCCAATGAAATCCATGACAGTGAAAATAACAAATTAAAATTCGCCTTACAAAACAGAATCAAACTCATTTATCGCCCTGCCAGCATAAAGAGCGTAAACAAAGAGACATTCTCCAGACTACATATAAAACGCGCTAGTGATGGCCTAACCGTTGAAAATAATTCCGCAAACTGGTTGACCATCACAGAAATTAAAGGCGCAGCTAAAATCAATAAAGAGACGCTGGTACTGGCCCCGCGCGCAAATCTGAAATTACCTGGCGCACCTCATACCGGAAAATACGCCGTCACGCTTATTGACGATTACGGAAATTATCTGCACGACAATATCAAAAGTAATTAATAGTCAGGGAAGCCACTATGCATAAACTTAACCTCATTACGATGGGGATAGTCTCCTCTTTGCTTTTGCATATTCTTTCTGCCAGGGCGGAAACGTTTGATACCCATTTTTTACATGGTGGATTAAAAGGAACGAAGACATCTAACCTACAGCTTGACGGCGATAAACCCCTGCCCGGTGCATACGACCTGGACATATACCTTAATGATGAATGGCGTGGACGCTATAGTGTAATTGTGGCGGACGATGCTGATAAAACCTGCCTACCCATCTCCCAACTACAGCAGATAGGTATTAAAACCGACGCATTTAAAGATGCATCGACGGAGCAGTGCCTCACGCTAAATGACGCCGTGCAGGGTGGCAGCGTCGATTACGATATAAGCCAGCTTGCGCTCAAACTCACCGTTCCCCAGGCCTGGGTGACCACGCATGAGCGCGGCTATATGCCGCCGGAAACCTGGGATCGCGGGATTAACGCCTTCTATACCTCTTACTATGCCAGCCAATACTATAGCGACTACAAACAGAACGGCACGAGTAAGAACAGCTATGTGAATTTCAACAGCGGCCTGAACCTGCTGGGTTTCCAGCTGCACTCTAGCGCTAACTACACTAAATCCGACGATAGCCAGGGTAAATGGAAGAGCAATACGCTCTATCTGGAGCGCGGCATTCCTGAAATTATGAGCACCGCCCGAGCGGGCGATATGTATACCGACAGTGAGCTGTTTGATTCCGTTCGCTTTAAGGGCGTCAGGCTGTGGCGCGATATGCAGATGCTGCCCAACTCCAAACAGAATTTCACCCCGGTGGTGAGAGGGATCGCACAGAGTAATGCCCTGGTCACCATCGAGCAGAACGGCTTTGTGGTCTATCAGAGCGACGTGCCACCCGGCCCGTTTGCCATTGACGATCTCCAGCTGGCAGGCGGCGGAGCTGACCTGGACGTTACGGTGAAAGAGGCAGATGGCACCACGACACACTATCTGGTTCCCTTCTCTTCCGTGCCCAAAATGCTCCAGCCGGGCGTAGTAAAATATGACGTTGCCGCCGGGCGCAGCCATATTGAGGGTGCCAGCGAACAGGCGGATTTTATGCAGGGGAGCTGGCAGTATGGCGTAAATAATTTAATCACGCTCTACACCGGCACGATGCTGTCGAATAATTACAATGCCTTTCTGCTCGGGAGCGGCTGGAATACCCGTCTTGGCGCGTTCTCTGTGGATGTTACCCGCTCCCACAGCAGCCAGGATGATGGCGCAACATATGATGGGCAGAGCTACCAGCTTGCCTGGAGTAAGTATTTATCACCCACCGGCACCCAGCTATCGATGGCCGCCTGGCGCTACTCCTCCAAAGACTACCGTACCTTTAACGATCACGTCTGGGCAAACAGTAAAAATAGCTACCATCGCGACGATGACGATGTGTATGACATTGCCGACTACTATCAAAACGACTTTGGCCGTAAAAACAGCTTTTCGCTGGCCGTTAACCAGGCACTGCCTACGGGGTGGGGCTCGCTCTCCGGCAGCGCCCTATGGCGCGACTACTGGCAGCGGGGAGGAACCCGCAACGACGTCCAGCTAAGCTATTCGAACAGCTGGTCACGCGTGACCTATACCCTCTCAGCCAGCCAGTCCTACGATGAGGATGACCGGGAGGATAAACGGTTTAATATCTACTTCTCGATTCCTTTCTCGTGGGGTGATGGTATCGCTACACCAAGGCGTGACCTGTACGTCTCGAATAGCACCACCTTTGATGATGATGGCTACCAGTCAAATAACACCAATATTAACGGCATCGCGGGCGACAAGGATCAATTTAACTACGGCGTGAACCTGAGCCACCAGCGAGAGGATCACGAAACCGCTGCGGGTGGGAACCTTGCCTGGCACGCTCCCTTTGCTACTCTGGACGGCAGCTATAGCCAGTCTAACCGCTACCATCAGGCCAGCGGCAGCATACAGGGCGGCGTGGTCGCGTGGAGGGGCGGCGTCAATCTGACCAACTCCCTTACCGAGACCTTTGCCATCATTGATGCGCCGGGGCTGGAGGGAGCTACCGTTCAGGGAAACAGATACAACACGACCGACAGGAAGGGTCATGCCATTTCCGGTAGCTTAACGCCTTATCGCGAAAATACGCTGATGCTCGATACGGCGCACACCGATAGCAACGTGGCGCTAAACGGCAACCGTAAAGGCGTTGTGCCCTATCGCGGCGCGGTAGTGCTGGCTAAGTTTGATACCGACAGTCGTAAGCCGTGGCTTTTCAAGGCCAGACGCCCGGACGGTTCACCGCTCACCTTTGGCTATGAAGTGGAAGATGAGGCGGGCCAGAACGTCGGCGTGGTCGCACAGGGCAGCCAGCTGTTTATTCGTACCGATAACGTACCGCAGTCTGTGCATGTCGCCACAGATAAGCAGCAGGGTCTCTCCTGTACTATCACGTTCGGTAAAACAATTGACGAAAGCAAAGTTTATACTTGCCGCTAGAAGGGATGACTATGCGTATTTTAATGGCACTTATTACGGTTTTTGCAGTTTTTCAGGCACAGGCGTATTGTTATATTTCTGGCAATGACAAGGCGCCAATAAGAAAAGCAAACCCTATCGAAATTGATCTTGATATAGCTAACAGCAACCGAGAGATACCCATTACTTTTGTTAGCGGCACTCCTGAGTTTAAATGTTACTACAACATTTTGAGCTCAAACATCTTTACTTTATAGACCTTGGGTAATGGTGAGGAACAATACTATTCTATAAATAATAACATTCATAACTTAGTGATTGGAATATCTTTGGTTAGTGAAAAATCCAAAACTTCTAACTTCACTGGAGGTTCCAACTTTTCGGGAGGTAAAGCTTATGCTGCAACGGAACTAGACAACCAACTAAAATACAAAATAAAATATAGCCTCAAATTTAATCACACGGGTAACGTTAAAAATACTATAGATGTTAACCAGACTTCTTTGCTCACCGATAAATTAATTTTAAAGCCAGCCTCCTGTAGTTTTATAGGGTGCATATATGACAATGACAATAGTGGGCAGCAATATGTTAATGAAGTGCCGATAATTGTTAAATTCACTCCCACCACCTGCACCTTTAAAAATCAGGAAATTTCAGCCCCGGATATTAGCTATCACGAAATTGATAGTAACGGCTTTACTGCACCGAGACCCAAACAGCCAGAGTTACAGTGCAGCAGCATTACTGGCGTCGCGACCAGCAATATCCATTATCACTTTGAATCCATCAGCGCCACCCAGGGCGACATTTTAAAGAACGATTTAGAAACGCAGCAGGGAAGCGCAGGAGAGGTGGGATTTGAGCTAACGAATAACAACAAAGCCATTAATTTTCCCTCCAGCGAGAAATTTACTCTCGCCAGTCGGGGAAGTGCTTTGCTAACCAATACGGTTTACCCGCTCAATCTACAGCTCCGCTATGCCCGCTATGGTAATAAGGTGTTTGCTGGCAGAGTCCAGAGCAGGGTCAAAGTCGTGGTGGATTACGATTAAGAGCAAGCGATAACAAACTCACCTGTGGTTCTTGAACCATAATGAGGTAAAAGACCACAGGAGAAAACGATGTCCGAACAAGCCTATACCCTCCCTGACACCATGACCGCGATTGACATTACCCAGCCCGGCGGCCCCGAGGTATTGCAAGCAACGACGCGCCCGATGCCACAACCTAAAGAGAACGAGGTGCTGATCCGCACCGTGGCCGCAGGGGTGAACGGGCCTGATGTATTGCAACGCAAAGGGCAGTATGCACCGCCGCCAGGGGCGTCTGACATCCCTGGCCTGGAGGTATCGGGCGTGGTGGTTGCCGTTGGCGCTGAGGTGCAGAGTTTTGCGCCGGGAGATCGCGTTGCGGCCCTGATTACCGGCGGCGGCTATGCCGAATATTGCACTGCTCATGAGAGTAACACCCTGCCGCTGCCGCCCGGGCTTAACTTTGTCGAAGCGGCAGCGCTGCCGGAGACCTTTATGACGGTCTGGCTGAATATGTTCCAGCGCGGTCAGTTTAAAGCGGGCGACATCATCCTGATCCACGGCGGCGCGTCCGGCATTGGTACTACCGCGACCATGCTGGCAAAGGCCTTTGGCGCAGCCAAAATCATCACGACCGTGGGTTCCGACGAGCACCGCCAGGCCAGCCTCAAGCTCGGCGCAGACGTCGCGGTACTCTATAAAGAGGAAGATTTTGTCGAGATCACCAAACAGGTAACCGACGGCCACGGCGCAGATATTATCCTTGATATTATTGCGGGTGACTATGTTGCGCGAAACTATGAAGCAGCGGCGATGCACGGGCGCATCGTACAAATTAGCGTGCTTGCAGGTCCCGCTAAAGAGTTAAACCTGTTCCCCATGCTGACTAAACAGCTAATGCATATCGGCTCTACCCTGCGCTCGCGCTCGCCTGCCGCAAAAGCTGAACTGATTGAAGAGCTTAACGACCACGTCTGGCCGCTGATTGAGGCCGGAAAACTGAAGCCACAGATCTACAAAACCTTCCCGCTGGCAGAAGCCGCTGATGCCCACCGACTGCTGGATGAGGGGACGCATATCGGCAAGGTAGTGTTAATTGCGGATGAGGATGAAGCGACGAACCGTATATAATCAGCCGTAATATTAGAGACGGGGATTATAAATGGATCAGCTGGTGGCGATACGGGCCTTTGCCCGGGTAGTAGAGGCAGGCAACTTTACCCGAGCAGCGGATTCGCTGGAGATGCCCAATGCCACGGTCAGCAAGCTGATTCAGGAGCTTGAGGCGCACCTCGGCGTGCGCCTGCTTCAGCGCACCACCCGGCGCGTCACGGTCACCCCAGAGGGGCGCGACTACTATGAAAAGAGCGCCCGAATCCTGCGCGATCTGGAGGATATCGACACCTCCTTTAGCGCAGTACGCAGCAAGCCGCGTGGGCTGCTGCGGATAGATATCGGCGGCTCTACCGCCCGCGACGTGCTTATCCCTCTCCTTCCCGAGTTTATGATGCGCTATCCGGATATCCGCATCGATCTGGGGGTATCCGATCGCGCCGTCGATCTGATTAGCGATAACGTAGACTGTGTGATCCGTGGCGGCCCGCTGGAAAGCTCATCCCTTATTGCCCGCCATATTGGCTCGGCAACGCTCATCACCTGTGCGACGCCGGAGTACCTGAAAGCCTTCGGCACGCCCGCCTACCCGGACGAGCTAAAAAATGGCCACCGGCTGGTGAGCTATCTCTCCCCGCAAAACGGCAGGGCTTTCCCTTTTCGCTTCGAGCGTAACGGCGAAAAAACGGATATTAAGGTCGATCACCGTATCGGGGTTAACGAGAGCAACGCCCATCTGGCTGCGGGCCTGGCGGGACTGGGGATTATCCAGACCTTTAGCTATTCGACGGCTGAGGCGCTGCGCAACGGCACGCTGGTAGAGATCCTTAACGAATGGCGGCCCGCCCCCTACCCTTTCCATGTGGTCTATCCGCAGAGCCGTCACGTTACGCACCGGCTGCGCGTGTTTATCGACTGGCTACTGGAGCGCTTTCCGCAGCGGGTGACAGGAGCGTGATGTCGCCTCCAGAGAAGGCTACAAAATAGACAATTCATAGCGCGTGCTGCCAACGGCCAGGTTATAAATAGGGAGAGATTATTGCGGATATTCTCCTATGATGCGGCTAATCATGATCCTGCTTGGCATAGATTTTCTACGCTCGCACTGGCGCGGGCTGCGTCGTTTCGGCTGGGTAACGCTTACGGCGGGTGTCGTGCTGTTTATCGACGCGCTGGACGGCGCGCTGTTCTTTCCTATTGAGCTATTCGCTTCGCTGCTGCTGTTCGAAGGCAGCGCGACGCTGATGGTGGCCCACAGCGGCATGGGCGGCCAGCGTATTCTGCGTTACGTAAAGGGCGCGGCGTTCTCTCTTGCTGCGGTGCTGATCCTCGCCGGGAACCACGATGGTAACTTTCTGCTATCGATGATCTTTGGTCTGCTCTTCCTGTTTGACGGCGCGCTGCAGATCGCCTCTGCGGTTGTTGTTCGTTATCAACGCTGGCGGCCAGCGCTATGGGGCGGGATTGTCGAGATTGTGCTGGCCCTGTTTTTCTTCCAGCCCTGGCCCTCCAATTATGCGGGCACCGTCCCCTATTGCCTGGGTCTGGTGCTGGCCTTTGCCGGTTGGAACCTGTTTATCCTTGCTAATCGCGTCAAGCGGGCCGCGGCTAATCCTGGTCTGAAAGGCGAAGAGTTTATGGAGGAGACGGAGATCCCTCCCCCCGCCGTCGTGGAGTGGGATGGGCCGCCGGACGACGATGAAAAAGCCCTGACGGTTCACGTCTGGACGCCGGTAGGCTCCGCGGCGAGCGAGGCCGTACCTCGCCCGGTCATCAGCCGCTATATTGCTGCCGTCGATCGCAACGGCGTCATCTCCACCGGTCACGCCGCGCTGGAGTCTCCCGGCGGCATCTATATCAGCCTCTACCCCGCCGTGCAGATCGACCGCTCACCGGATGCCTTTGCCCGGACTCTGCGCGCAACGTCAGAGAACGACGTGCCGGGGCAGTTTCAGCCAGACTATGCCACCGAGTCCGTGCAGTGGTGTCCCTCAACGCGCAAGGTTCGCATCCGCAACTACAGCGAGACGCGGCTGGCGACATTCTGGGAGCGCTATCGTCAGGATGAGTCCTACAATCTGACACACCGTAACTGCTCCAGCACCGTGGCCAGGGCGCTGGAGGCCGCGCTAGAGGGATCCGTTGGCAGGCTGTGGCAGGCACGCGGTTTCTGGATGGCGATGGGGAAGCTGATGTCTACCCCGGAGCTGTGGGTGGCGCTCCAGCTGCGCAAGCGTGCAGAGACGATGGCCTGGACGCCAGGACTGGTGCTCGACTATGCCCGCGCCCTGAGCATGCTCGCCGACCCGCGTCCGACCGGCTGGTTTAATACCGTCGGTCGCGCCCTGAAAAGAATGTTCCACCGCCGGGTGGCCTGGGAGAAAGGCGAAAGCGGCGAAGGGATGGAGGGGGAATAATCTCCCCCTATAACATTACTCCGCCCCTGACATCGCATATTCATAGAGCCGGTCGCGGGCGAGGTTTTTCATCTTCACTTCACACATGATGTCAAAATCCGCAAACGACAGCGCCCAATAGTTTAACGTTGGGTTGAAGAAGAAGTCGGAGTGCGCCCTGAGCTTGGTTTTTGGCACGCCAAGGCTGCCCTGATCCGGGAAACCCTGCTCGGGGATAATCCCCTCCTGCGAAATGGAGTAGTGCATCACCGGCCTTACGCCCCGCCAGGATGCCTTAACCTGCGCGATACGCGGATCGCTGGGCTGGATAAACTCCCCCTCTTTTACCCAGTGATGGTGAATATCTACCACGATCGGGCAGAGCTCTTTCGCCTGCAGGACATCATCCAGCGAGCAGGAGATTTCATCGTTCTCAACGGTCAACATCCGCCTGGCCTCCGGGCTAAGCTTGCCGAATGCGCTTTTAAACCCGGCAAAGCCTGCCTTGCCATTCATATGAATATTGATTTTGAAATCCTGGAAGCTTTTGCCGTAGCCCATCAGCGTCGCGCAGAGGGCGTGATACTCCACGTCCTCCAGCGCGCGCTCTACCACCAGCACATTGTCCGAGGCGAGAACCGAGTACTGCCCAGGGTGAAAGGAGAGACGGATATCGTTGGCACGGGCGAAATCACCGCACTTGATGAACAGCGGATAGAGCTCCGGCAAAAACTCTTTATACAACGCCGTAGCCTCGGGTACGGTGTAGAGCGGCAGCAGATCGCTGCCGATGCGCATCATCCGCAGGTCGGGTGGTAGCTGCGCCAGCTCCTGAAAAAGCAGATAGAGGTTGGTCAGATTGGTCGCTGACAGCGTGTAGATCAGCTTTGATCGCTCTTCGCTCTCCAGACTCAAAAATCGCGTACGGGTGGTGGCTTTAAAGGGGAAACGCTGCTTCAAATCCGGGTCCAGAAACTTACAAGCGAAGCCTAATTTCATGTGTCCTCCACAAGATAACCTTATGCGAGTGTAGCAGGCATTACCGTAGTCCTTCTGTTTAAGCAAAAGCGCTATACTAGCGACACATTTGTTAAGGCTGCCATTATTGCTATGAAAAGAGTTAAACCCCGCACTGTTATCCTGCTTATTGTCCTTGTTATGCTGCTGGCCTGGTGGCTGACTCCCCACCATAGCGAAGAGGATAAAGCCTACTACGCCTCCGTACTCTGCACGGTGAAAAGCAGCTCGCCTACGGGTGGACTGACCGAGATGGAACAGATGGTAGAAGGTGGTAATTCGGATTATGCGTTGAAGAAAACTTACTTCTCTTCGTCGCTGGGCAAGGACATGCTTCATGCCTGGGAACGGCTTAGCGATGCGGAGAAGCAGCGCGCGATGACGGCGCCGGAAAGCTGTGCAGGGCCGCTGCTAGCGAAGATGGATAGCTAACTGCCCTGCTCCAGGTTATCCACGAATATGCTTATTCAACCCTGGCGGATGTCACAATAATGGTCGCGGATGGGTTCGCCCGCCTCCAGACAAATAGGGCGTTCATGACGATAGATATTATCGTATTCAAGCCGGACGCTCCAGGGTTGTCCAGTTACTGAGCCGTTAGGGGCAAACCACCCCCGGCGCTCTGAGTAGGGCCGCGAGCCAAAGTTTCGTTCACCGTATTTCCGCGCAGCATCCATGATATCAGAGGTAAGCGCAAAGCGTGGGCCTTTGGTGGAGTTGTCAAACTGTAAAGGAGTCTCTATATTTTGAACGGCATGGCCGCACTCATGAAGAAATGAGATATAGGGATGCTGTTTCTGAAATTCACCGTAAATACCCCGAGCGCCACCTGGCCTTACGCTAACGTCAATATCTACGTCCATATAAATTACGCCGCCGGGGCCAGGTTCATTATCGAAGCAGGTGAATCCCCCCTTCATTGCTACTACGTAAACCGGATGAGGAAACCGATCGATAGTTTTAAGGATTCTTTGGGCTGTGGCAGATTTTTGTAACGCCCACAGTCTTACCTTTTCAAGATAATCCTGTCCGACTTTCGTATCTAAAATCTCCTTTGCCCCCATCATACCTTTAAGTATATTGGTTGCTTTGCCAATCTCCGGGCCCTGGGTAAATTTAAACGTCATTGAATATCCCCTCTGAAGGTATATTTGCCCCCCTGTGCTATGGCTAAACGTATTGACAGTAATACACTCTACGTTAATGAACTTAAAAAGTTCGAGGGGAATAGTTGTAGTTTAAATTTGGCCCTTTGCCTTTTCAATTTATAAGAAAGTCTTAAATAGGACAGTATTTACCATGGTATAAAGCATGATGCAGGAAAGAGAGTCGGCAGGTTTAAAACGTGTGTAATGCTTGATTCTAAATGGCACGCCCTACAGGATTCGAACCTGTGACCTACGGCTTAGAAGGCCGTTGCTCTATCCAGCTGAGCTAAGGGCGCATTGCGCGGGATGCTCCACTTAAACGGTGGAAACGCCTGGGATTATACGGTCAACGCTCGGTGAGTCAATGGCTTTGGCGTCAGATGCTGTTGAAATGAGCATCGAGCTGCACTTTAGGCCCCTCTCTCGCATGAATAATGCAAACGTTAACTGACAGCGCGGCGCGCTTCTGACACACTATACACCATCCCCTCTACTTCAATTTACAGATGGAATCTTCTCTCTGATGGTCGCAAAGATTATTGATGGTAAAACGATTGCGCAGCAGGTGCGCTCTGAGGTTGCGGAAAAAGTGAAGGCCCGCATTTCAGCAGGGAAACGCGCTCCTGGGCTGGCCGTGGTGCTGGTAGGCAGCAACCCTGCGTCGCAGATCTACGTTGGCAGCAAACGCAAAGCGTGTGAAGAAGTGGGCTTTATCTCCCGCTCTTACGATCTGCCAGAAACCACCAGCGAAGCCGAACTGCTGACCCTGATCGACACGCTCAACGCCGACCGCGAGATTGACGGAATTCTGGTTCAGCTGCCGCTTCCGGCAGGCATCGATAACGTGAAGGTGCTGGAACGTATCGCGCCGGATAAAGACGTTGATGGCTTCCACCCCTACAACGTGGGCCGTCTGTGCCAGCGTGCGCCGCGTCTGCGTCCCTGCACGCCGCGTGGGATCGTTACCCTGCTGGAGCGCTACAATATCGACACCTACGGACTGAACGCCGTAGTGATCGGCGCATCCAACATCGTCGGTCGCCCGATGAGCATGGAGCTGCTGCTGGCAGGCTGCACCACCACTGTCACCCACCGTTTCACTAAAAACCTGCGCCAGCACGTTGAGAACGCCGATCTGCTGATCGTCGCCGTGGGCAAGCCGGGCTTTATTCCTGGAGAGTGGATCAAAGAGGGGGCGATCGTCATTGACGTTGGCATCAACCGTCTTGAGAGCGGCAAAGTGGTCGGTGACGTGGTGTATGAAGACGCCGCCTCACGTGCCGCTTATATCACCCCCGTACCGGGCGGCGTAGGCCCGATGACCGTCGCAACGCTGATTCAGAATACATTGCAGGCGTGTGAAGAGTATCACGACGTAGAGGAAGCATAAGAATGGCAACGTTCTCTTTAGGTAAACATCCGCACGTTGAACTGTGCGATCTGCTGAAGCTGGAAGGCTGGAGCGAAAGCGGCGCGCAGGCGAAGAATTTTATTGCCGATGGCCTGGTCAGCGTCGATGGCGCGGTGGAAACCCGCAAGCGCTGCAAAATCGTCGCAGGACAAACGGTCACGTTTGATGGTCAAAGTATCACTGTAACTGATTAATCCCGCCTTAATGGCCCTTAACCCATAAGGGCCATTGCTCGATCCACGTCAAAGAATAACAAATTCGTCTGTCTCCCCAGCAGATTTCTGTTGCGGCCCGCAATCGCTTAAATCACGATAAGTAAAACGTTCTACTAAAACGTTCTACTTACAACAATTACGCCATCACCAAGGTTTCTATAATTGGGGGAAAACCGCATGAGTCTGCTGTCGGGGTTCGTAAAATCGCTCTCGAAGTTATCTATGATTGGCCGCGCGTTAATGCTGCCAATCTCACTGCTGCCTGCCGCCGGCCTGCTGTTGGCGTTTGGTGACAAGTTTCACCTGCCACTGATGATGAACGCCGGTGGGGTTATCTTTGATAACCTGCCGCTGCTGTTTGCCATCGGCTCTGCGGTAGGGCTGGCCTCGGAATCCGGCATCGCTGCTCTCTCTGCGGCGGTCTCGGTATTTATTACCAATATGACCATCGGCACGGTGCTGTCGATTACCCCAGAGATGGCCTCTCAGGGCGGGAAGTACGCTATGGTCGTCGGCATCCCAACGTTGCAGATGGGCGTTTTTGGCGGCCTGATCTGCGGCATCCTGGCCGCATGGTGCTATAACCGCTTCCACACTATGCAGCTGCCGGAATTCCTCGGCTTCTTCTCCGGAAAACGCTTTGTAGCGATTGCCACCGCCTTCCTGTCGTTCCTGCTCGGGCTGGTGCTGCCCTATATCTGGCAGCATATCCAGGCGGGCATCGATGCGCTCTCGGTGGTAGTGAACGGTGATAACCAGGCCGCCTCGACCTTTATTTTCGGACTGGTGGAACGTGCGCTGATCCCGCTCGGCCTGCACCACATCTGGTATCCGTCGTTCTGGTACTCGTTTGGCGACTACACCACCCAGGCGGGCCAGGTGATCCACGGCGACCAGACCATCTGGTTCAAAATGCTGGAAGAAGGCACTAAATCGTTCAGCAGCGACACCTACCAGAACGCCGGTAAGTTCATGCAGGGCGAGTTCCCACTGATGCTCTTTGCGCTGCCTGCCGCCTGTCTGGCGATGTACCATGAAGCGCATACCCGTAACAAAAAGATCGCTTCCGGTATCCTCTTCTCCGCCGCGCTGACCTGCTTCCTGACCGGGATCACCGAGCCGGTTGAGTTTACCTTTATCTTCGTTGCGCCGGTGCTCTATGTCTTCAATGCCATCATGGCCGGGCTGTCGTATATGTGCATGTATCTGCTGCATGCACACATCGCGAAATCTTTCTCGGCGGGCCTGATCGACTACATCTCGTTCGGTATTCTGCCGTCGTTTAACGGCTACCAGACCAACTTCCTGAATGCGATTATCGTCGGCATCCCGATGGGGCTGATCTACTACTTCACCTTCCGCTTTGTGATCCGCCGCTTTGACGTGAAAACGCCGGGCCGCACGGAAGTCACCGCTAACGTTAACGATAAAACCGATGACGAGCTGGCGACCGAGATCGTTGCCCTGCTGGGCGGCGCGCAGAATATCAGCTCGGTAGGCTCATGCATCACCCGCCTGCGTCTTGAAGTGGCGAAGAGCGATCTGGTGGACAAAGATGGCCTCAACGGCGTCGGCGCGCGTGGCGTGGTGTTCGTTGGCGATAACGGCATCCAGGTGATTTTCGGCGCACGCGCACAGTTTATCGCCCAGACCATGTCGGGGATGATAGGCAAGTAACCTGAAGCTGTTAAGGTGATTAGGTCTCCTGTATCTTACAGGAGACTTTTCATCGTTGACTGCATAGCCGTTAAGTTCAGGGAGTGGATTTGAAGAAGGTCAGCATTATTGATGTCGCGAAGCTGGCGGGGGTCTCTGTCTCGACCGTTTCGCTGGTGCTTCGCCAGAAAGGGAAAATATCGACCGCCACGATTGAAAAGGTGCAGCAGGCGATCGACACGCTCGGCTACGTTCACAATGTGGCAGCAGCAAATCTCCGCGCCAACACCTCTAACCTGATTGGCCTGATCCTGCGCGACTTTAGCGACAGCTTCTCGGTAAAGGTCATGGCCAGCACCGTACTGGAGCTGGAGAAGCAGGGCTACATGGTTTTTCTCAGCCAGCCCCTCAACGATAGCGACAGCCTTGAACGCTGCCTGCTCTCGTTTAAGCAGCAGGGCGTGGCCGGGGTGATCTACCTCGCCTCCGATGCTACCACCTCACACCTGCCCAAGCTCATCTGCACCTGTCCCCTGCCGCTGGTTGTGGTATCGCAATCCCTACTGGAGGAGGAGTGCAACCTGGTGATGCGCGACAACCGCCAGGCCGCCAGCCTCGCCACCCGCTACCTGATCGAGCGCGGCCACCGCAGTATTGCCTACATTGGCGGTACGGAAGGTAGTCTGATCCGCCAGCAGCGGCTGGCCGGGTTTCGCAGCGCGCTGACCCAGTACGGACTGGTGACCCGGGAGGAGTCCACGCCGGCCTGCATGGAGGGTACCCACGCGGCCAGCCACGCTACCCGACAGCTGCTGGAGAAGAATAACACCATCACCGCCCTGCTCTGCCATTCGCCTGATGCGATGATCGGCTCGCTCTCCGGTATTCACCAGGTAGGGCGTACGGTAGGGAAAGATGTATTTCTGACGCAGCAGGTGGCGCTGGTGGGCTTCGAGGATATGCTGCACGTGAACTTAACGTCGCCCTCGTTTACTTACGTGTCGTCAGCAAGCGAAGAGACCGGACGCCAGGCGGCGTCGCTGATGATCCGCAAAATCAAAGAGCCGGATCTGCTGACCCAGCGCATCACCCTCTCCGGACAGCTGGTGACGCGCGAGTCAGCATAATCAGCATAAGATAGAGGGATTGCAGACCCTGTAGGCCCGGTAAGCGCAGCGCCACCGGGCGTTGATATGCTGACTCTGTAATGCCGGGCGGCACTGCGTTTGCCCGGCCTACAAAGCTATAAGTCCTGTGCGTTACTTACGACGCCAGGTGGTCCCTTGGGGGCCATCTTCCAGCACGATCCCCATCTCATTCAGACGGTCACGCGCCGCATCCGCCGCCGCCCAGTCTTTGGCTTTACGCGCGTCAAGACGCTGCTGGATCAGGGCTTCAATTTCCGCCACTTCACCGTCGTCCGCCTGGGCACCGCTCTGCAGGAAGGCCTCCGGCTCCTGCTCCAGCAGGCCGAGTACGGCAGACAGCTTACGAAGATGGGATGCCAGCGCGTTCGCCGCCTGCATGTCTTCGCTTTTCAGACGGTTAACCTCACGGGCCATATCAAACAGCACCGAGTAGGCTTCCGGGGTGTTGAAGTCGTCGTCCATCGCCTCGACAAAGCGCGCTTCGAAGGCGTCACCGCCCGCGGCGGCAACGGATTTGTCGGTGCCGCGCAGGGCGGTGTAGAGACGCTCCAGCGCCGAACGCGCCTGCTTGAGGTTCTCTTCGCTGTAGTTGAGCTGGCTGCGGTAGTGACCGGACATCAGGAAGTAACGGATGGTCTCCGCATCGTAATACTTCAGCACATCGCGCACGGTAAAGAAGTTACCCAGTGATTTCGACATCTTCTCGCGGTCAACCATCACCATCCCGGAGTGCATCCAGTAGTTCACATACTCGCCGTCGTGGGCACAGGTAGACTGGGCAATTTCGTTTTCGTGGTGCGGAAACATCAGGTCTGAGCCGCCGCCGTGAATATCGAAGTGGTTACCCAGCTGCTTGCAGTTCATCGCCGAGCACTCGATGTGCCAGCCCGGACGGCCCTCGCCCCACGGTGACGGCCAGCTCGGCTCGCCCGGCTTGGACATCTTCCACAGCACGAAATCCATCGGGTTGCGCTTGATCTCCGCAACTTCAACGCGTGCCCCGGCCTGCAGCTGCTCCAGATCCTGGCGCGACAGTTTGCCGTAGTTGGGATCGGTCGGCACGGAGAACATCACGTCGCCGTTATCAGCCACGTAGGCGTGACCGCGCTCGATCAGGCGCTCGGTGATCTCGATGATTTCGTGAATATGGTGGGTAGCACGCGGCTCGCTGTCCGGACGCAAAATGTTCAGGGCGTCAAAATCAGCGTGCATTTCGCCGATCATGCGATCCACCAGCGCGACAAAACTCTCGCCATTTTCATTGGCGCGTTTGATGATTTTGTCGTCGATATCGGTGATGTTGCGCACATACTTCAGCTCATAGCCGAGGAAACGCAGGTAGCGCGATACCACGTCAAAGGAGACGAAGGTCCGGCCGTGGCCAATATGACAGAGATCGTAAACGGTGATACCACACACGTACATGCCCACTTTCCCGGCATGAATAGGTTTGAATTCCTCTTTTTGGCGCGTCAGCGTATTAAAAATTTTTAGCATCAAAGGTTCCGTTAAGACGTGTGTGGAGAATGAAGGAGGTATGATACCCATAATTGATAACCGAAGCAGCACCCTTTGCAAGGTGATCGAACCTTGCGGTTATGCTATAACAAGCGACTATACGTGACCCACAGCAGGGTCGATGCTCTACACTACCGGAACAGGATGCAAAAATGGTTACTTTCCACACTAATCACGGCGATATCGTAATCAAAACTTTTGATGACAAAGCGCCTGAAACTGTTAAGAACTTCCTGGACTACTGCCGCGAAGGTTTCTACAACAACACCATTTTCCACCGTGTTATCAATGGCTTTATGATCCAGGGCGGCGGCTTTGAGCCGGGCATGAATCAGAAAGCGACCAAAGACGCGATCAAAAACGAAGCGAACAACGGCCTGAAAAACACCCGTGGCACGCTGGCGATGGCCCGTACCCAGGCCCCGCACTCGGCAACCGCGCAGTTCTTCATCAACGTGGCAGACAACGACTTCCTGAACTTCAGCGGTGAAAACATGCAGGGCTGGGGCTACTGTGTGTTCGCCGAAGTAGTTGAAGGCATGGACGTAGTTGACAAAATCAAAGCGGTCTCTACCGGTCGCAGCGGCATGCACCAGGACGTTCCTAAAGAAGACGTAATTATCGAAAACGTGACCGTCAGCGAGTAATCGTGGCGACGCTTTTCATCGCAGATCTGCATCTGTGTACAGAAGAACCGGCGATCACCGCCGGTTTTCTGCGTTTTCTGGCCGGTACGGCGCGGGAAGCCGACGCGCTCTATATTCTTGGCGATCTTTTTGAAGCCTGGATTGGCGACGATGACCCCAATCCCCTGCATCAGCAGATTGCCGCCGCCCTGAAGGCGCTGAGCGACAGCGGCGTCCCCTGCTACTTTATTCATGGTAACCGCGACTTCCTGCTGGGTAAGCGCTTCGCCTGCGAGAGCGGCATGACCCTGCTGACGGAAGAGGTGGTGCTCGACCTCTACGGTCGTCGGGTGCTGATTATGCACGGCGATACCCTCTGTACTGACGACGCGGGCTATCAGGCGTTTCGCGCTAAGGTTCATCAGCCCTGGCTGCAAAAGCTGTTTCTCGCCCTGCCGCTATTCATCCGCCATAAGGTGGCAGCCAGGATGCGTGCCGATAGCAAAGCCGCCAACAGCAGTAAATCTCTTACCATTATGGATGTGAACCCACAGGCAGTGAGTGATGCCCTGGAACGCCATAGCGTACAGTGGCTTATCCACGGCCATACCCATCGCCCTGCCGTGCATGAGCTGACCGCCAACGGCGAACCGGCGTTTCGCTGCGTGTTGGGAGCCTGGCATAGCGAAGGTTCAATGATTGAAGTCACCCCGCAGCAGGTCGAACTCATCGCTTTTCCGTTTTAATCGTTTAACAATTTGCCCGTAAGGTTAGCCGCGCAACCGTTTTCCTTGCCCGATTTCCATGCTATTCTCTGTGCCCTGTTACGCGTTATGCCGCACACCCACAGGAGTTTTTAGACGCATGTCTTCGAGCAATAATCCGGTACGTATCGCCATCGTGATGGGGTCCAAAAGCGACTGGGCAACCATGCAGTTCGCCGCTGAAGTCCTCGATATCCTGCACGTTCCCCACCATGTTGAAGTCGTTTCTGCCCACCGCACCCCGGATAAACTGTTTAGCTTCGCCGAAGGCGCAGAGCAGAATGGCTATCAGGTGATTATTGCCGGTGCAGGCGGCGCGGCGCACCTGCCGGGCATGATCGCAGCCAAAACCCTGGTGCCCGTGCTGGGCGTGCCGGTACAGAGCGCAGCGCTGAGCGGCGTTGACAGCCTCTACTCTATCGTCCAGATGCCGCGGGGTATTCCGGTGGGAACGCTGGCGATCGGTAAAGCCGGGGCCGCCAACGCGGCGCTGCTGGCGGCGCAGATCCTTGCCACCCATGACCGCGAACTGCATCAGCGCCTGGCAGAGTGGCGTAAAACCCAGACCGACGAGGTGCTGGATAACCCGGACCCGCGAGGTGCGGCATGAAGCAGGTATGCGTCCTCGGCAACGGCCAGCTGGGCCGGATGCTGCGTCAGGCCGGTGAGCCGCTGGGCATCGCCGTCTGGCCGGTGGGGCTGGATGCCGAGCCGGAAGCCGTGCCCTTTGCGCAGAGCGTGATCACCGCCGAGATTGAGCGCTGGCCAGAGACGGCCCTGACCCGCGAGCTGGCGCGCCATCCGGCGTTTGTTAATCGCGACGTCTTCCCGATTATTGCCGACCGTCTGACCCAGAAGCAGCTTTTCGATCGCCTTTCTCTGGCGACCGCCCCGTGGCAGCTGCTGGCCAGCGCCGACGAGTGGCCTGCCGTATTTAACGCCCTGGGCGAGCTGGCGATCGTTAAGCGCCGTGTCGGCGGCTACGACGGCCGCGGCCAGTGGCGTCTGCGCGCCGGTGAGACTGATACGCTACCTGAGGAGTGTTACGGGGAGTGTATCGTCGAGCAGGGCATTAACTTTAGCGGCGAAGTATCGCTAGTGGGCGCACGCGGCCACGACGGCAGCACCGTATTTTATCCGCTGACCCATAACCTGCATCAGGACGGCATTCTGCGCACCAGCGTGGCTTTCCCGCAGGCTGATGCAGATCAGCAGGCGCAGGCCGAAGCGATGCTGGGCGCGATCATGAGCGAGCTGGGCTACGTTGGCGTGATGGCAATGGAGTGCTTTGTGACTCCCGGCGGCCTGCTGATTAACGAGCTGGCTCCGCGGGTACACAACAGCGGCCACTGGACGCAAAACGGCGCGTCGATTAGTCAGTTTGAGCTGCACCTGCGCGCCATTACTGGACTGCCGCTGCCGCCGCCGGTGGTGAATGCCCCGTCGGTAATGATCAACCTGATCGGCAGCGACCTGAACTACGACTGGCTGAAGCTGCCGCTGGTGCATCTGCACTGGTATGACAAAGAGGTACGGGCTGGCCGCAAGGTAGGGCATCTGAACCTCAACGACAGCGACACCGACCGCCTGAGCGCAACGCTGGAAGCGATCGTGCCGCTGCTACCGCCAGAGTATGCCAGCGGTATCGCATGGGCGTGTGCGAAATTGTAGACAGGTAACCGCCCGGTGGCGCTACGCTTACCGGGCCTACAAAATCTACCGTATCCACGATATCAATGGCGATCGCGCTTGTCGGCGCGCTTCGCCAGCCAGTCCCCCAGCATCTGCACCACCTGCACCAGAATAATCAGCGCCACCACGGTGACGACCATCACCTGCGTCTCATAGCGGTAGTAACCGTAGCGGATCGCCAGATCCCCTACCCCGCCGCCGCCCACGATCCCGGCCATTGCCGAGTAGCCGATCAGGCTCACCAGGGTGATAGTGAGACCGCGCAGCAGACCCGCGCTGGCCTCAGGTAGCAGCACGGTGCAGATGATACGCAGCGGGCTGGCACCAAAGGCTTCGGCAGCCTCGATAATCCCCTTGTCCACCTCACGCAACGCACTGTCCACCAGCCGGGCATAGAAGGCGATAGCGGCCACCGAGAGCGGTACCGAGGCAGCGATTGGTCCGATGGTGTTGCCGAGCAGGAACTGGGTTAGCGGCAGAAGCAGCACCAGCAGGATCACAAAGGGCACGGAGCGGATAATGTTCACCAGCACGGAGCTGATGAGATAGACCGCACGGTTCTGCCAGAAGAGATGCCTGTCGGTCACGAAGATCAGAAAGCCGAGCGGCAGGCCACCAACGATAGCCAGCACCGTAGAGATGCTCAGCATCTGGAAGGTTTCACCAAAGGCCAGACTCAGATCGGCCAGTAAATCATCCACGAAGCACCTCCACCTGGGCTGTACGCTGACGGATGTGATCGACGGCGGCCTCGACCGCTGACGAATTATCGGCGGCGGTTAAGCGCACCACCAGGATCCCCAGCGCCCGCTCGCCGAGATACTCAATTTTGCCATGCAAAATATTGACCGCCACGCCAAACATCACCGCTACCTCAGAGAGCACCGGCTGCTCGGCTGAATCACCGATAAACAGAATTTTCACCAGCTGCCCCGGCAGATCCTGCTGTAGCCGCTCCGGCAGAGTCAGGTTCAGGGTGTGCGAGACCAACTGCTGGGTGAACGGATGCTGCGGATGGGCAAAGATATCAAACACCTCGCCCAGCTCAACGACCTTGCCTGCGGACATCACCGCCACCCGATCGCAGATCGATTTGATCACGTTCATCTCATGGGTGATCAGCACGATGGTGATCCCTAGCCGGACGTTGATCTCTTTCAGCAGGGCAAGGATCGTCGCGGAGGTCTCCAGATCCAGCGCCGAGGTTGGCTCGTCGCAGAGCAGCACGTCAGGATGGTTAGCAATCGCGCGGGCGATACCCACCCGCTGCTTCTGCCCGCCGCTCAGCTGCGCCGGAAAGCGGCCTGCTTTATCGGCAAGGCCCACTAATTCCAAAATCTCTTTAACCCGGGGCGCAATTTCGCTGCTGGCCCAGCCCGCAGCCTTCAGGCTGAAGGCGACGTTCTGCGCCACGGTGCGGGTGTGCATCAGGTTAAAGTGCTGGAAGATCATGCCGATGCGCTGGCGTGCCTTGCGCAGCGTAACGCCTTCCAGGGCGGAGATCGCCACGCCGTTGACCTTTACTTCGCCCTGGCTAGGGCGCTGAAGAGCATTCAGGGTGCGTAGCAGGGTACTTTTCCCCGCGCCGCTGGTGCCGACGATGCCAAAAATCTCCCCTGCCGTAATATGCAGGCTGACATCGTCTACCGCTCGGGTCGTGGGTCCCTTGCCTGCGGGAAAATCGACGCAGACGTTAGTTAGCTCAATCATGCATCCACTCTGGTTTCTGGAACGCGTTGAAGATGTTCTGCGGATCGTCAATCACCGCCCGGTAGGCCGGAGACTGCACCGCCGCCAAGATATCTTTAGCGAACGGCTTATCGGCATCTTCGGTGCGCACCGCGATGACGTTTTTCAGGTTCTCATCCAGCTGCTCCTGCTTAAGGGCGGAGGAGAGCTTGAGGCCAGCGGCAATGGCAAAGTTGCCGTTCACCAGCGCGGCGCTGGCGCTGTCCAGCGTACGCGGCAGCTGCGCCGCTTCCAACGGTTTAAATACCAGCCCTTTCGGGTTGCTGGCAATATCGCGCTCGGAGGCTTTGGTCGGATCGATATTCTCTTTGATGGTGATCAGCTGCATTGCCTGGAGGAAACGCAGGCCGCGCGCCAGGTTAGTGGGATCGTTGGACAGGGTAACGATATCGCCCTTCTTCAGCTGATCGACGCTGGTGACCTTGCGAGAGTAGAGGCCCATGCCCGCCGTCGGAACGACAATGAGCTTAGTGAGCTTCAGTCCCTTATCGGCGGCGAACTTGTCTAAGTAGAGCGAGTGCTGGAACAGGTTGGCGTCGATACTGCCGTTAGCGAGGGCCATGTTTGGCTGCACGTAGTCGCTAAATTCGCGCACCACCACCTTATAGCCCTTCTCTTTCAGCGAAGGGGCAATGGCCTGCTTTACCATATCACCGTAGGGACCCGGCGCAACGCCGAAAGTAATAGTTTGCGGATCGCTGGCGTGGGCAAACGGCAGGCCACAGGCCAGAAGCAGTGCAGCAACGCTGGCACGAAAGCTGAGACGACGTCCCATAAATTCTCCCAAAGTATATTGTGTTTGCTGTATGACGCGCCGGACTAAGCAGCGCGCTTTTTTGACAATTTATGCATAACGCAGAGCGTTAAGATGGCATAAACCCGACGCGGCGGTAATTGAAAATATTTCATATAGATAATGATGCCCCGGCAAACGCCTGCGCCGCCGGGGAGCACTCAGATTAGAAATCGTAGCGCAGACGTACCAGATTCATATCGCCCAGATTATCGGTGCTGGACGTGAAGACATGCTCGTAATCAACACGGAAACCGTAATCGAGCTGGAAGGTCACCCCAACACCGTTGTCGGTGCGCTGGTAGCTGCGACCGTTCAAATACTCAATACGATCGCCCATCACGTACGGCTGCACGGATTTAAGCGCGTACTGGCCCACCGGAATTTTATAGCCCGCATAGTACTCAATACCCCACGCATCGCCAGCGAAGTAGTGGTCGATAGAGACTTTTTTAGTGGTCATAAAGTTCTGATACCAGCCGCCGCCTACCGAGATCGTCCAGCGATCCGGAGACCAGCTCAGCGCCGTGCCAAGTATGTTTTGATCCCAGGTTTTACTGTCGTTGCTGCGCGGATTGTAGATTTTTGCCCGGGTATAGTTCCACGCCGTACCCCATGTAAGATCGGAGGTGAGGCGGTAGTCGAGACCCAACGAGCCGCCGCCGGTACGCTCATAGCGCAGGCCGTTCATCGGGTTGTAGTTGTCCTTAAACAGATAAGAGGCGTAGATATCAGCATCGCCTACGGTCTTCTTATACTTCAGCATTTTGCGTGAACGGTAGGAGCCGTCATAGTCGCCGTTGATACCGTTGCCCGGTGCCTGACCGATCATATCGTAATCCCAGATATCGGTTTTGGCCCCGATCACATCGTAGTAGACGCTATTCTGTTGGCCAAAGGTCAGCACACCCCAGGTTTTACTTTTGAAGCCGGTATAGAGCATCCGGCGGCTGGTGTCATTCGCGCCTTTGGCGTAGTGATTATCCCAGTCAAAAACTGCCGGAATATTGACGCCAACTTCGTAGTAGTTGGTCCAGTTGATGTCATCAAACAGGTAGTAATCGGCCGCGAAACGGAAACGCGTGCCGCCGTCAAAACCGTTGCGTTTGTATGAGCCTTTATCGCCATCGCCGGTCATATTGTTGAACTGCGGACGAATACTGCCGCCGACGGCAAAGTTGAGGCGGCTTAGCGCATCGCCTGCGGTCGGGTCCTGCTTTAAGAGCGTAATTTCCGCCTGAGTAGTAAAAGATGTCACTGCCACTGCTGCGCCGATCGTCATCGCCAGCGCTGTTATTTTTATTGCCATGGAGCCATTTCCTTGATGAATAGACAGCTAACTATTTAGCGCGCAAATAATATCTTTTATTAATATGGCCGTGGTGGCGCTTTTTTACTGTTTTGTGCTGCTAAAGCATGGATTTACTGAATAATCATCGAGGGGAAAAGTTGCGCACCGGGACAATCCCCGGCGCGCATGAGAGGTGAGATTAACCTACGAACTGGCGGAACAGCGCTTTGCCCTTCAGTAACCGGGTACCCAGCCAGCCGCCGCAGATTGAGAGCAAGAGCGCCCCGCAGAGCGGTAGCGTGATCCACAGCCGCCAGTCAGGCTGCCACGGGAAATCAAACACCCGAGTCTGGAGCACCGCCAGCGCGGTCTCCGCGCCGATGGCCGCTACCAGTCCGGCGACAAAGCCCAGCAGCGCAAACTCACACCACAGCGTCGTGCGCAGCAGGCGCTTGCCGGCTCCCAGCGTACGGTAGACCACCAGCTCCTGATGCCGCTGACGCATCCCGACCTGCACCTGAGCCAGCAGCAACAGGATACCGCAGAGGGTCACCAGCACCACCATCACCTCCAGCGCCCGGCTCACCTGCCCCAGCACCTGGCCGACCTGCTTGAGGATCGCCCCAATATCCAGCAGGCTGACGGTAGGAAACTCCCGGTTAAGCTGGGTTAGCATGCCGTTGCTGCTCTCCCAACGGAAGCTGGTTAGCCAGCTCTGGGGTTGGTTATCCAGCGCGCCGGTAGGGAAGATAAAGAAGAAGTTCGGCCGCAGGCTCTCCCAGTCTACCTTACGCAGGCTGGTCACTTTGGCAGTGAAGTCCTGGGTATCGCCCATAAAGGTCACGCTGTCCCCCAGGCGAATATTGAGCCGCTCCGCCAGCCCCTCCTCCATTGAGACCTCCCCCGCCTTCGGTGGCCAGCTACCCGCGGTGAGCGGATTGTGATCCGGCTGATTCGCCTGCCAGGTGAGGTTCAGCTCCCGGTTGAGCGCCTCGTCCTTGTTCCCCTCGGTACTCTGACCGTTAATTTGCGTCAGACGGGCACGCACAATCGGGTAAAAAGATTCGGGAACGATCTGGTGCTCGGCAAGAAACGCCTTCAGCGGCGTCACCTGCTCGGGAGCGATATTAATCAGGAAGTAGTTAGGGCTTTCCGGCGGGAGCTGCTGCTGCCAGCGATCGAGCAGATCGCCGCGCAGCACCAGCAGCATCGCCAGCAGCATGAACGACAGAGAGAATGCCGAGAGCTGGCTCAGAGTCGACCAGGGCTGGCGCAGCAGCCTGTTTACTGCCAGCCGCATCGCCAGCGATTTCAGGGTCAGCCGCTTGAGGACGTTGAGCAGCATCCAGCCGAGCAGCCCGCAGAGCAGCGCCAGCACTACCGCGCCCGCCAGTACCGCCCACAGCAGCATGCTGCCGCCCATCAGCCACGCCAGCAGCGCCACCGCAACGGCGGCGACAATCGGCAGGTAGAGCTTCAGCGGCCAGACGTTAGCTACCGCATCGCGGCGCAGGACGCGGATCGGCGCGGTCGCCAGCAGCAGACGATAGGGTCGCAGCCCCACCAGCAGAGAGATCACCAGCATCGCCCCTGTCGCCCACAGCCACGGCCAGAGGCTGGCAGGCGGCAGTGCGGCGGGCAGCACCGGCTTGAGCAGGATCATCAATACCTGCTCAAACAGCAGGCCTATAGCGCCCCCGGTGATGGTGGCGAGGGCCAGCACCAGCAGCCACTGGCCGACAATCAGCTTTTGCAGCTGGGCGCGCCCTGCCCCTAGCGTTTTCAGAATGGCGACCAGATCGTAGCGACTGCGGCAGTAGTGGTTCATCGCCACCGCTACGGCGGCGATCGCCAGCAGCAGGGTCAGCAGGGCCGACAGCAGCAGGAACTGCTGGGAGCGCTCAAGGGATTTCCCCAACGCCCCTTCGTCCTGCTCCAGGCCATACCAGCGCTGCTCCGGCTTAAGCTGCGGCAGGAGCCACTTTTCGTAATCTTCGAGCTGCTGCGGCGTGCCGCCAAACTTGATGCGCCACATTACGCGGCTGCCGGGCTGTACCGCGTCGGTCGCCGCCACGTCGGCAAGGTTCATCATCAGACGCGGGGCCATCTGGAAGGGGTTAAACCCGGCGTCCGGCTCCTGCACCACCTCCCCGGCAATGCGCAGCCGGGCGTCACCCACGTCGATATAGTCGCCGGGCTTAAGGCTCAGCAGCGCCATCAGGCGCGGAGCGAGCAGCACCGTCCCCGCCTGCGGCTTGAGTCCCGGCGGATTGGTTTGCAGCTCGCCATACATAGGGTAGATAGCGTCCACGGCCTTGACGTTAGCCAGCTGCGGCGTATCCCCGGCAAAGGTCATGGTGGCGAAAGTGAGCTGCTCGCCCACCTTCAGGCCTCGCTTGCGTGCCTCCTCCAGCCACGCCGGAGGGATTTCACGGGAGCTGCGCAGCGCCCGGTCGCCCGCCATAAAGTCGCGGCTCTGCTGGCTAAGGCCCTTCTCCATGCGATCGCTGATGTTGCCCAGCGCCAGCACGCAGGCCACCGCCAGGCTGAGGGCCAGCCAGACGATCAGCAGCGACGGCGAACGCCATTCGCGCCAGAACCAGCGGGCAATCATGCTTCCTCCCGCAGTTCGCCGTTGACCAGCCGCAGACGACGATCGCAGCGGGCCGCCAGCTGCGGATCGTGCGTGACCAGAATCAGCGTGGTGCCATACTGCTGGTTCATCGAGAAGAGCAGATCGGCGATCTTATCCCCGGTCTGCCGGTCGAGGTTACCGGTCGGCTCGTCGGCAAAGAGCACGCCGGGGCGACCGTTGAAGGCGCGGGCCAGCGCCACGCGCTGCTGCTCACCGCCGGAGAGCTGAGCGGAAAGATGATCCAGCCGCTTGCCCAAGCCAAGATCGGTCAGCAGCGTTCTGGCGTTCTCGCGACTCTGGCGACCGTTCTCACCGCGCAGCAGCGCCGGTAGCTCGACGTTCTCCAGCGCGTTCAGGGTGGGGATAAGCATAAAGGACTGGAAGACAAAGCCGACGTTCTGCGCCCGCAGCGCCGCCCGCGCCTCCTCATCCATGGTATGCAGAGGCTGGCCCAGCAGGTTAACCTCGCCGCTGCTACCGTCGTCAAGCCCGGCAAGGATCGCCAGCAGGGTTGACTTGCCGGAACCCGACTCGCCGATCAGGGCAATCGTCTGCGCCGGTTTGACAACCAGCTCAACTCCGGTGAGGATGGAAAGCTCATGTTCCCCCTGACCGACGGACTTCTTAAGATGATGAACTTCAACAATGTTTTCCGCTGGCATTTGCCCTTCCTGTTTATGCTTCTGTTTACCTTCCGTGCCGCAGCCGCTGACACGCTGTTGGTTCTCGGTGACAGCCTGAGCGCCGGGTACCGCATGGCGGCCAGCTCGGCCTGGCCTGCGCTGCTGAATAATAAATGGCAGCAGACGCCGCCGGTGGTTAATGCCAGTATAAGCGGCGATACCTCACAGCAGGGGCTTTCTCGCCTGCCCGCGCTGCTGAAGCAGCACCAGCCGCGCTGGGTGCTGGTAGAGCTGGGGGGCAACGACGGCCTGCGCGGCTTTGCGCCACAGCAGACCGAGCAGACCCTGCGTAAAATTTTGCAGACCATTAAGGACGCTAACGCACAGCCGCTGCTGATGCAGATCCGCCTGCCGGCCAACTATGGCCGTCGCTATACGGAGACCTTTAGCGCAATCTACCCCACGCTGGCGAAAGAGTTCGACGTGCCGTTGCTCCCCTTCTTTATGGAGGAGGTCTACCTCAAGCCGCAGTGGATGCAGGAGGATGGCATTCACCCCAATCTGGATGCCCAGCCGTTTATCACCGACTGGATGGCCACGCGCCTCGCACCTTTAGTTAACCATGACAGTTAACCATGACTCATAAACAATCGGGGACGCCTACGGGTAAAGTTATGCAAAAATCGGTCTTAATAACAGGATGTTCCAGCGGAATCGGTCTGGAAGCAGCGGTAGAGCTAAAGCGCCAGGGGTTTCATATCCTCGCCGCCTGCCGCAAGCCTGATGACGTCTCACGCATGAATGGGATGGGCTTTACCGGCATCCTGCTGGATCTCGACCTCCCGGAGAGCGTCGATCGCGCCGCCGATGAGATTATCGCGCGGACCGACAACCGTCTCTACGGTATCTTTAATAACGCGGGCTACGGGGTCTACGGCCCGCTGGCCACCATTAGCCGCGAGCAGATGGAGCAGCAGTTCTCCGCCAACTTTTTTGGGGCGCATCAGCTGACCATGCGCCTGCTACCCGCAATGCTCCCCTACGGCGAAGGACGTATCGTGATGACCTCCTCGGTAATGGGGCTGATCTCCACGGCGGGACGCGGGGCCTACGCGGCGAGTAAATATGCCCTTGAGGCGTGGTCGGATGCCCTGCGCATGGAGCTGCGCCACAGCGGCATTCAGGTGAGCCTGATCGAGCCCGGCCCCATCCGCACGCGCTTCACCAAAAACGTTAACCAGACCCAGCAGGATAACCCGGTAGAAAATCCTGGCATTGCCGCACGGTTTACCCTTGGCCCGGAGGCGGTGGTGGCAAAAGTGCGCCATGCTTTTGAGAGCAAGCGTCCAAAGCTGCGCTATCCGGTGACGCTGGTCACCCACGCCGTCTGCTGGCTGAAGCGCCTGCTGCCGGGACGGGCGATGGATAAAATTTTGCGCGGGTGAGTTGAAGGTCACGCCTCTCAACCCCATGTAAAGATAAACGTGAAAACAGAGAATTAGCCATGTCCGTACAGAATATTGTCACTATTACCGAAGCGAACCTCCAACAGACGCTAGAGCAGTCGGTTAACCTGCCGGTGCTTTTCTATTTCTGGTCCGATCGTAGCCAGCACTGCCAGCAGCTGACCCCGGTGCTGGAGTCGCTGGCCGCGCAGTATAGCGGGCAGTTTATTCTGGCGAAGGTAGACTGCGACGCTGAGCAGATGGTGGCCTCGCAGTTTGGCCTGCGGGCGATCCCAACCGTCTATCTGTTCCAGAACGGCCAGCCGGTGGACGGCTTCCAGGGGCCACAGCCGGAAGAGGCGATCCGCGCTCTGCTGGAGAAGGTTCTGCCCCGCCCTGAGGAGCTGAAAGCCCAGCAGGCGATGGCCCTGGCTCAGGAAGGCAACTATGCCGAGGCGCTGCCGCTGGCGAAAGAGGCCTGGCAGCTCTCAAACCAGAACGGCGAATTCGGTCTGCTGCTGGCCGAGACGCTGATCGTTCTTAACCGCGCCGACGAAGCGGAAGCGGTGCTGAAAACCATTCCGCTACAGGATCAGGATACCCGCTACCAGGGCCTGGTGGCGCAGATCGAGCTGCTGAAAAAGGCCGCCGATACTCCAGAGATCCAGCTTCTGCAACAGCAGGTTGAGCAGTCGCCGGAGAACGCCGAGCTGGCGACGCAGCTGGCGTTGCAGCTGCATCAGGTTGGGCGCAACGAAGAGGCGCTGGAGCTGCTGTTTAGCCATCTGCGCAAGGATCTCACTGCCGCTAACGGCGAGGCGCGTAAAATGCTGCAGGAGATCCTCGCCGCGCTGGGGACCGGTGATGCGCTGGCTACATCCTATCGCCGCAAGCTCTATTCACTGCTTTATTGATTGACCGCTATTGCGGCAGGGAGGGTGTAAATGCTTATCGTCATCCCGGTACTGATTTTCGTCGCGCTGGTGATTGTCGGCGCGGGCGTAAAGATTGTGCCGCAGGGCTATCAATGGACCGTCGAACGCTTCGGGCGTTATACCAAATCGTTACAGCCAGGCCTGAGCCTGGTTGTGCCGTTTATGGACAGGATTGGCCGTAAAATCAATATGATGGAACAGGTATTGGATATCCCTTCTCAGGAGGTCATTTCCAAGGATAACGCTAACGTCACCATCGATGCGGTCTGCTTTATCCAGGTGATCGACGCCCCGAAGGCGGCCTACGAGGTGAGCAACCTTGAGCTGGCGATCATTAACCTGACAATGACCAACATCCGTACCGTGCTGGGTTCGATGGAGCTGGACGAGATGCTCTCCCAGCGCGACAACATCAACACCCGCCTGCTGCACATTGTTGATGAGGCGACCAATCCCTGGGGCATCAAGGTGACGCGCATTGAGATCCGCGACGTGCGTCCGCCCGCCGAGCTTATCTCCTCTATGAACGCCCAGATGAAGGCCGAGCGAACCAAGCGCGCCTACATTCTGGAGGCGGAAGGGATCCGCCAGGCGCAGATCGTCAAAGCTGAGGGGGAGAAGCAGTCGAAGATCCTCAAGGCCGAGGGCGAGCGGCAGTCGGCGTTTTTACAGGCCGAAGCCCGTGAACGTTCGGCCGAGGCAGAGGCCCGCGCTACCCAGATGGTCTCCGAGGCGATTGCCGCCGGGGATATTCAGGCGGTGAACTACTTCGTGGCGCAGAAATACACCGAGGCGCTCCAGCACATTGGTTCGTCAACCAACAGCAAAGTCGTACTGATGCCGCTGGAGGCCAGCAGCCTGATGGGCTCTATCGCTGGCATCGCCGAGCTGGTGAAAGAGAGCGCCAGCGAACGGAAAGGCCTATGATCGACTCCCTGCTCCAGCACCTGCACCTCTTCTGGCTCAGCCTTGGCGGCCTGCTGCTGGCAGCCGAGATGTTGGGCGGCAACGGCTATCTGCTCTGGAGCGGCGTGGCGGCGGTGGTGACCGGCCTGCTGGTCTGGCTGCTGCCGTTTGGCTGGGAGTGGCAGGGGGCGCTGTTTGCCCTGCTCACCCTGCTGGCGGCGTGGCTGTGGTGGCGCTGGCTGGCCCGCCGCGTGCGCGAGCAGAAGCCCGCTGATGCGGCACTTAACCAGCGCGGCATGCAGCTGGTGGGCAAACACTTTACCCTCGACGCCCCTCTCGTTAACGGCCGCGGCCATATGCGCGTCGGCGACAGCACCTGGCCGGTGAGCGCCGACGACGATCTGCCCGCCGGTACGCCGGTGGAGGTGGTGGCGGTTGAAGGCATTACCCTACGCATTAAGGCGCGCTAGCTCTCTTTAGCTGAATGCCGATGACAGCAGCCGGAGAGGTTATCGATAATCGGACAGTCAGCCCCGTCATCACCCGGACAGGCGTTCGCCAGGCTCAGCAGCTGATCGCGCATCGCCTGTAGCTCAACAATGTGACGCTCGATCTCCGCCACCTTTTGCAGGGTGTACGCCTTCACGTCGGCGCTGTGCCGGGCCGGATCGTTAAACAGGGTGACCAGCTCGCCGCACTCCTCCAGATTGAAGCCCACCTGCCGCGCCTGGCGCAGCAGGGTTAGCTCATCCAGATGCTGCTGCGTGTAGCTGCGGTAGCCATTCTCACTGCGCAGCGGCGGCGTCACCAGCCCCTTCTCCTCATAGAAGCGGATCGCCTTGCTGGTTAGGCCTGTCTTTTTTGCTACGTCGCTAATGTTCATGATTCCCCCTTGACCTTCCCCTTAATGGAAGGTTTAAGCTTATGTACAGTTAGCCAAAACAGCGGCTCAGTCAATCCTTAATGCACAGGAGTATGATGATGTCCCAAACAATTGAACTGGCGCTGGAGGGTCTCTCCTGCGGCCACTGCGTCAAACGGGTGAAAGAGAGCCTTGAACAGCGTCCCGACGTGGAACGCGCCGAAGTTAGCATCGACCGGGCGGAAGTGACCGGCAGCGCCGATGCGGATGCCCTGATCGATACCGTCAAACAGGCCGGATACGGGGCGACGCTTAGCCACCCAAAGGCTGATCCGCTGGCAGAGTCATCACCTCCGTCGGAAGCACTGACAGCGGCCGAAACTGAGCTTCCGGCAGCGGATGACACTGACGACAGCCAGCAGCTGCTGTTGAGTGGCATGAGCTGCGCCAGCTGCGTTACCCGAGTGCAGAAAGCCTTGCAGGCGGTACCCGGCGTAACCCAGGCACGGGTCAATCTGGCGGAGCGCTCTGCGCTGGTGATGGGCAGCGCCTCCGCCGCTGAATTAGTGAGCGCGGTGGAGAAAGCGGGCTACGGTGCGGAGGCGATTGACGATGACGCCACCCGCCGCGAACGCCAGCAGGAGACCGCCGTTGCTACCATGAAACGCTTCCGCTGGCAGGCGATTGTTGCCCTGCTGGTGGGTATCCCGGTGATGATCTGGGGCATGGCGGGTGACAACATGATGGTCACCGACGCCAATCGCAGCCTTTGGCTGGTCATCGGCCTGATCACTCTTGGGGTGATGATTTTTGCTGGAGGCCACTTCTACCGCAGCGCGTGGAAGAGCCTGCTGAACCGTACTGCCACCATGGACACCCTGGTGGCACTGGGTACCGGAGCCGCCTGGCTCTACTCGATGAGCGTCAACCTCTGGCCGACCTGGTTCCCGATGGAGGCGCGCCACCTTTACTATGAAGCCAGCGCGATGATTATCGGCCTGATTAACCTTGGCCATATGCTGGAGGCTCGCGCCCGCCAGCGTTCATCGAAAGCGCTGGAACGCCTGCTCGACCTGACCCCGCCTACCGCCAGAGTGGTGACCGATGCCGGGGAAGAGACCGTTCCCCTTGCCGAGGTTCATCCGGGCATGACGCTGCGCCTGACCACCGGGGATCGCGTTCCGGTTGACGGGGAGATTGTTCAGGGCGAAGCCTGGCTTGATGAGGCGATGCTGACCGGCGAACCTGTTCCGCAGCAGAAACAGCGTGACGATACTATTCATGCGGGAACGGTGGTCTCCGACGGCAGCGTGCTGTTTCGCGCCAGCCGCACCGGCAGTCATACGACCCTCTCGCGGATCGTCCGCCTGGTGCGCCAGGCCCAGAGCAGCAAGCCGGAGATCGGCCAGCTGGCGGACAGGATCTCCGCGGTCTTCGTGCCGGTGGTGGTCGCGATTGCCCTCGTGAGCGGGGCGATCTGGTACCTCTTTGGCCCTGCCCCGCAGATCGTCTATACCCTGGTGATCGCCACCACGGTGCTGATTATTGCCTGCCCCTGTGCGCTGGGCCTGGCCACGCCGATGTCGATTATCTCCGGTGTCGGCCGCGCCGCCGAGTTTGGCGTGCTGGTGCGCGATGCCGATGCGCTCCAGCGCGCCAGCCAGCTCGATACGCTGGTGTTTGATAAGACCGGCACCCTCACCGAGGGCCGCCCACAGGTAGCGTCGGTCATGACCTACAGCGATCTCTCCCGAGAGCAGGCGCTGCGCCTGGCCGCCGCGCTGGAGCAGGGTTCCAGTCACCCGCTGGCCCGGGCGATTATCGATAAGGCCGGAACAGAACCATTAGCAGAGGTGATTAACTTTCGTACCCTGCGCGGGCTGGGCCTGAGCGGTGAATGCGAAGGTCGACGCCTGTTGCTGGGCAACCAGGCGCTGCTGAACGAACAGGGTATTGATACCGCCGCGCTGGAGAGCGATATCGCTGCCCAGGCAGCCACGGGCGCGACGCCAGTGCTGCTGGCGGTAGACGGCAAGGCGGCAGCGCTGTTTGCCATTCGCGATCCGCTGCGTGAGGATAGCGTGGCGGCGTTGCAGCGCCTGCACCGGGCTGGCTACCGGCTGGTAATGCTGACCGGTGACAACGCCGTGACCGCCAACGCTATCGCCAAAGAGGCCGGTCTCGATGAGGTCATTGCCGGGGTGCTCCCCGATGGCAAAGCCGCCGCAATTCAGGATCTGCAACGCCAGGGTCGTCAGGTCGCCATGGTGGGGGACGGCATCAACGATGCCCCGGCGCTGGCCCAGGCCGAAGTCGGTATCGCCATGGGCGGTGGCAGCGATGTAGCGATTGAGACCGCCGCTATCACCCTGATGCGCCACAGCCTGATGGGCGTTGCCGATGCGCTGGCTATCTCTCGCGCCACGCTGCGCAATATGAAGCAGAACCTGGTGGGGGCGTTTATCTATAACTCGCTGGGCATTCCGATTGCCGCCGGGATCCTCTGGCCGCTGACCGGAACGCTGCTCAATCCGGTGGTGGCCGGGGCGGCGATGGCGCTCTCCTCCATTACGGTAGTGAGCAACGCTAACCGTCTGCTGCGCTTTACCCCAAAAGAGTAGCGATTTGCACCTTCTCCCGGCTCGCGCTAGCATGAACTTTTCAGCCGGGAGAGCCTATGGGCCTGTTTAACCGTTTAAAAATGCTGTTGGGTGCGCTGTACAGCCGCACCTATTCGTGGCCCGCGCTGGATGTCACCCTGCCGGGTGGACGCTACCTGCACCTGGTCGGCAGTATCCACATGGGCACCCGCGATATGTCTCCCCTGCCGGACGGGCTGCTGCGCAAGCTTAAGCAGGCCGACGCCCTGATCGTTGAGGCCGACGTCTCCGTTAGCGGCTCGCCTTTCTCCGAGCTTCCTCCGCGCCCGCCGCTGGCGGAGCGGCTGGATCCCGCCCAGCTTGCCGAGTTATCCCGGGTGCTGAACGAGCTGGCACTGCCGCTGGAGAGCTTTGATCGGCAACCCGCATGGAAGATCGCCCTGGTATTGCAGGCAACCCAGGCCCAGCGCTTAGGGCTGCGCCCCGACTACGGTATCGACTATCAGATGCTGCAGGCTGCCCACAACAGGCAGATGCAAGTGATTGAGCTGGAGGGAACGGCGGATCAGGTTAACCTGCTCTGTCAGCTACCGGAGGATGGTAAAGCGCTGCTGCTGGATACCCTCACCCACTGGCACACCAATGCCCGTCTGTTACAGGTGATGCTCAGCTGGTGGCTCAACAGTCCCCCTGCCGAGGCGTCGCAGCCCCTCCCCTCTACGTTTAGCCAGCCGCTTTACGATGTGCTAATGCATCAGCGCAACCAGGCCTGGTGCAAACGGCTGCTGGCGCTGCCGCCGGGCCACTATGTGGTGGCTGCGGGCGCACTGCACCTCTATGGCGAAGGAAATTTACCAACGCTTCTGCGGCAGAAAATGAGCGTATAATGTCGCATACCGAGATTTCCCAGCCTGTTTTGCATTTAACGCTGGGATAAACAACGAAAAAATAGTCTTATTAAGATTGTCCTGAATTGACCAAAACTCTTTAACACTTGCATTGTTTAAAGTTACAAATTATCCTCTTGACTAATTCAACCGCAAGATAAATTAAGCATGCTGAGCTATTTAAAGTTATTTTTTGGTACCAAACTATCAATAAAAACAGCGACATGGATTTTTAATAACTCAAATCTTTCCCGCAAAAACCGGAATTTAGCGTTACGTAAATCAGGCGTAGTTTTTCTAGGAAAGTCAGTAATTAACGCTCCATTCTTTTACAACTGTGGCAATATACGTCTTGGCAACGGTTCTTTCGTTAATTATAACTGCACGATGCTGGACAACGAAACGATTACGATTGGCGAAAAAACGATACTGGGACCTAACGTAACTATTTGTACCGTTACTCATCCCGTGGACTCACCAAATCGAAAAGAAACCGTCTCCGAGGCCGTAACCGTCGGTAATAACGTTTGGATCGGTGCAAGTGTCGTTATTCTTCCGGGTGTCACTATTGGTGATAACAGCGTCATTGCAGCTAATAGTGTTGTCACATCTCATATTCCGGAAAATACACTGTTTGCCGGTGCCCCTGCTGTGTTTAAACGCCATATAAACGTTAGCTGACGCTTATCCATACAATAACGGGTCATGACAGAATCGATCGTCTCTCCACAATAAACGGCAAGATGGTACTATTTTTGCGAGCGCCGTCAGGCGTATGCTGATAGCTCGCTCATCTGTGGTAAGAAGGATTTTTATGACTCCCGCCGTAAAGTTACTCGAAAAGAATAAGATCCCTTTTCAGCTGCATAGCTACGATCACGATCCCCATGAAACTAACTTTGGCGATGAGGTCGTGCGTAAGCTCGGCCTGAACGCCGACCAGGTCTACAAGACGCTGCTGGTGGCGGTAAACGGTGATATGAAGCAGCTGGCGGTCGCAGTGACGCCGGTGGCTGGTCAGCTGGATCTGAAAAAGGTGGCGAAGGCGCTGGGGGCGAAGAAGGTCGATATGGCCGATCCCGCTATTGCCCAACGCACCACCGGCTATCTGGTGGGCGGTATCAGCCCGCTGGGGCAAAAAAAGCGCCTGCCGACGCTTATCGACGCTCCCGCTCAGGGATTCGCGACGATCTATATCTCTGGCGGCAGACGCGGGCTGGATATTGAGCTGGCGGCAGGCGACCTGGCGAAGATGCTGGACGCAAAATTTGCCGATATCGCCCGCCGGGATTAGCTCGTTGTAGGCCGGATCAGACGCGCTTGCGTCGCCATCCGGCGTTCAGCATCCCACATACGCCTGATGGCGGCTGACGCCTTATCAGGCCTACAAAAGACAGGCCGTGCTCACCCGGCGTTGTAACGTTACTGCCAGTTCACCTCGCCCTGCGGCTCAAGGGTTGCGGCATCCAGCGGTGAATTCTGCTGAATGTACTGCTTGAGCACCTCGGCATCAATAAAGCCGGTGTTAACGTAGCCGGGCTTATCGTCCAGACGCGGATAGCCGTCGCCGCCGGTGGCGTTAAAGCTGAGGGTTGCCATACGGTAGGTTTTAGCGAGATCCACCGGCTCACCGTTGATCTTCAGATCGTTAAGCGTGCCGTTCGCCATCGTAAAGCTGACATGGCTAAACTGCGGATAGGCCCCTGAGTTGGGCTTCATCTGCGCCACAGCGGTGAGGTAGTCCACCACCTCTTTCCCGGTCATATCGGCATAGACCACGACGTTGCCGAACGGCTGCACTTTCAGCACGTCTTTGTAGGTGATATCCCCTGCGGCAATGCTGTCGCGGATCCCGCCGCCGCTCATCACGGCAAAGTTGGCTCCGGTACGTGCCATCTGCGCGGCGAGGATCAGGTGCCCAAGGTTGGTCTGCACAAAGCGCACCTTGCTGCGATCGCCTTCAAGAGGCGCATTGACCGAACCAATTTTCACCGCCAGCTGAGCCTTGCCTTTATTCTGGAAGGGTGTCAGTAGAGAGAGCATCTGAGCGTTCTCAGGGATCTCTGGCGCATAGAGCACGCGTTCGCTCTCGCCGTTATCGTAAACGACCTTTTTCTTCAGGTTAATGGGGATCAGCTGATAGTGCACCAGCTTCATCTCACCGTTGCGGAACTCAAAGTCGGCGCGGCCGACGTATTTGCCCCACTCGTGAGCCTGAACGATCCAGATACCGTTCTGCCGGTCCGGTGCGCAGGGTGTGCCCGGTACATAATCTACCTGCTTTTTATTCTCCGCCGCCATACAGACCGGGTTTTGTGAATGGCCGCCAACAATCATCGCCAGCGACCCCGCAGGCAGGCTGCGTGCCATTTCGACATCGCCCGGCGCGTTAGAGCCGTGCTCGCCGTTATCGTAGTGTCCCATATGGGTGGTGGCAATCAGGATGTCCGGCCGCTCTTTTTCATCCAGACCATTCAGCTCCTGAATCACCAGCTTCGCCTCGTCGGCGGGCTTGCGGAACTCAATGTCGGTGAAGAACTCCGGATTGCCAATTTTGGCGGTGTCATCGGTGGTCAGACCGATTACGCCGATTTTCAGATCCTGGCGCTTGAAGATAGCCCACGGCTTAAAGAGACGCTCGCCGGTACTCTTCTGATAGATATTGGCTGACAGGAAGGGGAACTTAGCCCACTTCTCCTGCTGGCGCAGCACCTCCATAGGATTATCAAACTCATGGTTGCCGACCGCCATCGCGTCGTAGCCGATGAGGTTCATACCGCGGAAATCCGGCTCGGCATCCAGGAGATCGGACTCCGGCACGCCAGTGTTGATATCGCCGCCGGAGAGTACCAGTACGCTGCCCCCTTCGGCAGCCACCTCTTTGCGGACGCTGTCCACCAGCGTTTTCTGTGCTGCCAGACCATATTCGCGGTCTTCGCTGCGCCAGAAGTGGCCGTGGTGATCGTTAGTGTGCAGGATGGTTATTTTATAGGTTTTATCCTGTTCCCAGGCCTGGGCAGGCAGACTGGTGAGCCCCCACGCGGCGAGAAGCGCCAGCGCAACGCCCTGCTTTAACATATTCATTTCTCTCTCCCTGATGACATAACACACGCAAAAGTAGCGCGGGGACAGAGAATAAACAAATAGGATTTTATGTCTGCGACTTCCCTCAAAGAGTCGGGACGCGTATGTTAGTTTGCTAATAATCAGGACGTTTTCACAACTCCTGCACTCCAATAAAAGACAAAAAGTGACATTTTATGGCAATAAATCAATCCACCGGCGCGCTTTCCGGCGCTACCGCATCGCCGCCGCGTACTGCGTTCGGTATTTTGGGAGCGATCAGCCTCTCGCATCTGCTCAACGATATGTTGCAGTCGCTGATCCTCGCCCTCTATCCGCTGCTGCAAGCTGACTTCTCGCTGAGCTTTGTGCAGATCGGTATGATCACCCTCACCTTTCAGCTCGCCTCTTCGCTCTTACAGCCGGTGGTGGGCTACTACACCGATAAGCATCCGATGCCGTGGTCGCTACCTATCGGCATGTGCTTTACCCTCTTCGGCCTGGTGCTGCTGGCGCTGGCGAGCAGCTTCGGCATGGTGCTGCTGGCGGCGGGACTGGTAGGGACCGGATCCTCTGTGTTCCACCCGGAGTCCTCCCGCGTAGCGCGCATGGCCTCCGGCGGTCGTCATGGTCTGGCGCAGTCCATCTTTCAGGTCGGGGGTAACTTTGGTAGCTCTCTCGGGCCGCTGCTGGCGGCCCTGATTATCGCCCCCTACGGCAAGGGTAACGTGGGCTGGTTTGTTCTGGCCGCGCTGCTGGCTATCGTGGTGCTGGCGCAGGTCAGCCGCTGGTATGCTGCCCAGCATCGGGTGAATAAGGGGCAAAAAGCCGTTATTGAGCGCAGTTCGCTGCCGCGTAATAAAGTGGTGCTGGCGGTAGGCATCCTGCTAATGCTGATTTTCTCAAAATACTTCTATATGGCGAGCATCAGCAGCTATTACACCTTTTATTTAATGGAAAAATTCCACTTATCGGTGCAAAACGCCCAGTTTCATCTGTTTGCGTTCCTGCTGGCGGTCGCGGCGGGAACCGTGATTGGCGGCCCCGTTGGCGATAAGATTGGCCGTAAATATGTTATTTGGGGCTCTATCCTCGGCGTTGCCCCTTTTACGCTGGTTTTACCCTACGCATCCCTCTACTGGACCGGAATTTTAACCGCAATCATTGGGTTTATCCTTGCTTCGGCCTTTTCCGCCATTCTGGTCTATGCCCAGGAGCTGCTGCCGGGGCGTATCGGCATGGTTTCCGGACTCTTTTTTGGCTTCGCTTTTGGCATGGGCGGGCTTGGCGCAGCCGTGCTGGGGCTGGTTGCCGACCATACTAATATATTCGTAGTCTATAAAATCTGTGCTTTTCTGCCGCTTTTAGGGATGTTAACTATATTCCTGCCCGATAATCGCCATAAAGCCTGATTCCAGGGCGGCCAAAGGCAAACTTTGGCCGCCTGCATTGCCCATTCCATAACACCTGCAAGGCGCTCACTGCGCTAATCTCCTGCCAATCGCTTTTTTTGTGTCAGAGCGTGCTTTTCTTCAATATTCAACAATTATTCATAAACATAATGATTAAAATTGTCATAGACTGTAACTCGGGCTTCTGGTTTTTTGACCAGAAATGGATCCACTACCGCGAAAGGAGACGGAATGCATCACGCCACACCGCTTATCACCACCATTGTTGGCGGCCTTGTGCTCGCCTTTATCCTCGGCATGATTGCCAACAAGCTGCGAATCTCTCCGCTGGTGGGTTACCTGTTAGCGGGCGTGCTCTCCGGTCCTTTTACACCCGGCTTCGTGGCCGATACCAAGCTGGCCCCCGAGCTGGCTGAGCTGGGGGTGATCCTGCTGATGTTTGGCGTGGGTCTCCACTTTTCGCTTAAGGATTTGATGGCGGTAAAGTCCATCGCCATTCCCGGTGCCATCGCACAGATTGCTGTCGCGACGCTGCTGGGTATGGCGCTCTCCGCCGTGATGGACTGGTCATTAATGACCGGTATCGTCTTTGGACTCTGTCTCTCTACCGCCAGTACCGTGGTGCTGCTGCGCGCTCTTGAGGAGCGACAGCTTATCGACAGCCAGCGCGGGCAGATCGCCATTGGCTGGCTGATTGTAGAAGATCTGGTGATGGTGTTAACGCTGGTCCTGCTGCCTGCCGTCGCCGGCATGATTGAAAAAGGTAACGTTGGGCTGGCGACGCTGTCGCTGGATATGGGGATCACCATTGGCAAGGTGGTGGCGTTTATCGCCATCATGATGCTGGTAGGCCGTCGTCTTGTCCCGTGGATCATGGCCCGCAGCGCGGCCACCGGTTCGCGGGAGCTATTTACCCTCTCGGTGCTGGCCCTCGCGCTGGGCATCGCCTTTGGTGCGGTCGAGCTGTTTGACGTCTCCTTTGCCCTCGGCGCGTTCTTTGCCGGTATGGTGCTGAACGAGTCCGAGCTGAGCCACCGTGCCGCGCACGACACCCTGCCCCTGCGCGACGCCTTTGCGGTTCTTTTCTTTGTCTCCGTCGGGATGCTGTTTGACCCTAAAATTTTAATCGATGAGCCGCTGGCCGTCGCCGGAACGCTGGCGATCATTATCTTTGGGAAATCCATTGCCGCCTTCTTCCTGGTACGCATGTTCGGCCACTCGCCGCGCACTGCGTTAACCATCGCCGCTAGTTTGGCGCAGATTGGTGAGTTCGCCTTTATTCTGGCGGGTCTCGGTATGGCGCTGGATCTGCTGCCGCAGACCGGGCAGAACCTGGTTCTGGCCGGGGCGATCCTCTCGATTATGCTTAACCCGATCCTCTTTGCCCTGCTGGAGAAGTACCTCGACAAGACCGAAACCCTGGAAGAGCAAACGCTGGAAGAGGCTACCGAAGATGAGAAACAGATCCCGGTGGATATCTGCAACCATGCTCTGCTGGTGGGTTTTGGCCGCGTAGGCAGCCTGCTGGGCGAGAAGCTAATGGCTCAGGGTATTCCGCTGGTGGTGATCGAAACGTCGCGTACCCGGGTGGACGAGCTGCGTGAGCGCGGTATTCGCGCGGTGCTGGGCAACGCGGCCAACGAAGAGATCATGAACCTCGCGCACCTCGACTGCGCCCGCTGGCTGCTGCTTACCATCCCCAACGGTTACGAGGCCGGTGAAGTGGTGGCTACCGCTCGCCAGAAGTGCCCGAACATTGAGATCATTGCCCGGGCGCACTATGACGACGAGGTGGATTACATCACCGAACGCGGTGCAAACCAGGTGGTGATGGGCGAACGTGAGATTGCCAACACCATGCTGACGTTGATTGAGAAGCGGCCGGTTGAAGAGGCGGTTACCGGATAATCCCCCAGCCCCGGCAGACACTCACCCGCCGGGGCGTTTTCGTAGAAGCGTGCTTTTTCCCATCATTACCCCCTCCCTGCTTACGTAAGCGCATCTATCCTGCTGCTGGCATTTTGTTAACAATCACGTTATAAAGAGACCCTACGCGGACATTTAGACATCTATACGTTTAGAAGGTGATATGCACACGCAGCAAGAGAATGGGCAGCTTAAGCGCACCATGAAAACCCGCCATTTGATTATGCTTTCATTGGGCGGCGTGATTGGCACAGGGTTATTTTTTAATACGGGATACATCATCTCTACGACAGGCGCAGCGGGAACGCTGCTGGCTTATCTTATTGGGGCGCTGGTTGTCTGGCTGGTGATGCAGTGCCTTGGTGAGCTTTCCGTGGCGATGCCGGTAACAGGTGCTTTTCATGTCTATGCGGCGCGCTATATTGGCCCGGCAACGGGATATACCGTGGCATGGCTCTACTGGCTCACCTGGACAGTCGCATTGGGGTCCAGCTTTACCGCTGCCGGGTTCTGTATGCAGTACTGGTTCCCGCATATTCCCGTCTGGATATGGAGCGCCCTGTTTTGTGTCGTGATTTTTTCTCTTAACGCGATTTCAACGCGCTTTTTTGCCGAGGGCGAATTCTGGTTCTCCCTGGTTAAAGTCGCGACCATCATCGTTTTCATCATCTTAGGCTGCGGGGCGATTTTTGGTTTTATCGCGATGAAAGACGGCTCACCTTCGCCGGGGCTATCCAACCTCACCCGTGAAGGCTGGTTCCCACACGGTGGCTTACCCATTTTGATGACGATGGTAGCAGTCAATTTTGCATTTTCTGGCACTGAGCTTATTGGTATCGCGGCAGGCGAAACGGAAAATTCACACCACGCTATCCCGGTCGCGATCCGTACCACCATTGCCCGGCTGATTATATTCTTTATCGGCACCGTTTTTGTCCTGGCGGCACTTATTCCGATGCAGGTGGCAGGCGTCGAGAAGAGTCCGTTTGTGCTGGTCTTTGAGAAAATAGGTATTCCCTATGCGGCGGATATTTTTAACTTCGTCATTCTTACCGCAATTCTCTCTGCGGCGAATTCCGGACTTTATGCATCGGGACGCATGCTGTGGTCGCTGTCCAATGAAAAAACGCTGCCGAGCTGTTTTGCCCGCGTCAATAAGAACGGCGTGCCGCTGGTCGCGCTTTCTGTCTCAATGCTTGGCGGTCTGCTGGCGCTTTTATCGAGCGTGGTCGCGCCCGATACTGTGTTCGTTGCCCTTAGCGCCATCTCTGGTTTCGCCGTTGTGGCCGTATGGCTCAGTATCTGCGCGGCACACTTTATTTTTCGTCGCCGTCATCTCCAGTCGGGCAAGCCGTTGACCGATCTGCAATACAGGGCGCCCTGGTACCCGCTGGTTCCCGTCCTGGGATTCGTGCTCTGTCTGCTGGCCTGCGTTGGCCTTGCATTCGACCCGGATCAGCGCATTGCGCTTTACTGCGGAGTGCCTTTTGTTGCCCTTTGCTACGCGACCTATTTTCTTACCCACAGAACAAAATCAAAGGAGGCTGACTATGCCGCAGATTAATCCCCTTACCGCTCTGCTTGAAAGCCATCCCTTTATTGTCCTTGATGGCGCTCTGGCCACCGAGCTGGAGGTGCGCGGATGCAACCTTGCCGATAATCTCTGGTCCGCCAAAGTATTAATGGAAAATCCTCAGCTCATTCGCGACGTACATCTGGATTACTTCCGTGCGGGCGCGCAGGTAGCGATTACTGCCAGTTACCAGGCCACGCCTGCTGGCTTTTCTGCTCGCGGGCTGACCGAGTCACAATCGAGATCGCTTATTGAGCACAGTGTGGCGCTGGCGCAAGAGGCACGTGAAATTTACCAGGCAGAAAACACCAGCGCAGGTCCGCTGCTTGTGGCTGGCTCTGTCGGGCCATACGGTGCGTATCTGGCCGATGGCTCTGAGTATCGCGGTGACTACGTCCGTAGCGCCGAAGAGTTTCAGGCGTTTCATCGTCCGCGGATTGAAGCGTTGCTCAATGCAGGCGCAGATCTGCTGGCCTGTGAAACCTTACCCTCGTTTGCAGAGATAGAGGCATTAGCCGATCTGCTGCTGGACTATCCGCAGGCGCAGGCGTGGTTCTCATTTACCCTACGTGACGAGAGCCACTTGAGTGACGGCACCCCTCTCGTCGAGGTAGTGGAGACGCTGGCAAAATATCCGCAAATCGTTGCGCTGGGAATTAACTGTATTGCGCTGGAAAAAACGACCGCAGCGCTAACACAGCTGCACAGCCTGACTGCGCTACCGTTGGTTGTCTACCCTAACTCCGGGGAAACCTACGACGCGACAACGAAGGAGTGGCATACGCACGGCGATTCATGTGGCTCCTTAGTAGGATATTTACCACAGTGGTTAGAGGCCGGTGCGCGGCTTATCGGCGGATGCTGCCGGACTACCCCAAAAGATATCGCAGCGCTGAGTGAACACGGTTAACAGGCTATTCATCATTTCTCTCAAGCCAGAAAATTTAGAAAACTTCGTAACCTATAGCGCCTGCAGATGACTATGCAGGCGCTGGTATAACTAACGGCTTTCTCTACCCTGCCCTAACTTTCGAGCTATCGAATATCCTATTTGTTTATCTGCTGGGCGGATTTCAGGTGCTGCTCAACGACCGGCGTATGCGCGTCGGCCAGAGCCTTCACATCCGCATCCTTGATCATACTGGCGTCACTTTTCAGCTTCGCTAGCACCATCTCATGGTCCTTGGTGCCGGCGTTTTCCATATACATTTTGTCAAACGCGTCGCCGCTCTGCTTCTCTAGTTGGGCGGCCATAGTCTTGTGCATGGCGTCTGGCTCAGTGGGCAGCGTCACGCCTTTTTGCTGGGCGGTGGTCTGTACTTTGGTCAGGGCAGCGCCGTGATCGTCGACCATCTTCTGAGCGAACGCTTTAACTTCGCTGCTTTGGGCCTTGTTAAGCGCGATCTTTGCAGCGGCGATTTCGTTGATATTGGCCTGCGCCATGTCCTTCAAGGCTTTTTCGTCACCGGCGCTAAGCTTAGTGTTCGATGCTGTTTGGCCTGTGGCGTCACTCTGCGTGGCGCTGGTCTGCGTCTGGGCTTGCACGCCGACAGAGATGAACATAGCTGCTACTGCTGATACGGCTAGCAGCTTTTTCAAGGTTTGACTCTTTTGCATTTTGTTCTCCTGATGGTCATGGGTAAGGTTGGCGACAGGTAATTAACCGTGCGCAACCTCGTATGTAAGTTACAGCCTCAATGGTCAGTATAGTGGATGATCGATTAGCGACAGCGGTTTACGCTAGGATCCTCAATGGAGGACAGCAGGAAATGCCGGAGTTCGGCTGCAACCTCTTCTGGAGCCTCTTCAGCCATATGGTGGCCGCTGCTTATCGCTTTGCCCCGGACATCGTTTGCCCAGCTTTTCCAGATACCGACTACGTCGCCATATATCTCTTCCAGATCATCATATTTCGACCATAAGCAGAGCGTCGGACATGTAATCATCCGTCCGTGCTGACGGTCCTCAAGCTCATGCTCCTTATCTATAGATAAACCCGCCCGGTAGTCTTCGATCATCCCATGTACCGTTTCGGGATCGTGTATGGCTCGCCTGAACTCAACATACTCTTCATCACCCATTGATTTCGGCTGCCCTCCATACCACTTGTCCGGATCGGCCAGAATTGCCCGCTCGGGTTTTTCTGGTTGAGCAAAGAAGAACCAGTGGTACCACTGTCTGGCAAACTTCTCATTACACCGGTTGAGCGCTTCAAGTATGGGGATGCAGTCCAGGACGGCAAGGTGAGTGATTCGCTGCGGGTAATCAAGAGCAGCACGGTAGGCTGTGTAACTTCCTCTGTCATGTCCAACCAGGGCAAACTGTTCGAAACCCAGCTGGCTCATCAACTCGACACAATCTTTTGCCTTCGCTCTTTTAGAAGAACCCCCATGGTCAGGCTGATCGACAGGTTTGGATGAGCGGCCAAAACCCCGCAAATCAGGGCAGACAACGGTAAATGATTTAGCAAGCTCCGGAGCCAATTTTGACCAGGTCGCGTGGGTTCGGGGATGCCCGTGCAGCAGCAAAACGGGAGGCCCATTTCCGCCATAGCGTACATTAAGCTCTGCTTCTGAAACGCGTATTGTTGTGTGCGTAAATCCCTCAAACATAGGTTTCCTCCACCCGTTGGTTAGTAAAAATATAGCGGCGGAGCGTCAGATCGACATTTGCCCTGCATCGATAGCATCGATTTTAAACAATATGTAAAGAGTTCACTGCGGGTCAGGAAAGGTGGTAGGATAAGCATGTCTGGTGATCGTCCAGACCACATCCTCTTGCAGGTTTGATGCCCCTGAATCGATGCGGGTGCACCTCATCCCAATGAGCTGATTAAGCAGCTCCCACATGTTCTCATCTAGCCAAATGCGGCGCGCTCGATAGCGCTGGTGTGCGATAGTTCGCAAGGATTTCTCACAGCATTGGCAACACAGATATCAAATATAAGCAGCGTTATTCGAGGACGAATGGCCCGCTTGCCAATGCAGTTAAGGCACATCATGAATAAAATAACCCATGGAAATTATGTGGGCATGACCACTTGCCAAATCCTGGTTGAAGCGGAACATAGCGCCTCAGCGATTGTTTTACAGCCAGAGTATGCCAGCCCGGAAGAAGCTATCGGAGCCATATCGGTGGAGTTGCTTAAGTCTGGTAAAAGTCTGACATTTAAAGAAATTCAGCTGGTGCTGATTGTCAGAATGAAGCTGTCTTCTGGAGAGGCGCAGCAGACTATTTTACGTGAGGCTTTGATGCTGGTAACGAACAAGTCGTTATTTTAACCCTGGTCACCTTGACCAGGGCGTCTTCACTTTGTGACGAGGTTATTTAGCCAGTAGCTCTCTGCGGACAATTTCTGCGCCTGCGCTTAACGCATTGAGCTTGCCTCTGGCTACCCGGCGTGACAGCGGCGTCATGCCGCAGTTGGTGCAGGGATAGAGCTTATCGGCATCGACAAACTGAAGTGCCTTGCGCAGCGTATCGGCGACCTCTTCCGGTGTCTCAATGGTATTGGTTGCCACATCAATCGCCCCAATCATCACTTTTTTGCCGCGAATCAACTCAATGAGATCCATTGGCACATGAGAGTTTTGACACTCCAGAGAGACGATATCGATGTTAGATTTTTGCAGCTTAGGGAAGATCTCTTCATATTGACGCCACTCGGAGCCCAGCGTCTTTTTCCAGTCGGTATTGGCTTTGATGCCATAGCCATAGCAGATATGCACGGCGGTTTCGCACTGGAGTCCTTCAATAGCTCTTTCTAACGCAGCAATGCCCCAGTCATTGACCTCATCAAAAAAGACATTAAACGCGGGCTCATCAAACTGAATGATATCAACCCCGGCAGCCTCCAACTCTTTCGCTTCCTGATTAAGAATTTTGGCAAATTCCCAGGCCAGTTTTTCACGGCTTTTGTAGTGGCCGTCATACAGCGTATCGATCATGGTCATCGGCCCTGGCAAGGCCCATTTAATCGGTCGATCGGTTTGCTGACGTAAGAATTTGGCATCCTCTACAAACACCGGCTTTTGACGGCTTACCTCACCCACTACCGACGGTACGCTGGCATCATAACGATTGCGGATTTTAACGATCTCACGTTTCTCAAAATCAACGCCGCTAAGGTGCTCAATAAACGTTGTGACGAAGTGCTGTCGAGTTTGTTCGCCGTCGCTGACGATATCAATCCCCGCCTGCTCTTGCTCTTGTAGTCCCAACCGCAGCGCATCCTGCTTGCCCTCGATCAGCTCGTCGCCCTGTAATTTCCAGGGGGACCACAGGGTCTCAGGTTGTGCAAGCCAGGCCGGTTTAGGCAAGCTGCCCGCGGTAGACGTTGGTAATAATTTTTTCATAGCAGGTGACCTTATATTTTTAGTTAATCAAAGAGCAGGATGAGCAGACCATTGCTCAAGCAGGATCTGGTAAGGTTTGATAAAGTGCTCTTCGGTAAACCGTCCCTGCTCAATCGCTAACCTGCTGCGCTCTTCTCGATCGTAAACAATTTGCGTTAACGAGTAGTCCCGGTAGTTCAGGCTGGGCTGATAGATATGTCCTGCCGCTGAGTTAGCGTTATAGATCTCCGGCCGGTAGATCTTCTGGAATGTCTCCATCGTACTGATGGTGCTGATAAGCTCCAGATCGCTGTAATCACGCAGCAGATCGCCTGCAAAATAGAAGGCCAACGGCGCAACGCTGCCTTGCGGCATAAAGTAGCGCACCTGCAATCCCATTTTCGCAAAATAGCGATCCGTCAGGGAGGCGCTATCCTGCTGATATTCGATGCCCAATACAGGATGCTCATTGCCCGTCCGCTGATAGACGTTTTTACTTGATACGCTCAGGCAGATAACCGGGGCTTTATTAAACTTCTCTTTATAGCAGCCCGACTCAACAAAACGCTTAAATATGTTGCCGTGCAGATCGCCAAAGTCATCAGGCGTGCCAAATTCGGTTTGATCTTTATTATACTCTGACAGCAGCACGCTAAAGTCATAGTCACGAACGTAGGAGGAGAAGTTATTGCCGACGATGCCCTCAATGCGCTCGTCAGTTTTACGATCGACAATATTAGTTTTCAATACTTCAATCACCGGGAAAGCATTGCTCTTGCCTTCGGTAGCAATATTCAACTCAACGGAGATGATTTCCAGCTCCACTGCGTAGCGATCGCCTTTAGGATTATCCCAATACGCCAGCGAATTGAACCGGTTGTCGATCATCGTTAAGGCATTGCGCAGGTTCTCCTGGCGCTTTTCACCTCTGGCTAAATTAGCAAAGTTGGTGGTGATACGCGTGCTCTCGGAGGGGTTATAATTCTCGTCGAAGCAGAGACTCTTCACGTTAAATGTAATCGCTTTATTCATCGTAATCTGTATGATCAATTGTTAATAGCATGATCACTTTATGCCTGAGTCATCGCGTGAGTAAAAGTGATTTAATTTCATTCAACATGAAGAACCTTCATGATCGGGATGAAGCCCAGCCTGGCTTTCATCAGGCAAGCTTAATAAGCACCACGCCTGTCGTCAGCAGGGCCACGCCCAGCCAGCCAATACGATTTAGTTTTTGACCAAACAGCATCCAGCCTGCCGCGACGGTAGCAATCAGACCGAAGCTGCCCCACAGCGCGTAGGCTACTGACAAATCAATCCCTTTTACCGCCTGTGATAAGGCGCTGAACGCCCCCAGCACGGCGACCAGCGACAGCACACCGTGTATTGGCCGACGAAAACCGTTGGAATATTTGAGAAAGATGTTAGCGACGATTTCAAGGCCAATCGCCAGTGCCAGCCAGGCAATATGCACTGCATTAAACGTAGTCATGCTGCTGCTCCTTACGTGCCTGCGTACCGGATTTGATCAGCGCAACGCCCGTAACAAGGGTGACTAAGCCTGCGATTTTCATCGCCGATAGGGTTTCATCGAACAGCATTACGCTGAACAGGGTAATAAACAGAATACCCAGGCCTTCCCAGAGAGCATAAGCGACGCCCAGGGCAATACGTTTTACAGCAAACGATAAAAAAATGTACGAGAGCGCGATCATCATCAGCATGAAAATGAAACCCGCTTTGTCATTATTGACGCTCGCCCATTTCATCGAAAGGGTGCCGGTTATTTCAGCCGCAATAGCCAGAACTAATAAAATCCAATAACGCATTATTTCTCTCCTAATGAGAAACAGGTGTCCGCCACGCAAAAATAAGCGTGTCAGCAGAGTAAAATTAAATTGTGAGTAAAGGAGAGAACGGATCTATAGCGCAGAGCGCCAATGCTGGTCGCAGATCGAACAGTGGGATAAGGTGTGAAGGCAGAGGCGGTTAATAGTCATGGGTGCGAACATCTTGTTCATAGTTTTACAACTTATCCACGTTGTTGCTTTTCCTCAGTGTGGATGAAAAATTGTCCTCGGTAGTTAAACACTTACTTATTGTGGCATAACTTATGTTTTATTTTTGGCGCTTTTTCATTTCTTTACGTTTTCTCTTAATAAGATTTTGTACTTCAGCCGAAAAATTCTAGCCCGCCATCGGCGGGCTATTTATTAACGATTAGCGCTCCCAGTAGGCCTCTTCCAGGCTATCTTCCCGCTCCGGCAGGCCGCGCGTCAGGCGCGGCGAGTGCTGGTTTAGTACCTGGTAGCTAACGCGGTTAGCATATTTACACACCTGAGCCAGCGACGAGTAGGTCAGCCAGGCATAGTTGTGCTTGCTGGAGTTGGGGACGTTGCTGCGGTGGAAATTATTGGCCGTGATATCGTGCAGTAGCGCGGCCAGTGCGCCATCGCCCGCGCCGTTGGTATTCATGATCTTCTCCGGCCCGCCCATGTACGGTGCAATATGGGAGAAGATACGCAGCGGCTGTTCACAGTCCTGGTGACGCATCGCCCGGCTAAACTCATACTGGTTAAACTCGGCAATGGCCCCCGGCAGCAGCGGATGCTGCGTCTTACGCTTCGCCGACTCCTCGGTAAAGCCTGCCATGTACAGCCCCACCGGACCGGCGGTGCAGAGGACAAGGTCAACCCAGTCCAGCGCCCTGTCGCAGGCCAGCAGCGGATCGCTCAGCCCGGTCAGCGCCTCGGCCTCCTCCTCGTTCATTGCCAGGATAGAGACGTTCTCTTTCAGGAAGTCGCGCCACCACGCCGGGTTATCGGCTATGACATATTTAGTGCCGAGGGTCAGTACCACCGGTACGTTGTGCTTTTTAGCATACTCCACCGCCTTCATGGTCGCCTCACGCATCGGCTCGCCGGGCTTGCAGCGCACCAGATAGGAAGAGAGCACTATCGCGGAGGCTCCGGCAATCACCGACTCGGGAATGCTCTCCGGACGCAGCTGGTTCATATAGCCGGGGCTAATGGCGAAGGTACGCTCCCCCGCCTCGCCGATCAGCGTAAAGCAGCGGCCAATCGGGCCGTCAACGCCCTGAAGGTAGTTAAGATCGGTACGGCTGGAGGTGTTGCAGAGGTAGCGGTAGGCGTAGCTGCCGATCTCCACGTTGCTGCACATGACGCCCAGCAGCACCGAGCGGTCATCCGCCAGCACGGAGTAGTTGTGCATAGTGTTGCCGATGGTGCCGCCGGCAAACTGGTGGGTGATGAGATTGTCGCGAACCAGCTCTTTGTAAAGGGCGTCAGCAGCCTCGTCGCTGATGATCAGCGAGTGTCCGGCGCTGAGGGCATAGCGCTCGATAAACGCATCGTCCACCTTCGCTTCAATATCCACCAGCGTCTGATCGATGCCGACCACCCAGGAGGGGCTGGTATCGCTCTCCGGCTGGATTTGCTGCAACAGCGGATCGCGGGCGTTAACAGGGAAATAGTGTTTGGATTTGCGTTTACCGGGAAATTTCATGCGCGTATATTACGAATTACCAATTGGGCCGGGAATGGTAGCACACTCCCGGCACCGGGCGCGATTAGCGGTAGGGGGCCGTCAAGTCCAGCATCATATTGATATGATCGGCGGAATCATTAAGCGCTGGAATATATTCATATTTCTCACCGCCCGCTTCGAGGAAAAATTCCCGGTTCTGCACCGCAATCTCCTCCAGGGTCTCCAGACAGTCAGCGGAAAAGCCCGGACAGATGACCTGAATATGCTTTACGCCCTTCTCACCAAGCATCTTCAGCGTCTCATCGGTGTAAGGCGTCAGCCACGGCTCGCGGCCAAAGCGCGACTGGAAGGTCATCATCACCTTCTCCGGCGACACGCCAAGAGCGGAAACCAGCTCACGGGTGGTATCGCGGCAGCGCTGGGGATAGACATCCCCCTCTTCCGCATAGCGCTGGGGAATGCCGTGATAGGAGAGCAGAAGCAGATCCGGCTCGCCGTGGCGGGCAAAGGAGGCGCGTACGCTGTTAGCCAGCGCCTCAATGTAGGCCGGGTTATCGGCATAGTCGCGGATCAGCGAGATGCCGGGGATGCTGCGTTTGCGTTGCAGAATGCGCCCTAGCTCGTCCCAGACCGCGGCCACGGTCGAGCAGGAGTATTGCGGGTAGAGGGGCAGAACCACAATGTGCTCTACGCCCTGAGAGAGCAGATCGTCGACCGCGCTCTCCAGCGAGGGTGAGCCATAGCTCATGCCCAACGATACCGGCACGTCGTCCAGCCGGGCGGCCAGCGCCTGCTGTTGGCGACGGCTGTAGACCATCAGCGGTGAGCCTTCCTCCATCCAGACGGATTGGTAAAGCTTGGCCACGCGTGGAGAACGAATCGGCAGGATCACACCGCGCAGCAGCGGCCACCACAGCAGACGCGGGGTATCCACTACGCGACGATCGCTTAAAAACTGGCGGAGATAGCGTTTGACCGCTGCGGGGGTAGGAGCATCGGGTGTGCCCAGATTCGCCAGCAGAATGCCGGTTTTCGCGTGACTCATTCGCGCCTCATATTCATTTAAGCCTGAGAAAGTTACCTGTGAGAATTGTAACTGAAACGGGCGTAAACGAAACCCATTGCTGCGAAAGGGAAAAGCTTGGGGAAAAACGGGGGAAGAACATCCCCGGCGCAGGCACCGGGGAAGAGCAGGCTTAACCGGGATTTCTTAACCGAGAATGGTTTCCAACTCGGCGCGAACGGCGCTGACGGCTTGGGTGCCATCAACCTTCGCGTATTTAGTGTTGCCGGCTTCGGCCTCTTTCTGATAGTAGCCGATCAGCGGCGCGGTCAGCTGATGGTACTCCACCAGGCGCTTACGCACGGTCTCTTCCTGATCGTCTTTACGGGTGCTCAGCTCTTCGCCGGTCACGTCGTCTTTACCTTCCACCTTCGGCGGATTGTATTTGATGTGGTAGACGCGGCCAGAGGCAGCGTGCACGCGACGGCCCACAATGCGATCGACGATCAGATCGTCCGGCACATCGAACTCCAGCACGTAGTCAACGTTGATACCCGCTTCCTTCATCGCATCAGCCTGAGGAATGGTGCGCGGGAAACCGTCCAGCAGAAAGCCGTTGCGGCAATCTTCCTGGGCGATACGCTCTTTTACCAGCGCGATAACCAGCTCGTCAGTCACCAGCTTGCCAGCATCCATGATGTCTTTTGCCTGTTTGCCCAGCTCGCTGCCAGATTTAACCGCGGCGCGCAGCATGTCACCGGTGGAGATCTGCGGAATACCGTATTTCTCCATGATGAACTGAGCCTGAGTGCCTTTACCTGCGCCCGGAGCGCCGAGCAAAATGATACGCATTGCGTAATTCCTCTACGTTTAAATTTTTATACCCAGATGATTAATGACAGGTATACAACGTTGTTTGAAGCGAAAACCATACCACTAAAGTCAGTATCACCACAAGGAAGCGAGGCTTATGCAGGCGGGTTCGGCGGGAAGTTGAGCAGCTGAATCGTTCCCTCCTACCAGGGGGGTAAGAGGGAACGGTGCACAGAGAGGTTAAGAAACCAGCAGCTGGTTCATGCGGCGGATAAACTGGTTAGGATCCTCCAGCGTGCCGCGCTCGGCAAACAGGGCCTGATCCAGCAGCAGCTCAACCCATGCTTTAAACTGCGCCTCGTCCTGGATATCCGCAGTGCGTTTCACCAGAACGTGGTCCGGGTTAAGCTCAAAGATGTACTTCACTTCTGGCACGGCCTGGCCCGCAGCGGCAAACAGCTTCGCCATCTGGGTGCTCATCTCGTCGTTGTCGGTAGTGACGATCGCCGGCGTATCGGTCAAGCGGTGGGTAAAGCGTACCTCTTTTACGCGCTCGCCCAGCAGGGTTTTCACGCGTTCAACGAACGGCTCCAGGGCTTTTTCGGCCTCTTTCGCGCTCTCGTCTACCTCGTCGTTCAGCTTATCCAGCGACTCATCGGCTTTCGCCACGGACTGGAAGGATTTGCCGTCGAACTCGGTGAGATAGCTCATCATCCACTCGTCGATGCGATCGGAGAGCAGCAGCACTTCAATGCCTTTCTTACGCAGCAGTTCAAGATGCGGGCTGCTCTTCGCGGCGGCGTAGCTGTCGGCGGTGATGTAGTAGATCTTCTCCTGGCCCTCTTTCATGCGGGAGACGTAGTCCGCCAGCGCCACCGTCTGCTCGGAAGAGTCGGTGTGGGTAGAGGCGAAGCGCAGCAGTTTGGCGATCGCTTCCATGTTGGCGCTATCTTCCGCCGGACCCTCTTTCAGCGCCAGGCCAAACTGTTTCCAGAAGCCCTGGTACTTCTCGGCATCATCCTTCGCCAGCTTATCGAGCATCTGCAATGCGCGCTTGGTCAGGGCACTACGCAGGTTGCGGGTGACGGAGCTGTCCTGCAGGATCTCACGGGAGACGTTCAGCGGCAGATCGTTGGAATCAATCAGGCCGCGCACAAAGCGCAGGTAGTTCGGCATGAACTGCTCGGCCTCGTCCATGATGAAGACGCGCTGCACGTAGAGCTTCAGGCCATGCTTGTGATCGCGGTTCCACATATCCCACGGTGCCTGGGCCGGAATGTAGAGCAGGCTGGTGTACTCCTGCTTGCCCTCTACGCGGTTGTGGCTCCAGGCCAGCGGATCGGTAAAGTCGTGGGCGATATGCTTGTAAAACTCTTTGTATTCGTCGTCGCTGATTTCGGACTTGCTGCGTGTCCACAGCGCCTGGGCCTTGTTGATCTTCTCCCAGCTGATGACGGTTTCGCCATCCTGCTCTTCGTGCTTCTCGATCTCTACCGGCAGCGCGATATGGTCGGAGTATTTGCTGATGATCGAGCGCACGCGCCAGTCGTTGAGGAAGTCATCCTCGCCTTCGCGCAGGTACAGGGTGATCTCAGTCCCGCGGTCCTCTTTGGTGATATCGGCAACGGTGTAGTCACCCTCGCCTGCGGATTCCCAGAACACGCCGTTCTCAGCGCTGTCGCCCGCGGCTCGGGTGCGCACGGTGACTTTATCGGCAACGATAAAAGCCGAATAGAAGCCGACGCCGAACTGGCCGATCAGCTGGCTATCTTTCGCCTGGTCGGAGCCCATCGACTGTAAAAATGCTTTAGTACCGGATTTAGCAATCGTACCCAGATGGTCAATCACTTCGTCGCGGTTCATACCAATACCGTTGTCGGCAATGGTCAGAGTACGCTTCTCTTTATCAAAGGAGACGCGCACGCGTAGCTCACCGTCACCCTCGTACAGCTCGGGTTTTGACAACGCACGGAAACGCAGCTTGTCTGCCGCATCCGAGGCGTTAGAGATAAGCTCACGCAGGAAGATCTCTTTGTTGGAGTAGAGAGAATGGATCATCAGATGCAGAAGCTGTTTTACTTCTGACTGGAAGCCGCGTGTTTCTTGTCCTTTCATCGAAAAAATACCTCAACAATGCCATTTGGTGTTGAGGGGAAGATGGGGATATGGCGAAAGGATTTCAAGCGGGGGCAGAAAAATGCCCCCGTTTTTTTCACGAAATGCGGATCTTGTGGCGTCCGGCCAGCGAATGGGAGAGCGTCGTGCCGTCGACCATCTCCAGCTCGCCGCCCATCGGCACACCGTGGGCGATGCGGCTGGCATCAACGCCATACTGCCCGCACAGCTCGGCGATGTAGTTGGCGGTCGCCTCCCCTTCCACCGTGGGGTTGGTGGCGAGGATCACCTCTTTTAACTGCTCACGCTCCAGCCGCTGCTCCAGCCGGTCAAGACCGATATCGTTCGGGCCGATACCGTCGAGGGGTGACAGGTGCCCCATCAGCACGAAGTAGCGGCCGGAGAACTGCCCGGTCTGCTCAATGGCGTAGATGTCCGCTGGACTCTCCACCACGCAGATCTGACCGTTCTCCTGGCGACGCGGGTTCGAGCAGATGTTACACACCTCCTGCTCGGTGAAGGTACGGCAGTCGGCGCAGTGGCCAATCTCCGACATCGCCCGCGTCAGGGCCTGGGCAAGGCGCATCCCGCCGCTGCGATCGCGCTGCAGAAGCGTAAAGGCCATGCGCTGCGCCGATTTCGGGCCAACGCCCGGCAGGCAGCGCAGGGCTTCCATAAGCTGCGTCAGCAGCGGACTGGTCTGCATTAGAACGGCCCCTTACAGTATTTAAAATTAAACATATCAATCACTTAAATTAAGTTAATTTCAAAGGTATGAATTAGATGTTTAAAGGATAATGTTTTTTTTCATACTCTTCTATGAGCAGACATATGGCCTCAAAGAAATCACCTTCAGGTGTATTTATGGAAGGTTCCTGATCAAACATCGGGGCAACAACACTTAAAGCTGCCTCATAATCCTGCTCGGTTTCGATTAATTTAATTTGCATAATGCTTTCCCTGGTTCAGCTGCTTTCGCGTCGATCACATCATATTTATTCAGGCTGTTTATAAAGACAACGCAGGGAATGGGCAGAGTTGATGAAAGTAGTTAAAACGAGCTAATTTTGATTCACTTATGATGCGCTACGCTCACTCTCAAGATCTGCCTTGCTGACAGGATCGTTTGAGATCGCGTAGCGCTGATAATGGCTAGCTGCGCAAAGCCATTAGAATGGCATCTTAAAGCCCGGCGGCAGCTGCATACCGGAGGATACGCCTGCCATCTTCTCTTTCTGGGTCTCTTCGATACGGCGCGCCGCATCGTTGAAGGCCGCAGCAACGAGATCTTCCAGCATATCTTTGTCGTCTTCCAGCAGGCTTGGGTCGATCTCCACGCGACGGCAGTTGTGCGCACCGTTGATGGTGACCTTCACCAGACCGGCACCGGATTCACCGGTCACTTCCAGCTTCGCAATCTCTTCCTGCATCTGCTGCATCTTCTCTTGCATCTGCTGGGCCTGTTTCATCAGGTTACCCAGACCGCCTTTACCACCAAACATAGGCTTCTCTCTTCATTCACGTTAAAAATGACAATCGTAAGTCAAACTCACGATCAAATAGGGCGAATGCTCTCTTCATCCAGATCCGCATCGAAGAATCGTTGCAGGGTCTGGATGTTGCTATCCGCAATAATCGACTCGCGCGCCTGCGCAAGCATCTCTTCGTAAATCGCCTGACGCCACTCCAGCGGAGTGCGCATCGCGGGATTATCATCTTCAATGATAGACACTTCAACCGCTGAACCGTACAGGGTGTTAAGTGCCTCACCTAAAACTTTTAGCGTACCGGGGGAGTTAAGGTGCCGCTGGGTGGTGCGCAGGTGCAGGCAGATCCGGCTCCCCTCCTGCTCTCTCCACGCGTTAAGCGCCACCTGTTCAACCAGTTTAGGCAAACTAAGCCGACTCACCTCTGCCGCCCACGGATCGCGGGTGATGGCCTCTTCGGCCAGCTTTTGCGCCAGCTCCGGCGTCCGCTCATGCTCAAGGGCTTTCTTCAGCGCCTTCGGCGTGGCGACTACCTCTTTCACCTCTTCGGTAACCAGGGTGGTCTTCCAGCGGTAGGCCTCTTTTTTTACCGGCGCTTGCTGCTGGGTGGCGGCGGCCGGACGCGCCTGGACGCGCTCGGTAACCGATGCCAGCCGCTCAAGCGCAGCGTTATTCACCGGCCGCGTGCGGGTTGTTGCCGCTGCCGGTTCACTCTTTTTTGCTTTGGTCGCTCCCTGGGCACGCTGCAGCTGGCTGCGGGCGGCCAGCACCTGGCTGGTGGTGTCCGACAGCGGCGCATCGCTACGCGGCGGCGCGGGGGGCGGTGATGGCGGCACCTGCTCCGGGGTTAACACCGCCGTGGGTGCCACAGGAGAGAAGTCCTGGGTCGGCACGCTCGGCTCCGGCAACGGCATACGCGGATGGAACGCCAGCGCACGCAGCAGGGTCATCTCGATACCCATCCGCCTGTCAGGTGCGAACGGCAGCTCTTTGCGGCCAATCAGCATGGTCTGGTAGTAGAGCTGGACGTCGCCCGGCGGCACGGTGCGCGCCAGCTCGCGCAGGCGCTGCTCAATAGCCGCCATATCGCTGCCGAGCGCGGAGGGCGAGAGCTGCACCATCGCAATACGGTGCAGCAGAGTCTGCATCTCAACCAGCAGCGCCTCCCACTCCACGCCACGGGCAGCGGCCTCATTGACCAGCGACATTACGCGCTCGCCGTTGGCCTCCACCAGCGCCTCAATCAGCGACAGCGCCTGATCGTCGTCCAGCGTGCCGAGCATCTGGCTCACCGCCTGGGCGGTAAGCTGGCCGTCGCCGCTGGCTATCGCCTGATCGGTCAGGCTGAGGGCGTCACGCAGGCTACCATCGGCGGCACGCGCCAGCAGCTGCAATGCGCGCGGCTCGTGATGGATCTTCTCTTCGTCGAGGATATGCTCAAGCTGCTGGCGGATCTGCTCCACGTCCAGCGCCTTGAGATGAAACTGTAAGCAGCGGGAGAGGATGGTCACCGGCAGCTTCTGCGGATCGGTAGTAGCCAGCAGGAACTTCACATGCGCTGGCGGCTCTTCGAGCGTCTTCAGCAGGGCGTTGAAGCTGTGGCGCGACAGCATATGCACTTCGTCTATCAGGTAGACTTTGAAGCGGCCACGGGCCGGGGCGTACTGGACGTTATCCAGCAGGTCGCGGGTATCCTCAACTTTGGTACGCGAGGCGGCGTCGATCTCAATGAGATCAACAAAGCGCCCCTGCTCGATTTCGCGACAGTTGTCGCACACGCCGCACGGCGTTGCGGTGATGCCGGTCTCGCAGTTCAGCCCCTTCGCCAGCAAACGGGCAATAGAGGTCTTTCCGACGCCGCGGGTGCCGGAAAAGAGATACGCATGGTGAATGCGTCCTAACGATAAGCCGTTCGCCAGTGCAGTCAGCACATGCTCCTGACCGACGACGTCAGCAAAAGTTTGTGGTCGCCACTTACGGGCTAAGACCTGATAACTCATGGGCAGGCTCTGGAACGCTGGAAGGTGGATATACGAGGGGCAATGCTACCACAGCCTCGCCCTAACAGCGAGACTATGTACTGACGGATGGCGATCAGTGGCCCGGGAACGGGACCAGGCTGTAGCAGGTGATACCCTGCTTCGCGAGACGCTCTTCGCCGCCGATATCAAACAGGTTGATAATAAAGGCAGCGTCGGTGACTTCACCACCCAGGCGGCGGATCAGCTTAACGGTCGCTTCGATGGTGCCGCCGGTCGCCAGCAGATCGTCCACCACCAGCACTTTATCGCCCGGCTTGATGGCATCGACGTGGATCTCTAACTGGTCGGTGCCGTACTCCAGCTCGTAGCTCTCGGCAATGGTTTCACGCGGCAGCTTACGCGGCTTACGCACCGGCACAAAGCCGACGCCCAGCGCCAGGGCTACCGGCGCGCCAAACAGGAAGCCACGGGCTTCGGTACCGACCACTTTGGTAATGCCTGCGTCTTTGAAACGCGCGACCAGCAGTTCAATGCTAAGAGCATACGCTTTCGGATCTTCCAGCAAACTGGTGACATCCCGGAACAGGATCCCCGGTTTCGGATAGTCCTGAATGCTTTTAATGCTGTCTTTTAAATACTCAAGCTGCTGCGCAGTTGCTGTCATGGATTTTTGCCTGCTAGAAACGGTCATACTCACTGCACGCTTTGCGGGTCATGTAACTACTGTTTAACATTTAACCAAACGTGCCCGTGCTCGAAAACGGTCGAATGTACTGGCAGAACGGGACAAATGCAATAAGCTTGAGTGCGCTTCACTGCTTTTGTTGCTTTTCATCAACAACCTCATCCACTACCGGAATGCGCCACATAAATATTAGCAGGCAGGCGAGGATCGCCAGCAGCAGAAAACGTACCCACATCAGCTTAACCAGCCATAATGAGATCGCGAACGTCAATAAGATAACCGCGATTGCTCGAGGTTTTGCGCCGGGGGGCATGGCGCGATACTGCTGCCAGTGGCGAAGATAGCTACCAAACCAGGAGCGATAGAGCAGCCAGGCGTGAAATCGCGGTGAGGAGCGGGCAAAGCACCAGGCGGCTAACAGAATAAAGGGCGTTGTAGGCAGTACCGGCAACACCACGCCGAGCGTGCCGAGCGCAACCGCCAGCCAGCCGGTGATAATTAACAGAGTACGTTGCATAATGGGATCGTTATCGGGCTTTTTGGCTAATGTAACATAGCCCCGATGAATACAGGGGAAAGATTGTTGAAAACGGTTTTGCTTTTAGATTCGCTGGAGAAACAGCTCGCCTCCCTGCGCGAGCGGGCCGCGCCGCTGGCCCACCACGCCACCGTTAGCGCACGCTTTGACCGCCATCTGTTCCAGACTCGCAGCACATTAATGCGTGCCTGCCTTGACGAGGCCGACCATAATCTGGCCGCGCTGCGCCACGCGGTTAATGCCGGGCAGCTGCCGCAGGTGGCCTGGCTGGCGGAGCATCTCTCGTCGCAGCTCGCCGCCCTTAACCGGGAGACGGCCACATGGTCGCTACGGCAGTGGGATAGCGCCTCGCCGACGGTGACCAAGTGGCAGCGCCAGCGGCTACAGCATCAGCAGTATGAGCGTCGCCTGCAGGAGATGAAACAGGCTCGCGAGCTGCTGCTCGCCAGGGCCACCGGTTTTGAGGAGCAGCAAAATTTACAGCGAGAAGTGGTGGCGCTGGAGGGTAGGCTGGCACGCTGCCGCCATGCGCTGGCGCGAATTGAGAACGTACTGGCCCGATTAACGCGCTAGAGAATAACAGGAGTAAATATGTCGCTGGAAAATGCGCCGGAAGAGGTCAAGCTGGCGGTAGATCTGATTATGCTGCTGGAGGAGCACGCTATCGCGCCGGAGACGGTGCTGAAGGCGCTGGAGATAGTAAAGCGGGACTTTGAGAAAAAAGTCCCGCTTCAGGATAGACGTTCTTAGAACTGCATCAGGCGATGGAAGGTATTGGATCGTCGCCGTTCAGGTCGCGCTTCACTTCGGTCAGCTCCTCACCTTTCGCATTGCGCAGGTGCACTTCCAGCTGGTTAAACGCAATGTCGATGCCATTTTCCCGACACAGTCGGTCAATGGTGCGGTTCAATTCATCCACGGTATAGCTGCGATCCCGCAGCTCGCGCACGTAAAGGCGCAGCTCGTGATCCAGCGTGCTCGGGCCAAAGGTCGTAAAGAAGACCGCCGGTTCCGGATCGTGCATCACCTTCGGATGATCCATCGCAGCCTTCAGCAGCACCTCCTTCACCTTATCGAGATCGGAGCCGTAGGCCACCCCGAGCCGTACCACCACGCGGGTGATAGTATCGGAGAGCGACCAGTTGATCAGGCGCTCGGTTACGAAGGCCTTGTTCGGAATGATCACCTCTTTGCGGTCAAAGTCGGTAATGGTAGTGGCACGGATGCGGATCTTGTTGACCGTCCCGGAGAAGGTACCGATGGTTACCGTATCGCCGATGCGTACCGGGCGTTCGAACAGGATGATAATACCGGCAACAAAGTTACCGAAAATCTCCTGTAAGCCGAAACCGAGACCGACCGACAGCGCAGCCGCCAGCCACTGAAGTTTATCCCACGATACACCCAGCGAACCGAATACCGTCATCGCCCCGGCGGCGATAATCACATAGTTGAGAATGGTGGTAATGGCGTAGGAGGCACCCTGGCGCATCTTCAGGCGCGAGAGCACCAGCACCTCCAGCAGACCCGGCAGGTTGCGGATCAGCGCCCAGGCCACCATCGCCGCGATAATCGCAAACAGCAGGCTACCCATGGTGACGCTTTTCACCACGCTGGCCCCCGCTTCCATACCGTTGTAGTGCCAGAGCGTAATGCTGTCGAGGTAGGCAAAGACGGTGATCAGATCCGACCAGATTGCCCAGAAGACAACACCAAACAGCGCCACCATCACCAGCATGGTAATACGCAGCGTCTGCTGGTTAACCTGCTCAAGAGCGATGGTCGGCTCCTCCTGCGGCTCCGCGCCTTCAGCCCCCTCTTTCACCAGGTTCTGCCGACGGGCGAGCGCACGGCGGTAGGCGATGCGCCGCGCCGCCACGCTCAGTCCGCGCAGCACCGTCTGGTAGAGCAGGTTCCAGATAATCACCAGATAGACGGTCTCAATCCAGCGGCCGGAGAGGCGCAGCGTGGTGTAGAAGTAGCCTGTAGCGGTCAGCACCATCAGCGCCAGCGGCACGATGGAGAGCACAGTGACGGTCAGCAGGCGCAGAGCATGTGACTCCTTATCGCGCCAGCTGTCGCGGCACATCGGCCACATCAGGGCGCCAATCACCAGCAGGTTCAGGAAGATCACAATCTGCCCGGTGACATCGTCCATCAGATGCAGCGGCGACAGCTCGGAGACCACCGACCAGAAGTGCAGCGGCAGCAATGCCAGGCTGACGCGCACAATCTGGCGACGCCAGTGGCTGGTCAGCTCCGCAGGCATAGAGAAGTGGGTCACCGCGACGCCGTCTTTCTCCAGCACCTTCCAGCACAGGCCGAATACCAGCCAGAAGAGCGCCAGCTTTTTACTGAAGGCCCACAGCAGCTCGCTAATGTTAAGCTGCATGGTAAGCAGGATCAGCCCCACCGCGAGGATCAGCAGGCAGACCGGCAGAGCGCGGATCAGGTCGATAAGGATCGCCTTCGGCGTGTGCCCCTGGCTGTCGTTACGCAGCTGGCCCACCTCGTCCGCCAGCCGGGCCTGGTACTGCTTCAGCCAACGTAGACGCCAGCGGATCAGGCCCGCAATCAGCAGCAGCGGCAGCCCGGCCAGAAACGCAATCGCCACCGCAGGCCAGGCTTTCTCCCAGTTCACGGTGATCTTCATGGTACGGAACTGCTCTTTAACCGCCTGCGGGAAGGCTTTCACCCACTCCCAGTCCATCGGTTTATTGCTGTTTACCCAGAAGATCTGCTGGGTCAGCACCTCTTGCAGGCTTTTAGAGACGCTCATCAGCTGCTGCTGGTTAACCTGTAGGTTAATCGCCATCATCAGCTGGTTGCCGAGCTGCTTGTTGAGCTGATCGAGCAGCTCTCGGCGCATATCGACTACCTGCAGCAGCGCATCGTGCACCTCACCGTTCACCTCACTCTCGTGCCCCTCTTCCAGCTTGCCAACAAAGGCGTCGCTCTGGAACAGGGCATCGCGCTGCTGGTTGATCTCAAACTGCTCAAGACGCAGGTCGGCGATGCGGTTGGTCATATCCGCCAGCTCGTCGGCGGAGGGCAACGTCTGCTGCTGCTGATAGAGAATGCGCGACAGCAGCAGGCTCCCCTTCAGCACCGAGATCTGCTCTTTGATATTGCGTTCGGACTGCAGGGCGCGATCGAGCCAGTTTTTAACTTTGATATTCTGCTGTACTAGCGCGTTGCCGTTTTCCGTGGCATCAATCAGCCGCTGGCTGAGCTGGTGGTTGAGATCCAGCTCCTGTTTCACCAGCGGATTGGCCTGGATACGCGCGGTCTCATCCGGCGTAACTGCCTCCTGGGCCGTTTTTTCGGTCAGCGTGAGGCGTTTGCTGTTGACCGCCTCCTGCAAGAGCTGAAGCTGATGCTCCAGACGGTTGCTGTTGGCCGTCACGTAGTCGCGCTGCTTTTGTAGCGTATCCTGCAGGGTGGTGTTGCCCTCAAGGCTTTTACGCAGCTGGTCAATCTCGGCATTCAGCAGCGCCTGCTGGGCCAGCAGCAGCGTCTGCTGGGTTGGACGCAAGGCACCCTCCCCTGCTCCGGTGCCGTTCAGGCGGTTACGGATCTGCTGCAGCTGCTGCGAGGCGGTGTACATGGCATTCTGTACCCGCTCTGGCTGAGTTTGCAGCGCCACCAGCTGGCTGTTATAGGTCGCCAGATCGTTCTGCGCGGTCTGGAGATCGTCCAACAACTGCGAGACTCGCGACTCCAGCTGGCGCAGCGACAGCGTTGCCAGCGTTTTGCGCGTTTCGTCATCGTTGTCTTTATCGCTCAGCGCATTTAGCCCGTCCGTCGCCTCGCGCATCTTATCCGGTGCCTGGGCAACCTTTTGACGAAGCTGGGTGGTCTCCTGTTTGACCCGCTCGAGCTTGTCGAGGGTGTCCAGGGTTTGCGTCAGATCGTCAATGACGAGCTTATCCTGTGGGGTGTGATCTTTTTGCTTATTTAGCGCATCAAGCTGGCTTTGCACCTCTGCCCGGCCGGGCAGATCGGTACTGGCACGGGCATGCGAAGCCGTCGAAAACAGGCTTGCGACAAGCACCAGCATCAGAGCAAAAGCGGATAGCGGATTTTGCGAGCGTATGAAGTGCAGCATAATTTTTAGATGAATGGTTTCTTTACGGGAAAGCGGGCCGGGACTGGCCACGCGCAGAGAATATCACGCCCGTCTGGGACAACATAGCAATGCGCATAGCCTCCAGGATATTTCCTGGCACAGTAAAGGTAAATTAGGCGCAGAGCGCGTCAGACTTTGCGCGCATGGTTGGGCAGAGCTGGAACATCTCCAGCAGGATGGCAACGTAGTCGCGGGCTTCTTTTTTAAGATCAAACGTTTGTGGCGAGAAGAGCCAGTTCTCCATAATGCCGGAAATATAGCTGCGCATCAGAATAGCCGCCCGGCGGGTGAGCAGATTCGCGGGCAGCATTTTTGCTTTGATGCAGTGGCTGAGCGTCTGTTCAATACGATCGTAACTTTCGAGGCATAAATTACGCTGTGCCTGTTGCACAATGGTCATTTCGCCGACAAACTCACACTTGTGGAAAATAATTTCCATCATTAAACGGCGGCGCTCTTCGACTACCGTTGCTTCAAGGATATAGACCAAAATTTCGCGCAACACGGAGAGTGGATCATCAGGAAATTTTGCCTGATACTCAAGCTCGAGATCGCCAATACTGGACTCTGACAGCTGCCAAATTTCACCAAATAAATCTGACTTATTTTTGAAGTGCCAATAAATTGCGCCACGCGTGACACCCGCTGCCTGCGCAATGTCTGCAAGAGACGTTTTGGATACGCCGTGCGCTGAAAACAGCCGCATAGCAACATCTAAAATATGCTGACGCGTCTCCTGGGCCTGTTGTTTGGTTTTTCGTGCCATATGTTGGTGATTTTATGGTAGTCAGATTTACATACATTTATGAATGTATGTACCATAGCATGACGATAATATAAACGCAGCAATGGGTTTGTGGGCGCTTGATCCACTGAACAATTTGAAATCGGACACTCGAGGTTTACCTATGAACAAAAACAGAGGATTTACCCCTCTGGCGGCCGTTCTGATGCTTTCGGGCAGCTTAGCGCTAACAGGATGTGATGATAAACCGGCTCAACAAGGAGCACAGCAAGCGCCAGAAGTTGGGATTGTGACACTTAAATCCGAACCTCTGCAGATGACCACTGAACTGCCAGGCCGCACCAGCGCCTATCGCGTTGCTGAAGTCAGACCGCAGGTCAGCGGTATCATCTTAAAACGTAACTTCACCGAGGGCAGCGATGTCGAAGCGGGTGTCTCGCTTTATCAGATCGATCCAGCGACCTATCAAGCCTCTTATGAGAGCGCGAAAGGCGATTTAGCCCGCGCCCAGGCTGCCGCAAATATTGCTCAGGTAACCCTCAAACGCTACCAGAGTCTGATTGGCACCAAGTACATCAGCCAGCAGGATTTCGATAACGCTCAGGCCGAAGCGCAGCAGGCGAATGCCTCAGTCGTGGCCGCCAAAGCCGCCGTTGAGACCGCACGCATCAACCTGGCCTATACCAAAGTGATTTCCCCTATCAGCGGCCGCATTGGTAAATCGTCGGTAACCGAGGGTGCCCTGGTGCAGACCGGCCAGACTAATGCTCTGGCGACCGTGCAGCAGCTCGATCCGATCTATGTGGATGTGACCCAGTCCAGCAATGATTACCTGCGTCTGAAGCAGGAGCTGGAGAAAGGCACCCTGAAGCAGGAGAACGGTAAAGCGAAAGTCGAGCTGCTTACCAACGACGGCGCAACTTTCCCGCAGACCGGTACGCTGGAGTTCTCTGACGTCACGGTTGATGAGACCACCGGCTCCATTACCCTGCGTGCTATCGTCCCTAACCCGGATCAGACTCTGCTGCCGGGCATGTTCGTGCGCGCCCGTCTGGAAGAGGGTCTGAACCCGAACGCGCTGCTGGTTCCGCAGCAGGGCATCACCCGCACACCGCGCGGTGAAGCTTCCGCCATGGTTGTAGGCGAAGGCGACAAGGTTGAAACCCGCCAGGTACAGACTTCACAGGCGATTGGCGATAAGTGGCTGGTTACCGGCGGTCTGAAAGATGGCGATCGCGTGATTGTCACCGGCCTGCAGAAAGTCCGACCAGGCGCGCAGGTAAAAGTGCAGGAAGTGAATACCGATCAGGCTTCTGACAATAAAGAGCAAGCTGCAGCCGGCGCGCAGTCAGAACAAACGAAGTCTTAACTTAAACAGGAGCCGTTAAGACATGTCTAAGTTTTTTATCGATCGCCCCATTTTTGCTTGGGTTATCGCGATCATTATCATGCTGGCGGGGGCGCTCTCGATCCTCAACTTGCCGATAGCGCAGTATCCTTCGATTGCGCCACCGGCAGTGACGGTCTCAGCTACCTACCCTGGCGCAGATGCGAAAACGGTGCAGGATACCGTGACGCAGGTTATCGAACAGAATATGAACGGTATCGATGGCCTGCTCTACATGTCCTCCACCAGCGACTCGTCGGGCACGGTGCAGATCACGCTGACCTTTAACTCCGGTACCGATGCGGACATCGCGCAGGTTCAGGTGCAGAACAAACTGCAGCTGGCCATGCCGCTGCTGCCGCAGGAAGTACAGCAGCAGGGCGTCAGCGTTGAGAAATCCTCCAGCAGCTTCCTGATGGTGCTGGGGATGATCAACACCGATGGCTCGATGACCCAGGAAGATATCGCCGACTACGTGGGCGCGACGGTGAAAGATCCGGTTAGCCGTACCGCGGGCGTGGGTGACGTACAGCTGTTCGGTGCTCAGTATGCGATGCGTATCTGGATGGATCCGAACAAGCTGAACAACTTCCAGCTTACTCCGGTTGACGTGATTAATGCGATTAAAGCGCAGAACGCCCAGGTCGCTGCGGGCCAGCTCGGCGGTACGCCACCGGTGAAAGGTCAGCAGCTTAACGCCTCGATCATTGCCCAGACCCGTCTCACCTCCACGGAAGAGTTCGGTAAAATTCTGCTGAAAGTGAACCAGGACGGCTCCCAGGTTCGCCTGCGCGACGTGGCAGAGATTGAGCTGGGCGGTGAGAACTATGACGTTATCGCTAAGTACAACGGTCAGCCGGCGTCGGGTCTCGGGATCAAGCTGGCAACCGGCGCAAACGCCCTGGATACCGCAGAGGCAGTACGCGCGACCATTGAGTCCCTGAAGCCGACCTTCCCGGCGGGTCTTGAGGTGGTTTATCCGTACGATACGACTCCGTTTGTTAAAATCTCGATTAACGAAGTGGTGAAAACGCTGGTCGAAGCGATCGTGCTGGTGTTCCTGGTGATGTACCTGTTCCTGCAAAACTTCCGTGCAACGCTGATCCCAACGATTGCCGTTCCGGTGGTACTGCTGGGGACCTTCGCGATCCTTAATGCTTTCGGCTACTCGATAAACACCCTTACCATGTTTGGTATGGTGCTGGCCATCGGCCTGCTGGTGGATGACGCCATCGTGGTAGTAGAGAACGTCGAACGTGTCATGGCTGAAGAGGGGCTGCCGCCCAAAGAGGCGACGCGGAAATCGATGGACCAGATTCAGGGCGCGCTGGTGGGTATTGCCCTGGTGCTGTCAGCGGTATTTATCCCGATGGCCTTCTTCGGCGGCTCCACCGGTGCGATCTATCGCCAGTTCTCGATTACTATCGTTTCGGCGATGGTGCTGTCGGTGATCGTGGCGCTGATCCTGACGCCAGCCCTCTGTGCCACCATGCTGAAGCCGATCGCTAAAGGCGACCACGGCGAAGGCAAAAAAGGCTTCTTCGGCTGGTTTAACCGCATGTTTGATAAGAGCACGCACCACTACACCGACAGCGTAGGGAATATTCTGCGCAGCACCGGTCGTTATCTGCTGCTCTATATCATTATCGTTGCGGGCATGGCGTTCCTGTTTGTCCGTCTGCCAACCTCGTTCCTGCCAGATGAAGATCAGGGCGTATTCCTCACCATGGCGCAGCTGCCTGCGGGGGCAACCCAGGAGCGTACGCAGAAGGTGCTCGATGAGGTAACGGACTACTACCTGAAAGAAGAGAAAGCGAACGTCAACTCCGTGTTTAGCGTTAACGGCTTTGGCTTCTCAGGTCGTGGGCAGAACACCGGTATTGCATTCGTCTCCCTGAAAAACTGGGATGAGCGTGCAGGGGAAGAGAACAAGGTTCCGGCCATTACGGGCCGCGCCAGCGGACACTTCTCGCAGATTAAAGATGCGATGGTCTTCGCCTTTAACCTGCCGGCGATCGTTGAACTGGGTACGGCAACCGGCTTCGACTTCCAGTTGATTGACCAGGGCAACCTTGGCCATGACAAGCTAATGCAGGCGCGTAACCAGCTGCTCGGCGAGGTGGCGAAACACCCTGACATGCTGGTGGGCGTACGTCCTAACGGCCTGGAAGATACGCCGCAGTTCAAGATCGATATCGATCAGGAGAAAGCGCAGGCGCTGGGTGTCTCCATCAGCGACATCAATACCACGCTGGGTACGGCCTGGGGCGGTAGCTACGTAAACGACTTCATCGACCGCGGTCGCGTGAAGAAGGTATACGTGATGTCACAGGCTAAGTACCGTATGCTGCCAAACGATATCAATAACTGGTACGTGCGCGGCAGCGATGGCCAGATGGTGCCGTTCTCGGCGTTCTCTACGTCGCACTGGGAGTATGGCTCTCCGCGTCTGGAGCGCTATAACGGTCTGCCATCGATGGAGATCCTGGGTGAAGCGGGTGCAGGCAAGAGTACCGGTGAAGCGATGGATCTGATGGAGCAGCTGGCGGGCACGCTGCCTGCGGGTGTGGGCTACGACTGGACGGGCATGTCCTATCAGGAACGTCTCTCTGGTAACCAGGCCCCTGCCCTGTACGCTATCTCGCTGATCGTGGTCTTCCTCTGTCTGGCGGCGCTGTACGAGAGCTGGTCGATTCCGTTCTCGGTCATGCTGGTTGTTCCGCTGGGGGTCATCGGTGCGCTGCTGGCAGCGACCTTCCGCGGGCTGGGTAACGACGTTTACTTCCAGGTGGGCCTGCTGACCACCATTGGCCTGTCGGCGAAGAACGCGATACTTATCGTCGAATTCGCCAAGGACCTGATGGAGAAAGAGGGCAAAGGGCTGATCGAAGCGACGCTGGAGGCGGTACGTATGCGTCTGCGTCCAATTCTGATGACCTCGCTGGCATTCATCCTCGGTGTTATGCCGCTGGTTATCAGTACTGGCGCAGGCTCCGGTGCTCAGAACGCCGTAGGTACGGGCGTTATGGGCGGGATGGTGACTGCAACCGTGCTGGCCGTCTTCTTTGTTCCGGTGTTCTTTGTGGTGGTACGCCGCCGCTTTAGCCGCAAATCAGAAGATGTTGAACACAGCCATGCCGTTGAACATCACTAATCTGCTCTGAATCTCAGAGAGTTATGAATCAAAGGCCGCGTAAGCGGCCTTTTTCATTTCTCGCCGGAAAATCATCACGACGGCTTATTGTTTATTTGGTTATTTTCTGTAACAAATATAAGTCGCATAATTCTTAAGGCTTAAAGGATTATCTTAAGAAGTGAAGATATTCTTAATTAATAGTAAACAGACTTTTATGTAAGAATATTCTTAGTAAGCAGCAGAAAGAGAGTTAAGGCTCACCCCTTTAGCCGAGGGTGAACGAAAGCAAAACATGATAATTGTAATTTTTCGTAATCGCTCAAGGAAATCTTTTTCAGAGTGACTTATAGTTAAATTGAGGCGCAAGAGCAGCTTACACGCCGACCTCAAGGAGGTATCCATCCCGAAACGGTGTTCCATGTGAAAAAAAAGCCACTTAGAAGGGGATACGTTATGGACGAATACTCGCCAAAAAGGCATGATGTCGCGCAACTGAAATTTCTTTGCGAAACGTTGTACCATGATTGCCTCTCCAACCTTGAAGAAAGCCATCATGGCTGGGTTAACGATCCCACGTCAGCAATCAATTTGCAGTTGAACGAGCTGATTGAGCATATTGCGACCTTCGCACTTAATTATAAAATTAAGTACAATGAAGATAATAAACTGATTGCCCAGATTGACGAATACTTGGACGACACGTTTATGCTGTTCAGTAGCTATGGCATTAGTACAGAAGACTTGCAGAAATGGCGCAAATCCGGCAACCGACTGTTTCGCTGTTTCGTTAATGTGAGCAAGGCTAACCCTGTTAGCTTGTCCTGTTAAAATTATTACAAATACATAGGTGAATTTATGTCTGATAAACCATTAACAAAAGTAGATTATTTGATGCGCTTGCGGCGCTGTCAGACAATTGACACGCTGGAACGCGTGATTGAAAAAAATAAATACGAACTTTCTGACAATGAGCTGACCGTCTTTTATTCCGCAGCGGATCACCGTCTGGCTGAACTGACAATGAATAAGCTTTATGACAAAATCCCCTCCTCCGTGTGGAAATTTGTTCGCTAGTCCACCCACGGTTTTATAGCGATTCCCCGCCGCCTTTATCAGACACGTTTTGATGAATCTCAAGGTTGGGCTTTTGTCTCTTGAAGTAGTGTGATCTATTTCACATACTATAGCCAACGCTATACTCTTTCAGGCTATCTCACTCCAGGATGCTCCTGTTATGTTTAACAGTGAGATAGCCATGAGTACAGAAAAGCAGAAAATGATTGCCGGTCAACTCTACCGATCTGGCGATGAAACATTACGGGCAGATCGCCTGCGTGCCAGGGAGCTGCTGCATACGTATAATCACTCTGGCCCGACCGAGAAGAGCGAACGGCGCGCCCTGCTTGCGGAGCTGCTGGGCAAAAGCGGCAATGCCTACATTGAGCCAAGCTTTCGCTGCGACTACGGCTACAATATTTTTCTCGGCAACGATTTTTATGCCAACTTTGACTGCGTGATGCTGGATGTTTGCCCGATACATATTGGCGATAACTGCATGCTTGCTCCTGGTGTGCATATCTACACCGCCACCCATCCGCTTGATGCGACCGAACGGAATAGCGGATTAGAGTTTGGCGCCCCCGTGACTATTGGCCATAACGTCTGGATCGGTGGTCGGGCAGTGATAAACCCGGGCGTGACCATTGGTAACAACGTGGTGATTGGCTCCGGCAGCGTGGTTATTCGGGATATTCCCGACGACGTCGTCGTAGCGGGTAATCCGGCGCGGATCATTAAAAAGCTGCCGTCGGCCTCGGCATAACTGTTATGCTTTTTTGTCGCCAGGCTGTTACTTTTCTCTCACCGCTGCGGATCGTAAAATAGGCTGTTTCACCTGCGTTTTGTCCGATCCCCAAAGGTAAAAAATGACAGAAATAGAGCGACTGCTTACCCAAACTATTAATGAGCTAAATATTCGCGAGAAGCGTGACAATCGGCCACGCTTCAGCATTAGCTTTATCCGCAACCATCCCTGGCTCTTTATCGGCATGTACGTTGGCTGGTTTGCTACCCTGGCGGTGATGCTCCAGTCTGAAACGTTGGCCGGCTCTGTCTGGCTGCTGGTAGTGCTTTTCGCCCTGCTGAACGGCTTCTTCTTCTTTGACGTCTATCCGCGCTACCGCTATGAGGATATCGACGTGCTCGATTTCCGCGTCTGCTATAACGGTGAGTGGTACAACACGCGCTTTGTGCCGCAGGAGCTGATCGACGCCATAATGCAGTCGCCAGAGGTAGAGGCAGCACAGAAGAGCCAGCTGCAGCAGATGGTGCAGAAAAAAGGCGAGCTTTCGTTCTACGACGTCTACTCGCTGACAAAGCCTAAAGCCGGGCCGCACGCCCAGCCACAAGTCGCTTCTTGAGCCACTATAATCACTACGGACAGCCGGTTGGCGATGCCCTTCCCGGCTGGCAACCTCGCCCGCTGCCGCAGCGTGTTGTTCTGCACGGACGCTACTGCCGCCTTGAACCGCTGACGCGCTCCCATGCCGATGCGCTCTTTGCCGCGTATCAGCTAAGCGGCGATGGGCGCAGCTGGACCTGGCTGGCGCGCGAGCCGGAAGAGAGCATAGAACAGTATGCGGCATGGGTTGAGAGCGTAGAGACACTGTCGGATCCGCTCCACTTTGCAGTCATTGATACGCAAACCGACAGGCCGGTAGGCACCCTTGCGCTGATGCGAATTGACGCCAGCAACGGCGTCATCGAAGTCGGCCACGTCCACTTCTCTCCCTTGCTGAGCCGTACCCCCGCCTCGACCGAGGCCCAGTGGCTGTTGATGCGCTACGCCTTTGCGACGCTCGGCTACCGCCGCTACGAGTGGAAATGTAACAGCCTTAATGAACCCTCTCGCCAGGCCGCGCTGCGCCTGGGCTTCCAGTATGAGGGCCGCTTTCGTCAGGCGTTAGTCGTAAAGGGCCACAACCGCGATACCGACTGGTTCTCCATCATTGACGGTGAGTGGCCAGAGGTTGACGCCGCCATGCAGCGCTGGCTCGCCCCGGACAATTTCAATTCCGATGGCAAGCAGCGCCAATCCCTGGCCTCACTGCGGACGTAGCGCGTTGATTATCAACGAAACGGCTACCAAACCGCGTTTTCAATCTGAATTGACATTCCAAAAAAAAGTATTACATTTATAGATAACAGCGTTGCTTATTGAGAGCGCTGTTAGGCAGTAAGATATGAATGCGATAAAGGCCACGAAGTATTGTTGTATGGGAGAGTCGGCGTAGCGTAAATATGTTGCAAGCCTACCCGATGACGCTTTAAGGCCACGTAGTCAGTCTCTACAATCGCAGGGTGTGAACGTAATCGCGATGATGTAAGGCCCCGTTGTATGTTGTTTGGGTTGCGCGTTAGAACGTCCTGTTTTAAAACGCAATGGAAGTAAGGCCACGCATCAAAAAGTCTATATCGCGAAGGGTGTGTACTTGAGTACCGAGGTTTAAAACCTTAAACGTGTACATTTAAAGCAGTATCATTAGCAGTATCATGTAGTTAAGTTCCTTAATGTTAAATGCAATATCAGCAGTACCCTAAGAGCCCTGACTTTTCCGGTCAGGGCTCTTATCATTTTGGCCTGCCGCAAACCACGCCCCCTGCCTTATCCATTTTTCGCAAAAGCACTTGATCCCACCCGGTCATAAATTAGAAAAGAAGGTTATTGGTTGAATATATGGCTTTAAGGCACTCTGCCAGAAAGCCAATATAAGGAGCCAGCCATGACCGCTACCCGCCTGCCTATTCTTGACCTGTCGCACTTTGCCGACCCGGTCAATCGTCCCGCCTTTCTGGAACAGCTGCGCCATGCCGCACGGGACATCGGCTTCTTCTATTTAGTTAATCACGGTGTGGATGACGATCTGCAACGCGCCGTCCAGCAGGAGACCCGTCGCTTCTTTGCCCTCTCCGACGCCGAGAAGCAGCAGGTGGCGATGATCCACTCTCCCCATTTTCGTGGCTATAACCGGGCGGCCTCTGAGCTGACGCGTGGCCAGCCGGACTGGCGCGAACAGTTTGATATTGGCGCTGAGCGTCCGGCTCTGCACGTTGCCGGGGACGATCCTCGCTGGCGGCGTCTGCAGGGACCGAACCTGTGGCCAGAGGCGCAGCCGACGCTGAAGCCTGCCCTGCTCGCCTGGCAGAGAGCGATGACCAGCATGGCACTCAACCTGCTGCGCGCCTTCGCCCTGGCACTGGATCTCCCCCCGAACGCTTTTGATGCGCTGTATGGCGATAAGCCTAATGAGCACATCAAGCTGATCCGCTATCCAGGCCAGCCAGCAACCGAGAGCCAGCAAGGCGTCGGCGCGCACAAGGACTCCGGCTTCCTTAGCTTTCTGCTACAGGATGAGCAGAGAGGCTTGCAGGTGGAGGTGGCCCCGGGCCGCTGGCTGGATGCGGCCCCGCTGGCCGGGAGCTTCGTCGTGAACATTGGTGAGCTGCTGGAGCTGGCGACCAACGGCTATCTGCGCGCCACGGTGCACCGGGTGGTCTCCCCTGCTGCCGGGCAGGAGCGACTGTCGATCGCCTTCTTCCTCGGCGCGCAGCTGGACGCGGTGGTGCCGGTTTACGCCCTGCCCGAGCGGCTGGCGCAGGAGGCGCAGGGGCCAGAGAGCGATCCGGACAATCCACTGCTGCGCGACGTGGGCTGGAACTACCTGAAAGGCCGGCTGCGATCCCATCCAGACGTGGCCGAGCGTTACTACCGGGACGTGCTGCGCGAGCGCAGCGAACAGCTGATTGCCTGATAAACCCACTGATATAACGATAAAGGATAAAAATGATGAAACCTGCAGCATTTAAACTGGCCGGGCTGGCACTCTCTCTGTCTCTGGCATGGGGTTCCGCCCACGCGGAAGCGTTGCGCATCGCTGCGGACGCCGTACCGCACGCGGAAATTCTCAACTATATCAAAACGTTTGATCCCAAACTGGATATCAAGGTGGTGGAGCTGACCAGTGGCGTCAACGCCAACGAGTTACTGGCTAACGGCGACGTCGATGCCAACTATTTCCAGCACGTTCCGTACCTTAAAGATCAGGAGAAGGCGCTGGGCAAAACCTTTGCCGTGGCGGCGACGGTACACATTGAACCACTGGGCATCTACTCGCGTAAGTATAAAGATTTCAAGTCGGTTCCTGACAACGCCACGGTGGCGGTCCCGAACAACACCACCAACCTGAGCCGCGCCCTGTTCCTGCTGCAAAGCCAGGGGCTAATTAAGCTCAACGCGAAGTTTACCGATCCGGCCACCACCCTCGCCACGCCGAAGGACATTGCCGAGAATCCGAAACATATTAAAATTCTTGAGATCGAATCCCCGCAGATCCCCCGCTCGCTGGACGACGTCGATCTGGCTGTGATCAACGGCAACTACGCCCTGGAGGCAGGCCTGACGCCGGCTAAAGATGCGCTGGGGCTGGAGAGTGCCGAGCATAACCCCTACGCCAATATTCTGGTGACCAATCCGGCGTTGGCCAACGACCCGCGCATCAAGGAGCTGGCGAAGGATCTCACCTCGCCGCAGGTGGCGGAATTTATCCGCAAAAACTACAACGGCTCGGTTATTCCGGTCGTGCCACAGTCATGATTGTGATTGAAGGGCTGAGTAAAACCTATGCCGGAGCAGGCCGACCGGCGCTGAACGACATCTCGTTAACCGTTCCCGAAGGTGCCATTTACGGCATTCTCGGGCGCAGCGGTGCGGGTAAGAGCACGCTGATCCGCTGCCTGAACCTGCTGGAGCGGCCGACCCGCGGCCGCATTCTGGTCAGCGGACGCGACATCACCGGCTTCGATAAAGCGGCGCTGCGCGCGCACCGTCTGCAAACCGGCATGATTTTTCAGCACTTCAATCTGCTGCATGCCCGCAGCGTGGCAGATAACGTCGCCGTGCCGCTGGAGATCGCGGGCGTCGCCAAAGCGCAGCGCCGGGCGCGAGTCGAGGAGCTGCTGCACCTGGTGGGACTGAGTGATAAGGCGCAGGCCTTCCCCTCTCAGCTCTCCGGCGGGCAGAAGCAGCGCGTCGGCATCGCCCGGGCGCTGGCGGCGCGCCCGCAGGTGCTACTCTGCGACGAGGCCACCAGCGCGCTGGATCCAGAGACCACACAGTCGGTGCTCAGCCTGCTGGCGGATATCAACCGCCAGCTCGGCCTGACGATTGTGCTGATTACCCATCAGCTGGAGGTGGTAAAAAGCCTCTGCGATCATGCGGCGCTGTTGGAGAACGGCGAGCTGATTGAGAGCGGGAAGATTGCCGATCTGCTGGTGACGCCGTGGTCGCGCCTGCGCCAGGCGCTGCTGCCCGATCCGCAGGCGGAACGCCTCTTCCTGGAACGACATGGCTTAAACGGGAGACCGCTATGCGTAGCATGAGCTGGGATGAGCTGTGGCCGATGCTGCTGAACGGCACCCTGGAGACCATCTACATGGTGGCGCTGGCCGCCCTGTTTACCGTGCTGATTGGTCTGCCCATCGGCGTATTACTCTATATTTCCCGGGCAAACGGCCTGCTGCCGATGCCTAAAACCAACGCCGTGCTGGGGGCCATTATTAACCTTGGCCGCTCGCTGCCGTTTATCGTGCTGCTGATTGCGCTGATCCCTTTTACACGGCTGCTGATTGGCACCACGCTGGGCAGCACCGCCGCGGTGGTCCCCATCACCATCGGCGCGTTCCCCTTCTTTGCCCGGCTGACGGAGAACGCGCTGGACGAGGTGAACTATGGGCGAATCGAAGCCATTCTGTCGATGGGGGGCAGCGTCTGGCACGTCATTGCTAAAGCGCTGTTGCCGGAAGCGCTGCCGACGCTGCTGGCGGGGACCACGCTCACCGTAGTGATGCTGATTGGTTTCTCTTCAATGGCTGGGGTCATTGGCGGCGGCGGGCTGGGGGATCTGGCCATTCGCTACGGCTACCAGCGCTTTAACGACCAGGTGATGGTGGGCACGGTAGTCATTTTAGTGGCGCTGGTTCAGGGGGTGCAGATGACCGGCGATCGTCTGGTACGTCGGCTGGCCCACCGCCGCTAGCGCTACGCTTTTTTCATTAAACGCTTTTTGCATCAAGGAATTTTGGCGTGAAATAGCAGAGGATCGCCGCAGAGAATGGTATAAAGATTATACACATCTGCTGCTGACTCTCTTTCGCCATATATCAAAAAGGAACGTTTGATGATGACAAGCCGACGGCTGGTAAGCGTTGTTACCGTTGTCCTGATCCTTGCGGTGCTCGTCCCGGTGGGACTGAGCATCTGGCTGGCGCACCGCCAGGCACAGGAGACCTTTATAAAAGAGCTGGACGCTTACGCCACCCGGGTTGTGATGCGCACCCAAAAAGTGGTTCAGCAAGCCAAATTAGCCCTCAACGAGATTGACCAGTTTACGGGCACGCCCTGTAGCCCCGCCCATCTGCTGGCAATGCGCAGGGTTGCCTTTGCTAACCACTACGTGCAGGAGATGATCTACGTTGACCATCTGCAACCCGTCTGCTCGTCGCTGGAAAACCACAGCCGGGAAGGTATGCTCCCGCCGCCAGAGAGGATCACCCCGGACGGTTACCAGGCCTGGCTCACCACCCAAAACGATATCGGCTTAAACCGCATCATGGCTGCGCTGGGCAGCGAGCGCCATGTAGTAATGATCGATCCCCTGTCGTTTATTGACGTCCTGCCCTTTGGGGCATGGCCCATTGACGTGTCGCTGGTGAGCATGACGACCAACCGACTGATTGCCAGCAGCGGCGGGTTCAATCCTGCGATCTGGCAGCAGGCGCGGCAAAGTACGCTGACACGTTTCCAGCAGAAAGGCATCCTGTATGATGTACGCCGCTTCCCCGAGCTGGGGTTAGCCATTATTACCGCTGCCTCCCTCGATCCACTGGGGAAAAACCTGCACCGGCAGCTGCTGATTTGGCTTCCGATCGGCGTGCTGATGAGCCTGCTGATCGCGTTCTTCCTGCTGCGGATGCTTCGCCGTCTCCAGTCGCCCCACTATCGCATTCTGGATGCCATTAACGCCCGCGAAATCGAGGTCTACTACCAGCCGATTGTCGCTCTGGGCAGCGGAAAAGTGGTCGGGGCCGAGGCGCTGGCCCGCTGGCGGCAGGCCGACGGCCGCTTTCTCACACCGGATATCTTTATTCCGCTGGCGGAGCAGTCTGGCCTGATGCCGCAGCTCACGCAGCTAATTATTGAGACGGTATTCAGCGATCTGGGGCCATGGTTACAGCGTCATCCGGATCAACACGTCTCGATCAATCTCGATCCCGGCGATCTGGTGTCGAAGCGCCTCCCCCCTCTGCTCAGCACGCTGCTGACCCGCTGGCAGCTCAGCGCCTCGCAAATTGCCCTTGAGATCACCGAGCGCGGCTTTGCCGATCCAAAAGTCAGCTCCCCGGCCATTGCCGAGCTTCGCCGTGCCGGGCACGCGATCTATATTGACGACTTCGGCACCGGCTACTCCAGCCTGAGTTATCTGCAAGATCTGGAGGTCGATATTCTGAAGATCGATAAATCTTTCGTTGATGCGCTGGAGTACAAAAACGTCACCCCGCACATTATCGAAATGGCAAAAGCGCTGGGGCTGGCGATGGTCGCGGAGGGGGTTGAGACCGATGGCCAGCTTGAGTGGCTGCGCAATCACGGGGTGCAGTTCGCTCAGGGCTGGTTCTACAGCAAGGCGCTGCCGAAGGAGGCGTTTATGGCATGGGCCGAAGAGAACCTCCGGCCCAACCAGGCTACGCCTGACGCCAGCTGAAGGCGTAGCGCACCCGCTCCTCAGCCAAAATAAACTCCGGCGACACACTCGGACTCCACGAGTCGTCGCCGCCTACCCCCATATGAAACGCGTCGAGGTTAAGCCAGCAGCCCTCCTCTTCGCGCAGCAGATGGTGATGGGTCGTGTCATGGAGCTGACGCTGGCCGTAGCGGCTGAGAGAGAAATGAAAATGCCCGTTCAGCCGGTGCGCGCCGTACTCGAGTTGCCGCGTATCACAGCGCAGGCCGTTATCACTGGGGAAGATATAGGGCGTGTGCAGCGCGCTTAGCGGCAGCGTCCAGCATCCCTGGCTTGCCGCCAGCCTGCGATCCGGGTAGTTCTCATGCGGCCCCAGACCCAGCCAGCTCGCGGACTCCTCCACCGCTGCCAGCTGGCAGCAGAGACCTACCCTTGCCGGTGGCGGCGCGTCAGTGGCGCTCTGCACCTCAACCTCACCATGTAGCACGCCGTGGCTGTCGATGCGCCAGCGCTTATCGCTGATAAACAGCACGTTATCTCCATGCTCCCAGACGTGGCGGGTCGTAACCACGACCTCTCCGGCACTCTCCTGCGCCGCGCAGTGCAGCAGACGCGGCGTCATGGCGTACATGCCCGCCGCTTTCCAGCGTTCGACCCATGCGTTGGGATCGATTCGCGTCACCTCGCTAACACCAATATCGTTATCAAGCGGCGCGCGGGTAAACTGATCCCGAATCGGCGTCAGTAGCGTCGGCGTCTTCCCGCACCACCACTGCTCCAGATCGCCGCTGCGGCGTGAGAAGAGCCAGCGCCGATCCTGCCAGCTGACGTTAAACGCCTCGTCGCGGGTTGCCAGCGTTGCGCCTGAACCTGCATCCTCCTGTAGGGCAATAGCCAGCGGCGCAGGCAGCCGCCACTGATCCCATGCGCAACGATGGTTCTCCGGGGACCACGCGGTGGCCCGCTGCTGATAAATCTCGACGCTAAGCCACACCTCCCCCGGCCCGGTAGACAGCGCGGGGGCATCGATCTCCAGCCGCTGTACGCCCTGGGGCAGGATCTCTAGCCGCTGTTCGCCCTCGGCCAGCACGTCGCCGTCGCGAGCAATGTGCCAGCGCAGCACCTCATTATCCGCCTGGCGGAACAGATACTCGCTGTGGATCTCAACCACCAGCGGCGTGGTGCTAAGCAGACGGAACTGGAAAAACTGCTGCGCGCGCTGGGCCTCATAGAGGGCCGGATGCGGGGTGCGATCCGGGAAGACCAGCCCGTTCATGCAGAACTGGCGATCGTTTGGGGTATCACCAAAATCGCCGCCGTAGGCCCAGAAGGCGTTACCGTTTTCATCACGCTTCGTCAACGCCTGGTCGACCCAGTCCCAGACAAAGCCGCCCTGCAGACGAGGATTATCACGAAACGCCTGCCAGTATTTGGCAAAGCCGCCGAAGCTATTGCCCATCGCATGGGCGTATTCGCAGAGGATCAGCGGGCGCGTCTCATCCGGGAGGGCGATCCACTTCTTAATCGACCACTTCGGCACGGCGGGGAAAGGCTGGTCCATATCCACGCGGGCATACATCGGGCAGATAATATCGGTCGCCGCCGTGTTCGCCCCGCCGCCCTCGTACTGCACCGGGCGGGTGGGATCGCTGGACTTCACCCAGCGGTAGAGCGCGTCATGGCTTGCGCCGTGGCCAGATTCGTTCCCCAGCGACCAGATAATGATGGAGGGATGGTTGCGGTCGCGCTGCACCATGCGGGTGACGCGCTCGCTCATCGCAGGGAACCACTGCGGATCGTCCGCCAGGCGGCTCATCGGCACCATGCCGTGGGTCTCAATGTTGGCCTCATCAACTACGTAGAGGCCGTAGCGATCGCACAGCCGGTACCAGAGGGGATGATTTGGGTAGTGGGAGCAGCGCACGGCGTTAAAGTTATGCTGCTTCATCAGCTCGATATCCCGGCGCATGGTAGCCTCGTCCACCGCCTGGCCGTTTTCCGGGTGGTGCTCATGACGGTTAACCCCGCGGATTAACAGCGCCTTGCCATTGACCTTCAGCTGGCCGTTGCTAATCTCCACCTTACGCACGCCCACGTCGCAGGCCTCAGCCTCCAGCAACTGGCCCTGCGCGTCGAGTAGCGCGACGGTCAGCCGGTAGAGATGCGGCGTCTCGGCGCTCCAGAGATCCGGCTTATCGACAGCAAGCTCGACGCTCAGCCGCTCGGCCCAAGCGCCGCGCTCGTCCACAATTGCGCTGCCGGGACGCTGCTCCGCGCTGGCGATCTGCTCCTCGCCGCGCCACAGGGTGATGGCCACCCGGCAGTCGGCTAGCTCACCGGCAAGCTGTACGGTGGTACTTATCCGGGCATGGTTAAAATCCGCGTTAAGCGCGGTCTCGACCTGGAAATCGCTGATGTGCGTTGCAGGCTTATGCAGCAGCACCACGTCACGGAAGATACCGCTCATGCGCCACATATCCTGATCTTCCAGATAGCTGCCGTCGCACCAGCGCAGAACCATCACCGCCAGCCGGTTTGCGCCGGGTCGCAGCACCGCGCTGAGGTCGAACTCCGCGGGCAGGCGGCTATCCTGCGAATAGCCAATCCACTCTCCGTTGCACCAGAGATAGAAGGCCGAGTTGACCCCCTCAAAAATAATCCGCGTCTGGCCGCTCGCCAGCCACGCTGCATCTACGTCAAAGGTCAGCGAGTAGCAGCCGGTAGGGTTCTCCGCAGGAACAAACGGCGGCGTGACCGGGATCGGGTAGGTGACGTTGGTGTAGATCGGCGTATCGAACCCCTGCATCTGCCAGTTGGAGGGAACCGGCATGGCAACGGCGCTAGCGCAATCCTCTTCTATCCACGACGCTGGCACGGCTTCCGGAGCGGGATAGAAGCTAAACCGCCATTCGCCGTTGAGCAGCCGCCATGACGGAGAGTCGCTCTCCTGGGCCGCTGCTTCGGCGTTACGCCAGCTGCGCAGAGGGACGTGCATCGGCAGACGGTTCCAGTGGGTCACAACCGGGTTTTCCCAGTCGCGGCGGGCAAGCAGGGTGTTCAGTGCAGCAGCGGACATGTCGACCTCATGATTTTTGCGAAGCGCTCACAATTTTCTGTACGATGCCCGGACAAGGAATAAAGGTAAAGGCCCGCCATCGCCAGAAGCGGGGTCGATCACAAAAGCGAAGGGTTTTCAGGCCGAGCTGCGGATGACCAGCGTGACCGGCAGCAGCGTCTGGCTAAGCTCAGCATCCGCGGGCGGCTGGAGCAGCCAGTCCACGCTGCGCTCACCTGCCTCTTTAAAGGCCTGACGTACCGTCGTCAGCGGCGGCGTATACCATGCGCTGTCGGCGGTATCGTCATAGCCCACAACCGAGATCTGGTCGGGTACGGCGATGCCCATTTCCGCACAGGCGCGCAGCACGCCAAGCGCCATCTGATCGTTCGCCACCAGAATGGCGTCAGGCAACGGCCGGGAGGCCATTAGCTGGCTGGCCTGTTCATATCCCGAGGCTGCGCTCCAGTCGCCGTGCACGCTGGCCGCTGGGGTGACGTTGGCGTTTGTCAGCGTCTCCAGCCAGCCCGCAAGACGCGCTCGCGCTGATACCGAGCTCGGTGGCCCACCGAGCAGGACAATAACGCGATGGCCCAGGGTCAAAACGTGCCCGGCTCCCAGCCTTGCCCCCTGTGCGGCGTCAAACACCAGGCTATTGACCCTCGCCGTCGGGCTAACGTCGAGAAACAGCGTTGGCGTCGGGTGAGCCAGCGCCGCCAGCTCCTCGGCCTGATCATCTTCCAGCGGCAGGTTGATCAGCAGCCCGGTAACCCGCTGGGCCAGCAGCTCCTGTAACGCCAGCAGGCAGGCCGCCTGGCTCGCCTGCTCGGGCATGGCGATAATCACGCCAGCCCCGGACTGTGCGGCGCGGTTTTTTACCGCCGAGGCGATCTGGGACGGCGCATGGAGAGCCAGATCGCTGGTGAGCAGCCCGAGGGTACGGCTACGCTTGCCCGCCAGCTGCTGCGCGCCACGGTTGGGCACGTAGTTCAGCTCGCGCATGGCGAAGAGCACTTTCTCGCGGGTACGCGCTGAGACGTGCTCCGCCTGGTTAATAACGCGGGAAACGGTCTGATAGGAGACGCCCGCGTAACGGGCGACATCATAAAGCGTAATGGGTTTCATAGTGTTACCCTGGCAACTGGGGTGTCGCCAGTGTAACCCAAACCGCCTGGCGTTGTTGTGAGCGCTTCGCGGGTTTACAACGCACTCTTCTGCGGCTGGGTGACCAGTGCAACACGGGACGGCTGGCGAAACCACGGCAGACAGAGCTGGATCAGCGGGCCAATCGCCAGCGCGTAGAGCACCGTTCCGACGCCAAAGGTGCCGCCCATCGCGCAGCCCAGCAGCAGGACGCTTAACTCAATGGCGGTACGCACCATGCGCACCGACCAGCCTGTGCGGGCGTTGATGCCGGTCATCAGGCCATCGCGCGGCCCGGCACCAAACCCGGCACCAATATACATGCCCGTTGCCAGCGCGTTGACCACCACGGCGGCAGCCAGTAGCAGGCTGCGGGCCAGCAGCGACTCCAGGGGAGGCATCAGCACCAGCGCAGCGTCCGCCGCTAAGCCAATCGCCACCACGTTACTGATGGTGCCCAGGCCTGGACGCTGACGCAGAGGGATCCACAGCAGCAACACCAGTGCGCCCACGGCGATTATCACGAGGCCAATATTGAGCGACAGGAGCTGCGCCACGCCGAGATGAAAGACGTTCCACGGATCGGCTCCGAGATCCGCCCGAACAAACATGGCGGTAGAGACGCCGTAGAGCGTCAGGCCGATATAGAGTTGCAGGAGTCGCCGCAGCATAGTTCACCTCATTCAATCAAAGAGAGTGACATCCTCGCTCTTACTGGCATTATCATTAATGACCAGTTTTGAAAAAGTGGACTGCCTATGTCATCACGTCGATTTGGAAGCCAGTCGCTGGTGCGGCTGCTGGGCCAGTGGCAACATCCCGCATCGCGTACGCCACTGTGGCAGCAGCTTGCCCAGGCGCTGCGAATGCTGATCCTCGATGGTCGGCTGGCGCTGGAGACCCGCCTGCCGGGTGAGCGCGAGCTGGCCGCGGCCCTCGGCATCAGCCGCACCACCGTAGCCAGCGCGCTGGCGCAGCTGCGGGATGAGGGCTTTCTCCTGAGCCGCCACGGCAGCGGCTCGGTCGTGATGCTGCCCGAAAGCAGCCGCACGGTGCCTACCCGTACCAACGCAGGCAGCGCGTTGGATCTCTCTACCGCCTCGCTGGGGGCCAGCCCGGAGATCCATCAGGCCTACCAGCAGGCGCTGATCGCCATGCCGCAGCACTTTGGCTCTACCGGCTACGATCAGCAGGGATTGCTGGCATTACGGGAAGCCATTGCGGCCCGCTACGGCGCGCGTGGCCTGCCGACCCGGCCTGATGAAATCATGATTGTTAACGGGGCGCTCAGCGGATTTGCGCTGATCCTGCGCCTGCTGACCGGACCGGGGGATCGGGTTGTGGTCGATCACCCTACCTACCCACTGGCGATAGCGGCGATTGAGGGGGCATCCTGCCGCCCGGTTGGCGTGGCGCTGCCGCAGCAGGGCTGGGATAGCGACGGGCTGGCGGCAACGATCGGCCAGACCTCGCCGAGGCTCGCCTACCTGATGCCGGACTTTCATAATCCCACCGGCCGCTGTATGGACGCCGCTACCCGGCAAACCGTGGCGGAGATTGCCGCCCGCACGCGCACAACGCTGGTGGTGGACGAAACCATGGTCGATCTCTGGTATGACGCCCCGCCTCCTCCCCCGCTGGCCGCTTTCAGCCCGGATGCGTCGGTGATCTCGATCGGCTCCGCCGCCAAGAGCTTCTGGGGCGGGCTGCGGCTGGGCTGGATCCGCGCTCCGGCCCGCACTATCGCCTCGCTGGTTCAGATGCGTGACACAATCGATCTGGGTACGCCGGTGCTGGAGCAGCTCGCTGCCCGCTGGCTAATTGAAAATGGAGAGACCTTTTTGCCCGCCCATCGGCGGATGCTGGCTACGCGCCGGGACGACTGCCTGCGTCTGATGCAGACCTTTTTTCCGCAATGGCAGACGCAGATCCCTCAGGGTGGGCTCTCTTTCTGGGTAGAGCTGCCGGAAGCGCTGGCAACGCGATTTGCCACTGGCGCAGAAAGTGCAGGTATTCACCTGGGAGCAGGAACGCGCTTTGGTTTGGCTGGCGCATTTGAACGCTATCTGCGCATGCCCTTTACCCAGCCGGAGAGAGTATTGCAGGATGCGTTTATGGCCCTACAGCCAATATGGGCTTCATTAATTAACCAGTCGCCGATTATACGGCAGCGGAAATATATTTAATGTGACTGCGATCGGTTAACCGATCGCAGTATTGTTACTGTCGGGGAATAGGAAAACCTTTCAGCGCAATAATAAAACTTTCGCCCTGTTTTTTTATTTTTGCGCCGGCATCACACCACTCTGATGCGATACGAAAAAACTCATCTGTTCCGACATTCCAGTTCAGACGAACCTGTTTTACGTAGCCGGAGCGCAGCTGCTCGCAGGCTTCAGCATAGTTGCTGGCGGTTGACTGTAGCGGCTTCATTTTTTCTTCTTAAGCAGTTTACGTAACGCCTTGATCTCTTTGACACTCAAGGCCGATGAACTCTCTTCTTCCGTATGCTGGCTATCGATATCTTCCTCTGAGATGGCGTCGCCGTGTGACTCAAAGGCCAGCTGGAGAAGCTTTTCAGTTGCGGTGCTTAAATTCTCATTATTTGCTTCTGCGTAATGGCGGAGCTTCTCTTTTACTGCTTCGTCGATTTTTACGTTTAACACTGCGCTGACCATGATTATCCCTTTCGGTATAAATGAGACGAGTAATTAATACACCAGCTTTTCGCGTTGATCCAGAAATAGTTTTCTTAAAACGCCGTCGATCACATTACTGTAATATTACTGTGGCAGGAATATATGACATAAAAATGACATTAGTATTTCAGTTTAATGACAAATAGATGTCAGGCAATACGACAGAGGAGTGATCTTAAGCAGGAAGCAAATTGCATGAGAAGAGATTGGCATAGCGAGTGCTAAAAATGGGTGGGGGCCCTGCCAGCTACATCCCGGCACACACGTCATCTGCTCTGGCTGCTTCCTTCCGGATCTGACCTGGTAAACAGAGTAGCGTTGCGGGAGAACCAACAGGGCCCCCATTGAGAGCGTTGTTAACCAACGCGCGGACGCATTATTACCGTATGGCCCGGCAATTGCAAGCCGCAGCCTGCTGGATGCTGGTTTATTGCGCAAGCGCCTCTTCACAGGCCAGCGTGCGCTGATTATGCTGGTGAGAGACTTTTAAGGAAACCGCTATGGCAGACAACGACTCTTTTCCCCAGCGGGTGTGGCAAATCGTCGCCGCCATACCGCCCGGCTCGGTCACAACCTACGGAGAGGTTGCCCGGCTGGCGGGTTCACCGCGTGCGGCACGCCAGGTTGGCGGCGTACTCAGACGCCTGCCGGAGGGCAGTACGCTGCCGTGGCATCGGGTAGTGAATCGTCAGGGGCACATTTCTCTCACCGGGCCAGATCTACAGCGCCAGCGTCAGGCTCTGCTCGCCGACGGCGTTCAGGTATCAGGTAGCGGTATAATTGATTTAGCGCGCTATCGCTGGAACTATTAAAAAACCCTCTCCGGGGAGAGGGTTTTCTCATTACAGCTGCGTCGGTGCGGGAGTCGCTGACGAAGGGTTAACCTGCGTTGGCGAGGTAGACGGCACGGTGGTTGCTGCCCCACCGCTCTGCTGCATCGGCACAGCAGTCTGCTGAACCGGTACCAGCGTCAGGTCGATACGGGTACCGCCCTGATTAACCGCTGGCTTGATGCCATCAGTAATAAACACCAGTTTGTTATCAATCGTAATCGCGGCGCTTAGCAGAATACGCGCGTCCGGCTGTACCTGCGCCGGGTCAAACGGCAGTTCATAGCTGAACGGAGCCTGTTTACCTTCGGTACGAACGGCACGCTGGGCGATGACTTTAGACGGCACGTCAGCCTGGGACGCATCGGCCAGAGTCACGGTCAGTACCGCATCCGGCGGCAGAGCCACCTTCTGACGGATCCAGATCGTACCCGAGACGTTAGGCTGCTTAATCACGGACTGCGTTGAGGCAATGGAGGTATTCGGGTTTGGTGCGGGCGTCTGGATATCTGCGCTTTTGTCGGCACAGGCAGCCAGAGAAACGGCAACCGCTAAACCACTTAACATGTGCACGAGTTTCATTGAGTTCTCCTTATCTTCAATGCACCAGCAGGTATGACGCCCGCCAGAATCAGTGGTTAATACTTAAATCGTATCGAACGCCAGTAAGTGTGGCACACATCACTGATTTTTGCCTGGAAACAGCCATGTATTCAGATTTTTGCACCCATCGGACCACTTGCATTTCTGGGTTATACTCTGCCTGTATCCGCTCGGTCGCTTTTATTTTATTGAGGACACCTATGAGTCAAGCGCTGAATAATCTGCTGACGTTGCTTAATCTGGAAAAAATTGAAGAGGGTCTGTTTCGCGGTCAAAGCGAAGATTTAGGCCTGCGCCAGGTCTTTGGCGGCCAGGTTGTCGGTCAGGCACTCTATGCCGCAAAAGAGACCGTCCCGGCAGATCGCCTCGTCCACTCGTTCCACAGCTATTTTTTACGCCCCGGCGATAGCCAAAAACCGATCATCTATGACGTAGAGGTGCTGCGCGACGGTAACAGCTTTAGCGCTCGCCGGGTAGCCGCCATCCAGAACGGCAAACCCATTTTCTATATGACAGCCTCGTTCCAGGCTCCTGAGCCGGGCTATGAGCACCAGAAAACGATGCCCGCCGCCCCTGCCCCGGATAATTTGCCGTCGGAAACGGACATTGCCCGCTCGCTGGCGCACCTCCTGCCGCCGCAGGTAAAGGAGAAGTTTCTCTGTGATAAGCCGCTGGAGATCCGCCCGGTTGAGTTTCATAACCCGATGAAGGGCCACGTGGCTGAGCCGACCCGCCAGGTGTGGATCCGTGCCAACGGTACGATGCCAGCGGATTTTCGTACCCATCAGTACCTGCTGGGCTACGCCTCTGACTTCAACTTCCTGCCGGTGGCGCTGCAGCCGCACGGGGTCGGTTTTCTGGAGCGGGGCATGCAGGTTGCCACCATCGATCACTCGATGTGGTTCCACCGTCCGTTCGATATGAACGAGTGGCTGCTCTATAGCGTGGAGAGCACCTCTGCCTCCAGCGCGCGTGGGTTTGTGCGTGGCGAATTCTATACCCAGGAGGGTGTGCTGGTGGCCTCCAGCGTGCAGGAAGGGGTGATGCGCAACCGCAACGAATAAACAAAAAAACCTCCCGCAGGCGGGAGGTTTTCCAGAGGGTTAAGCCAGATTACGCGTTGTAAGCGTTTTCGCCGTGGCTGTTCACATCCAGGCCTTCGCGCTCCTGCTCTTCCGGTACGCGCAGGCCAACAATCATGTCTGCCAGCTTGTAGCCGATGAAAGCGACGACGCCTGACCAGACGATGGTAATAGCGATACTTTCCAGCTGCACCAGCACCTGGTGCCCCATGGTCACACCTTCCGCGTAGCCAACGCCACCCAGGGAGGTAGAGGCAAACACGCCGGTCAGGATACAGCCTACGATGCCGCAGACGCCGTGCACACCGAACACGTCACACGGGTCGTCAACGCGCAGCCAGCGTTTCAGCATGGTCACGCCCCACAGACCGGCCAGGCCCGCCACGATACCAACAATCAGTGAACCGCCCACGCCGATGTAGCCACAGGCTGGCGTCACGGCAACCAGACCGGCAATGGCCCCGGAGCATGCGCCCAGCAGCGACGGCTTGCCGCGGGTTGCCCATTCGCCGAATACCCAGGCGAGGATAGCGGCAGCGGTGGCAACAACGGTGTTGACGAACGCCAGGGCAGCGATTTCGTTGGCGGCACCGGCAGAGCCTGCGTTAAAGCCAAACCAGCCGATATAGAGGATCGCCGTACCGATAAAGACCATCGGCAGGTTGTGCGGTTTGAACGCCTCTTTACCGAAACCAACGCGTTTGCCAATCAGGTAGGCCCCCACCAGGCCCGCAATCGCGGCGTTGATGTGCACCACCGTGCCGCCAGCAAAGTCCAGCGCGCCGTGGGAAGCCAGCAGGCCGCCGCCCCAGACCATATGTGCAATCGGCACATAGGAGAGGGTCATCCACACCACCACGAAGATCAGTACCGCAGAGAAGCGGATACGCTCGGCCAGCGCGCCGACGATCAGGCCGACGGTGATGCAGGCGAATGAGCCCTGGAACGCAACGTGAATATACTGGTAGAAGCTGCCCATCACGGCGGTCAGCTCGATGTTTTTCAGCATCGCCCAGTTGAAGTCACCGAAGAAGTTGTTGCCCGTGCCGAACGCCAGCGAGTAGCCGTAGACCACCCACAGCACGCAGACCAGCGCAAAGGTCACGGTGACCTGAGTCAGCATCGAGAGCACGTTTTTGCCACGGATCAGGCCGCCGTAGAACAGCGCAATACCCGGAATGGTCATAAACAGCACCAGCGCGGTGCAGATCATCATAAAGGCGTTATCGGCCTTGTCGGCCACGGCCGGAGCCGCCATCGCCAGACCCGGTAACGCTGCCAGTGCGGCCATCGCCGTTTTTAAGGTTACTTTTTTCATTTTTACCATCCCAATCACTGTGTGTCTGACGTTACAGTGCCGCTTCGTCGGCTTCGCCGGTACGAATGCGGATAACGCGTTGCAGTTCGGCAACGAAAATTTTGCCGTCGCCAATTTTCCCGGTGTAGGCCGCTTTGCTAATGACATCAATCACTTCATCAAGCTGATCGTCAGCAATGGCCACATCAATCTTCACCTTCGGCAGGAAGTTAACGCTGTATTCAGCCCCGCGGTAGAGTTCAGCATGGCCCTTCTGACGACCAAAGCCTTTCACTTCGGTAACGGTCAGCCCCTGAATACCAATAGACGACAGCGCTTCACGGACGTCCTCAAGTTTAAATGGCTTAATGACCACGGTAACCAGCTTCATAAATCCCCCTCAGTCGAAAATCGGTAATGGCCGCAGCTAACACGCAGGAAGTATTGCAAGCGGTGTGCCAGATTTGGAAAAAGGGAAAAATTCAGCGGCTTAAGCCGTCAGAACAGGGCAGCAAGATTCGCAGAAAAGTGTGATGGGGATTCAGATTGTTCCTGGGAAAGAAAAACGCACCATGGCAGTGCATGGTGCGTGACGTTTTTGCACCAACAGGCGATCCTGTCAGTAGCTTGCCTGATTATGGTGCATCAGGCGATTAGCGACTCTTCTTGGGTGCTGGCGGCCAGCTCTTCGCCTGCCAGCTGCAGCTGATACATCTGCCAGTAGCGCCCTTCAGCGGCCAGCAGTTCCTGATGGTTACCACGCTCGACCGCCTGCCCACGATGCAGAACCAGAATGGTATCAGCCTCCACAATAGTAGAGAGACGATGGGCAATCACCACCAGGGTTGTATGCTGGCGTACCGCCGCCAACGCCTGCTGAATGGCCTGCTCGGTGCCGGAGTCGATATTCGCGGTGGCCTCATCAAGGATCAGGATCTGCGGAGTAGCCACCAGCACGCGAGCCAGTGCCAGCAGCTGCTTCTGTCCGACCGAGAGGTTATTCCCCTGCTCCCCCAGAGTGGTGTGGATACCGTCGGGCATTGCCCGGGCCAGATCCGCTAACTGAACGGTCTCCAGCGCCTGCCACACCTGTGCCTCGCTGATATTGCGCCCGAGGGTAACGTTAGCAAAGAAGGAGTCCGCCAGCACCACCGGATCCTGCTGAACCATCGCCACCCCCTGGCGCAGCACGTCGTGGCTGAGAGTGGAGAGCGGCCGACCGTCAAGGCGGATCTCCCCTTTCGTCAGTGGATAGTAGCCCATCAGCAGGCTGGCGAGAGTGCTTTTGCCGCTACCGGTATGGCCCACCAGCGCAATAAAGCTGCGCGGCGGTACGGCGAGGTCGATATCCTGTAATACGAGGTTATCGTCGCGGTAGGCGAAAGAGAGATTCTCAATGTCGATAGCGCCGCTGGACAACGGACGCTTGTCGTCACCATAGGTCTGACGCGGCCGATCCATCAGCTCAAATACGCGCTCCCCTGCGACCACCGCCTGCTGCAGCATCGACTGCTGGGTTGTCAGCTCAATCAAGGGTTCGTTAAGACGGCCAAGGTAGCTGATAAAGGCATAGAGCACACCCACCTCAATGGTCCCCACCGAGGTAAAGCCAAACAGCATCAGCAGCCCACAGAGCACTAGCGCCGAGAAGAGGCTCAGCAGCGGACGCAGCAGAAAACCGTCGAGCCGCAGCGTCTGCATCCGCGCCGAGTAGTGGGAGCGGCTGGCCTCGCCCATCCGCTCGCCGAAGCGTGCCTGCTGACGAAACTGCTGGATCACGTTCATGCCGTTGATCACTTCGTTAAAGCCGTCGTTGATATCCGCCAGGTAGGTGCGGACGCGGCGCACGATGGGCGTGCTGTAGCGCTGGTAGAGCGCCATCACACACAGCACCGCCGGGAAGATTGCCAGCGCTACCAGCGCCATGCGCCAGTCGAGGCTGAACATCGCCACCAGCATTGCACCCACCAGCGCCGCGCTGCGCAGTACCGTAGAGACCACCATTACGTAGAGATCGCGGATCACTTCGGTATCGTTAGTGACGCGGGAGATAAGCTGACCTACCGGCTGAGTATCAAAGGCGTTCAGCGGCTGGCGCAGAGCGGCGTCCATCACGTCAGTACGCAGCTGCTGCACCACGCCGACGGCGGCCTCGTTAAACAGCAGCGACTGGGCGTAGTGCAGCCCGGCGGCCAACAGCTGTAGCCCAATATAGGCCACCGCCAGTCCCACCAGCAGGCCGAGCGGCAGATAGCTTTTCGCCACCATGTTATCGATGAAATAGCTGATCAGCGCCGGACCAGCGACCTCAGCCGCCGCCGCGACCCACAGCATGACTACCGCTCTGGTCAGCGGTTTTTTCCACGGCTTACCGTAGGCTAACAGGCGTTTAAGGGTTGGCCAAAGCTGTCCAAAACTACGCATCAGCACTCTCCTTCTCTTCGTCATCCAGCGCGGCTTCCAGCTGCTGGTAGCGGTGCATATCGCGATACCAGCCCGGCTGATGGGCTAAGGTTTCGTGCTGCCCACGCTGAACAATGTGCCCATGCTGCATCACCAGGATCTCGCTCGCTTCGGCGAGCGCCGAGAGCCGGTGCGCGCTAATAATTACCGTCCGCCCTTCGCCCCACTGGCGCAGGTTATGCAGGATCTGGTGCTCGGTACGGCCATCCACCGCCGACAGAGCATCGTCGAGGATCAGGATCTCGGCGTTGAGCAGCAGCGCCCGCGCAATCGAGATACGCTGCTTCTGCCCGCCGGAGAGCATCACCCCGCGCTCGCCCACCTCGGTATCGTACCCCTGTGGCAGGCGCAGGATATCTTCATGTACGCTGGCCAGCCGGGCGACGTGCTCAATCTCCTGCTGGGTTGCGCCTGGGTGGCCGAGGGCGATGTTATTGCCTACGGTGTCAGAGAAGAGGAACGGCGTCTGGTTGACTACCGCCAGCCGCCCGCGCCATGCGTCCAGCTTCAGGCTCGGCAGAGGCCGGTCGTGAAAGCAGATTTCACCTTGGGTGACGTCAAAGTGGCGCTGAATCAGCGACAGCAGCGTGCTTTTGCCCGCCCCGGTCGGCCCGCAGATACCCAGCATCTGTCCTGGCGTCAGCGTAAAGTTAACGTTTTCCAGAGTCGGATGCGATGCCTGCGGATAGCGGAACTCGCGGATCGCCACGTTCAGGTTGCCGCGTCCTTCCGGCAGCGGCTCGCTGCCGTCGTCCACCACCGGCGCTTCCGCCAGCATGTCACGGATACGGCTGTAGGCGGCGCTGCCGCGCTCAACGATATTAAACATCCAGGCGAGGGCCAGCATTGGCCAGATCATCAGCCCCAGATACATGGTAAAGCTGGTGAGTTCGCCCAGCGTCAGGCTACCGTTAACCACCATCCAGCTGCCGCCGCCAATTGCCAGCAGGTTTGCCATCCCGATGGCGATATAGATCGTTGGATCGAAACGGGCATCTACCCGCGCCACCTTCATGTTTTTTCTGCCGGTATCGGCGGCATCTTCAGCAAACAGTCCGGACTGGCGATCCTCAAGGCCAAAGGCTTTGATCATGCGGATGCTGGTCAGGCTCTCCTGGGTACGGTCGTTGAGAGAAGAGAATGCCGCCTGCGCTAGCTTGAATCGATTATGCAACTGATCGCCATAGCGTTTGATCACCAGGGCCATAATCGGCATCGGCAGCAGCGCCAGCAGGGTAAGCTGCCAGCTAATCTGGGTCGACATGACGATCAGCACCACACAGCCCATCACCAGCGAATCCACCAGGGTCAGTACCCCCTCCCCTGCAGCAAAGACCACGCGATCGACGTCGTTAGTGGCGCGGGCCATCAGGTCACCGGTGCGGTGGCGCAGGTAAAATTCTGGATGCTGGCGGCTAAGCTGACGGTAGAAATCTTCCCGCAGTTCGACGGCCAGCTGGTAAGACGCGCCAAACAGCAGCACGCGCCAGACGTAGCGCAGCAGGTAGATGACGATGGCTACCAGCACCAGCAGGCCGACCCACATCATGACATCCTGCGGACGATAATGACCTTCGGTCACGCCGTCGACCACGTATCCCACCACTTTCGGTGGGATCAGCTGCAGAAGAGCAATGATGATGAGCAGGGCTACGGCACCGAGATAGCGTCGCCACTCCCGGCGAAAGTACCAGCCTAGTTGAGCAAATAATCGCACGCGGTTATATCCTGAAGGTCTTTATTCGGCCTCTGACGCCGGGGCCAGAAGCGTTATTCAATGGGTAACTCTGTCGTATATTTTATCTGTTCCATCGCAAAACTCGATGTCACATCGGACAAGCCTGGCACGCTATTGACCAGACGTTTATAAAAATCGTCGTAGCGCTTCATGTCAGCGACCTGAACGCGCATTAAGTAGTCATATTCACCGGCCATGCGCCAAAAGCCCAGCACCTCCGGCATGGCGGAGACGACGCTGACAAACTGATGATACCACTCGCTGCAGTGCTGCTGGGTTTTGATGAGTACAAACGCCGTCAGGCCGAGGCCCAGCTTTTCGGCATCCAGCAGCGCCACGCGTGCCAGCAGGATCCCTTCATCCTCCAGCCGCTTGAGCCGCTTCCAGCAGGGGGTAGTAGTCAGATTAACGGCATCGGCTAACGCCTGCAAAGAGAGGGTACTGTCTCGTTGCAGCAGAGTAAGCAGCTTTTTATCAATTTTATCTAGCATTAGCGGACTCCGGGAGAAATTTTTTCTCTCCTGATTCTATTTCAAAGGCGGAATGGCAACAATATTTTAGGCGCTTTCCGTTAAGCTAGGCACAAATTGACAAACAGGATCGCCCGGATGAACAACGCCTGGACTAAACATGCCATCAGTGAAATTAATGCCGATGCTCAGCGCTCGGCGGATACGCACCTGATTCGCCTCTCCCTGCCCGCCTTTCCAGGGATCAATCTCTACCTGAAGGATGAGAGCACGCATCCAACCGGCAGCCTGAAGCATCGCCTGGCGCGATCGCTATTCCTTTACGGGCTGTGCAACGGTTGGATCCGCGAAGGTATGCCTATTATCGAGGCATCGTCAGGCTCGACGGCAGTATCCGAGGCGTGGTTTGCCCGCCTACTGGGACTGCCGTTTATCGCGGTGATGCCCGCCTGCACCGCAAAGCGTAAAATTGAACAGATCGCGTTTTACGGCGGCCGCTGCCATTTCGTCGAGAGCGCCTGCGAGATCTACGCCGCCTCGGAGACGCTGGCGCAGGAGCTGCACGGCCACTATATGGATCAGTTCACCTACGCCGAGCGCGCCACCGACTGGCGCGGCAACAACAATATTGCCGACAGCATCTACCGCCAGATGCGTCATGAGCCGCACCCGATCCCTGACCATATCGTGATGAGTGCCGGAACCGGCGGCACCTCGGCAACTATCGGGCGTTATATTCGCTACCAGGGTTACGATACTCGTCTCACGGTAGTCGATCCGCAAAACTCCGTCTTTCTCGACTACTGGCAGCAGCGGGATACCAACCTGCGCAGCCCGATCGGCAGTAAAATTGAGGGTATTGGCCGCCCCCGCGTGGAGCCGTCGTTTATTCCGGACGTAGTGGATGAGATGCTGCGCGTCCCGGACGCCGCCAGCGTCGCTACCGCTCACTGGCTGGAGACGCAGCTAGGCCGCAAGGTCGGGGCCTCCACCGGCACCAATATGTGGGGCGCATTGCAGCTTGCCGCCCGGATGCGTGACGAGGGGCGTACCGGCTCAATTGTCACCCTGCTGTGCGACAGCGGCGAGCGCTATCTCGACACCTACTACAACCTGGAGTGGGTCAGAGCCAATATCGGCGACACTGCGCCATGGAGCGCAGAGATTGCCCAGCTGCTGCGATAGCAAATGCATACTGGTCGTGCTCGCCGTCAGGCGCTACCATAGCGGCTTTATTGCTATTGAAACTGTCAGGAAAAATTATGAAACGTGCCGTTGTCGTCTTTAGCGGAGGCCAGGACTCCACCACCTGCCTGGTGCAGGCGCTGCATCACTATGATGAGGTCCACTGCGTCACCTTCGATTACGGTCAGCGTCATCGGGCAGAGATTGACGTCGCGCGCGAGCTGGCGCTAAAGCTGGGTGCACGGGCGCATAAAGTGCTGGACGTCACCCTGCTTAACGAGCTGGCGGTCAGTAGCCTGACTCGCGACAGCATCCCGGTCCCTGACTACGAGCCGGATGCCAGCGGCATCCCCAATACCTTCGTGCCGGGCCGTAACATTCTGTTTTTGACCCTTGCAGCAATCTACGCCTACCAGGTGCAGGCCGAGGCAGTGATCACCGGCGTCTGCGAAACTGACTTCTCCGGTTACCCAGACTGCCGCGACGAGTTTGTGAAGGCGCTCAACCACGCGGTGAGCCTCGGCATGGCAAAAGATATCCGCTTTGAAACGCCGCTGATGTGGCTCGATAAGGCGGAAACCTGGGCGCTAGCCGACTACTGGCAGAAGCTGGAGCTGGTACGCGAAGAGACGCTAACCTGCTACAACGGCATTAAGGGCGACGGCTGCGGCCAGTGCGCCGCCTGTAACCTGCGCGCCAACGGTCTCAATCACTACCTGGCAGAGAAGCCTGCGGTGATGGCGGCAATGAAGCAGAAGACCGGCCTGAAGTAGGTTACGTGACGTCGGGTGGCGCTACGCTTACCTGGCCTACGGTAGCACAGTGCAGTTTGTAGGCCCGGCAAGCGCCAGCGCCGCCGGGCGTGAACGCTTACTCCATCATCAACTCCAGCTTCTCCCGCAGATCCCCTTCCAGCGCCAGCGCTTTTTTACTGCGTAGATCGATGCAGACAAAGGTGATCAGTGCGTCGGCCACCACCTCCCCCTCCGGCGTCAGGGTGACAACCTGGCTCAGCACGCCGCTTTTGCCGTTCAGCTGCTCTATTTTGCTGCTAATTGTCAGCAGATCGCCCAACACCGCCGGACGGCGATAGTTAATATTGATATTCACCACCACAAACGCGATGTGGTTGGCCGTCATCCACTGGAAGCCTTCGCTGCTCTCCAGCCCTTCCCAACGTGCTTCCTCAAGGAACTCCAGATAACGAGCATTGTTTACGTGCTGGTAGACGTCGATGTGGTAACCACGAACCTTAATCTGAGTCTGCATAGCGCAATAACCTTCTTTTTATGTTGTAGGATGGTACAGAGGCCATAACTGGTATGACCTCTTTATCATGGCAAAGAATGGCTACGACGCAAGCAAAAGTTACAGGGTTAAACGATCCAGGTTACGCTCCACCAGCGAGGCCCCCATCCCCGGTACCTGCTGCAGATCTTCCAGCATCTTAAACGGCCCATACTCCTCGCGGTAGCTGACGATCGCCTGCGCTTTCTTCAGCCCCACGCCGTTCATGGCCTGCGCCAGTGCCTCTGCCGACGCGGCGTTGATGCTTACCCGGGTCGTCTCCTCATCGCCCTTTGCCGCTTCCGGCGCTTTCGCTTTGGCCACTGGCGCGGCTGCGGGGGCTGATTTATTTTGTACCGTCTGGGCCTGAGGGGACTTCACCGGCGCATCAGCGGCAAGCGCACGCTGGCCCATGGCGGCACAGGCAAGTGTCAGGGTCACTACTGCTATTTTGATTCCACGTTTCATGCTGCTTTCTCCTTGTTTGTTGACAGCCCCCACACAATAAACAGAGCGGTAACAGGAGACAAACGGCAGATTGCAGAAATGGAAAAGGCCGCGAAAGCGGCCTTTGATTGTTGCAGGGCGTTGCAAAAGTCTGCGAGACGCCCGGAGAAATTACTGCTGCGGATCGACGATGTCGCCCGTTTTGATTTTGGCTTCTTTACGCAGGTTGCTCATCAGCGCTTCGAAAGAGATCTGGGCATTGTTCTGGGTGATCCCCTGAACCATCGCCTTTTTCTGCGCGTCCGGCATGGTGCCCGCTTTCACTTCGTCCAGCGCCAGCAGCACTACGTTGCCCTGCATATCGTTAGCCACGCCATAGACAGGCTTATCCTTCGCTGGCAGGGCCAGCGTAAAGGCCGCCTGGCTCAGCGGATCCTGACCGGTACGCGACAGCGTTTTAGACTCACCAAAGCTCAGGCCTGCGGCTTTCAACGCGTCGTCGCCTTTACCGGCTTTCAGGTCGGCCAGCAGCTTATCGGCATCCAGCTTCGCTTTTTGCTCAGCTTTGTTGTGCTTAACGATATCGGCAACCTGGGTTTTGACCTCTTCCAGCGGCTTCACGGCTTCGGCTTTATGCTCGCTCACGCGCAGCACAAACGCACGATCGCCATCAACCGTAATAATGTCAGAGTTGCTGCCCGGTGTACCGTTTTCACCCACCAGCGCGCCACCGAAGATAGCGTCAGAAACCGGTTTGAAATTCAGCTCTTCCGGCAGGTTGTCACGGCCAAACCAGCCGGTTTCTACCGCTTTCACACCCGCAGCCTGCTCTGCACCCGCCAGCGACTCGTTGTCGTTGCTTGCGGCATCGCTCACCTTCTGCTGCAGAGCGTAGTAAGCATCAAGGCCCTTCTCCTGCTTCACCTTCGCCGCCAGCTCATCACGCACGTCGTTAAACGGCTTAACCTGAGCAGGCTGAACGTCGTCGAGACGCGCCACCAGGAAACCAACGGAAGACTTGATCACGCCGGAGAGCTGGCCCTTCTCTTTCAGACCGGCATTTTTCAGCTCTTCAGGGGTGGTGGAGTCTTCCAGCCAGCCCATGTCGCCGCCGTTACGGGCAGAGATAATGTCGGCAGACTTCTCTTTTGCCAGCGTCGCAAAATCAGCACCTTTGCTTAACTGATCCAGCACCGCTTTCGCTTCGTCTTCGGTTTTGGTCTGGATCACGCTGTAACGATTACGCTGCGGCTGGGTGAACTGATCCTGATGCTGGTCGTAGTAGGCCTGGATCTCTTCATCGCTGGCGTTCTGCTGCATGCTGGCTGCATCCAGCTTGATGTAGCTAACGCGGAACTGCTCCGGTGCGATAAAGCTGTTTTTGTTCTGCTCGTAGTAGCTGGCGATCTCCTGATCGGAGGCGGTCTGCTGCTGCGCCAGGGCGTTAACGTCGATGGTCGCGGTGCGTACCAGACGCTGCTGGGCGACCAGCGCTGCCAGCTCGTCGGTTTCACCTTTCAGCATAAAATCAGTCCCGGCAACGGCGTTGATCAGCTGCTGGGAGGTGAGCTGGTTACGCAGCGCCTGAGCATACTGATCGGGGGTCATGCCCATCTGATTGACCAGCGCGTTATAGCGTGCGTTGTCGAATTTGCCGTTATTCTGGAAGGCCTGGGTAGAGAAGATTGCTTTCTTTACCTGCTCGTCGCTAATGCCAAGGCCCAGATGCTGAGCGTACTGGTCCAGCAGCGCTTCATCAATCAGGCGGCTCAGCACCTGCTGACGCATGCTCTTCATATAGGCTTCGTTACCGGCCAGCTCGGAGAACTGCTCACCCAGCTGCTGCTGCATACGGTTACGTTCAGCCGCTACCGCATTTTCGAACTGGCTGCGGCCGATCTCCTGGCCATTTACTTTTGCGGCATAATTATTGTTACCGCCAATCAGGTAGTTACCAACGCCAGTCAGAATGAATGACACGATAATCAAACCCAGAATGATCTTGAGCACGACGTGGTTTGCCGCCGCGCGTAAATTGTCCATCATGGTGTAACAACACTCCGCTGTAGGTGACTGTCTGTCTCACGCAGCGCCATTAAGGCAGGGCCGCTGCGCGTAAAGCCGTATTGTGACAAGAAACCGGGGGCGTTGTCAGCCCGCAGGCCCGATTAATTCCGGCATCGCAAATAAAAAAGGCACATCTGGTGATGCGCCCTTGTACTTTGTCACAATCCTGAGAGGGATCGCTATTAGTTTACCGCGTCTTTCAGCGCTTTACCTGCGCGGAAACCCGGAACTTTAGCGGCAGCAATGGTGATCTCTTTGCCGGTTTGCGGGTTGCGACCAGTACGGGCAGCACGCTCTTTAACCGCGAAAGTACCAAAACCTACCAGCGCTACCTCGTCTCCGGATTGCAGAGATTCAGTCACAGAAGCAATTAAAGCATCTAACGCACGTCCAGCCGCAGCTTTAGAGATATCAGCCCCTGCAGCAATTTTGTCTATCAGTTGAGATTTATTCACTCTTCTCTTCCTCTCTTTATAATTTATATCGCACCTTAATCCATCGAAGTGCGACCGCGCAGCAGTTATATCAGGCCTGTCATGCCCTTACAACACCCGTTGTTGATGATACAGCAAACCAGCCATCTAAATTAGCTATACAAAAAAAGGCTGGCAAGCCCGAAATGCGCTGCCAGCCCTGTTTTTATCGACGCTCTTTGCGCGGTGTCACTATTTTGCGCTAACGACCTGCATGCCTGAAGGCTCGTTTTGCAGCGCCAGCGTCAGCACTTCCTCAATGCGTTTCACCGGGTGAATGTCGAGATCGGCAATCACGTTCTCCGGGATCTCTTCGAGGTCACGCTTGTTCTCGTACGGGATCAGCACGGTCTTAATACCGCCGCGGTGCGCTGCCAGCAGCTTCTCTTTCAGGCCGCCAATCGGCAGCACCTGGCCGCGCAGGGTGATCTCACCGGTCATCGCCACGTCGGCACGCACCGGGTTACCCGTCAGACAGGAGACCAGCGCCGTACACATCGCAATACCGGCACTCGGACCATCTTTCGGCGTCGCCCCTTCCGGAACGTGAACGTGGATATCGCGTTTTTCATAGAAGTCGCCGTTAATGCCCAGCTTCTCTGCACGTGCACGCACCACGGTCAGCGCCGCCTGGATGGACTCCTGCATCACCTCACCCAGCGAGCCGGTGTAGGTCAGCTTGCCTTTACCCGGCACGCAGGCGGTTTCGATGGTCAGCAGATCGCCGCCCACTTCGGTCCACGCCAGACCCGTTACCTGACCCACGCGGTTTTCATCGTCCGCACGGCCATAGTCGAAGCGTTGAACGCCCAGATACTCGTTGAGGTTATCACCGGTGATGGTGATCTGCTTCAGCGACGGATCGAGCAGCAGCTGTTTCACTGCCTTACGGCACAGCTTGGAGATTTCACGCTCCAGGCTACGCACGCCCGCTTCACGGGTGTAGTAGCGGATAATGCCAATAATGGCGCTATCGTCTACCGTAATTTCACCCTTTTTCAGGGCGTTACGTTCAATCTGCTTCGGCAGCAGGTGGCGTTTGGCGATGTTCAGCTTCTCATCTTCGGTATAGCCCGACAGACGGATCACTTCCATACGGTCCAGCAGTGGCGCAGGGATGTTCATCGAGTTTGACGTCGCAACAAACATCACGTCGCTGAGATCGTAGTCGACCTCAAGATAGTGATCGCTAAAGGCCACGTTCTGTTCTGGATCAAGCACTTCCAGCAGTGCCGAAGCCGGATCGCCGCGCATGTCTGAAGACATCTTGTCGATCTCATCCAGCAAGAACAGAGGGTTTTTCACCCCAACTTTCGCCATCTTCTGGATCAGTTTGCCCGGCATGGAGCCGATGTAGGTCCGACGGTGACCGCGAATTTCCGCTTCGTCACGCACGCCGCCCAGCGCCATACGGATGTATTTACGTCCGGTCGCTTTGGCAATGGACTGCCCCAGAGAGGTTTTACCTACCCCCGGCGGTCCCACCAGGCAGAGGATCGGCCCCTTCAGCTTGTTAACCCGGCTCTGAACCGCAAGATACTCAAGGATGCGATCCTTAACGCGTTCCAGACCGTAGTGATCGGTATCCAGAATCTCCTGTGCCTGGCGCAGATCTTTCTTCACCTTGCTACGGGCGTTCCACGGAACCTGAATCATCCACTCGATATAGCCGCGCACTACGGTCGCTTCTGCCGACATCGGAGACATCATCTTCAGCTTCTGCAGCTCAGCTTCCGCTTTCTCTTTTGCCTCTTTCGGCATCTTCGCCGCGTCGATCTTGCGCTTCAGCGCTTCGTTTTCGTCCGGCGCATCGTCCATCTCGCCCAGCTCTTTCTGAATGGCTTTCATCTGCTCATTCAGATAGTACTCGCGCTGGGATTTTTCCATCTGTTTCTTCACGCGGTTACGGATGCGTTTCTCAACCTGTAACAGGTCGATCTCCGACTCCATCATCGCCATCAGATACTCCAGACGTTCATTAACGTCGGACATCTCCAGCACGGACTGCTTATCTGCCAGCTTCAACGGCATATGTGCGCCGATGGTGTCAGCCAGACGTGCTGGATCGTCAATGCTATTGAGCGACGTCAGCACTTCCGGTGGAATTTTTTTGTTGAGCTTGATGTAGCCTTCAAACTGACCGATGGCGGTGCGAACCAGCACCTCCTGCTCACGCTCGTCAATGGCGGGCGATTCCAGATACTCGGCTTTCGCAGAGAAGAAGTCGCCGTCATCAGACAGGGTGCTGATACGCGCACGCTGCAGGCCTTCGACCAGTACTTTAACCGTACCGTCAGGCAGCTTCAGCATCTGCAAAATAGAGGCCACGGTCCCGACGGTGAACAGATCGTTAACACCCGGCTCATCCGTAGACGCCTCTTTCTGCGCCACCAGCATGATTTTTTTATCCTGGTCCATGGCCGCTTCGAGACAACGAATCGATTTTTCCCGCCCTACGAATAAGGGGATGACCATGTGCGGATAAACCACCACATCGCGCAACGGCAATACGGGGATTTCAATGCGTTCAGAACGCTCAGAAGTCATAGAGCTCTCTCTTAAGTTTAATGTCCGCCTGGTAACCCGGCCGCAGGCCTGTGCGTCAAGCGACCGTTAACATGTAAATCAGTATATGGGGATGTTTCCCTTACATTCAACGTCGGGAGTACGGAAAAATAAAAGGGGAGATAAAATCCCCCCTTTTTGGTTAACCGCTTGTATGGATAGGTTAATTATTCGCCAGAAGCCTGCTGCGCTTCCGGTTTACCATAAATCAGCAGGGGCTTGGTTTGACCGGCGATAACCGCTTCGTCAATCACCACTTTTTCCACATCTTCCATGGAAGGCAGATCGTACATGGTATCCAGCAGGGCCGCTTCTACGATAGAGCGCAGGCCACGGGCACCCGTTTTGCGGGCGTTCGCTTTCTTGGCGATGGCATCCAGCGCTTCGTCACGGAACTCGAGATCGACACCTTCCAGATTGAACAGCGCCTGATATTGCTTAGTCAGGGCGTTTTTCGGCTCTTTCAGGATCTGGATCAGCGCTTCCTCGCTCAGCTCGTTGAGCGTCGCCACCACTGGCAGACGGCCGATAAACTCAGGGATCAGACCGAACTTGATCAGATCTTCTGGTTCAACCTGCGCCAGCAGCTCGCCCTCTTTCGCCTTCTCGGACTTGCCTTTCACCGTTGCGCCAAAGCCGATACCGGATCCGGTTTCCACACGATGGGAGATCACCTTATCCAGGCCAGCAAAGGCCCCGCCGCAGATAAAGAGGATTTTGGAGGTATCAACCTGCAAAAACTCCTGCTGCGGATGCTTACGTCCACCCTGCGGCGGTACGGCAGCCACGGTCCCTTCGATCAGCTTCAGCAGTGCCTGCTGCACGCCTTCGCCGGAGACGTCACGGGTAATCGATGGGTTATCAGACTTGCGGGAAATTTTATCAATTTCGTCAATGTAGACGATGCCGCGCTGCGCTTTCTGTACGTCATAGTCGCACTTCTGCAGCAGTTTCTGGATGATGTTCTCAACATCCTCGCCCACGTAGCCCGCTTCGGTCAGCGTGGTGGCATCGGCCATGGTAAACGGCACATCGAGCAGGCGCGCCAGCGTTTCAGCCAGCAGCGTTTTACCGGAGCCGGTAGGCCCGATCAGCAGAATGTTACTTTTACCCAGCTCAACGCCGTTACTGCTGTCACCGTTACGCAGACGTTTGTAGTGGTTGTAAACCGCGACGGCCAGCACTTTTTTGGCCTGCTCCTGACCGATAACATAGTCGTCCAGGTGATGGCGAATTTCGTGCGGCGTCGGCAGCGCACTACGCTCACGATGCGGTGCAACTTCTTTAATCTCTTCGCGAATGATGTCGTTACAAAGATCGACACACTCGTCGCAGATATACACGGACGGCCCGGCAATTAGCTTACGCACTTCATGCTGGCTTTTGCCGCAAAAAGAGCAGTACAACAGTTTGCCCGAACCATCTTTGCGTTTATCTGTCATGAGTCAAAACCTCTTTTCTGTTTTTTGTGCCGCACACGACGACGCAAATGCCACTCCAGGCGCAAGACACTATACAGCGTCGTGCCGCTCTCAATGATTATAGCGGTACTCGTCCGGCCTGGGCATTAATTACGATGGGTCAAGATTGAGTCAACCAGCCCGTACTCTACCGCTTCGGCGGCGGAGAGGAAGCGGTCACGCTCGGTATCACGCTCAATCTGCTCTAATGATTGACCCGTATGGTGTGCCATAAGTTCATTCATGCGCCCCTTCACTTTCAAAATTTCACGCGCATGGATCTCGATATCCGTTGCCTGGCCCTGATAGCCACCCAGCGGCTGGTGAATCATCACGCGTGAGTTTGGCAGACAGAAGCGTTTGCCTTTTGCGCCTGCGGTCAGCAGGAATGCGCCCATTGACGCCGCCTGGCCCATACAGATGGTGCTGACGTCAGGCTTGATAAACTGCATGGTGTCATAGATTGACATCCCGGCGGTAATTACCCCGCCCGGCGAGTTAATATACAGGTAAATATCTTTTTCCGGGTTTTCTGCTTCCAGAAACAGCATCTGCGCCACGATCAGGTTTGCCATATGGTCTTCGACCTGGCCGGTCATGAAAATGACGCGCTCTTTAAGAAGACGAGAGTAGATATCGAATGAGCGCTCACCGCGTGAAGTCTGCTCAATAACCATTGGCACCAGGGCCATATGGGGTGCAAAGTTATCTCGTTCGCCGCTGTATGACATGTCCGTCTCCTGGATAAATATGAATAAACCTGCTGTCCCGATTCTACTTGACTCTGACTGGTCTGACTACGACCACCGTGGACGGATCTGCAGCAAGCGTTGCTCCTGATAGTCTCCCTGTTATGGGGATGGCATCATCTTAATTCAAGCATAACAATCTTTTGGCTTAACGCTAACACTGAAACGTGCTTTTAGCACTCTTCCGATCGCTGCGGATTGTTAAAAAAAAACCCGCCACCAGCAGGTGACGGGCTTTCGTTTCCGCGTAAAGGCGGGAAACGTAACTTACGCTTGCTGGTTCATCAGCTCGTTGAAGGAAGTGGCTTTTTCAGTCACTTTCGCTTTCGCCAGAACGGCTTCAACAGCCTGCTCTTCCAGCGCAACGTTGCGCATGTTGTCCATCAGCTCTTTGTTCTTGCTGTAGAACTCAACCACTTCTTTCGGATCTTCGTAAGCAGAAGCCATCTCTTCGATCAGCTCGTTCACGCGTGCTTCATCCGCTTTCAGCTCATGGGTACGGATCACTTCGCCCAGCAGCAGACCCACAACAACGCGGCGTTTAGCCTGCTCTTCGAACAGCTCACGCGGCAGCTCCAGAGCCTGTTTCTCGTTGCCACCGAAGCGCTGAGCAGCCTGACGGCGCAGCACGTCGATTTCGCTGTCGATCAGGGCAGCCGGCACGTCGATTTCGTTCGCTTTTACCAGACCGTCGATCGCCTGCGTTTTAACACGGTTACGTACCGCGCCTTTCAGCTCGCGATCCATGTTTTTACGCACTTCAGCGCGCAGGCCGTCGATGGAGCCATCTTCAACGCCGAAACGTTTGATGAACTCTTCGGTCAGCTCTGGCAGCTCGCGCTCTTCAACTTTTTTCAGGTTGATGACGAACTTGGCCGCTTTACCTTTCAGGTTCTCAGCGTGGTAATCTTCCGGGAAGGTCACGTCGATGGTGAACTCTTCACCGGCTTTGTGGCCTTTGATGCCATCTTCGAAGCCCGGGATCATACGACCCTGGCCCATCGCCAGCACGAAGTCTGTGGCTTTGCCGCCTTCGAACTCTTCGCCGTCAACGGAACCGGTGAAGTCTACGGTTACGCGATCTTCTGCATCAGCCGCGCCGTCTTTGTCTTTCCAGGTCGCCTGCTGTTTGCGCAGGGTGTCCAGCATGCCGTCAACGTCAGCGTCGGTGACTTCAACGATCGGTTTTTCAACTTCGATACCTTCCAGGCCGGTCAGCTCAACCTGCGGGTAAACTTCGAAGTCTACGGAGTAGGTGAAATCTTCACCCAGCTTGTACTCGCCCGGTACGTAGGTCGGTGCGCCGGCCGGATTGATTTTTTCCTGAATGATCGCATCAATGAAGTTGCGGCTCATCAGTTCACCCAGCACGTCCTGGCGTACGGATGCGCCATAACGCTGAGCAACAACGGTCATCGGTACTTTGCCTTTACGGAAGCCGTCAATGCGAACTTTTTTCGCTACGTTGACCAGCTCGCTTTTTACAGCGGTCTCGATGCTGTCAGCAGCGATAGTGATCGTTACACGGCGGCCAAGGCCCTGAGTGGTCTCAACTGAAACTTGCATCTTGTTACCTCAAAAAATCAGAGTGCTCGGTCAACTCTACCCGCAGACCGCTATGGGTGGCTGCGCAGAACCGGGATGCTCTCTTGAATCAGATACACATTCCCTGTCACCAGAATCATCCCGAAGACGTTCAAAAAATAGGACGCAGCATTATAGCGGCATCACTTTTGTGAGTCGAGAACGGTTATTGCACGCTGTTGCGGCCTTTTTCACAATTCACGGCTAATTTTTGTCTGAATTTTGGACTCATCGAACAAAACTCAGACAAAATAAAACGGCCCGCAGGCCGTTTTCACATATTCTGTACGCAACATACTGGAAAAGTTCTCGCTGTTGCAAACCTCATTTATTATGCAATGGTGCCTGCACCTCGACAGGGCGGCGACGCGAAGAGGGTATCCTGCAACCCTTCCCACTCTTTCAGGGTATAGGTATGCAGGGCCAACGCGTGTACCGTCGTGGCAAGTTCAGACGTCAACGTGCTGTAGATCATGCGATGGCGGTTAAGAAAACGTTCGCCTGCAAAGCGATCGCTTACCAGCACCACCTTAAAATGGCTTTCGGAACCGGCCGGAACATTGTGACGGTAGCTTTCATCAACAACTTCGAGGAACGCGGGTTCAAACGTTGCCCTTAATTTTGATTCTATTTGTTCGCGTATCATCATGAAAAGACTCCTCAGACAGCGTTCAGATGTAACCCATCCCTTTAAATATTAGCCGCTTTTACCGCTTCCATAACAAGAAAACAACAAATATTTAGCGTTGGTCTCGTTTTATCATTCAAAGGCATGAACCGACCTTGAAAATTCTCATTCAGGCCTCTTTTATGTGCGGTTAAAAACGGTTTATGAGCACAAAATGCACAAGGCGATGAATTTACATGCATTGCCGGGTTGCCCCGGCCGTTGGCAATGTTATGATGGCGCGAATTACTCATTTATAAGCTTAAGATTCACAGAGATCTCTTATATGTTAAAAAAAGTGCTTTTCCCGCTGGTCGCTCTGTTTATGCTGGCTGGCTGTGCTACGCCCCCTACTACCATTGACGTCTCACCAAAAATTACTCTGCCGCAGCAGGATCCAAGCCTGATGGGCGTCACCGTGAGCATCAACGGTGCCGATCAGCGTCAGGACCAGGCGCTGGCAAAAGTGACCCGCGACAACCAGCTGGTGACCCTGACCGCCTCCCGCGATCTGCGTTTCCTGCTGCAGGAGGTGCTGGAGAAACAGATGACCGCTCGCGGCTACATGATTGGCCCGAACGGCGCAGTGAATCTGCAGATCATCGTAAGCCAACTCTACGCTGACGTCTCCCAGGGCAACGTGCGCTATAACATCGCCACCAAGGCCGATATCGCTATCATCGCGACCGCGCCGAACGGCAACAAGATGACCAAAAACTACCGTGCAAACTACTCGGTTGAAGGTGCACTGCAGGCGTCGAATAAAAACATTGCCGACAGCGTTAACAGCGTGCTGACCGATACCATCGCTGATATGTCTCAGGACACCAGCATCCACGACTTTATCAAGCAGAACGCGCGTTAATTCTGCCCGCTGACCCGGTTCGCGCCGGGTCAGCCCGTCTCCTATGTCCAGCCGCTATCTACGCATCTTCCAGCAGCCTAAGTCAGCCATCCTGCTGATCCTTGGCTTTGCCTCTGGCCTCCCCCTTGCCCTGACCTCCGGCACGCTTCAGGCGTGGATGACCGTCGAAAACATCGACCTGAAGACCATCGGCTTCTTTTCGCTGGTCGGCCAGGCCTACGTGTTTAAGTTTTTATGGTCACCGGTAATGGACCGCTATACGCCGCCGTTCTTTGGCCGCCGTCGCGGCTGGCTGCTGACCACCCAGATCCTACTGCTGGTCGCCATTGCGGGGATGGGCTTCCTGGAGCCGACAACGCAGCTGCGCTGGATGGCCGGGCTGGCGGTGATTATCGCCTTCTGTTCCGCCTCGCAGGATATTGTGTTTGATGCCTGGAAGACCGACGTGCTGCCCGCTGAAGAGCGCGGTGCAGGGGCGGCCATCAGCGTGCTGGGCTACCGCCTCGGGATGCTGGTCTCCGGCGGGCTGGCGCTCTGGCTGGCGGATCGCTGGCTGGGCTGGCAGGGAATGTACTGGCTGATGGCGGCTCTGATGCTGCCGTGCATTATTGCTACCCTCCTTGCCCCCGAACCGGACGATGCCGTGCCGGTGCCAAAATCGCTGGAGCAGGCGGTGGTCGCGCCGCTGCGCGACTTCTTTGGCCGCAACAACGCCTGGCTGATCCTGCTGCTTATCGTCCTTTATAAGCTGGGCGACGCGTTTGCCATGAGCCTCACCACGACCTTCCTGATCCGCGGCGTGGGCTTTGATGCCGGAGATGTTGGCGTAGTAAATAAGACCCTCGGGCTGATTGCGACCATTCTCGGTGCGCTGTACGGTGGCGTGCTGATGCAGCGTCTGTCGCTATTTCGCGCCCTGCTGATCTTTGGCATCCTTCAGGGTGCCTCTAACGCTGGCTACTGGCTGCTGTCGGTGACCGATAAGCATCTCTATAGCATGGCGGCCGCGGTTTTCTTCGAGAACCTCTGCGGCGGAATGGGGACGGCGGCGTTTGTTGCCCTGCTGATGACCCTGTGCAATAAGTCATTTTCCGCCACTCAGTTCGCCCTGCTCTCTGCCCTCTCCGCTATTGGGCGCGTCTACGTGGGTCCCATCGCTGGCTGGTTTGTTGAGAGCTGGGGATGGTCAACGTTTTACCTCTTCTCGGTCATCGCTGCCGTGCCGGGATTGATCCTGCTGCTGATATGTAAAGAGACGCTGGCCTATACCCAGCGCACGGACGGTTTTCTCCCCCGTAGCCGCTACGCCGGTGCCTACCGGATGGCGCTGCGCACGCTGGCCGTGGGTTGCCTGCTGCTGGCAGCCTGGCTGGGCGTCATAACGCTTAACGCCCTCGGCCTGACCTCATGGAACTTCGCGCTGCTGCTGCTGGATGTGGGCGCACTGCTGGCCGTAGGAGGTATCCTTTATGGCGGCCTGCTGGACTACCTTGCCCTGCGCAAAACGGCGCAGGGAAAATAACCCGTTAGTTACTACAGGTAATAATCGCGCAAAATAATTAAAGAATTTAATTTCAGGATATATTTGTTTAATTCTGGCTTAATCTCTCTTTTTGTTTAATTATTTTGTGCGGTATAGGTTTGCGACTACGCTTTAATGATTCAGCATAGTTATCAAATTAAGCTTCGTGCAATGTTTGATAATTGCTGAATTAATGTTAATTAAATGTTCACAAAAAGGATTGGTTATACCATTTCCCCTGGTCTATAAGTACCAGAGCCGGTTTTGGTTATAACCTTGGGGCCGAATGCGGCGATTGTGAGATTTTACAGATTGTTGCATTGTGTGTGACATACGCGGCAGAACCCAGTAACACCCTACTGACAGCGCGCCATGCATGTTTACAGTAATGTAACCTTCCCGTAAAATGCCCGCACACTTTAAACGCCACCAGACCCCCGTGGAATTGAGGTCGTTAAATGAGACTCAGGAAATACAATAAAACTTTGGGAATGTTGTCATTAATCACAGGCGCGGCGTTACTGAGCGGCTGTGATTCTGCACTTCTCGATCCAAAAGGACAGATTGGACTGGAACAGCGTTCACTGATACTGACGGCTCTTGGGCTGATGTTGATTGTCGTTATTCCCGCCATCGTGATGGCTATCGGTTTTGCCTGGAAGTACCGGGCGTCGAACAAGGAAGCCAAATACAGCCCCAACTGGTCGCACTCGAACAAAGTTGAAGCTGTGGTTTGGACGATTCCCATCCTTATCATCATTTTCCTTGCGGTACTGACATGGAAAACCACGCACTCGCTCGAACCAGCCCGTCCGCTGGATCACGATGCGAAGCCGGTGACCATCGAAGTTATTGCAATGGACTGGAAGTGGTTCTTTATTTACCCGGAGCAGGGCATCGCAACGGTCAATGAGATTGCATTCCCGGCGAATACGCCTGTGGAATTCAAAATCACCTCGAACTCGGTGATGAACTCCTTCTTTATTCCGCGACTGGGTAGCCAGATCTACGCGATGGCCGGGATGCAGACCAAACTGCACCTGATCGCCAACGAAGCTGGTACCTACGATGGTATTTCTGCTAACTACAGTGGTGCTGGTTTCTCCGGCATGAAGTTCAAAGCAATCGCAACGCCGGATGCCGCGACCTTCGACCAGTGGGTGGCGAAAGCGAAGCAGTCGTCGAAAGTCATGAATGACATGGACGCGTACAACCTGCTGGCTAAACCAAGCGAATACAATAAAGTCGAATACTTCTCCAGCGTTAAACCCAATCTGTTTGTTGATGTTATCAACAAATTTATGGGACCTGGGAAGAGCATGGACGTGACTCAGGCTGAAGGCGAACAGAACTCGCATGAAGGCATGGAAGGCATGAACATGAATCACGCGGAAACCTCTCACTAAGGGGCCGAGGAATAATACGATGTTCGGAAAACTTACACTGGATGCAGTGCCGTACCATGAGCCGATTATCATGGTTACGGTGGCAGCAATTCTCGTCGGAGGTCTGGCGTTAGTTGCAGCGCTCACTTACTTCGGTAAGTGGTCATATCTGTGGAATGAGTGGCTCACCTCCGTGGACCACAAACGCCTGGGGATTATGTATATCCTCGTTGCTATCGTGATGCTGGTGCGTGGTTTTGCTGACGCCATCATGATGCGTACCCAGCAGCTGCTCGTCTCGTCGGGCGAAGCCGGGTTCCTGCCGCCGCACCACTACGACCAGATCTTTACCGCCCACGGCGTTATCATGATCTTCTTCGTGGCGATGCCGTTCGTGGTAGGCCTGATGAACCTGGTCGTGCCGCTGCAAATCGGCGCTCGTGACGTTGCCTTCCCATTCCTGAACAACCTGAGCTTCTGGTTCACCGTTGTGGGCGTGGTGCTGGTTAACATCTCCCTGGGCGTGGGCGAGTTTGCTCAGACCGGTTGGGTGGCCTATCCGCCACTCTCGGGCATTGAGTACAGTCCTGGCGTAGGCGTTGACTACTGGATCTGGAGCCTCCAGCTCTCCGGTATTGGTACAACCCTGACCGGTATTAACTTCTTTGTGACCATTCTGCGCATGCGTGCCCCTGGCATGACCATGTTCAAAATGCCAGTGTTCACCTGGGCGTCACTCTGTACTAACGTGCTGATTATCGTCTCGTTCCCTATCCTGACGGTAACCATCGCGCTGCTGACGCTTGACCGTTATCTGGGCACCCATTTCTTTACCAACGATATGGGCGGCAACATGATGATGTACATCAACCTGATTTGGGCCTGGGGCCATCCGGAAGTGTACATTCTTGTTCTGCCAGTGTTCGGCGTGTTCTCAGAAGTGGTTGCAACGTTCTCTAAAAAGCGTCTGTTTGGTTACACCTCCCTGGTATGGGCTACCATTGCGATCACCGTTCTGTCGTTTATCGTATGGCTGCACCACTTCTTCACCATGGGCAGCGGCGCGAACGTTAACGCCTTCTTTGGTATCACCACGATGATTATCGCCATCCCGACCGGGGTGAAGATCTTCAACTGGCTGTTTACCATGTACCAGGGTCGTATCGTGTTCCACTCAGCAATGCTGTGGAGCATCGGCTTCATCATCACCTTCTCTATCGGTGGGATGACCGGGGTACTGCTGGCCGTGCCGGGCGCGGACTTTGTTCTGCACAACAGCCTGTTCCTGATTGCACACTTCCATAACGTTATCATCGGTGGTGTGGTATTCGGTTGCTTCGCGGGCCTGACCTACTGGTGGCCGAAAGCCTTTGGTTACACCATGAACGAGACCTGGGGCAAACGCGCCTTCTGGTTCTGGATCATCGGCTTCTTCGTGACCTTTATGCCGCTGTACGCTATGGGCTTCATGGGTATGACTCGTCGCGTGAGCCAGAACATCGATCCGATGTTCCAGCCGCTGATGATTGTGGCCGAAATCGGTGCGCTGCTGATTGCGCTCGGTATCTTCTCCATCATCATGCAGATCTACACCTCCGTGCGCGATCGTGACCAGAACCGCGACCTGACGGGTGACCCGTGGGGTGCGCGTACGCTGGAGTGGTCAACCTCCTCTCCGCCGCCGTTCTATAACTTTGCCGTCGTGCCGCACATTCATGAACGTGATGCATTCTGGGAAATGAAAGATAAAGGCGAAGCGTACATCCAGCCTACGCACTATGAAGAGATTCATATGCCGAAAAACAGCGGCGCAGGTGTGATTATCTCTGCTTTCAGCCTTATCTTCGGCTTTGCCATGATCTGGCATATCTGGTGGATGGCGATCCTCGGCTTTGCCGGCATGATCGTGAGCTGGATTGTGAAAAGCTTTGATGAGGACGTGGATTACTACGTACCGGTTGCCACCGTTGAAAAACTGGAAAACCAGCACTTCGACGAAATTAGCAAGGCAGGACTGAAAAATGTCAACTGAGACTCTAACTCACGCTAACGCTCATGCCCACGAGCATGAGCATCACCACGATGCAGGGTCGAACAAAGTGTTCGGCTTCTGGATCTACCTGATGAGCGACTGCATTCTCTTTGCATGTCTGTTTGCTACCTATGCCGTTCTGGTGAACGGCACGGCAGGTGGCCCGAGCGGGAAAGATATTTTCGAACTGCCGTTTGTGCTGGTTGAAACTGCCCTGCTGCTCTTCAGCTCCATCACCTACGGCATGGCGATTATCGCCATGAACAACGGTCGTCAAAGCCAGGTTCTCTCCTGGCTGGCGCTGACCTTCCTGTTCGGTGCGGGCTTTATCGGGATGGAAATCTATGAGTTCCATCACCTGATCGCTGAAGGCTTCGGTCCGGATCGTAGCGGCTTCCTGTCAGGCTTCTTTGCCCTGGTTGGTACCCACGGTCTGCACGTGACCTCTGGTCTGGTGTGGATGGCGATCCTGATGTTCCAGGTTACCCGTCGCGGGCTGACCAGCACTAACCGCACCCGTCTGATGTGCCTGAGCATGTTCTGGCACTTCCTGGACGTGGTCTGGATCTGTGTGTTCTCTGTAGTCTACCTGATGGGGGCGATGTAATGAGTCATTCTACCGATCATAGCGGCGCCGCTCACGGCAGCGTAAAAACCTACATGACAGGCTTTATCCTGTCGATCATCCTGACGGCTATCCCGTTCTGGATGGTGATGAACGGCTCCGCCTCGCACGGCACCATTCTTGGCGTCGTGCTGGTGACAGCAGTGGTACAGATTCTGGTTCACCTGGTGTGCTTCCTGCACATGAACAACTCCTCTGAAGAGCGTTGGAACCTGGTGGCCTTTGTCTTTACCGTGCTGATCATCGCCATTCTGGTGGTAGGCTCAATCTGGATTATGTGGAACCTGAATTACAACATGATGGTTCACTAAGAGCGGCGAGTATGATGTTTAAGCAATACCTGCAAGTAACGAAACCAGGCATCATTTTCGGCAACCTGATCTCCGTGATCGGGGGGTTCCTGCTGGCCTCCAAGGGCAGCATCGACTATCCCCTCTTCGCCTATACGCTGATCGGGGTGTCGCTGGTGGTGGCATCGGGTTGTGTATTTAACAACTACATCGACCGTGACATTGACCGTAAAATGGAGCGTACGAAGAACCGGGTGCTGGTCAAAGGCCTGATTTCCCCGAAAATTTCGCTGGTGTACGCCACCTTGTTGGGTATTGCTGGCTTTATGCTGCTGTGGTTTGGTGCTAACCCACTGGCCTGCTGGCTGGGGGTGATGGGGTTTGTGGTTTATGTCGGCGTCTATAGCCTGTACATGAAACGCCACTCCGTCTATGGCACGCTGATTGGCTCTCTCTCCGGCGCTGCGCCGCCGGTGATTGGCTACTGCGCAGTAACCGGTGATTTCGACAGCGGTGCACTGATCCTGCTGGCTATCTTTAGCCTGTGGCAGATGCCGCACTCCTATGCCATCGCGATTTTCCGCTTCAAGGATTATCAGGCGGCGAACATCCCGGTACTGCCGGTGGTGAAAGGGATCTCGGTTGCGAAGAACCACATTACGCTCTACATCATCGCCTTTGCCGTAGCGACTCTGATGCTCTCGCTGGGCGGCTACGCCGGATACAAATATCTGGTGGTGGCTGCCGCAGTTAGCGTCTGGTGGCTGGGTATGGCGCTGAAGGGTTATAAGGTCGAAGATGACAGAGTATGGGCGCGTAAGCTGTTCGTGTTCTCTATCGTCGCGATCACTTCCCTCTCGGTGATGATGTCCGTGGACTTTATGGTTCCCGACTCGCATAACCTGTTGACCTACGTCTGGTAATTTAAAAAAGATGTTACAAAAAGGGTGCTTAGGCGCCCTTTTTTATTTATTAAATCAATAACTCATTGATGTACTATATTCCACGCTTTGCGCATCACGGGATAATCCGCCCCGCCCTCCCCTGCACTATACTGTGTCCGGTTTTTTGATTGAGGTAGTAATGAACGACTATAAAATGACGCCGGGCGAGCTACGCGCCACCTGGGGTTTAGGGACAGTATTCTCGCTGCGTATGCTCGGCATGTTTATGGTCCTGCCCGTTCTGACCACCTATGGCATGGCGCTACAGGGGGCAAGCGAAGCGCTGATCGGCTTCGCCATTGGTATTTACGGCCTGGCACAGGCAATATTCCAGATCCCCTTCGGCCTGCTGTCGGATCGCATCGGCCGTAAGCCGCTGATCGTCGGCGGGCTCGTGATTTTTGTCATTGGCAGCATCATTGCCGCCCTCTCGGATTCGATCTGGGGCATTATTCTTGGTCGCGCCCTGCAAGGCTCGGGGGCGATCGCTGCCGCGGTTATGGCCCTGCTCTCAGATTTAACCCGCGAACAGAACCGCACCAAGGCGATGGCCTTTATTGGCGTCAGCTTCGGCATCACCTTTGCTATTGCCATGGTGCTTGGTCCCATCATTACCCATCGCCTGGGCCTGCATGCTCTGTTCTGGATGATTGCTGGCCTGGCCACGGCGGGCATCATTCTGACGCTGTGGGTGGTTCCTGACAGTAAAAATCACGTGCTGAATCGTGAATCGGGGATGGTAAAAGGCTGCTTTAGCAAAGTGATCGCCAGCCCGCCGCTGCTGAAACTTAACTTCGGTATCATGTGCCTGCATATCCTGCTGATGTCCACCTTCGTTGCCCTGCCGGGGCAGATGGAAGCCGCCGGCTTCCCGGCGGCGGAGCACTGGAAAATTTACCTCGCTACGATGCTTATCTCCTTCGTCAGCGTGGTGCCGTTTATTATCTACGCCGAAGTGAAGCGCCATATGAAGCGGGTCTTCATCTTCTGCGTTATCGTCCTGCTGATTGCCGAAATTGTGCTCTGGGGTGCCGGGCCGCACTTCTGGGAGCTGGTGGCCGGCGTGCAGCTCTTCTTCCTGGCGTTTAACCTGATGGAGGCCCTCCTCCCCTCGCTGATCAGCAAAGAGGCGCCGGCTGGCTATAAGGGCACGGCGATGGGTATCTACTCCACCAGCCAGTTTATCGGCGTAGCCATCGGTGGCTCGCTGGGGGGCTGGGTTGACGGACTGTTCGACTCCCAGACAGTATTCCTGGCGGGAGCGCTACTGGCCACCGTCTGGCTGCTGGTGGCCAGCACCATGCAGGAGCCGCCCTACGTCAGCAGCCTGCGCGTGGAGATCCCGGACGATGTGGTGATTACCGATACGCTTAAGCAGCAGCTGGAGAGCAAAGCAGGCGTTAGCGAGGTGCTGATCATCCCGGAAGAGCGCAGCGCCTACGTGAAAATCGACAGCAAAGTGACAAATCGCTTTGAGGTTGAGCAGGCACTCAGAGCATAAAAAAGCCCGGCGGCGCTCTGCTTGCCGGGCCTACAAGGGCACGAACCGTAGGCCGGGTAAGCGCTAGCGCCACCCGGCATCAGGCTACTTAGTCACGGAAGTTTTTGAACTGGAACGGCTGCCCCAGGTCACCGCCGCGCACCAGCGCCATTACCGACTGCAGATCGTCGCGGGATTTACCGGTTACGCGGATCTCCTCACCCTGAATCTGCGCCTGCACTTTCAGCTTGCTGTCCTTGATGAGCTTAACAATCTTCTTCTGTACCGCGCTCTCAATCCCCTGCTTCAGCTTGGCTTCCACAAACCAGGTTTTACCGCTGTGTACAAACTCTTCCGGCACATCGAGAGAGGTGCCCTCAATGCCGCGCTTCAGCAGCTTGGCACGAAGGATATCCAGCAGCTGATTAACCTGGAAATCAGATTCGCTCAGTACCTTGATGGTCTTATTGGCATCGTTCAGCTCAAACGTTGCCTCTACGCCACGAAAATCGAAGCGTGATTCCACTTCACGGCTGGCATTGTCTACGCCGTTACGCACTTCCTGAAGGTCAACTTCAGAAACAATATCGAAAGATGGCATCTTTTCTTCTCCTTTCACTTTTGTTGCGATGCATAATACCCGCAACCGGACATAACGAGAAGCTTAGCTGACAGCGCTATAATTAACGCATCGCCACCTGGCGCTGTTGCAGGTGAGGAGGAACAATGAAAATAACCGTGCTTGGATGCGGAGCATTGGGGCAACTGTGGCTGGCTGCACTGTGCAAGCGTGGCCATGAGGTGCAGGGCTGGCTACGAGTGCCCCAGCCCTACTGCAGCGTTAACGTCATCGACGAAGACGGCAGCGTGTTCAACGAATCCCTGACGGCAAACGATCCCGACTTCCTGGCCCAGAGCGATCTGCTGTTGGTGACGCTCAAGGCGTGGCAGGTCTCTGATGCAGTAAAAAGCCTGACCTCAGTTTTACCTGTTACCACACCAGTGCTGCTGATTCACAATGGCATGGGCACGGTGGAGGAGCTAAAAACCATCCCTCATCCGCTGCTAATGGGCATCACTACCCACGCTGCCCGCCGGGACGGTAACATCATCATTCACGTTGCCAGCGGCACCACGCATATTGGCCCTGCCCGGCAGCAGGACGGCGACTACAGCTATCTGGCAGATACATTGCAGGAGGTGTTGCCGGACGTTGCCTGGCACAACACCATCCGTCCACAGCTGTGGCGCAAGCTGGCGGTGAACTGCGTGATTAACCCGCTGACGGCCCTGTGGAACTGCCCTAACGGCGAGCTTCTGGCGCACCCGGCTCTGACAGAGACCATCTGTAATGAGGTTGCCGCGGTGATGGAGCGTGAAGGACACCATACCTCGGCGGATGACCTGCTGTATTATGTTAATCAGGTTATTGAAAATACAGCAGAAAACATCTCATCTATGCTACAGGATGTCCGCGCCCAGCGCCGTACCGAAGCGGATTACATTACCGGCTATCTGCTCCGGCGCGCCCGCGCTCACGGCATTGCGGTACCGGAAAATACCCGGCTCTATGAACAGATTAAACGTAAGGAGAGTGAGTATGAGCGCATCGGCACTGATATGCCTCGCCCCTGGTAGCGAAGAGACCGAAGCGGTCACCACCATTGACCTGCTGGTCCGCGGCGGCATTAAGGTCACCACCGCCAGCGTCGCCAGCGATGGCAATCTGACCGTGACCTGCTCCCGGGGCGTTAAGCTGCTGGCCGACGCCCCGCTGGTAGAGGTTGCCGACGGCGACTATGACGTGATTGTTCTGCCCGGCGGCGTTAAGGGCGCAGAGTGCTTTCGTGACAGTCCCCTGCTGGTCGAGACGGTAAAACAGTTTCACCGCTCGGGCCGGATCGTGGCGGCTATCTGCGCGGCGGCAGGCACCGTGCTGGTACCGCACAATATCTTCCCTATCGGCAACATGACCGGCTTTCCGGCGCTGAAGGATCGCATTCCCGAGGAGCAGTGGCAGGATAAGCGCGTGGTCTGGGATCCACGGGTGAATCTGCTCACCAGCCAGGGGCCGGGAACGTCGATCGATTTTGCACTGAAGATTATTGACCTGCTGGTCGGGCGCGAAAAAGCGCATGAGGTAGCGTCGCAGCTGGTGATGGCGGCGGGGATCTATAACTTTTACGAAGCGTAAGCAATAAAACGCCGGGTGGCGGCTTCGCCTGACCCGGCCTACATTATGCACTTTGTAGGCCCGGCAAGCCTGCGCCGCCGGGCGTTTTCTTATGGGCGGTACACCTTCACGTTGGTGAAGCCCTGCTCGTGCAGGTAGAGCGCCTGCAGGCGGCTCATCACCCCACGCTCGCACCACAGCAGCCAGGTTTTGTTCCGATCGAGATCGCCAAACTTGGTGCTCAGCTTGTAGAACGGCAGCGTCACCACATCGATTCCCTCGACCACCAGCGGATTGCTCTCCTGATCGTCCGGGGAACGAATATCCAGCAGGACGTCGTTCGGCCCAAAGCCGGTCACGGTCTCAACCTCAACCACCTCCTGCTCGGCCTGCTGAGCGATCTCGCGGATGTCGACGTTAGTCGCCTCTTCCACTACCCGATCGAGGATCGCAAAGTCGAAATTCTGCTCTTCGGCTTCGATCTTCGCCTTCACCGCTTTTACCGTCGGGCTTTTGGAGATCACGCCGCAGTACTCTGGCATGGTACGGGAGAAGTCTTCCGTACCGATCGCCCGAGCCACGTCGATAATGTGCTCTTTATCGTGGGAGATCAGCGGACGCAGGATCAGCGTATCGGAGACGTTATCGATCAGGCGCAGGTTGGTCAGGGTCTGGCTGGAGACCTGGCCCAGCGCTTCGCCGGTGACCAGGGCCTGCACGCCGTAGCGCTCGGCGACCTTCGAGGCGGCACGCACCATCATGCGCTTCAGCACCACGCCCATCTGGCCGTCGTCTACTTTTTCGAGGATCTCGCCAACCACCGGCTCAAAGTTGATCGCCACAAAGCGTACCCGGTGCGAGCTGCCGAAGCGGTTCCACAGGTAGTGGGCTACCTGACGCACGCCGATCTCATGAGCCGCGCCGCCGAGGTTAAAGAAGCAGTAGTGCACGCGGCAGCCGCGGCGCATCAGCATATAGCTGGAGACGCTGGAGTCAAAGCCACCGGAGATCAGCGACAGGACGTCCTCCTGGGTACCGATAGGGAAACCGCCGATGCCTTCCGAGCGGTTGGTGATCAGCAGCAGGCGATCGTCTTCAATCTCCAGATGTACCGTGTAATCCGGATGGGTCAATTTTACGCGGGCGCTCTCAATATGCTGATTCAGGCCACCACCGACGTAGCGTTCTACCTCAATAGAGCTAAACTCATGTTTACCGCGACGTTTCACGCGCACGCAGAAGGTTTTACCCTCTAACTGCTCGCGATACTGCGCCAGCGCTTTCTCGAAGATGTCATGCAGGGAGGTATAAGGGACATCTTCTACCTCCAGAATATGGTGGATACCGGGAATACGGGTCAGCGCATCGCGGATTGCAGGACGCAGGGTCTCGTCTTTGGTTCGGACTTCCACGTGGTCCCAGTGACGAACAACTTTAATCTCTTCGTCATGGTACTTCAGAACGTTACGAATGTTTCCGGTTAAAATTTTAATAAAGCGCAAACGCACGGATTGGCTTTTGATGGTGATTTCCGGGAACAATTTAATGATAAACTTCATGGCGGCAAAGGTTCTTTGGCAAGTCGCATAGTGGACTTGTGGGGGATTAATACAGCAGCCCCTAACCGCGGCTGCATCCAGGCGCGCAAGTATACCACCATCGAGGTCGACCTTGCACACCGCATGACCATTGCGCGTTATTTAATACGCGGCACGACTTCGCTACCATAGCGCAGATGAATAAAACGAGAGTCAGACATCCTTATGGCAAAGAAAAACGACGCACCGGCCAGCTTTGAAACGGCGCTTACCGAGCTGGAACAGATAGTGACCCGTCTTGAGAGTGGCGATCTGCCTCTTGAAGAGGCCCTGAGCGAATTCGAACGCGGCGTGCAGCTGGCACGTCAGGGGCAGACCAAGCTACAGCAGGCGGAGCAGCGCGTGCAGATCCTGCTCTCAGAACAGGAAGAGGCCCCGCTCACCCCCTTTACCCCGGACGCCGAGTAATATGGATTTTACAGAACAATTAGAGATCTGCGTCGAACAGGCCAACGCTGCCCTGCGGCGTTTCATCGCCCCCCTGCCCTTTCAGAACACTCCTCTGGTTGAGGCTATGAACTATGGCGCACTATTAGGTGGCAAACGCCTGCGGCCGTTTCTGGTCTATGCGACGGGCAGCATGTTTGGCGTCAGCGCCCAAACCCTGGATGCGCCTGCCGCCGCCGTGGAGTGCATTCACGCCTACTCCCTGATCCATGACGATCTGCCGGCGATGGACGATGACGATCTGCGCCGGGGCCAGCCCACCTGCCATATTAAATATGGCGAGGCCAGCGCGATTCTGGCCGGGGACGCTCTGCAAACGCTGGCGTTCTCTATTCTCGCCGATGCGCCGATGCCGGAAGTCGCCGATCGCGATCGGCTGGCGATGGTTGCCGAGCTGGCACAGGCCAGCGGCGTTGCAGGCATGTGCGGCGGACAGGCGCTGGATCTGGAAGCCGAAGGCAAACAGGTTCAGCTTGTCGAGCTGGAGCGTATCCACCGCCATAAAACCGGCGCGCTGATCCGCGCGGCGGTACGCATTGGCGCATTAAGCGCAGGCGAGAAAGGACGCGAGGTGCTGCCCATTCTCGATCGATATGCTGAATCTATCGGTCTGGCCTTCCAGGTACAGGATGACATTCTGGATGTGGTGGGTGATACTGCAACTCTCGGCAAACGTCAGGGGGCCGATCAGCAACTGGGTAAAAGCACCTATCCTGCACTGCTGGGCCTTGAGCAAGCCCAGACGAAAGCCCGTGACCTGATTGACGACGCCCGCAGCGCGTTAGCGCAGCTGGCCGCCTACTCTCTGGACACCTCGACCCTTGAAGCGCTGGCCGACTTTATAATTCAGCGTGATAAATAAACAACAATGAGTCTCTGATGAGTTTTGATACTGCCAAATACCCGACCCTGGCGCTGGTTAACGCCACCCAGGATCTGCGCCTGCTGCCCAAAGAGAGCCTGCCGAAGCTTTGCGACGAGCTGCGCCGCTATCTTCTCGACAGCGTGAGCCGCTCCAGCGGCCACTTCGCCTCCGGGCTTGGCACGGTTGAGCTGACCGTGGCACTGCACTATGTCTACAATACGCCGTTCGATCAGCTTATCTGGGACGTAGGTCATCAGGCTTATCCGCACAAAATCCTGACCGGCCGTCGGGATCGCATCGATACCATTCGTCAGAAAGGCGGCCTGCACCCCTTCCCGTGGCGCGGCGAGAGCGAGTATGACGTACTGAGCGTCGGCCACTCCTCTACCTCTATCAGCGCCGGGATCGGCATCGCGGTGGCAGCGGAGAAAGAGGGTAAACAGCGCCGCACCGTCTGCGTAATCGGTGACGGCGCGATCACCGCCGGTATGGCGTTCGAGGCGATGAACCACGCCGGTGACATCAAGCCGGATATGCTGGTGATCCTTAACGACAACGAAATGTCGATCTCCGAGAACGTCGGCGCGCTGAATAACCACCTGGCGCAGCTGCTCTCGGGCAAGCTCTACTCGACCCTGCGCGAGGGCGGAAAGCGGGTCTTCTCTAATGTGCCGCCGATCAAAGAGCTGCTGAAACGCACCGAAGAGCATATCAAGGGCATGGTCGTACCCGGCACGCTGTTTGAAGAGCTGGGCTTTAACTACATCGGGCCGGTTGATGGCCATGACGTGCTGGGCCTGGTCACGACGCTGAAGAATATGCGCGGCCTGAAAGGTCCGCAGTTCCTGCACATCATGACCAAGAAAGGGCGCGGCTACGAGCCAGCCGAAAAGGATCCAATCACCTTCCACGCCGTACCGAAATTCGATCCGGCCAAGGGCACGCTGCCAAAAAGCAGCGGCGGTATGCCCTCCTACTCAAAAATTTTCGGCGACTGGCTGTGCGAGACGGCGGCGAAAGATAACAAGCTGATGGCGGTTACGCCTGCTATGCGCGAAGGCTCCGGCATGGTGGAGTTCTCCCGCAAATATCCGCAGCAGTACTTTGACGTAGCGATTGCTGAGCAGCACGCGGTGACCTTCGCCGCCGGGCTGGCGATCGGCGGCTACAAGCCGGTGGTGGCGATCTACTCCACCTTCCTGCAGCGTGCCTACGATCAGGTGATCCACGACGTGGCGATCCAGAAGCTGCCGGTGCTGTTTGCTATCGACCGGGCGGGAATTGTCGGCGCCGACGGGCAGACGCACCAGGGAGCATTTGATATCTCCTTCCTGCGCTGCGTGCCGGAGATGGTGATCATGACCCCGAGTGACGAAAACGAGTGCCGCCAGATGCTCTACACCGGCTACCACTACAGCGAAGGCCCGAGCGCCGTCCGCTACCCGCGCGGCAACGCCGTGGGCGTCGCCCTTGAGCCGCTGGCCGAGCTGCCTATTGGTAAAGGGGTGGTGAAACGCCAGGGTGAAGAGGTTGCGATCCTCAACTTCGGCACTCTGCTGCCAGAGGCGGAAAAAGCCGCCGAGACGCTGAACGCCACGCTGGTGGATATGCGTTTTGTGAAGCCCCTCGATGAGGCGCTGATCCTCGAGCTGGCTGCGACCCACGCGTCGCTGGTCACCCTGGAGGAGAACGCCATTATTGGCGGCGCGGGCAGCGGCGTAAATGAAGTGCTGATGGCTAACCGCAAACCGGTTCCGGTTCTCAACCTCGGCCTGCCGGACTACTTTATTCCGCAGGGCACCCAGGAGGAGGCGCGGATCGAGCTGGGTCTCGACGCCGCCGGTATTACCGCAAAAATTCAGACCTGGCTGGCCTGAGCCTCCGGTTCCGCTCCTGCTATGCTTAAGGGTACTTGTACCCTTATGCAGGAGTGGAACCATGCAATACAACACGTTAGGAACAACGGATCTTAAGGTTTCCCGTCTTTGTCTTGGCTGCATGACCTTTGGCGAACCGGACCGGGGCAATCACGCCTGGACCCTGCCAGAAGAGAGCAGCCGCCTCATCATCAAGCACGCCCTTGAAGGCGGCATCAACTTTTTCGATACCGCAAACAGCTACTCCGACGGCAGCAGCGAAGAGATAGTCGGCCGGGCGCTAAAGGATTTTGCTCGTCGTGAAGAGGTGGTGGTAGCAACCAAGGTCTACCATCAGGTTGGCGATCTGCCGGAAGGACTCTCCCGTCCGCAAATTCTGCGCTCCATTGATGACAGCCTGCGCCGCCTTGGCATGGAGTATGTTGACCTGCTGCAGATCCACCGCTGGGACTATAACACCCCTATCGAAGAGACGCTGGCGGCGCTGGACGAGGTCGTGAAAGCTGGTAAGGCGCGCTACATCGGCGCATCGTCTATGCACGCCTCACAGTTCGCCCAGGCGCTGGCGCTTCAGGATCAAAACGGCTGGGCGCGCTTCGTCACTATGCAGAACCACTATAACCTTATCTACCGTGAAGAGGAGCGCGAAATGCTGCCGCTCTGCTACCGGGAAGGCGTGGCGGTGATCCCGTGGAGCCCGCTGGCGCGCGGCCGCCTGACCCGCCCGTGGGGGGAAACCACCGCCCGCTCGGTGTCGGATGAGTTCGGTAAAACCCTCTATAACGAGAGCGACGCTGGGGATACACAGATTGCCGAGCGGCTGGCGGCAATAGCGGAAGAGACCGGCGCGACCCGGGCGCAGGTGGCGATTGCCTGGCTGCTGAGCAAGCCCGGCGTGGCCGCCCCGATTATCGGCGCCTCGCGGGAAGAGCAGCTTGAAGACCTGATCCAGGCGGTAGAGCTCACCCTGACGCCAGAGCAGATTGCCGAGCTGGAGACGCCATACAAGCAGCATCCAGTCGTCGGATTCAAATAGGTTCGGTTAGTCTGGAACACGTAGGCCGGATAAGGCGTTGCCGCCGCCATCCGGCATTTTACGAGGCTAAAGGATACCAATGGGCCAGTGATGGCCGAGAACGTAGAGGATCCCCGCCGCCACGATCCCGGCGACGATATCATCGACGATGATACCCATTCCACCATGCACGTTGCGGTCAAACCAGCGGATCGGCCAGGGCTTCCACATATCAAAGATGCGGAACAGCACAAACCCGGCGGCCACCCACTGCCAGTCGTTGGTGGGCAGCGCCATCAGGGTGATCCACATGCCGATAAACTCATCCCAGACGATGCTGCCATGATCGTGCACGCCCATATCTTTTGCCGTCTGGTGACACAGATAGACGCCAATACAGATAGAGAGCATCACCACCATGGAGTAGAGCTGCCACGGCAGGAAGGTCATCAGATACCAGAACGGGATCGCCGCCAGTGAGCCCATGGTTCCAGGAACCACGGGACTCAGGCCGCTGCCAAACCCGGTAGCCAGCAGGTGCCACGGGTTGCGCAAATTCAGGCGACTTTTGGCGATATCTTTAGTGCGCGGCAAAATGGTCATATCCTTTCCAGTCAAAAGTCACTTCCCTGCCCTCGCGGGTAAAGCTGATGCCGTCGACATCGGCGCTCATCTGCCCGATGCAGGTATAGGGAATACCAAGCTGACCAATCGCCACCTCCAGCGCGCCGCGGTTAAGCTCGGGCACGGTGAAGCAGAGTTCGTAATCCTCGCCGCCGCCCAGCGCCCAGCGCATGGCCTGCTCCGGCTCCACGTGGCGACGCAGCGCCTCAGAGTATGGCAATGCATCAACGTCGATAATCGCCCCGCACTCGCTGGCCTGCAAAATGTGTCCCAGATCGGAGATCAGCCCGTCAGAGAGATCGATAGCTGCGTTAGCCAGATCGCGCAGCGCCTGACCATGTAAAATACGCGGCGTCGGGCGCAGGTGGCGTTTGACCAGCCAGTCGGCGTCTTTAGGATCCTTTACCTGCAAACGATCCTGGAGGATCGCCAGCCCGGCAGCGCTGTCCCCTGGCGTGCCGGTGACGTAGATCCAGTCTCCCGGCTTCGCACCTGAACGCTTCAGCGCCCGGCCCACGGGAACGTAGCCATGAATACCCAGCGTCATAGAGAGCGGCCCGCGGGTTGTGTCCCCGCCGATGAGCTGCATATCATAGTAGCTAAGCTGCTCGAACAGGCTGTCGCTAAACGCTTTCAGCCAGGGTTCATCGACCTCCGGCAGGGTCAATGCAAGGGTCAGCCACGCCGGGTCAGCGCCCATTGCTGCCAGATCGCTTAGGTTAACCGCCAGCGCTTTATAAGCCAGGTCGGCAGGATCGATATCCGGCAGAAAGTGAATGCCCGATACCAGCGTATCGGTACTGATTGCCAGCGTCTGTTTTTCCGGAATGTTCAGCAGCGCGCAGTCATCGCCGATGCCGGTTTCGACATCCAGGCGCGCGCGTCTGACACGGTTAAAATAACGGGCAATAAGGGAGAATTCGCCGCATGCCATACGCTATGCCTCAGCAGAATAGATGTGTAAGGCCGGGCGAAGCGGCAACTGCGCTCCGCCGTACCGGCCTTGAGATTACTTTTTGTGGGGGCGGATCGCGGGTGCGGCTTTATCCAGCACGCCATTCACAAACTTGTGGCTGTCCTCTGCGCCAAACGTCTTCGCCAGTTCAATGGCTTCGTTGATGGCAACCTTGTACGGCACGTCATCACGTTTGGAGAGTTCGAACAGCGCGATACGCAGTACCGCTTTCTCAACCTGGCCCAGCTCTTCAAGCAGGCGGGACAGATAGGGCTTCATCAGGCCGTCGAGATATGCGCTGTTAGTCGCCACCCCGGACAGCAGCTCGCGGAAGTAAGCGATGTCAACGTCTTTGACATCCTGTTCCGCCAGGAACTGGTATTCAACATCGGCGATGTCGTTCTGGGACAACTGCCAGGAGTAAAGCGCCTGAACGGCACACTCACGGGCGCGGCGACGAGCAGCAGGTTTCACGGAATTCCCCTTACAAAAATCAGCCTTGGATGGCTTTCAATACATTAATCATTTCAAGCGCGGTCAGTGCTGCTTCAGCACCCTTGTTACCCGCTTTCGTGCCAGCGCGTTCGATGGCTTGTTCAATACTTTCAGTGGTGAGCACACCAAAGGCTACCGGAATGGCGCTCTCCTGGGCAACGTGCGCCAGGCCGTTGCTTGCGCCGCCCGCCACGTATTCGAAGTGTGCCGTACCGCCACGGATCACCGTGCCGAGCGCAATAATCGCATCGTATTTACCGGCTTTTGCCAGCGCGCCCGCCGCCAGAGGCAGCTCATAAGCACCTGGAACCCAAACAACGGTGATGTTTTCATCTTTAACCTGGCCGATACGCTTCAGGGCGTCGATAGCACCTTCCAGCAGGCTGTCGTTGATGAAGTTGTTGAAACGCGCAATGGTGATGGCGACGCGAGCGTCCGGGGCAGCAACAGTAGCTTCAATAATGTTCATAAACTTACCTTAGGGTTCTCATATAGCCCCCGCAGGGGGGCGGATTTTATCATACTATTTTACGCACTGCTTCCCTTTTACGAGCGCACTACGCGGGGGTCAGATGCAGGCACAGATCCGGGCCTACCTGACGTATTTCAGTGAATTTTAGCTGCGGCGCGGCCGCCAGGCTCTCAAGCCCCGGCAGAACGCAGAGACCACGCGCCTCGCTGCCTAACAGCTTCGGTGCCAGATAGACGATCAGCTCGTCCACCAGCCCGGCCTGCAGCAGCGCGCCGGCCATCTGCGCGCCCGCCTCTACCCAGATGCTGTTAATCTGCTCGCGTCCCAGCAGCATCATCAGCGAGACCAGATCGAGATGGCCGTTGTGTTCGGGAACCAGAATCTGGCGCACCCCGTCCGGCCAGGGGCGATCGTCAGCGCGGGTACGGGCAAACCAGGTTTCGCCTGGCTGCTGAACAAGGCGCTGCTCCGGCGTCACGCGATTCTGGCTGTCGACGACGATACGCACCGGCTGACGCAAATCGGCCTCGGAATAGCGCGCCTGGGTATCGGCACCCAGCTCATCCCAGCGTACGGTCAGGGCCGGATCGTCCGCCAGCACCGTGGCGCTGCTGGTTAATATCGCGTGGCTCTGGGCGCGCAGGCGCTGAACGTCCCGGCGCGCCTCAGGCGAGGTGATCCATTGGCTCTCGCCGTTCGCCATCGCCGTACGCCCGTCCAGCGATGCGCCAAGCTTAAGCTGAATATACGGGAAGCCGGTGCGCATGCGCTTGAGAAAGCCGCGGTTAAGCCGCTCCGCTTCGCTCATCATCATGCCGTGGCTGACCTCGATCCCCTCCTGAGAGAGACGGTACAGCCCCCGCCCCGCCACCTGCGGGTTGGGATCCTGCATCGACGCAACCACGCGGGCAACGCCGGCATCAATTAATGCTTCGCAGCAGGGAGGCGTGCGGCCGTGGTGGCTGCACGGCTCCAGCGTCACGTAGGCAGTGGCACCACGAGCGCGATCCCCCGCCATGCGCAGGGCGTGCACCTCGGCATGCGGCTCCCCGGCGCGGAAGTGGAACCCCTCCCCGACGATTTCGCCATTTTTCACAATGACGCAGCCCACGTTTGGATTAGGATGGGTGGTGTAACGCCCCCGCTGCGCCAGCTTCAGCGCGCGGGCCATGTAGATCTCGTCCTGCTTGTCGTCCTGCATGAGCCTAGTCCTGTAAGCGGGCGATCTCTTCGCCGAATTCGCGGATATCTTCAAAGCTGCGGTAGACGGAGGCAAAGCGGATATAGGCCACTTTATCGAGCTTCTTGAGCTGCTCCATCACCAGGTTGCCAATCATTTTGCTGGGGATCTCGCGTTCACCGGTGGCCCGCAGCTGGGATTTAATATGGTTAAGCGCCATCTCGACGTCGTCAGCGCTGACCGGGCGTTTCTCCAGCGCTTTGAGCATGCCGCTGCGTAGTTTGTCTTCGTTAAACGGCTCGCGGACTTCGTTGCTCTTCACTACGCGCGGCATCACCAGCTCTGCCACTTCGAAGGTTGTAAAGCGCTCGTTGCACACCAGGCACTGGCGGCGGCGGCGAACGGAGGAGCCTTCGCCCACCAGGCGAGAGTCAATTACTTTGGTATCCACGGCGAAACAGAATGGGCAATGCATACGGCGTCCTGAAGATAATATTAACTGAAATCTATTTTAACCCGATATGCCGCGACAACAAAGGCATCAGCACTTTTGGGATAAAGGATCGATGGCAAGCGTGTCTGAACGATCTACCCTTACAGGCAATAAAACGTTTAAGGAAACCGTTATCATGACAAGACGTTATCTGAAGCTCGCCCTGCTGGGGAGCCTGTTTACCCTTAGCGCCTGCGCCCAGCAGAGCGAAGTACGCCAGCTGCACCAGAGCGTGAGTACGCTCAATAAAGAGATGAGCAAGCTCAACCAGGAGACGGTGAAAATCACCCAGCAGAACAGCCTGAACGCCAAGTCTGATAGCGGCGTCTATCTACTGCCAGGGGCGAATACTCCGGCGCGGTTAAACAGCCAGCTCGGTATGCTGCGCATGTCGCTGAAGGATATCGCCCCTAACGCAGGCGGAACGCGCCTGACGCTGCTTATTCAGGGTGAGTCGAATACGCCGCTGCCAGCCTTTAGCGGCACGGTCGAGTGGGGACAGATTCAGGGGACGACGGAGAACTACCAGGAAGTTAACGTGCAGAACCAGCTGATCAGCGCTCCGGCCAGCACCCTTGCGCCGAGCGACGTCAGCGTCCCGTTACAGCTCAACGGCATCACGCCTGAGCAGCTTGGTTTTATCCGTATCCATGATATTCAGCCTGCCAATGTGCAGTAGCGCTTCGCTTACCTCTCGTTAAGGGCGCTTTGCCGCCCTTCACTTTTATCACGCCTTTTTACCGCCGCTTACAAACCCCAAATATTGGCAATAACCCGGAATGCCAGTACAATCGCCCCGTTTTATCTACGCAAACGTGAACGCAATCGATTACGTGAATGATAGATATGTGAAACAAGACAGATTTTTGTGAGCAACGGAACTTATAATAGGCCCGCAGAAACACGAAACATTTAGAAACGCGTTAATCGCGTCCTTTCGATCCCGTAAGGGACTTTAAACAGTGGCATACATATGAAAAAAACATTACTCATCGCCGGTGCGGCACTCGCGCTCTCCTCCACCTTCGCCGTGAATGCGGCTGAAACCAGCAACAGCGAGTTCGTCTCCGACTGGTGGCATCAGAGCGTTAACGTCGTAGGCAGCTACCACACCCGTTTCGGACCGACCATCCGTAACGATACCTATCTGGAGTACGAAGCGTTCGCCAAGAAAGAGTGGTTTGACTTCTATGGCTATATGGATGCGCCGGTATTCTTCGGCGGTAACAGCACCGCGCAGGGTATCTGGAACCACGGCTCTCCGCTGTTTATGGAGATTGAACCGCGCTTCTCTATCGACAAGCTGACCGACACCAGCCTGGCATTTGGTCCGTTCAAAGAGTGGTACTTCGCGAACAACTACATCTACGACATGGGCCGCAACAAAGCGGGCCGCCAGAGCACCTGGTACATGGGTCTGGGTACGGATATCGATACCGGCCTGCCGATGAGCCTCTCTCTGAACGTCTATGCCAAATACCAGTGGCAGAACTACGAAGCAGCGAACGAGAACGAGTGGGATGGCTACCGCTTCAAGGTGAAATACTTTGTACCGATCACCCAGCTGTGGGGCGGCCAGCTGAGCTATATCGGCTTCACCAACTTTGACTGGGGCTCCGATCTGGGCGACAAAGATTTCCGCGATCTGAACGGCAAGCAGGCACGTACCAACGACTCTATCGCCTCCAGCCACATTCTGGCCCTGAACTACGATCACTGGCACTACTCGGTGGTGGCGCGTTACTGGCACAACGGCGGCCAGTGGAACGACGACGCCAGCCTGAACTTCGGCAGCGGCAACTTCAACGTCCGCTCTACCGGCTGGGGTGGTTACCTGGTCGCAGGTTACAACTTCTAAACTTGCCGGGCCTACGGACAGCACGAAACGTAGGCCGGATAAGCGCAGCGCCATCCGGCGTCAGGCATAAAAAAAGCCAGCTTAATTGCTGGCTTTTTTGTTGGCAGAGCCTGATTACGGCAGAATCGACGGCTGATCCGCCCCTTCCTTCTCTACCTTCTGCTGCAGCAGATGCTCACGCTTCATCCCAAGCTTCAGCGCCAGCGCCGAGGCCACGTAGATGGACGATGCCGTACCGATGGAAACACCGATCAGCATGGTCAGCGAGAAGCCTTGCAACATTGCGCCACCGAAGAGGTAGAGCATCAGGATCACGACTAAGGTGGTGCCTGAGGTGATCAAGGTACGGTGCAGCGTCTGGGTCAGCGACACGTTAAAGATCTCGTAAGGCGTCCCGCGACGGATTTTGCGGAAGTTCTCACGAATACGGTCGGAAACCACGATGCTGTCGTTCAGCGAGTAGCCGATAACCGACATCAGCGATGCGACGATGGTCAGATCCACTTCGATCTGGAACAGCGACAGCACGCCCATGGTAATGATCACGTCGTGCGCCAGAGAGATAACCACCCCTGCCGCCAGACGCCACTCGAAGCGGAAGCCTACGTAGACAAGGATAGAGATCAGCGCCACCAGCAGCGCCATCGCCCCGTTCTGTGCCAGATCGGCACCGACGCTTGGCCCCACGAACTCAATGCGTTTTACCGCTGCGTTCTGGCTGGTGGCCTCGTTAATGACGCTCACCACTTTGCTGCCCAGCGCCTGGCCGCCGGTGGCCCCTTCGGCTGGCGGCATGCGCACCATGATGTCACGGCTGCTGCCAAAGTTCTGCAGGAGCGGATCTTCAAAACCTGCTTTCTGCAGCGCATCACGCATCATGTCCATATCGGCCGGTTTTTCCAGCGAGATTTCAATGACCGTACCGCCGGTGAAGTCGAGACCCCAGTTAAAGCCGCGCACGCCGATGATGATAATCGACAGGATCAGCAGAAAACCGGAGATGCCGAAAGCCCAGTAATCCCAGCGCATAAAGTCATAGACTTTACGCCCGTGGTTCAATTGTTCAACAGTATATTCCTGTGCCACAACGCACTCCTCAGATAGACAGCTTGTTGATGCGTTTGCCGCCGTACAACAGGTTTACGATGGCACGTGTACCGACGATGGCGGTAAACATTGACGTCGCCACACCGATACCGGTAGTAATCGCAAAGCCTTTAATTGCCCCGGTGCCTACGGCATACAGGATGATGACCTTGATAAGCGTCGTGACGTTGGCATCAAAGATGGAGCTAAACGCACCTTTGTAACCTTCGTCGATCGCCTGCTGTACCGAACGGCCGTTGCTCAACTCTTCTTTGATACGTTCGTTAATCAGTACGTTCGCATCCACTGCTACCGCAAGGGTTAAGACGATCCCCGCAATACCCGGCATGGTCAGGGTTGCCCCTGGCAGCAGGGACATCACGCCGACGATCAGCACCAGGTTGGCAATGAGCGCAGAGGTCGCGATCAGGCCGAACTTCTTATAGAAGAAGACCATGAAGATGATGGAGGCAGCGAGGCCCGCCAGACAGGCTTCCAGACCCTGCTGAATGTTCTGCATCCCAAGGGTTGGGCCGATGGTCCGCTCTTCAACGATCTGGATTGGGGCAATCAGCGCACCCGCACGCAGCAGCAGCGAGAGCTGACGCGCTTCGTTCGGATTGTTGATGCCGGTGATGCGGAAGCTGTTGCCGAGGCGAGACTGGATATTGGCGATGTTGATCACCTCTTCCTGCTTCACCAGCACGGCGCGGCCGTTGGCATCTTTCTTACCGCTGTCCTTGTACTCCACGAACAGGGTCGCCATCGGCTTGCCGATGTTGTCCTTAGTGAAGTTAGACATGATGTTACCACCGGCGCTGTCGAGCGAGATGTTAACCTGCGGCTGGTTGTACTCATCCTGGCTGGAGGTAGAGTCGGTGATGTGATCCCCGGTCAAAATAACGCGTTTGTACAGCACAACCGGCTGCCCTTCGCGCATCTGCTTCACTTCCGAGTCGCCCGGCACGCGGCCTGAGGCAGCAGCGGAGCTGTCAACGTTGGTGTTGACCAGACGGAACTCCAGCGTGGCGGTCGCGCCCAGAATCTCTTTCGCGCGAGCGGTATCCTGAATACCCGGCAGCTCGACGACGATACGGTCAGCGCCCTGGCGCTGCACCAGCGGCTCAGCAACGCCCAGCTGGTTAACACGGTTACGCAGAATGTTGATGTTCTGCTGTACCGCATACTCGCGGGCTTCGCTCAGACGCGCGTCGGTCATCACCGCACGCAGCGCGTTGCCGCCCTGGGTGTTGATAACCAGATCGCGGTGGCGCGGGGTCAGATAAGAGATGGCGTCGTCACGTGCCGCGCTGTCGCGGAACACGATACTCATGCCGTAGTTATCTTCTTTACGCACGTTGGTGTAGGCAATGCCCTTCTCGCGCAGATCGCTGCGCAGGCTGTCCATGTTCTGCTCCTGGAGCTTGCCCAGCGCGGTGTCCATATCCACTTCCATCAGGAAGTGCACGCCACCACGCAGGTCGAGGCCGAGCTTCATCGGCTCCGCTTTCAGCATGGAGAGCCAGCGCGGAGTGGCCGGCGCAAGGTTCAGTGCGACAACGTACTTATCGCCCAATACGCTCATCATCGCCTCACGGGCGCGCAGCTGCGTATCGGTGGAGTCAAAGCGGGCAAGAATCGCGCCCTCTTCCAGTGCCACAGACTTAGCGGTGATTTTTTGTTCTTGTAAAGTGTTCTGGACCTGGATCAGCGTTTGCTCACTGGCGGCGACGCCGCGCGCACCAGTGATTTGAACAGCCGGATCCTCACCATAGAGGTTGGGAAGTGCGTAAAGCAGGCCGACGACAATGACGACGACCAGCATAATGTACTTCCACAAAGGATAACGGTTTAACACGGCAGTTCCCTTTGGGAAAACAGTAGATTACAGCGCCTTCATGGTGCCTTTCGGCAGAACGGCAGCTACGAAGTCACGTTTGATAACCACTTCAGTGGTGTCGTTCAGCGCGATAGCAATGTAGCCAGTTTCCGCTACTTTGGTTACGCGGCCAACCAGACCACCGTTGGTCAGCACTTCATCACCTTTAGCGATGGAGTCCATCAGCTTTTTGTGCTCTTTAGTGCGTTTCTGCTGCGGGCGCAGGATCATGAAGTAGAAGATCAGACCGAATACGACCAGCATCAGGATCAGAGACATCGGGCTACCCTGCGCCGGTGCACCTGTTGCCGCTACAGCATCAGAAATAAAAAAGCTCATTTAAATTCCCTCATTATTAAAATTAATCAACGTTCAAAGGTGGAACCGGTCGACCCTGACGTTGGTAGAAATCGGTCACGAAGCTCTCTAATTTACCCTCTTCGATAGCCTTACGTAAACCAGCCATTAAGCGCTGGTAGTGACGCAGGTTATGAATGGTATTGAGGCGCGCGCCCAATATTTCGTTGCAACGGTCAAGATGATGCAAGTAAGCACGTGAATAATTGCGACATGTATAGCAATCACACTCAGGATCCAGCGGCGAGGTGTCGCTTTTGTGCTTCGCGTTGCGGATTTTCACTACGCCATCAGTCACGAACAGATGCCCGTTACGCGCGTTACGCGTCGGCATGACGCAGTCGAACATATCGATGCCGCGACGCACGCCCTCGACCAGATCTTCCGGTTTCCCTACGCCCATCAGGTAACGTGGTTTATCCGCCGGGATCTGCGGGCAGACATGCTCCAGAATACGGTGCATATCTTCCTTCGGCTCACCGACAGCCAAACCGCCGACAGCGTAGCCATCAAAGCCAATCTCTACCAGACCCTTGACTGAGATATCGCGTAAATCTTCGTAAACGCTGCCCTGAATGATACCGAACAGCGCGTTTTTGTTCTCCAGCGAGTCAAAGCGATCGCGGCTGCGCTGCGCCCAGCGCAGGGACATCTCCATTGAGCGCTTGGCGTAGTCCCAGTCGGCAGGGTACGGCGTGCACTCGTCAAAGATCATTACGATGTCGGATCCGAGATCGTACTGGATCTCCATCGATTTTTCCGGATCGAGGAAGATCGGATCGCCGTTGATCGGGTTGCGGAAGTGCACCCCCGCTTCGGTGATTTTACGGATATCACCAAGGCTAAAGACCTGGAAGCCGCCGGAGTCAGTGAGAATCGGCCCTTTCCACTGCATAAAGTCGTGCAGATCGCCGTGCAGCTTCATAATCTCCTGGCCAGGACGCAGCCAGAGGTGGAAGGTGTTACCGAGGATGATCTGCGCGCCGGTGGCTTCAACCTCTTCCGGGGTCATCCCTTTTACCGTGCCGTAGGTTCCCACGGGCATAAAAGCAGGCGTTTCAACTACGCCACGATCGAACACCAGGCGGCCGCGACGCGCGCGACCGTCGGTGGTATCAAGTTCAAATTTCACTTAACTCTCCAGCATCAGAAAAACAGTCTGACGTTTAAACCGGTGTCGCGGACTTATTCCCCGACACGCTCATCAATAGCGGAAGGATTGTACGTGATAAACATCGCATCCCCGTAGCTAAAAAAGCGATATTTCTCTTCTACGGCAGCGTGATAGGCGTTCATGGTGTGCTGATAACCGGCAAAGGCCGACACCAGCATAATCAGCGTCGACTCCGGCAGGTGGAAGTTCGTCACCAGCGCGTCAATCACCTTGTACTGATAGCCTGGGTAGATAAAGATCTGCGTATCGCCAAAGAAGGGTTCGATGAGATCGTTTTTTGCCGCCTGGGCTGCGCTCTCCAGCGAGCGTACGGAGGTGGTGCCTACCGCTATCACCCGGTTACCGCGCGCTTTCGCTGCCAGCACGGCGTCAACCACCTCCTGCGGTACTTCGGCATACTCGGAGTGCATGATGTGGTCTTCAATACTGTCGACGCGCACCGGCTGGAAGGTACCCGCCCCCACATGCAAGGTGACGAAGGCCTGCTCAATGCCCTTCTCACGCAGCGCGGCCAGCAGCGGCTCGTCGAAGTGCAGGCCCGCCGTCGGGGCAGCAACCGCACCTGGCTTCTCACTGTAGACGGTCTGATACAGCTCGCGATCGGCGTCTTCATCCGGACGGTCGATATAGGGCGGCAGCGGCATATGACCGATGGCGTTGAGGATATCCAGTACCGGACGCGCATCGTTAAACTCCACCTCAAACAGCGCATCGTGACGTGCGACCATGGTGGCCTGAATGCTTTCATCGTCGCCAAGCAGCAACTCGGCGCCCGGCTTCGGCGCTTTAGAGGCGCGAATATGTGCCAGAATACGTTTATCATCGAGCATACGTTCGACGAGCACTTCAATCTTGCCGCCGCTGGCTTTACGGCCAAACAGGCGTGCCGGGATGACGCGGGTATTGTTAAACACCAGCAGATCGCCCGGGTTGAGCTTATCGAGCAGATCGGTGAAAGTACCATGCGTCAGCGCCCCCGTCGGCCCGTCAAGCGACAGCAAACGACAGCTGCTACGCTCAGGCTGCGGATAGTGGGCAATCAGGGATTCAGGTAGTTCAAAGGAAAAATCGGCAACACGCATGACGCTAACTCAAGACATAATTAAGAGGCGGGTAGTCTAGTGCCGGGGCGTGCTCCCTGCAACCGTTACCCGCCTGTGGATAAAGAATAGACGATGAATTTTCTTGCTCATTTACATTTGGCGCATCTTGCCCAAAGCTCCCTCTCGGGTAATTTGCTCGCCGATTTCGTGCGCGGCAATCCCGACGGCACCTACCCTGACGAGGTCGTAGAGGGTATTCGTATGCACCGGCGCGTGGATGCCCTGACCGACGCCCTGCCGGAGGTGCGTGAGGCCAAGGCCTGGTTCCGCCCGGAGACCCGCCGCGTCGCGCCCATTACGCTGGATGTAATGTGGGATCACTTTCTCTCCCGCCACTGGGCAAAGATCTCTCCCGATCGGCCGCTGACGGAGTTTGTCCGCTACGCCCGCGCCCAGGTGGCCACCATTCTGCCGGTATCGCCGCCGCAGTTCGTCAATCTTAATAGCTACCTGTGGTCGGAAAACTGGCTGGAGCGCTACCGCGAGATGGCGTTTATTCAGCAGGTGCTGAACGGCATGGCCAACCGTCGTCCTCGCCTCGACGCCCTGCGCGACTCCTGGCACGATCTGGACGCCCACTACCCGGCGCTGGAGCAGCAGTTCTGGCAGTTCTATCCGCGCATGATGGATCAGGCGCAAAATAAGCAGCTTTAAGCATTGCGTTCTCTTTTCGCCCTCCTATACTGGCCGCGTTGCGCTAAATAACCTCATTATTAAAAGGAGATTTAATATGGTTCTGGTCACGCGTCCGGCCCCGGACTTCACCGCTGCGGCGGTATTAGGCAGCGGTGAGATCGTTGAGAAGTTTAACTTCAAACAGCACACCGCAGGCAAAGCTACCGTTCTCTTCTTCTGGCCGATGGACTTCACCTTCGTCTGCCCGTCTGAGCTGATCGCCTTCGATAAACGCTACGAAGAGTTCCAGCAGCGCGGCGTCGAAGTGGTCGGCGTCTCGTTTGACTCTGAGTTTGTCCATAACGCCTGGCGTAATACCCCGGTGGAGAAAGGCGGCATCGGGCCGGTGAAGTATGCGATGGTGGCGGATATCAAACGCGAAGTGCAGAAAGCTTACGGCATTGAGCATCCGGACGAGGGCGTGGCCCTGCGCGGCTCCTTCCTGATCGACAAAGCAGGCATCGTGCGCCATCAGGTAGTGAACGATCTGCCTCTGGGACGTAACGTCGACGAAATGCTGCGCATGGTTGACGCATTGCAGTTCCATGAAGAGCATGGCGAAGTGTGCCCGGCCCAGTGGGAAAAAGGTAAAGAGGGAATGAACGCCTCTCCGGACGGCGTCGCGAAATATTTGAGCGAGCATCTAACTAATCTGTAGCGTTTTAACGCCGGGCGGCACTGCGTTTGCCCGGCCTACGATACTCCAGCGAGGTGTAGGCCCGGTAAGCATAGCGCCACCGGGCGTTAACACCTTAATTTCCCAGCCAGACCGACGCAGAGATCGCCGGTAGGTGCAGGGTGTCTGACATAATCTCCCCCTTCCCCTCTTTGATCTGCCACTGCTTCACGTTCAGTAATGGTGACGCCGGCATGACGACATCGCACGCCTCTCCCCGGTTGATCGCCACCAGCAGCCGCTGCTGCTGATAGACCCGCATAAAGACAAAAACGTCCCCTTCAGCGTGGATCACCTGGCAACCGCCGTAGCGCAGCGCGTTGGTTTTATGCCTCAGTTTTGCCATGCGCTGATAGAGCGCCTGCAGGGTAAGATCCTGCCGCTTTTTATCCCACGGGAAGGGCTTACGGCAGAAGGGATCGTTGTTGCCGTCCAGCCCCACCTCATCGCCGTAGTAGATGCAGGGCACGCCCGGCCAGGTAAAGAGCCAGACGACGCCCAGCGGCATGCGATCCACCTGTTTACCCAGCAGGGAGATAAAGCGGGCGGTGTCATGGCTGTCGAGCTGATTAAACATGCGCAGCTGCTGCTGATGCGACAGACCGGCGCGGTAGTTGTTCATCCACGCCGCGCAGGTCTGGGCATCAAGCTGCTGCGGATCGTAGGAGATATCGGTGTTGGCCAGAAAACCCCACAGCGGCAAGGTAAAGCCGCGGTAGTTCATAGCCGCGTCTTCGGCATCGGCTTGCAACCACTGGCGGGCGTCGCCAAAGTGCTCTCCGACAATGTAGGCGTCTGGATTGGTCTCTTTTGCCGCCTGGCTGATGCCGGTGACGTGCAGGAGGTTATTGCGCGCCCCGCCTGCCTCCCCCAGCATATGCACTACGTCGAGCCGCCAGCCATCCATGCTCCACGGCGCTTTCAGCCAGTGGCGCACGATGCTGTCCTCGCCCCGGTAGATCTCTTCCACCAGAGAGGGATCCTGATAGTCCAGCTTCGGCAGGCTCGGGTAGCCCAGCCAGTCCAGCGCCCGCCCGTCGGCGGAGAAGCTGTACCACGACCGCCAGGGCGAGGTAGGATTATGGCACGCCCCGGTAGTGCCGCGATTGTGGCGGTCAAACCAGGCGTGAGAGTCGCCGCTGTGGTTGAAGACGCCGTCCAGCAGCAGGCGGAATCCTTCCCGACGGGTATTCTCCCGCAGGCGCAGCAGTGCGCCATCGCCGCCGAACTGCGGGTCAACGTGACGGTAGTCTTCGGTATCGTATTTATGCACGCTGGGGGCGGTAAAGACCGGGTTCAGGTAGAGCGCCGTGACGCCCAGCTTTTTCAGGTACGGCAGCTTTTCACTGATGCCGTCGAGATCTCCGCCGTAGAAGGTCGAGCCGCCGCCGTGGGCGGTAACCGGCTCATCCCAGTCGCGTAGCTCAATGTTCTGCCCGGCGGCGTGGTGATAGTAGAGGTTATCCTGACTGGACTCGCGCGGCAGGCTGCGGGCAAAGCGGTCGGTAAGGATCTGATAGAAGACCTGATCGGCCACCCACTGCGGCCCGCTATCCGGCGCGTCGATGGCAAACTGCTCCAGCCGGGCAGGTGGAAAGCGGCTAAAGCCCTGCGGGGTAAACCAGATCTGGCGGTCGTCCCACAGCAGCTTGAAGCTATAGCGGCGGCGCGGCTGACCGCTGGCTAAGTCGATCTCTGCCCGCCAGGCCGTGACGCCAGGCTTGGGCGCACTGCGCAGCGGATGCATGCGGATCGAAGTCTCTTCGTTGTCATTTTCCGCTCGCAGGGTCACCCGCAGCGGCAGCGCGTCTCCGGTCAGCCACAGGACAACCTGCAGCTTGTCTTTGTTCTGTTTTACAAACGGCGCGACCGGAAGATGCCAGGCATTCAGCATAACTGCTCTCCTTTAGGTTGATCCTGCCAGAGAACAGTATGCGATGTGCGCTGGTTTACGCCACTGCTTTTCGACGTTTAAACATCCAGCCCACCAGCAACAGGGCAATCCATGCAAAGCCCACGTAGAGCGAGATGCGGGTCTCGGGATGGTAGCCAATCAGGGCGATGATAAAGGCCAGGAACAGCACGCCGACCATGGTCGTCGCGACCCCGCCCGGCACCTTGAACTTCAGCGCTTTGATCTCTTCCGGCGACAGACGACGGCGGAAAGCGATCTGCGACAGCAGGATCATAATCCATACCCAGACCGTGGCGAAGGTTGCCAGCGAGGCGATCACCAGGAAGATATTCTCCGGCATGATGTAGTTCAGCCAGGCGGCAAACAGCAGCGCCACGGTCATCACCAGCACCGTCACCCACGGGATGCCGCGGCGGGAGGTTTTAGCGAACATTTTCGGGGCGCTGCCCTGCTCCGCCATGCCGTGCAGCATACGCCCGACGCCAAACACGTCGCTGTTGATCGCCGAAAGCGAGGCGGTCAGCACCACAAAGTTCAGGATGCTGGCGGCAAAGGTGATCCCCAAATGCTGGAAGGTCAGCACGAACGGACTGCCCTGGGTGCCGACCTGGTTCCACGGGTAGATCGACATGATGACAAACAGGGTGCCCACATAGAACACCAGGATACGCAGCGGAACGGAGTTGATGGCGCGCGGAATCGACTTCTCTGGATCTTTGGCTTCACCGGCGGTGATGCCGATGATCTCAATGCCGCCATAGGCAAACATCACCATCTGCAGGGCCATCACCGTGCCGAGCCAGCCGTTACTGAAGAAGCCCCCGTTGCTCCACAGGTTGTGGATGCCGGTGGGCTGCCCGCCGTTGCCGATGCCCCAGATAATGATACCGAAACCGGCGGCAATCATGATGATGATGGTGGCCACTTTGAAAAACGAGAACCAGAACTCCAGCTCGCCAAAGACCCGAACGCTCATCAGGTTGACGGCGCAGATGATCATCACCACGCTGAGAACCCAGATCCAGTGCGGCACCGTCGGGAACCAGACGCCCATATAGATACCGAAGGCGGTGACGTCGGCGATGGCGACGATCAGAATTTCGAAGCAGTAGGTCCAGCCGGTGATATAGCCCGCCAGCGGCCCGAGGTTCTCCTGGGCGTAGCGCGAAAACGAACTGGCGGACGGGTTATGCACCGACATCTCACCGAGGGCGCGCATAATAATATATGCCGCCGCGCCGCCAATAATATAGGCCAGCAGCACGCTGGGACCCGCCATCTTGATGGCATCAGCCGATCCATAAAACAGCCCGGTACCAATCGCCGAGCCTAGCGCCATAAAGCGGATGTGCCGGGTGCTTAATCCCCGCTTTAGCTTGTTCGTACTTTCCATCGTTTCCACTGCCGTTTAAAAATAAAAAAACCACGGGATTGTAAGCCCCGTGGTTAAAGACGCAACCGTAAATTAATGTGCGCTGGAGGTCTCCTGACGTCCCGCCGCGCGATCCCAGCAGATTGCCAGTACCGCCATTACTACGGTCGGCATCAACCATGCCAGACCCTGCTCCGCCAGCGGCAGACGCGTCGTCCAGGCCGGTAAGATGCCACCAAACGCCGACGCTTTAATGCCGTCCATTACGCCGAAGACCAGGCTAATAAACATGGCTGGCGCAATGACGCGGGAGGAATTATGCCACCAGTTGCGGGTAAAGCTTAATACAACCAGTGCGATACAAGGCGGATAGATCGCCGTCAGCACCGGGATAGAGAGCTGAATAAGATGGCTCAGGCCGAGGTTAGAAACCACCATCGAGAAGCCACCGAGAATAAACACCAGCGTGCGGTAAGAGAGCGGCACGTACTGGGCAAAGAACTCGGCGCAAGCACAGGTCAGGCCGACAGCGGTGACCAGGCACGCCAGGAAGATCAGCACTGCCAGCATCATGCTGCCCGCGCCGCCGAAGGTGTGCTGAACGTAGGCGTGCAGGATAGCCGCGCCGTTTGCCGACTGATCGACCAGCGAAGCGCTGTCGGAGCCGAGGCGGAACAGCGCCAGGTAGAGCAGCGTCAGGCCTACGCCCGCCATCACGCCAGCCAGCACGGTATAACGGGTCAGCAGACGTGCATCGCTCACGCCGCGAGAGCGTGCCGCGTTGACGATCACGATACCGAACACCATCGCACCCAGGGTATCCATAGTCAGGTAGCCGTTCACGAAGCCGTTGGAGAACGAGGCGTGCTCGTAGGCCTCCATCGCATGGCTGATCGGGCCAGCCGGCCAGACAATAGCGGCAACCGAGAGCACCACCAGCGCGACGATCTTCATCGGTGCAAGGAAGTTACCTACCGTATCCAGCAGCTTGCCCGGATAGAGCGAGACCAGAATAACAATCGCAAAGTAGACCAGGCTGTAGATAAACAGCGGCATCGCGCCGTCGCCGGTCAGCGGGGCAATCCCCACTTCGAACGAGACGGTAGCGGTACGCGGGGTCGCGAACAGCGGGCCTACGGCCAGATAGCAAACGGTCGCCAGCAGCACGCCAGCCACTTTGCCAATCGGGGTGCTGAGGCTATCCACACCACCACCCACTTTCGCCAGGGCGATAACCGTTAGCACCGGCAGACCAACCGCGGTGATCAGAAAACCAAAGGCCGCCGTCCAGACGTGTTCACCCGCCTGCAAACCGACCATTGGCGGAAAAATGATGTTACCCGCGCCGACGAACAGCGCGAATGTCATAAAGCCCAGAGCAACAATATCTCGTGGTTTTAAACGATGGGTCATATGTATTAACTGCCTGTGGATGTGGTGTTGAACGTGTTGACTTTTTCGCCAGTCCCTACGGGACAATACAGCGGTAATATCATTAGATTCCAGCGGGATATGCTTCCCACCGGGCGTGGCGAAGAATAGTTTTTCGATTTACCACGCAAATCCAGCCTGTCTGTCATCGACAGGGGCGCAATTTAAACGCTTATAACGTTTAAAGGCAAGATGGGATCGCAAAACCAGATGGTTATCGTAGACCGAAGTGAATAACCAGCATAAAACGCTAATTATAAGAAAAACACATGGCTAATCATGCGAACAAAAAAGCAGCAACCGCAGAAAAAGAGGTGCTGTGCTGAAAGGTGCAAAGCTAACAGGCCGCTTTTGGCGGCCTGTGGAAAGGAATACTGACAGCGTTATGCGGACTGTGCGGCTTTGGCAACCAATCTTTCCGGCAGCGTGAAGCTAAATCGGGTGCCTTTGCCTGGCTCGCTGGCGATCTCCAGTCGGCTGTCGTGGTGGTTGACCGCATGCTTAACGATTGCCAGCCCCAGCCCGCTGCCGCCGGTCTGGCGGGATCGCGCCTTATCGACGCGGTAGAAACGCTCGGTCAGACGTGGGATGTGCTCGGCGGTAATGCCCGGGCCGTTATCCTCAACGCTAAACTCTGCGCCACCCTCTACCCGCTGCCAGTTCACCGTAATATGCGTCCCGGCCGGGGTATGGTTCACCGCGTTATAGACCAGGTTAGAGATAGCGCTGCGCATCTGCTCATCGCTGCCCAATACCTTCAGAGAATTGTCGACATGAAACTCAAGAGTGTGCTTCTGCTGACTCAGGGTCAGCGCCTCCCGCTCGACTACCCGCAGCATCATCGGTACGTCGATGATTTCATCAAGCACCTGAATCGGCGAGGCCTCAATTTTTGACAGCGTCAGCAGCTGCTTCACTAAGCCCTCCATACGGGAGGTCTGCTCACGCATGGTGTGCAGCGCCTTCTCACGCGTCGCGCCGGCCAGGGTCTGCTCCTGCATCATCTCCAGGTAGCCCTGCAATACCGTCAACGGGGTGCGCAGCTCGTGGCTAACGTTGGCGAAGAAGTTGCGCCGCGCCCCTTCCAGCTGGTGCATCTGGGTCACGTCGCGCGCTACCATTAGCAATTGCTGTTCGCTGTAGGGCATCACGCGGATCTCCAGATGACGCCCGTTATTCAGCACCAGGTTGAGCGGTTTAGAAAAAGCTTGTTGCTTAAGATACTGGGTGAATTCGGGGTAGCGCAGCAGGTTGAGGATATTCTGGCCGTTATCGTCCGGCCAGCGTAGCCCAAGCAGCTGCTGGGCAAGGCCGTTGCACCAGAAGATCACCCCCTCTTCGGTGGTAAGCACCACCGCATCCGGCAGCGACTCTGCGCCGCTGCGAAAGCGTTTGATCAGGCTGCCCAGCTCGCGACGGCGCTTTTTGTTGCGCAGCTGCATCTGGTGCAGGCCGTAGAGTAGCGGCTCCCAACTGCCATGCCCCGGAGGTGGGGTCATGCTGCGGTCTACCCACAGCCACCAGGAGAGCTGGAGTAAGTTCCAGAAGTGCCAGATCAGTAAGCCGGTGACCGAGGCCAGCAGAAACCACGGCAGATAGCCAAACATTGCTCCGAGCACCAGAGCCGGAATACAGCTTAAAAACAGCTCTAAGACCAGCCTTTTCCATGACAGCCGTTCCAGCACGCGTCACACTCCATTCAATGGTTAGAAGCGGGTCGAAAAACGGTAACCCGTGCCGCGAACGGTCTGCACCATGCGGTCATGGCCGCTCAGCTCCAGCGCTTTGCGCAGGCGGCGAATATGCACGTCCACCGTGCGGTCTTCAACATAGACGTTGGTTCCCCAGACGTGGTTCAGCAGCTGCTCACGGCTGTAGACGCGCTCCGGGTGAGTCATAAAGAAGTGCAGGAGCTTAAACTCCGTCGGCCCCATGTCGAGCGGGTTTTCGCCGGTCATCACCCGGTGGGAGGTGGGATCGAGGCTCAGGCCCTGCATCTCAATCACCTCTTCTACCGCCATCGGCGAGATACGGCGCATTACGGCTTTGATACGCGCCACCAGCTCCTTCGGCGAGAAGGGTTTGGTGATATAATCATCTGCCCCGGTCTCCAGGCCACGGACGCGATCTTCCTCTTCACCGCGCGCGGTGAGCATCATAACAGGAATATCCCGGGTCAGGGTTTCACGTTTTAAGTGTTTGATAAATTGAATGCCGGAGCCGCCGGGCAGCATCCAGTCGAGCAGGATAAGATCGGGCCACGGCTCGTTGAGCTGGTTCACCGCACTGTCATAATCTTCCGCTTCAACAGGCTGAAAGCCGTTTTGCTCGAGCACGAAGCAGACCATCTCCCGAATGGGGGCCTCATCCTCTACGACCAGAATACGTCTCGCCATGGTTTGCCCTATATAGTTGTAATCAATATGTTGCGTCGCATTATGCGTCAGATTTATGACAGATTTATGAAAAGCGTGAAGGCATTATGAATCTGAAAAATTGCAGATGACACCTGGAAGACGATCGCCGCTTTCCCGCTGTGCCTAAACGTTTATAATCCGCCTTACGCTTTTTTGCCATGGAACGAATATGCGCATCCTTCATACCTCTGACTGGCACCTCGGCCAAAACTTCTACAGCAAAAGCCGGGCCGCTGAACACGCTGCCTTTCTTGACTGGCTGCTGGCGACGGCACAGGCCCAGCAGGTCGATGCGATTATCGTCGCGGGTGACATCTTTGATACCGGCTCGCCCCCCAGCTACGCCCGCGAGCTTTACTACCGCTTCGTGGTTCAGCTCCAGCAGGCCGGCTGCCACCTGGTGGTGCTGGCGGGTAACCACGACTCGGTTGCGACCCTGAACGAGTCGCGGGAGATCCTCGCCTTTCTGCACACCACCGTGGTAGCCGCGGCAGGCTGCGCGCCGTTCATTCTTAACCAACGCGACGGCTCGCCCGGAGCGGTCTTCTGCCCGGTGCCGTTTTTACGCCCGCGCGACATCGTTACCAGCCAGGCGGGGCTCTCCGGCAGCGAAAAGCAGCAACATCTGCTGGCGGCCATCACCGACTACTACCAGCAGCAGTACCAGCAGGCCTGCGCTCTGCGCGGCGACGCCGCACTGCCGATTATCGCCAGCGGCCACCTGACCACCGTCGGGGCCAGCAAAAGCGACGCGGTGCGCGACATCTATATTGGTACCCTGGACGCCTTCCCGGCGCAAAACTTTCCGCCTGTGGATTACATCGCCCTCGGGCACATTCACCGTCCACAGGTGATTGGCGGCCAGCAGCATATCCGCTACTGCGGCTCGCCCATCGCCCTCAGCTTCGATGAAACCGGCAAGGCGAAAAGCGTTAACCTGGTCACCTTCGCCGACGGCAGGCTGGCAGACATTACCCCCCTGACCGTGCCGGTTACCCAGCAGCTGGCGGTGATCAAAGGCGATCTCGCTGCCATTGGCCAGCAGCTTGAGCAGTGGCGCGACGCCCCCGCCTCGCCGCCGGTGTGGCTCGATATTGAAATCACCACCGACGACTGGCTGACGGACATGCAGCGCCGTATCCAGGCGATGACCGAGGATCTGCCGGTCGAGGTGCTGCTGGTGCGCCGCAGCCGCGAGCAGCGCCAGCGGATGATGGCGGGCGAGCTGCGGGAAACCCTCAGCGAGCTGCGCGTGGAGGAGGTATTCGAGCGCCGCCTGGCGCTGGAGGAGCCGGACGAGGCGCAGGGCCAGCGGGTCCGCACCCTCTTTAGCGCCACCGTGGAAGAGCTGACTCAGGAGCAGGACGCATGAAAATTCTTACCCTGCGCCTGAAGAATATCAACTCCCTGAAGGGGGAGTGGAAGATCGACTTTACCGCCGAGCCATTTGCCAGCAACGGCCTGTTCGCCATTACCGGCCCTACTGGGGCGGGAAAAACGACCCTGCTGGATGCCATCTGCCTGGCCCTCTACCACGAGACACCGCGGCTGAGCAACGTCTCGCAGTCGCAGAACGATCTGATGACCCGCGACACCGCCGAGTGTCTGGCGGAGGTGGAGTTTGAGGTAAAAGGCATTGCCTACCGCGCCTTCTGGAGCCAGAACCGCGCCCGCAACCAGGCCGGGGGCAATCTCCAGGTACCCCGCGTGGAGCTGGCGCTCTGCGCCGACGGCAAAATTCTCGCCGATAAGGTGAAGGATAAGCTGGAGCTGACTGCCACCCTCACCGGGCTCGACTACGGCCGCTTTACCCGCTCGATGCTGCTCTCCCAGGGGCAGTTTGCCGCCTTTCTCAATGCCAAACCGAAAGAGCGGGCCGAACTGCTGGAGGAGCTGACCGGCACCGAGATCTACGGCCAGATCTCGGCGATGGTGTTTGAAAAGCACAAGGCGGCGCGCAGTGCGCTGGAGCAGCGCCAGGCCCAGGCCGAAGGCATTCAGCTGCTGAGCGCAGAGCAGGCCCAGACGCTAAATGAAAGTTTGCAGGTGCTTACTGACCAGGAGCAGACGCTGGTCGCCGCCCAGCAGCGCGAGCAGACCCAGCTCCACTGGCTGACGCGTGGCGAGGAGCTTAATGCCGAAACTGGCCGGGCACAGACCGCGCTTAATACCGCCCAGCAGGCGCTGGAGAACGCCCGCCCGCAGCTGGCCGCGCTGGAGCAGGCCCGCCCCGCTCTGCTGCTGCGGCCGGTGTGGCAGGGTTTGCAGGAGCATATCCGCACCCACGGCCAGACCCAGCGTCAGGCAGAGGAAGTGAATACTCGCTTACAACAGCAGCTGAACAAACGTAGCCGCATCCGCGCCGCCGCCGACGCGCAGATGGGTACGCTCCAGCAGGAGCAGAAAACGCTGGCCGACTGGCTTACCGCCCACGATCGCTGGCGGCTGTGGCAGAGCGAGCTGACCGGCTGGCGGGCCAACTTTGCTCAGCAGGCTGAGGAGAGAAAGCACGCCCTGACGCTCAGCGCACGCCGGGAGAAGCTTCAGCAGCAGCTGACGGCGTTGAACGCTCCCGCGCTGGATCTAAGCGCCGAGGTGTTGCAGCAGGCGATAACGGATCTAGCCCAACAGCGCCCGCTGCGCCAGCGCCTGCACGTGCTGCATGCCAGCTTTGCTCCTCTCCAGCAGCGTATTAAACAGCTGCAAAAGACGTTGGCCGAGAGCGAGGCTGAGCAGACTCACCTCAATCAGACCCTGACCCAGCGCCGTCAGGCGTATAAAGAGAAGAATGCGCTCCTGGCCGAGATAAAAACGATTTGCGCGCTGGAAGAGCGGATCAAAGGCCTGGAGGCCGAGCGCGAGCGCCTGCGGGCCGGTGAGCCCTGCCCGCTCTGCGGATCGACAGCCCACCCGGCGGTGGCGCAGTATCAGGCAATGACCGTGGATGCTAACCAGGCCCGGCGCGATGCCCTGGAGCGTGAGGTCAAACAGCTGGCAGAGAGCGGCGCAGCCCTCCGCGGCCAGCTTGATGCGCTGGTGAAGCAGAGCGAGAGGGATCGCCTTGCTGCCGAGGCCGAAGCACAAAACGATCTGAACCTGCGTCAGCAGTGGCGCGAGCTGTGCGCCGCGCTCAATATGACGCTATCCCCTGAGGATGACGTCAGCGGTTGGTTGCAGGCTGAGGAGGCTCGCGAGCAGCAGCTCTACCGGTTCAGCCAGCGGCTGTCGCTGGAGGAGCAGCTTAACGAGCTACAGCAGCAGGCGGCACACGCCCAGCAGGCCATTGATACCCGCCGCCAGACGCTGGCGGCGAGTCTGGCCCAGCTCGGACTGACCCTGCCCGCAGGCGAGGAAGAGTCAGCCTGGTTTGCCGCTCGCGAAGAGGAGTCTCGCCAGTGGCAGCAGAGCCAGACCCATGCCACGACGTTACAGGAACGCGCGGCCCAGCTCCAGCCTCTGCTGGAGACGCTTCCTGCTGACGCCGCGGCCGAAGGAGACCCCGTCAGCCTTGAGGGCTGGCAGCAGGTGCATCACGACTGCGTCTCTCTCTACGGCCAGGTGCAAACCCTACAGCAGCAGCTGGCTCTGGAGGCCGGGCGCGTGGCGCAGCAGCAGGCGCAGTTTGACGCCGAGCTGGCGCAGAGTCCCTTTGCCGATCGGCAGGCGTTTTTGGCCGCGCTGCTTGACGAGGGTGAACGTCAGCGTCTTGAGCAGCTTCAGCAGTCGCTTGAGAGCAGGCTACAGCAGAGCCAGGTCCTGCTGACCCAGGCCCAGGCCGCGTTGGCTACCCATCAGGCCCAGCTGCCTGCCGGACTGAGCGATAAGGCCAACATCGAAGGAACCCGAGCCGCGCTAAGCGCTCTGGCGCAGCAACTGCGCGAGAACACCACCCGGCAGGGGGAGATCCGCCAGCAACTCAAACAGGACGCCGAGAGCCGCCAGCGCCAGCAGGCGCTTTTGCAGGAGATTGAGGAGGCCACCCGCCAGCTGGCGGACTGGGGCTACCTCAACGGGCTGATTGGCTCCAAAGAGGGGGATAAGTTCCGTAAGTTCGCTCAGGGACTGACGCTGGATAATCTGGTCTGGCTGGCAAACAATCAGCTTACTCGCCTACACGGTCGCTATCTGCTGAAGCGAAAAGCGAGCGAGGCGCTGGAGCTGGAGGTGGTGGATACCTGGCAGGCGGATGCGGTACGCGATACGCGCACCCTCTCCGGTGGGGAGAGCTTCCTCGTTAGCCTTGCACTGGCGCTGGCGCTCTCGGATCTGGTGAGCCACAAAACCCGTATCGACTCGCTGTTCCTTGACGAAGGGTTCGGCACGCTGGACAGCGAAACGCTGGATACCGCCCTCGACGCTCTCGACGCGCTCAACGCCAGCGGCAAGACCATCGGCGTGATCAGCCACGTCGAGGCGATGAAGGAGCGGATCCCGGTGCAGATCAAGGTCAGGAAGATCAATGGCCTGGGCTACAGCAAGCTCGACGGCAAATTTGCTGTGTCGTGAATATGCCGGGTGGCGCTACGCTTACCCGGCCTACGAAACATACCCTCGTCTGGGAGCTACTTCTCCAGCGGCCAGAGCCACGCCGCGCCACGGACGCCGCTGGAGTCACCGTGTACCGCCTTGCGGATCGGCGTTTCGCACTCGCCGCCAAACACCCAGTTTTTGATCAGCTGCGGCACGGTTTTATAGAGTCGGTCAACGTTGCTCATGCCGCCGCCGAGGACGATCACATCCGGATCGAGAATATTCACCACGTGCGCCAGCGACTTCGCCAGCCGCAGCTCGTAGCGACTCAGCGCCAGTTCAGCCACGGCATCTTGCTCGCCCACCAGGCGAATAATCTCGTTGCCCTTCAGCGGCTGGCCGCTCAGGCGATGAAAATCACGGGCAAAACCGGTCCCGGAGATAAAGGTCTCAATGCACCCCTGCTTACCGCAGTAGCACGGCACCTCCTCCCGGTAGCGCAGCTCATCCTCGTCCATCCACGGCAGTGGATTATGTCCCCACTCTCCCGCCGTGCCGTTGCCACCTGAATGGGCATGACCGTTAAAGGCGATCCCCGCCCCGCAGCCGGTACCGATAATCACCGCGAAAACGGTCTGCGCCCCGGCCGCCGCGCCGTCGATAGCCTCCGAGACCGCCAGGCAGTTGGCATCGTTAGCCAGACGCACTTCACGGCCCAGGCGTTTGCTCAGGTCTTTATCAAACGGCTGGCCGTTCAGCCAGGTGGAGTTGGCGTTCTTGACCACCCCGGTATAGGGCGAGATTGAGCCGGGAATACCCATCCCCACCGTGCCCTGCTGGCCGGTCTCTTTCTCCGCCATGTCGACCAGCGTGGCGATGGTTTCGATGGTCTGCTGATAGTCGTCACGCGGCGTGGGCAGGCGGTGACGGAACAGCTGTTCCCCCCTGTCGCCGAGCGCAATCACCTCTGTTTTGGTACCGCCCAAATCAATACCTATACGCACAGCGATCTCCTTATTTTTAGCAATATCAAGAGAGTAGAACCCCGCCGGGGGATTAGCAATGCAAGCGGCAAGACAATTCGCTATCATGCCCGCTGCATTTAACGACAAGGCTGTGGAAAATATCATGCTGTGGTTCAAAAATTTAATGGTTTACCGTCTCAGCCGCGATATTGCGCTGCGTGCAGAGGAGATGGAAAAACAGTTATCCGCGCTCTCATTTACCCCTTGCGGTAGCCAGGATATGGCAAAAACCGGTTGGGTTCCGCCGATGGGTTCACACAGTGATGCTTTGACCCACACCAACAACGGCCAAATCATCATTTGCGCCCGGAAAGAAGAGAAGATCCTGCCGTCATCGGTCGTCAAACAGACGCTGGAATCAAAGATCGCCAAGCTGGAAGCCGATCAGGGCCGCAAGCTGAAGAAGACCGAAAAGGATTCCCTGAAGGATGAGGTGCTCCACTCTCTGCTGCCGCGCGCCTTTAGCCGCTTCAGCCAGACCATGATGTGGATCGATACCGTTAACGGCCTGATTATGGTCGACTGCGCCAGCGCCAAGAAGGCGGAAGATACGCTGGCCCTGCTGCGTAAAAGCCTCGGTTCGCTGCCGGTAGTACCGCTGACGCTTGAGAACCCTATCGAACTGACCCTGACCGAGTGGGTGCGCAGCGGAAGCGCGGCGCAGGGCTTCCAGATCCAGGACGAGGCCGAGCTGAAGGCGATCCTCGAAGATGGCGGCGTGATCCGCTGTAAAAAGCAGGATCTGGTGAGCGATGAGATCGCGGTACACATTGAAGCAGGCAAGCTAATCACCAAGCTGGCCCTCGACTGGCAGCAGCGTATCCAGTTTGTGATGTGCGATGACGGCTCAATCAAGCGGCTGAAATTTGCTGATGAGCTGCGCGACCAGAATGAGGACATCGACCGGGATGATTTCGCCCAGCGTTTTGACGCGGACTTTATTCTGATGACCGGCGAGCTGGCAGCGCTGGTGCAGAGTCTGGTAGAAGGCCTTGGCGGCGAAGCGCAGCGCTAAGACAACAGGCACTGTCCCCTCGGTGCAGGGGACAGGCAGAATGCGTTACAGGTAGCGGCAGAGGTAGGCGCTATCTTCAGCCACCTGCAGATGAAATTCGCTGTGGCCCGGCACGTTGAACACCTCACCAGCAGAGTAGGTTTTCCATTCGGTTTCGCCGGGCAGCAGTACGTTCAGCGCGCCGCTCACCACCGTCATCTCTTCCGGCTGGGCCGTACCAAACGTGTACTCACCCTCGGCCATCACGCCTACGCTGGCGCGGCCGGTGCTGCTGCTGGTAAAACCAATGGATTTCACTTTACCGGAAAAGTATTCGTTACTCTGAAGCATAGGTGGCCCTTATAAATAAGTGTATGGAAAATCACTATAGGGGCCAGCCTTCCTCTCTGTCACGCGAAATTGCTATAACAGCAGCTCTGATGCCAGACGGGCGACTAGCACGTTAGAGAGCAGTACTGGCACGTCCAGCGCTTTTTGCAGCAGGTCGCGGTGTTTTTGGTGATAGCCAAGGCAGTCCAGCATTAATACATCAGCGCCTTTGGCAATTAAGGCCCGTCCAGCGGCGAGCAGCTCGCTGTCGCTACCGTGCAGGGTGCAGGCAACTTCATAGTAGGGAGCGTGTTCCAATATCTGCCACTTCTCTTCCTGTCCTGGGATCAGCCCGGCCAGCGGAACAATGACGCCAACCTGGTGGCCATCAACAATTGAAGAGACCAGCGGCGGAATGATGCGCTGCGGCTCAAGTAAAATTGCGTTACGGGCGGAGAGACCGATAAAGTGCTCGGTGCTCATCAGTAAAATAACGTCGTAATTCTGCTTATCGATGACGCTGATAACGGCCTGCAAATCGCGCTCTATTTTCTTACGTGAAACCTGAGCCACTTCGCCATTGTTCAACAACGCATGGACAGGCCTCTCCCCCGGCTCAATGGCATAATCCTCGTAAACATCCTGAGGATCCATTTTCCCCAGCAAACTTATTTGGGTGATCTGCTGCTCGTCGATGTGCTCGGTCAGGAGCGGCATCACAGCATCGACAGGCACCACACCCACGGTGAGGATAGCCAGGGTTGCACTCATCTTTGTTTCCGCCTTTCTCTACGTCGGTTTTCGGTTCTTATAATTATGATACTGACCTATGCTCTCATAACAATTCTGTAACCTTCAACCTCCCGCTTCCTAAAGGCTGTCTGAATTTATGAAGCGGGAGAAAATACATTACGTTTTATCAGGATCCTCATAGCGCCGTTTAGCATCCAGCGCTTCCTGCTCGGTCTGGTGCTCGCTAATCAGCGAATCGGGCTCCGGGTGGTCAGCACGCAGCTGATACCAGGTCACAGTCTCCTGCTGGCCTCCCTTCTCGACGGTAACAATGCGGGCTTCTCGCGGGTAAGGCGGTCTTGTAGGCATAGCGCTTCCTTTTTTATTGGTAGAGCTATGAGTATAGCCAAAGGTCACGATCTGCGATCAGCTCGCCCGGGCGAGCAGCAGCGCCGCCTGAATATCAGCAACTACCTTCTCAGGTGCCTGCGCTGCATCCACTATGTGGTGCGCCGCCTCGCGGTAGAGCGCATCGCGCTGGGCCAGCACCTCGCTCACCTCTTCGCTTATCGGCCTGCCGGTGAGGGTCGGACGCTGTGCCTCTTCAGGGAATGCCGTCAGCCGCTCGGCCAGCACCGCAACGGGGGCGCAAAGATAGATGACGACGCCCGTCTCACGCATAAAGCGGCGGTTAACCTCGCTGAGAATGATACCGCCGCCGGTGGCAATGACCGTCGAGGGCGCAGAGACGGCTTGTAGCGTTGCCGTTTCACGGGCGCGAAAACCGGGCCAGCCCTCTTTTTCAACGATCGCCGCAATGGTCATCTGCGCCTGCTCCTGCAGCGCATAGTCGGTATCAATAAACCGGCAGTCTCGCACCTGAGCCAGCTCAACACCGATGGTGGATTTTCCACAACCGCGAGCGCCAATTAAAAAGATGGGTAACGTCATGACCTGGTGTTCTCCCTTGTACCGCGATCTGCGGAACACGAATAGTTGAAGCGCCAATACTATTACACTAGTACGAAAAAGTCGTAAATAAAACGTTACGAATTTATAATGACACTGCGATGAATGGCCTGTTACAGCGTGTAAAGATAAAATGGCATCTGTCGCGCCACCTTACTTTAAAGGGCGTCCCGTTGACAAGTCCTGCCGCGATCGCGCCAGCAGCCATTTGTCCAGCTCGGCAGCAAAGAGCTGGCGATCGCGTTGAGAGAGGCTATCCGGCCCGCCGGTTTGCACCCCGCTGGCGCGCAGGGTATCCATAAAATCGCGCATCGTCAGTTTTTCGCGGATGGTCGCCTCGCTATAGCGCTCTCCCCGTGGGTTAAGCGCCGCCGCCCCCTTCCCTAACACCTCTGCCGCCAGCGGAATATCAGCGGTGATCACCAGATCGCCCGGTTCGCACAGGCGCACAATTTCGTTATCGGCCACGTCAAAACCCGCCGGCACCCGTAGGGAGCGAATGAACTTTGAAGGCGGTACGCGCAGGGTCTGGTTCGCCACCAGCGTCAGCGGCGTCTGCGTACGTTCGGCTGCGCGAAACAGGATCTCTTTAATTACATTCGGACACGCATCCGCATCCACCCAAATTGCCATAGCTGCTCCTGAATAGTTTATGTTCGCTATGATAAGCTATAACTCCCCCATTAATCACACATTCAGGGAAAAGGTGATGGAGAAAAAGATCGGATTTATCGGCTGCGGCAATATGGGTCAGGCCATTCTGGGCGGGATGATTGCCAGCGGCCAGGTGCAGCCAGAGCAGGTTTGGGTCTATACCCCGACGCCGGAGAAGGTGGCGGCCCTTAGCAGCCAGTACGGCATTAACCCGGCGCAGAGCGCGCAGGAAGTCGCGCAGATCGCCGATATCGTGTTTGGCGCGGTGAAGCCCAACGTGATGATCAAAACGCTGAGCGAAATTACCTCCAGCCTGAACAAAGATACGCTGGTGGTGTCGATTGCCGCAGGCGTCACCTTGGATCAGCTGGCGCGCGCCCTCGGCCACGATCGCAAAATCGTGCGCACCATGCCTAACACCCCGGCGCTGGTGAATGCGGGCATGACCTCCGTCACCCCGAACGCGCTGGTGACGCCGGAAGACGTTGCCGAGGTGCTGGCTATTTTCCGCAGCTTTGGCGAGGCGGAAGTGGTGGCTGAATCGATGATCCACCCGGTAGTAGGCGTCAGCGGCTCCGCCCCAGCCTATGTCTTTATGTTTATCGAAGCGATGGCTGACGCTGCCGTGCTGGGCGGTATGCCGCGCGCGCAGGCCTACAAGTTTGCTGCTCAGGCGGTAATGGGATCGGCGAAGATGGTGCTGGAGACCGGTAAACACCCCGGCGAGCTGAAAGATATGGTCTGCTCACCGGGCGGCACCACCATTGAGGCGGTGCGGGTGCTGGAAGAGCGCGGGTTCCGCGCCGCGGTGATTGAAGCCATGAGCAAGTGCATGGAGAAATCTGACGCGCTGAGCAAGCTTTGAGTGCCTACGCCGGGCGGCTCTGCGTTTGCCCGGCCTACGTTGGGCACGGTGCGGTATGTAATGGCAGAACTCAGGCGGCCACCTCCGTGCGGTTGCGGCCGCCTTTTTTTGCCTTATAGAGCGCCATATCAGCGGCCTTAAGCCAGTCGCGATAGTGCTCCGTGCCTGGGGTAAGCGGCGCGAGACCCACGCTGATTTGCAGCGTCAGATGCGGCGCGCAGGGTAACCGGATCTCCCCCAGGGTATCGTGGACCCGGCTCATCGCCGCAAGCGCGCTGTCGACCGGCGTACCGCTCATGATTACCGCAAACTCGTCGCCGCCAAAGCGCCCAATAATATCACTCCCGCGCAGGGTCAGCTGTAGATGGCGGCTAATGGCGATAATCGCCTCATCCCCCACGTCATGACCATAGGTATCGTTGATGGTCTTAAAGTAATCCACATCGATAAGCAGCAGCGTTGCCATCCGCTGGTTGCGTCGGCAGCTTTCGAACTCGTTACGCAGCAAAATTTCCCAGTGCCGCCGGTTATAGACGCCAGTCATGCCGTCGCGGGTGCTCATGATCCGCAGGCGCTGCTTCTGCCTGGCGAGCCGGGTAAACGTACGAAAGCTAACCCAGGCAAACAGCGGTGGGTAAAGCAAGATAAACGGCAGGCAGAGCCACCACTCCAGCGGCGCGCTGGTGAAGGTTATCGCCGTGCCGGTAAGCTGAAGCATCACCAGGCTCGCACCCAACAGCAGGACGATGCCGATGCCGAACAGTCGCGGTCCGCCCATGCCCATCAGCATCAGGCTGACCATCATCACCAACACCGCTGACGGCATGATATTTATCCCCATCACGCCAATCCAGATCCCCGCCAGGATTGCATCAATTTTGAGGTTATTGATTTCGGCAGCGTGAGGATCGCTTGAGCGGCTCGCCAGCTGCCAGGCAAGATGGGGCCAGACAAAAGACCAGCTCAAGAGAAATAGCCACCAGCCTCCAGCAACGGGCTGGGAGGTCATCGCGCCGCCTAAGGGAAAAAAGAGGCATCCAAGGCCAAAAATACGCGGCAATCTGAGTCGCCGCGCAAAAAGCTGGCCAGACAGGAAGTGCTCGTCCTGGCTGGGGGTATCAACCCACTCCTTGTTTACTGCCGTTTTAGAATAAAGATTGTTATCATTCATCATTATTGGGAATATTCTGAAACATTTCCCAAAATTATAGAGAGGTGCGGCGGAGAGAAAGTATGATATTTCGGGTGAGAGGAAGATCACACTCACCCGATAGGGCTAAGCTTACCGGGAGCGTGGGTGGTGCAGGAGCTTATTAAGGTACTGCTGCAGCAGCTCGGTATCCTGACGAGGGACCTGCGAGTCAGGGCTGACCGCTTCCAGCGCCCCTTCAATACTTTGAATTAATGCCTGCTGCTCCGGCTGTGCCATATGACGCAGCAGAGCCGTCACGACAATCTCCAGCGCCTCCACCTGCGCAACCAACTCCTTTGACTCTTCTTCCTTTTCCGCCAGCTTAACCAGCAGCTCTGCAATCAGGTTTTTCATCGCGTACTATCCCCATACACAATTTTTTAAAATTTTCATCCAAATTTATCATGGCACGTAATGTAAAAATAACTTTTTTAACCGCTATTTTTGCGTCACGCCGGCGGCAGCCCGACGGGTCTGCCTGAGGACGATGGCCAGCTGCCAGATATTGATCAAGAACACCACGGCGGTAGCGATAAATACCCAGCGGAAACCCGCCATCGCGGAGATGCTGGCCCCCATCAGCGGTCCGGCGACGTTGCCCAAATACATAAAGGATTGGTTATAGCCAAAGATACGGCCGGTCACCTGGTCACTGGAGTATTTCAACAGCAGCGTCTGCACCGCAGGCAGCATTGCGCCATCGGCAAACCCCAGCATGAAGCGTAAGATACCGAGCTGTAGCGGCGTGGTCACGAACGACATGGCAAAAAAGAGCGCTACCGCGCAGATTAACGTCGCCATCAGGATCCGCGCCGTGCCTATCCGGTCTCCGAGCTTGCCGAGACGGGGGGCCGACATCAGCGCCGAGACGCCCGGCACGGCGGCAATCATGCCGCTGAGAAAGGCGATATTGCTGCTGTCCGGGGCCAGCGACTGGACGAACAGCGCCAGAATCGGCCCTACCGAGCCGTTACAGAGCTGGATCACCATAGTGGTTAAAAACAGGCTTAATATGAGCTTTGGATAGGGCAGACTGGCAAATACCGCCTTGCCGGTCAGGCGCTGCGCCTTGCTGACTTTGGGCCGACCGCCCTCTTTAATCAGGAAAAGGGTTACCAGAAAGCTGACCATCAGCAGCGTGGCAGTAATGAAAAACACCGCCCGTAGACCAACGTGATCGGCAAGAAAGCCCCCCAGCAGCGGGCCGCCAATGACGCCGCTGATCTGCGCCGTGGAGAGCGTACTGAGCGCCCAGCCGCTGCGCTCGCGTGGCACCTGCGAGGCCACCAGCGCCATGGCGTTAGGAATATAGCCGGAGGTCAGCCCCATGATTGCCCGCAGAAACAGCAGCTGCCAGACGTTGGTGGCAAAGGCCTGCAGCAGAATGGCGATAGCCATTCCCAGCGAGGCGCGGAGCAGCATTAGCTTACGCCCCTTGCGGTCAGCAAGGCTTCCCCACATCGGCGAGACGATGGCCGATACTAAAAAAGTCACGCTAAAGGTCAGTCCGGACCAGATCGACAGCGCCTCGTGCGAGGTCACGCCCATCTCGGCAATATAGAGCGGCAAGAATGGTAAAATCTGGCTGATCGCAAGGCCGGTAAAGAAGCAGCCAAACCATACCGAAATAAGATTAACCTTCCAGGATTCCATAAGCATCTGCAATTATTCAGGTTTTAACAGCAGACTCCAGCATAGCATAAGTGTGGATTATGCTTAGCGGCACTTAACGGCATAATCCATACCCACGCATCCCAAGGTGAAAGTGGTTGGCATGGGCGGCATTATACTCCGGGCCTAAGCCGTTGCCGTAGTAGCCGCAGCTGGCGCTGAGCATCGCCCGCAGCCAGGGCTGGGTTTTATCCTGTTTCCAGCCGCGCAGCACCGTTACCTGCTGCCCGTTTGCCAGGCGAAAACCGCTGATGTCCAGCGCCTCGGCGGTGGCGTGCTCGCTCAGCCGGGCGTTGGCGCGATGGTAAATGTTGCGGCAGGCGTAGCTGCCAAGATGGTCGATGCGCACCAGCTCAGTGGACATGTAGCGCTCGGTCAGCGGCCGGGCCTGCTGCTGCACAAAGAGCGCCGAGCTAAGCGCCAGCGGGCAGGAGGCGAGAAAGCTACTGCTGAGTTTTACCGGACCAAAATCCCGGACCCGTACGGTGTTGGTCAGCGGACAGTTGCCGGTGCTGTCGGCGACGGGCTGAGAAGCAATCAGCCTCTTTTGATTGGCCTCCACGAGCAGGGCGTCACACTGCTCGGGCGTCAGCCGCTTAAGCTTAAACTGGGTGATGCGGCCCGGCGGATCGTCGAGACGCAGCGGTACAAACGGATTGTAGTACGAAGGCAGGTGGCGATAGCCTACCACCCCTGCCCCCACGATAAGCAAAAAAACGATCGCTCCTGTCCCTCTCACGCGCTCCCCCTTTAATCACCTAAAAACATTATGGCAGAAGGCCGCGAAACACGCGTTTTGCCGTGGTAAGGTATCTTTTTTCGAGCAATAAGAGTGGATGTGGTGATGGCAAAAATGCGGGTAGGGATCGTCTTTGGTGGTAAATCGGCGGAGCATGAGGTGTCGCTCCAGTCGGCAAAAAATATTGTTGATGCTATTGATAAGAGCCGCTTCGAGGTGCTGCTGCTGGGGATCGATAAGCAGGGTCAATGGCACATCAACGACGCAACTAACTATTTACAGAACGCCAGCGATCCGGCCCGTATCGCATTAAATCCCTCTGCGATTAGCGTCGCACATATTCCAGGCAGAGAAACGGCGCAGCTTATCAATGCCGAGAGCGGCGCTGCTCTACCCACCGTGGATGTGATCTTTCCTATCGTCCACGGCACGCTGGGCGAAGATGGTTCCCTGCAGGGGATGCTGCGAATGGCCAATCTACCGTTCGTCGGTTCCGGCGTGCTCGGCTCGGCCGCCTGTATGGATAAGGACGTCACGAAGCGCCTGCTGCGTGACGCCGGACTGAAGATTGCCCCCTTTATCACCCTCACCCGCGCTAACCGTCAGCAACGCTCTTTTGCTGACGTACAGACGCAGCTGGGCCTGCCGCTGTTTGTTAAACCGGCCAACCAGGGCTCATCGGTAGGCGTTAGCAAGGTGACCAGCGAGGCGCAGTACTATGCCGCCGTCGATCTTGCCTTTGCGTTCGACCATAAGGTAGTAGTGGAGACCGGCATTAAGGGGCGGGAAATTGAGTGCGCCGTGCTGGGGAACGATAATCCCCAGGCCAGCACCTGCGGTGAGATCGTGCTCAACAGCGAGTTCTACGCCTACGATACCAAATATATCGATGACAACGGTGCACAGGTGGTGATCCCGGCGGCAATCGATCCGGCGGTGAACGAGGCCATTCGCCAGACCGCCGTGGCCGCCTACGAGACGCTGGGATGCGCAGGCATGGCGCGGGTCGACGTCTTCCTGACTGACGAGAACGATATTATTATCAACGAGATTAACACCCTGCCCGGCTTTACCAATATCAGCATGTATCCCAAGCTGTGGCAGGCCAGCGGCCTGGGCTATACCGATCTGATTAGCCGCCTGATCGATCTGGCGTTAGAGCGCCATCAGGCCGATAGCGCCCTGAAAAGTACGATGGCTTAATCCTGCGAATCTGCCGCTGTCTCCTCCTCGGGACGGCGGCGAATAATCAGCCCCGCCAGCCAGAAGCTAATAACCCAGGTCACCAGACCGACCGCGTAAGTTTGCCAGCCCTGCGCCTCAAACCCCAGCAGTCCAACCACGCCGTTAAGAATAAAGATCAGCCCAATAGCAAAGGCGTAGTAGTGCCAGTCACGGCGGATTTTGGCAGGCAGTTTCATAGCATCTCCGGTAGAGAAAAACAGCATCTGAGCATATTACCCACCGCAAGCCCCTGACGCATGCGGAAAATCCGAAATCGTTAATAAAACGCAACAAAAGTCATGATTTTGTGACTGGAGATGTAAAACCTTAAATGGGGCTAATAATAATGCGTAAATTGTCACCAATCTGATATTGACAATCGTTGTGACCTGTCAAAATCAACGTGAATTACTGGTGCATTGCCAGCTCAATAACGCGTATCGGAGGTCACTATGGCAGAATTTATGATGTCGAAGCCCTTTGCCAACGAGAAGAGACGAGACGCCTCCACGCCAGGCAATATCGCGTATGCGGTCTTCGTGCTGCTCTGCTTCTGGGCAGGTGCGCAACTGCTAAACGCGCTGATTCACGCCCCAGGTGTGTTTGAGAATTTTATGCAGATGCAGGAGAGCAATCGGCCACGCATCGATATGGGACTCGGCGTAGGCACGATCTTTGGTCTGGTTCCTTTTCTCATTGGCAGTGCCCTGCTTGGCGTTATCGCCCTGCTGCTGCGCTGGCGTCACTACTAGCGTGACGCCGTAATAATGTTAATTCCCTTGCATACAGCGCGCCCGACGATCGTCCACGCGCTTCGCAAACCAGGCTGTTGTCAGGTTGCGGGTGATCTTCGGGCTCTCAAGCTGAATGCCTGGCAGCAGCGCTTTCGGTAGCGTTTTCCCGCTTTTCTTCTCCGCCAGTCGATAGACCCCTTTGTAGAGTTCGGTCTCCTCAAAATCCTGACTATCGCCCCGCTCCAGCTGGTCACGGATCTGGGCGTCTCTGAGCCCCAGCGCCGGTCCCAGCTTGCGTACCGCCCGCTCGGTGCTGCCCGCCTCACGACTGCCGTAGAGGATCACATCCCCGTCCAGCGCCAGCTTCACGCCGCTGGCCTTGCTGACCGCGCTCTGGAAGGCAGCGTTGCGGCTGGCATACCAGCCAGCGTTGAAGTCGGCAAAGCGGTAGAGCGGCTCGCTGTAGCTGGCCGGATAGTTAAGCAGGTGGTACGTCCCGAACCAGAGGCCGCCGCGCCGGGAGAAGACCTCCTGACGCACGGTGCCTTCCATCTTCCACGGATAGCCCCGGGTATGCTGTTCGGCAAAAGCGATACTGACCTGCATCGGCCCGCCGGTGTGCACCGGATTGAGGGAGCCAAACAGCGTCTGCCCCAGCGGAACGATATTGATCAGGTCATCGAAGATCGCGCTAAGCTGCTTCTCGGTTTTGACGTTATCGAGCCGCTCGGCGTAGCTTTTGCCGTTGGGCGAAGGGACCTTCAGCGCGGTGCGCACCACAAAAGCAGGAATGTGCAGCCGCCCGGCGCGCTTCTCAATCTCCTGCCAGGCGATCTTGTTTAGCCCCGGCACGGCAGGATCGGCCTGATAGTTCGACTCCTGCTGGGCCACTGCCAGCACCGAGCAGACGTTCTCCCGCGTTGGCGCAAGGGACTGGCTCTTGAAGGTGGTGGCAAGATCCTCAGCCCAGGCGTCACGATCCTTTACGCTGGCAGGGATCTTCTGCCTCACCAGCTTCGCCACGTCGATCGCCTTCTCGCCCTCTTTGAGCGGCGGCGGGCGCGAGGTGCTACAGCCGACGAGGATCAATCCCGCCAGCAGGGTTAAACTGCGTGATGCTTGCATAGCCGCTCCGGTCATTAGCTGAGTGAGGTTGTCGCGTGTACGACATCCTCGCCGTCAAGTTCACGCTCGAAGGTACGTAAACGCTTATAGATAGACATCAGTTCCACCAGCGTGGTCCAGGAGTTGATCAGATACTGGAACGAGCTGCGTACCTGGTCGAAAACGTTAGTGATCTGGGTCATCAGGCCGAGGGTAATCGTACCGGCAACAATCGACGGAAACAGCAGGAACAGGCCGAAAACGTTGTCGATTTGCAGATAGAAGATGCGCGCAATGTTGAAGTACATGTAGTGGAAATAGAGACGGAAGTAGTTCCGACGCACCGCGGCAAACAGCTCGTGCACGGTGGGCGGCGAGGCGCGCTCAGGGTCATCCTCGCCGTAGACCAGCTCTTTACGGTAGGCCGCTTCGACGCGCTGGTTTTTAAACTCCAGCCCCGGCAGCTTGATCCCCACTACCGCCAGCAGACCGGTGCCGATCAATGACCAGAGAATGGCGGCGATCACCAGCCCGTAGGGAACGTGGCCGACGATCGGCAGCTCCGGCACGTGCGGGGACAGCGCCACGAGGATCGGCAGGAATGCGATCAGTTTCATCACCGCATTGAGCAGGCTGACGCCCATATCCTCCAGCGTCGAGGAGAAACGCATGGTGTCCTCCTGCACACGCTGGGCCGCGCCCTCGATATGGCGCAGGCGGTGCCAGTTGGCCATATAGTATTCGTTCATGGCCGTACGCCAGCGGAAGACGTAGTGGCTGACGAAAAAGTTATTCATCACCGCCACCAGCACCGCAATCATCGCAATGCCGAGGAACACCCCGACCTCATGATAGAACTGACCAATGGTCACCTTATGCGGTGCGCTGAGGGCACTCTGGATCAGATCGTAAAACGGCGCGTACCAGGCGTTGATCGCCACGCTCACTTCGACCATAAACCAGGTGACAAAGATAATCAGCGCGGTGCCGAGAATCGACCAGCGCTGCCAGCGGTGCGGGGCGTAAGTAAACCAGAAGAGAGCAAACGCGCCCACGCACAGGGCATAGTAAGCATAAAAGATCAGATAGCTGCCGGACCAGAAGCGCGCGGCGCTGGCCGGTACATCCTTAGATGCGCCTGCGAGGCGGGTTAACCACTCTCCGCCGCCCGCCTGCCAGAAGATGACGGCGATCAGCGCCCACAGGATCGCCGAGAGCAAAAACGGCCCCGGCTTGGGAAAAAAAGATTTAAACATGAAATTCTCCTGCGACAGCTCACTCTTATTGTGTTGTTGATTCGCTATGGGTATGAAAATACCGAAGCCAGTGAGATTACCACAAGCGCTTCATGTCAAAAGAAGACATTGTGTTGCAGGAAAAAAGCGTCTGTTTACCCGGCGTTACGCTTGCCCGCAAAATAAAGCGCTTTTCTGGGCTTTGCAACGCGCCGGTAAGTAGTATAAATACGCTCTATCTCTTTAACTTTTTTTGATGGATGCTGTCGTTGAAACGTTGCCTGCTTTTGTCCACTCTGTTGTGCGCTCTGACCTTTTCATCAGTAAATGCGGCACAGACCTCTCCCGATCCGGAGTTTGCGTCCGACGTTGTTGATCGCTATGCCAACCATATCTTCTACGGCAGCGGCGCAACCGGCATGGCGATGGTGGCGATCGACGGCAACCAGCGCGTATTCCGCAGCTTCGGTGAAACACGTCCGGGTAACAACGTGCGCCCGCAGCTCGACTCGCTGATCCGTATCGCCTCTATCTCCAAGCTGATGACCAGCGAGATGCTGGTAAAGCTGCTCGATCAGGGTGTGGTAAAGCTCAACGATCCACTCAGTAAATATGCCCCTCCCGGCGCACGGGTACCGGGCTGGCAGGGATCGCCGATCACCCTGGTGAACCTTGCGACCCACACCAGCGCCCTGCCCCGCGAGCAGCCCGGCGGCGTAGCCCACCGCTCGGTCTTCACCTGGCCAACGCGCGAGCAGCGCTGGAACTGGCTCTCGACCGCGACGCTGAAAACGGCCCCCGGCTCGCAGGCCTCTTACTCAAACCTGGCCTTTGACCTGCTGGCGGATGCGCTGGCTAACGCCGCAGGCAAGCCCTACTCCCAACTGTTTGACGAGCAGATCGCTCGTCCGCTAGGGATGAAGGACACCACCTTTACCCCCTCGCCGGATCAGTGCCGTCGCCTGATGGTGGCGGAGAAAGGCGCTAGCCCCTGCGACAACACCCTGGCAGCCATCGGCAGCGGCGGCGTCTACTCCACGCCGGGAGATATGATGCGCTGGATGCAGCAGTTCCTCTCATCAGATTTTTACGCCCGCAGCAACCAGGCTGACCGGATGCAGACCCTTATCTATCAGCGTAATCAGCTGACCCGCGTGGTGGGCATGGACGTGCCGGGTAAAGCCGACGCGCTGGGGCTGGGCTGGGTCTACATGTCACCAAAAGAGGGCCGGCCGGGGATCATTCAAAAAACCGGCGGCGGCGGCGGATTTATTACCTATATGGCGATGATCCCGAAGAGCAACGTCGGCGTGTTCGTGGTGGTGACCCGCTCGCCCCTGACCCGTTTTAAAAACATGAGCGATGGGGTTAACGACCTGGTCACCGAGCTAAGCGGCAACCGGCCGCAGATCGTTCCCGCCTCCTGACCCTCTCTCCGCTCCGGGGTAGATAACGCCTGTTTTGGCGAAACACCCCGGGGTTGATTGGGTTATAATAGCCCTCTGATTCACCAACCTCAGGCATACCATGACCGATTTAATTTCCCGTCCGCGCCGCCTGCGCAAGTCTGCCCCGCTGCGCGCCATGTTTGAAGAGACAACGCTGAGCCTCAATGACTTTGTATTGCCCATCTTTGTTGAAGAAGAGCTGGACGACTATAAAGCTATCGAAGCCATGCCAGGCGTGGTGCGCATTCCAGAGAAGTATCTCGCCCGTGAGATCGAGCGCTTCGCCAACGCGGGCATTCGCTCGGTCATGACGTTTGGTATTTCACACCACACCGACGCCACCGGCAGCGACGCCTGGCGTGAAGATGGCCTCGTGGCGCGTATGTCGCGGATCTGTAAAGACGCGGTGCCGGAGATGGTCGTCATGTCCGATACCTGCTTCTGTGAGTACACGTCACACGGCCACTGCGGCGTGCTGTGCGATCACGGCGTGGATAACGACGCAACCCTGCTCAACCTGGGCAAGCAGGCAGTGGTTGCCGCTGCCGCCGGAGCCGATTTTATAGCGCCTTCCGCCGCAATGGATGGCCAGGTGCAGGCAATTCGCCAGGCGCTGGATGCCGCAGGCTTTACCGATACGGCGATCATGTCCTACTCCACCAAGTTTGCCTCCTCCTTCTACGGTCCGTTCCGTGAAGCAGCCGGCACGGCGCTGAAGGGCGATCGTAAAACCTACCAGATGAACCCGATGAACCGCCGGGAAGCGATCCGCGAGTCGCTGCTCGACGAAGCGCAGGGCGCTGACTGCCTGATGGTTAAGCCAGCAGGTGCATATCTCGACATCCTGCGCGACATCCGCGAGCGCACCGAGCTGCCTCTCGGCGCGTATCAGGTCAGCGGTGAATATGCGATGATCAAGTTTGCGGCCCAGGCCGGGGCTATCGACGAGGACAAAGTGATCCTCGAAAGCCTGGGTGCGATCAAACGCGCCGGTGCAGATCTGATCTTCAGCTACTTCGCGCTGGATCTGGCCGAACGGAAAATCCTGCGTTAAACAGCCATGCCCGGCGGCGCTCTGCGTGCCGGGCCTACAAACCGCACCGTACCCACCATCGGCCGGGCAAACGCATTGCCGCCCGGCAATGCAGCATCAATACAATAACGCCCGGCGGCGCTACGCTTGCACGGGCCTACAAACTGAAGCGGACTCGCTACGTTTTTCACCACGCCGGGGCAGGCTGCACCATTGCCCCGTGCGTTTCGGTGCACTGTATTTAACGCACTTTTTTCATTCTATTGAAATTGCTGTGGTTAATTTTCTGGCACCGCCTTTGCAGGCTCCCGGTTAACTGTGTAACGGCGAGGCAGCAAATGATGACGACACCTACAACCACACTGAAAAGAACGCTCGGCAGCTTCCGTCTCTGGGGAATTGCCGTTGGGCTGGTGATCTCCGGTGAGTATTTTGGCTGGAGCTATGGCTGGTCGCAGGCGGGCACGATGGGCTTTCTCGTCGTGGCGCTGGCTATTGCGGCAATGTACTGCGCCTTTATCTTTAGCTTTACCGAACTAACGACCGCTATCCCCCACGCGGGTGGTCCCTTTGCCTACGCCTACCGCGCCTTCGGGCCGACCGGCGGGTTTATTGCCGGTTTTGCCACCCTGATCGAGTTTGTCTTTGCCCCACCGGCAATTGCGATGGCCATCGGGGCCTACCTGAACGTGCAGTTTCCGGCGCTGGATGCGAAATGGATCGCCTGCGCCGCGTACGTCATCTTTATGACGCTGAACATTCTCGGCGTCGGTATTGCGGCCACCTTCGAGCTGATCGTCACCCTGCTGGCGATCTTCGAGCTGCTGGTGTTTATGGGCGTCGTTGCGCCGGGCTTCTCGTGGGATAACTTCACCGCTAACGGCTGGGCAGGCGCAGAGAGCTTTAGCGGCCTCGCCCTCTCCGGCATGTTTGCCGCCATTCCGTTTGCTATCTGGTTTTTCCTCGCCATTGAGGGCGCTTCAATGGCAGCGGAGGAGGCGAAGGATCCTCAGCGCACCATTCCACGTGCGCTGGGCGGCGGTATTCTGACCCTCACCGTGCTGGCGGTTGGGGTGATGATCTTTGCTGGTGGCGTCGGCGACTGGCGTAACCTCGCCAACATCAACGATCCGCTGCCGCAGGCGATGAAGGTCATTGTCGGTAACAACAGCGGCTGGCTGCATATGCTGGTCTGGCTGGGGCTGTTTGGTCTGGTGGCGTCGTTCCACGGTATCATTATGGGCTACTCACGGCAGATCTACTCCCTGGCACGAGCGGGCTATCTGCCAGCCAGCCTGGCGACGCTGAACCGTAAGACCCGGACGCCGCACCTGGCGATTCTGGCGGGGGGCGTGGTGGGCATCGCGGCTATCTTCTCGGACTCGGTAGTTACCATCAGCGGTATGCCGCTCACCGCCTGCATCGTGACGATGTCGGTGTTCGGCGCTATTGTTATGTATATCACCTCGATGGCCGCGCTGTTCAAACTGCGCCGCAGCGAACCTAACTTGATCCGGCCCTTTAAAGCGCCGCTCTTTCCCTATGCACCGGCGTTTGCGCTGGGCATGGCGGTGCTCTGCCTGGTGGCAATGGTCTGGTACAACCCGCTGCTGGCGCTGATTTTTGCGGCGATGATGCTGGCTGGCTACCTGTGGTTCCGCAGCACGGCCACGGCCCGCGAGCGCGCCGGGCTGGATCCACAGCTGCGCGCCCTCTCCTGAGGAGGCGACATGTATAAAACCGTTCTGGCGCACCGCACCTACCGGTTCGCCAGTTTGAAAACGCTGCTGGCGAAAGCCTCCCCGGCCCGCTCCGGGGATGTGCTGGCAGGCATCAGCGCCAACTCTGCCGAAGAGCGCATGGCGGCGAAGATGGCGCTGGCCGAGGTGCCGCTGCGCGAGATCCTGGCTAACCCGCTGATCCCTTATGAAGCGGATGAGGTTACCCGGCTGATTATCGATACCCACGATGGCGACGCGTTCTCTACCATCAGCCACCTGACGGTAGGCGACTTTCGCGACTGGCTGCTGGACGATGCCACCGATCCCCTTACCCTAAGCCGCGTGGCCCGTGCCATTACGCCGGAGATGGCCGCCGCCGTCAGCAAGCTGATGCGCAACCAGGATCTGATCCTCGCCGCCAGCCGATGCCGGGTTGTGACCCGCTTTCGCAACACTATCGGCCTGCCGGGTCACCTGAGCGTGCGTCTGCAACCCAACCACCCTACCGACGATCTGAAAGGCATCGCCGCGAGTATGCTCGATGGCCTGCTCTATGGCGCAGGGGATGCGGTGGTCGGCATTAACCCAGCCAGCGACAGCCTGCCGGTGCTCGAGCGGCTGAACCATATGATGGATGACATCATTAGCCGCTTTGCTATTCCCACCCAGTCCTGCGTGCTGACGCACGTCACTAATACCCTGGCACTGATAGAGCGCGGTGCCCCTGTTGATCTGGTGTTCCAGTCGGTGGCGGGCACCGAGGCGGCAAACAGCGGCTTCGGCATTAACCTGGCGCTGCTGGCGGAGGCCCGGGAAGCCGCCCTGAGCCTTGGGCGCGGCACGCTGGGCAACAACGTAATGTATTTTGAGACCGGCCAGGGCAGCTGCCTCTCCGCCAACGCCCATCATGGCGTCGATCAGCAGACCTGCGAGGCGCGGGCCTATGCCGTGGCGCGCCATTTCGATCCGCTGCTGGTCAATACGGTGGTGGGATTTATTGGCCCGGAGTATCTCTACGATGGCAAACAGATCGTTCGCGCCGGGCTGGAGGATCACTTCTGCGGCAAGCTGTTGGGCCTGCCGATCGGCTGTGACGTCTGCTATACCAACCACGCTGAGGCGGATCAGGATGATATGGACACTCTCCTGACGCTGCTGTGCAACGCCGGGCTGACCTTCCTGATTGGCGTCCCTGGGGCAGATGACATCATGCTCAACTATCAGAGCACTTCATTTCACGACGCGCTCTACGCCCGGCGGCTGCTGGGGTTGAAACATGCCCCGGAGTTTAGCGAGTGGCTGATGAAAATGCAGATTATCGATAGCGCTGGCCAGCTGCGGCTCACCGGAGCCAATCATCCGCTGCTAAGCGTGCTGCCGCCTGAGGGGGTAAACGTATGAATCATCCTGACGCCTGGTCGCTGCTGCGCGAGTTTACCGATGCCCGTATCGCCCTGGGGCGCAGCGGTGCAAGCCTGCCGACCCGGGAGGTGCTCAGCTTCGGCCTTGCTCACGCCCAGGCTCGTGACGCGGTCCACCAGCCTTTTGACAGCGAGCCGCTGGCGCAGAAGCTTACGGCGCTGGGCCTGCAAACCCTGAACGCCCACAGTGCCGCAGCGGATCGGCATATTTACCTGAATCGTCCGGATCTGGGACGCAGGCTGAGCGACGAGTGCCGCGAGGCACTTCAGGCCAGCCGGGTACCCGCCCACGATCTGCTGCTGGTGATTGGCGACGGACTCTCCTCCCATGCGGTGCATCGCCAGGCGGTAGCGCTGATTACTGCCCTGCTGCCCTACCTGCAGACGCTGGGGCTGACCATCGGGCCGGTAGTCCTGGCGCACCAGGCGCGAGTGGCGCTGGGAGATGAGATTGGTGAGACGCTGAAGAGTAGAGCGGTAGCGATGCTGATTGGCGAGCGCCCCGGATTGTCGTCCCCGGACAGCCTGGGCGTCTACCTGACCTGGCAGCCGGAGCGCGCCCGTATGGACTCAGAGCGCAACTGCATCTCCAACATCCGCCCGGAGGGGCTGAGCCACGAGGCCGCCGCGTTTAAGCTCGCCTGGCTGCTGGAGCAGGCTTTTTTACGCCGCCTGACTGGCGTTAAGCTAAAAGATGAGAGTGATAACCCGGCGCTGCATGAGCGGGTTAAACCCCGCCTTGCGGGATCAGTGCCCTGCCAGGGCTAAGCCTTCACCTGCTTTACCGGCCAGCAGACCGGCGCGACGCCGTTGAGGGCCGGTTTGGCAAACAGGTAGCCCTGGAAGTGTTTGATTCCGGCAGCCTCCAGCCAGCACCACTCCTCTACCTTCTCGACCCCTTCCGCCACAACGCTGATCTCCAGCTCGGCGCAGCACTTCACAATGGCGTTAACAATCGCCTGCTTCGGGCCATGCAGATGGATATCGGTTACGATGCTACGGTCAATCTTTAACTCGCCCGGCTGGAACTTGGTAAGCAGTGACAGTCCGGCAAAGCCCGCGCCGAAGTCATCGATCGCCAATCCAATACCCGCCGAACGCAGCTGCATAATCGCGATGGTAAACTCGTCGTAGCCGGAGATCACCTCGTCTTCGGTCACCTCGACAATCACCTGCTCAGGAACCAACCCGTGCCGGGTGATCTGCGCCAGCAGGATATCCACCGCGCCAGGAATGTTGACCAGCGACATCGGCAGCAGGTTAATTGAGAGCTTATGGCTGCCGATGCCAATTTGTTTCGCCAGCGCAAATGCCCACTCCTTTGACAGGAGGTCGGCCTCATGAATTTTGTCCGGTGGAATAGAAGCAAAGTAGTCCTGCGGCGAGCCGCCGTTTGGGCTACGGATCAGCGCCTCAAAAGAGCTAATCTGCCCACGCAGCGGCTCCACGATGGGCTGAATGGCGAACTGGCATGGCTGATCGGGGAACAGGAACGGCAGGGTTTGCACCAGCGGCGTCTCGACGGGTACAAACGCCCAGCGTTCAGGCTCATTCCGGGTGGGGTACTGTTCGCGCCAGCTGCCGCGCAGGAATGATTTAATAAACTTATAGACCCGCCCGTCACAGGCGAGATTGAACTTCAGCGCCCCGGCGATAATCACCGAGCGCAGCACCGATCGTGGGCTGTCATAGCGGAGATCAAACAGCGACATGCCAGGGTCTTCAAAGTGCCGCTTGGGGGCATAATCGCGCATCAGCTCAACCACATTATCGTGCCGCAGATCGCGATTGATTTTGGCATACAGACTATTCACATCTGCCAGCGGACCTTCAAGCACCTGAAGAAAATGGGTCCCGTCGAAAAGTAAAATACCGGAGATCTGCAACTCTGCGTTGCGGCTCTGCGCCAGGCACACCAGTTCGCCTAACTTTGACGCATCAAAGTCGGGGCTCAGGCGGCTCCGGTAAATCAGTGTAGAAATCATAATGTTCAGATCCTTTACGACAGGTGACGCAATCAGTATACCTTGCGGTGAAGGCTTTACGCCTCTCTCTGTGCCCTCATTGCAGCACTCTTCTTACAGAAAAATCGGTATTCTTTCGCCATAAAACCTGGTGCGACATTTTGCTGCAATACTTAAGAAGATTCGTTCTATTCATGATGCACAGAAGGAATAGCCAACAATGACAACAGAGCAACAATTTTGCCAGCAATTCATGGAAAAACCGTTGGATTTTCTGGCAAATGAACTGGGTAATCTTTTAACGAGCAAAAAACTGCGCCTGACCACGGCGGAGTCATGCACCGGCGGTTTGCTCGGCTCCACGCTATGTGCAGCGAAAGACACTCCTTCTTTTTTCGGCAGCGGATTTATAACCTTTACGGATGAAGCGAAGATGACGCTGCTAAATGTGAACCCGGAGACACTTGCTAAACATACCGCCGTCAGTAAAGCCACAGTGGAGGAGATGGCAACGGGTGCGGTGAGAGTATCAGGTGAGGATGTCGGCATTGCCGTTAGCGGCTACGGCGGCCCGGATGGCGGCGAAGACGGCACGCCTGCCGGCTCCGTCTGGTTTGGCTGGGCGCTACCGGGTAATAAAGTTGATTCAGCACTTCAGCACTTTGACGGCGACTGCACCGAAGTCCTCGCGCAGGCGGTAAAATATGCCATCGTCGCGCTGCTCTTCAAGCTGGGCTACTCGTCCGATGGCCGTTCTGAAAATTGATTGAATCAGGGCCTGGTTTACGCCCGCTGCATCGCTGCCGCCGCCACGACACCGTTGCGCCCCCGTCTTTTGGCGGAATAGAGTGCGGTATCGGCCTGATGAATCACGCCGCTGGCAATAAGATGCAGCGGGCGCTCTTCGGTCACCATACTGCACTCGTTAAGGGTTGCTATGCCGATGCTGATAGTCAGATAACCGGTTGGGCTGGCAGAAAGAGGAATACGCAGCGCGTTAATGCTTTCACGCATTCTCTCCGCCATCGCCAGCGCCCCTGCGCTGTCGGTACGCGGCAGGATCACTAAAAACTCCTCTCCCCCGTAGCGGCTGACGTTATCTTCAGGTTGACGGCGGGCCGCCACCAGCGCGTCGGCAACCGTGCGCAGGCACGCATCCCCCGCCTGATGACCGTAGGTGTCATTGTAATGTTTGAAATAGTCGATATCGGCCAGACAGACCGAGAGCGGAAACTCCTCATCCAGGGCGTTAGTGATGGCGTTAGAGAGACATTCGTCCATATAGCGGCGGTTGAACAGGCCGGTAAGATGGTCATGCTGGGCATGCCGTTGCAGGATGGCATTGGCGCTGGCGAGCTTATGCTCTGCGTGGCGGCGCTCGGTGATATCTACCCAGGTGACCGACAGCCCGATGACATTACCGGCCGCGTCATGCACCGGCACGGAGTGGGTATCGTAGCAGCGCTTGCGCCAGACGATCTCACGGCTGGGGATCTCTGCCCCGGTGTCGGCAAGAGCAAAAGCGGACTGAAACTGTTGCCAGCAGCCCGGCATCAGGTCGGCAATGTGGCTTTTAGCGGCCGCGGCAGCAGCGTTATCCATCAGCTGCGCCATCGCTTTGTTAGACATCACCACATGTCCCAGCCGGTCAAGCATACAGAGCGCGACGGGAGTCATGTCATAGATGGTCTCCAGCTGTAAAACGCGCTCGCCGAGGGTGGAGATATTACGGTCAATGCCCCGGTAGCCGCGTAGCTCGCCCTGCTCATCAAACAGCGGAACACCGCTGGTTTCGAGCACGACAATTCGACCGTCAGTACGTTGGTTACGGTTAACCAGCCCGGAGAACGGGATACGTTTAGCGACAATTTCACCAAAGGCGCGACCAACGCGCTCGGCTTCGCCGGGGGGCATAAAGTCAAAAGGGGTACAGCCAATCACCTCTTCTGGCGAGACCCCTAGCAGGCTGGTTACTACTTTAGAAGACCAGGTATAACGCCCCTGGGCATCAACTTCCCACACCCAGTCCGAATTGTTATCAAGTAGATCAATGAGATGCTGTGTATCGACACTGCTGGAATCAGATGGCTTCTTATCATCATTCATGATTAATACTAACGTTGCCCCCACTAAAAGGGATCTGGTTACGTAACATGGGGCCTGCCTTTAGCCGAGGACAATATTTTCGGTCATGACAATAATGCGAAAGCATGAAATTCTCAATTTCCGCCCGGTATTATAAGCCACCTTAACCATTCTCTTCATCTGCCACAGACAGGTTATCGTATTGTTATGGCCCTGCCTTTAGGAATCGTTATAACTTTTTACCGTTTTTGCCGCAGATCTGCCTGTATGGAGGTTGGCAAGGCCGCCGGTAAGTGAAGATTGATAATAAGGACTAAGGCAGAAAGGGGGTATGTAGAGGATACAAGGGGTAAAAAAAAGCCCTTCGCCAGCGTACTGACGAAGGGCCGGAGGGGCTAGCGCAGGCTTATGCCGCTGCTGCACCTTTTGGCTGCGTGGCAATATGACCGGCCCAGAGGCCCGCCACCCACTTCACCCCTTTGGCGGTAAAACGCGCCTGGGAGAAGGTGTGCTGGTTTTCACCCACGCCGGAGCGCATGGTGAAGTAGCCCGCCTGCTGATGATGCAGCTGCGGCGTCAGCGTGCCGTTAACGCGGTACATGATGTTGCGCTCCAGCAGGAACTGACGGAACTCCGGCTCTTTCACCTTCAGCATCTTGCAGAGCTGGCGAAAACCCAGCGAATCCTGCACCTCAACGAAACGGTCAAAAAACTCTGCCTTTGGGACGGAGAGTGCCAGCTGCTGCTCGGCTCTCTGGCGCTGCTCATACTGCTCGGCCCATGCGCGAGCCGCCGCCGCCGGGTTGGTAAAATCGGGCAACGCGGTTTTGTTTTCGCGCTCCTGCCAGCGATCGAGTGCGGCAGCGGTAAAGCCAGGCGACAGACGCGCCACGGCCAGCAGAGAGTCACGCTTGTTCAGCAAAAACTCCTGATAGCTTTCGCCATCCCGCTCAAACATTGCCACCCGTACCGGCTCAGATAAACGCTGCGCCGTTTCGAGGCTTTTTACAATACGTTTTACTTCACCGTGGGTTATGCCTGTCAACGCAGCGATTTCACGGCTACTCATCGTTGCCGATTGATCCAGAGAATTAAGGCTTTCAAATGGAATCATCATAGGCTTCACCACTCACTTACTGTAGCACCCGACTGGGTTGTGTAATTATTATACTAATCCCTGTTCAAATATCCAGTAGTTTTTTTGAGCGATTTTAGTTAAGTGCACTTTTTTCAGTTTTGGGTTTGCCTCACGAAGATAGCCAATCTGCAACTACCAGATTAGGGGGTATGTTTCACTTACATTATCAATGCTTTAGGATTATTCCCCCTTTTATCCCCTGCTAAAAAAACCAACAATTTTGCCACCTTAATGGATGGATAATGGAACAGGAAAATGAAAAAAATTACTCTGGGGATGTTGGTAGCGGCCAGCCTGATGAGCGGCGCAGCAATGGCAGAGAGCAATACGCTCTCTATTGGCTATGCGCAGAGCGACGTGGAAGGCTTTAAGGATATTCGCGGCGTGAACCTGCAATATCGCTATGAGCTGGACTCTCCCCTCAGCGTGCTCGGCTCTTTTACCTATATGAGCGGTGATGACGATCAGGATTACTATGTGGCCTCTGATGCGGTGCATAACAGCATCGACGTGAAATATTACTCCCTGATGGTTGGCCCGGCATACCGTATTAACGAATATGTTTCCCTGTACGCGCTGGGCGGCATTGCCCATACAAAAGCCGACGGCGATACTACCTGGGTAAACGCGGGCGACTACTACGTCGGGCGTGAAAGCATCTCTGAGAAATCGACCGATTTCGCCTGGGGCGCGGGCGTGCAGTTTAACCCGACCGAGCAGTTGGCGATTAACGTTGGCTATGAAGGCACTAACGTGGATATCGACGGCAGCCGCTCTATCAACGGTTTTAACGTCGGCGTTGGCTACCGCTTCTAATTCCGCTCTGATGCCGGGGAGCGGTTTGGCTTACCCGGCCTCATGTTCAACACCCGTGGTCTACACTAGTTTTATACAGCCCGACTGGCATACGGACAGGCGGTAAAACAAGAATAGCGGGTGAACAAAAAATGAAAAAAATTGCAATCATCGGCGCAGGACCGACGGGTATCTATACCTTTTTTTCCCTGCTGAAAAACAGCACACCACTCTCCATTTCCATCTATGAGCAGTCCTGTGAGGCAGGCGTCGGCATGCCCTACAGCAGCGAAGAGAACTCAAGAATGATGCTGGCCAATATCGCCAGTATTGAGATCCCGCCCATCTTCTCAACTTATATTGACTGGCTGCGCAGTCTGAGCGAAGAGCACCTCGCCCGCTACGGCGTGCAGGCGTCGTCCCTGCATGTCCGTCAGTTTCTGCCGCGTATTCTACTCGGTGAGTACTTCCGCGCCCAGTTCCTGGCGCTGGTAGTGCAAGCGAGACAGCTCGGCTTTGAGATAGAGGTGCATGAATCCTGTCTGGTGACCGATATTGAGGCCACGCCAGAGGGCGTTCGGCTGTGGACGGAGAATACGCTGCCTGCGGAGCTGTTCGATCTTGCGGTCGTTGCCACCGGGCACGTCTGGCCGGAAGAGAGCAGCGCGACGCGCACCTATTTCCCCAGCCCCTGGTCCGGGTTGATGGAAGCCAAAATCCCTGCATGCCGGGTCGGTGTGATGGGAACCTCTTTGAGCGGCATCGACGCCGCAATGGCCGTCGCTATTCAGCATGGCACCTTCTTTGAGACCGAGGATAAGCGTCTGCACTTCAACCTCGACGCCGACAGCAAGGCGCTAGAGATCGTACTTATGTCGCGGTCGGGGATCCTGCCGGAAGCAGATTTCTACTGCCCTATCCCCTACGAGCCACTATCCGTTGTGACCGAAAGTGCAGTTGAAAATGAGATTGCCGCCGGGCCGGATGGCCTGCTCGACCGCGTTTTTGCGCTGATGGTCAAAGAGCTGACGCTGGCGGATCCGCTCTGGAGCGAGCAGATCGCTCTTAGCACGCTGGATGCCGACAGCTTTTTCGCGGCCTGGTTTGCTGACCGTAAGAAACAAGATCCCTTCCGCTGGGCAGAAGCCAACCTGAATGAGGTTGAGCGCAACAAGCGTGACAGGCGGACGGTGCCGTGGCGCTATACCATTCTGCGCCTGCATGAAGCCATCCAACCGATCGTTCCCTGGCTTGACGAGCAGGACGGCACGCGCTTCGAAGCTGGCCTCGCCCGGATCTTTATCGATAACTATGCGGCCGTGCCCTCCCAGTCGATTCGTCGATTGCTGGCTCTGCGCGAAGCCGGGATCCTTAGCGTTCTTGCACTCGGCCCGAACTACGAGATGGAGATCGGCGAGCAGCAGACGACCATCTTCGCTGAGGGCGAGCGCTATCGGTACGATGTCTTTATCGATGCGCGCGGACAAAAGCCGCTGAAAACGGAAGACTTGCCTTTCCCGACGCTGCGCAGGCAGCTTGCCGCCAGCGGAGAGGAGTTCCCTGCGGTCGGAGATGACTACACGCTACAGGAGCCTGCCAGCGTGCGCGGGCGCATCGCTTTTGGCGCAATTCCCTACCTGATGCATGACCAGCCGTTTGTGCAGGGCATCACCGCCTGCGCAGAGATCGGCGCGGCCATCGCCAGAGCAGTCGCGCAGCCAGCCACGCGGGCGCGGGGCCGGCTGCGGATACTGGAGCTGTAGCGCCCTCATAACAAAAGCGACGCCTGCCGAAATAGATATTTCAAAACAAGGGCAGGCGTCAGCATTAGCATTTTTGTTCCCTAAAAAAAGAAAGCTTTTTGCTATATATCGGCTTCTTTTTCGCTAAGGAAAAGCGGCCATGAAAATGTATACCTACTGGGTTACCCCTATAAACAGACAAACACCCGTTTATATTCGTATGTGTGTTAGAACGTGGGAAAAATTAATACCCTCTGCTGATATTATTGTAATTAATGATAAAAATATCGCCGAATATATTGGCAATGATATAGATATGGCCTCGTTCCGGATGCTGTCTCTGCCGCAGCAGTCAGACGTGGTTTCGGTGGCCGTACTGTCAAAGCTGGGTGGACTCTTTATTGATGCCGATACTATCGTGACAGGTGATATCACACCGATAATCGAAGCAAGCCCCCCGCGCGTGCTGCATGCCTTTGGCTACCCGGAGCGTAAAGCGATTCATCTCGCCGTCATGTGGTGCAAGGGTAGCAATAATCCAGTTTTAACCGCCTGGTATAAAGCTATCTGCGAAAAGATGAAGGTACTCCCTCCGGTCAGAAGCTGGGATTACGTCGGCAATGCCATTGTGGGTGAACTATTGAAAAAAGATGAGTATGCAAATACTTATGAAATTGTGGATCGGACGAGCAGCGGAAATATTATGGAGTCGGTTTATAATAGCAGCAGCGATACCTGTGGGGCCTATAAACACTTCTGGTTTGGTGAAAATAGCGTAGCGCCGGAAGAGATTATTGCAACAGCGAAATATAAGATGATTTCACTGCACAACTCATGGACACCCTGGTCATTTAAGAATATGGCGGTAGAGGAGATTGTCGAGTCCGATACCGCCCTGGGGAAACTGCTCTGCTATCTTCTGCAATGATTTTGGTTAATCAGGTATGCAGAGGGGCCTTAACCCCTCTGCTGTTTTATTGCCCCGTCCCCTCTTCTACCGGCACCTTCTTTTTAGCCGTGAAGTTATAGATAACCATCAGCGCAAAGATGCCGGTGATGGTCAGGGTGATCATTCCCTTATCCATAAATTGCGCCATATTGCCGAGGATAATCCCCACTACGCCGAAATCGGTATCGGAGAAAGTGGTGTTGGTCAGCCCAATCGCCCCCAGCACCGGTAGCAGCGCAACGGGCAGGAAGGTGATCAAGATACCATGGGCAAAAGCCCCACAGATGGCCCCGCGTTTACCGCCGGTAGCATTACCGAATACACCCGCGGTAGCACCGCAGAAGAAGTGCGGTACTACGCCGGGCAGGATCAGCACCCAGTGCAACTGACCGAGGATAAACAGCCCTACCAGTCCGCCAATAAAGCTGGAGATAAACCCGACCAGCACCGCGTTGGGCGCGTAAGGGAAAACAATCGGGCAGTCCAGCGCGGGCACGGCGTTAGGTACCAGCTTCTCAGAGAAACCGGTAAAGGCTGGAACGATCTCCGCGAGGATTAGACGCACGCCCTGCAGGATGATAAACACGCCCGCCGCAAAGGTAATCGCCTGGATAAACGAGTAGACCAGATAGTTTTGGCCAGCGCTGAAGTTGGCCTCTACATACTCTTTCCCCGCCGATATCGACAGAATAAGGTAGATAACCATCATGGTCAGCGAGATAGAGATGGTGCTGTCACGCAAAAAACTGAGGTTTTTTGGCATGTTCATCTCTTCGGTGGATTTAGAACCCTTACCGACGAGGGTACCAATCCAGCCTGAGAGAACATAGCCAATCGTGCCCGTATGCGCTAAGGCAACCTGGTCACCGCCGACGATTTTACGCATATAGGGCTGAGCCAGCGCCGGGAACGCCGCCATCAAAATACCCAGCGCTAACGACCCGGTATAGATAAGCTGAACACCTTCAAAACCGGCTACCGAGAGGATAATCGCTACCATGCAGGCCATGTAGAAGGTTACATGCCCTGAAAGGTAGATATATTTCAGGCGAGTAAACCTGGCGACAACAATGTTAGCCACCATGCCGAATGCCATAATTAGCGTGGTCGGCGCACCATACTTGGCGAGGGCAATCGAAACCATCGCTTCGTTGTTCGGGATGATCCCCTGAACGTCGAACGCTTCTTTGAAAATATCGCCCAGCGGGGTTAGTGAGCTGACCAGAACAGAGGCACCGCCAGCCAGGACTAAGAAGCCAAGAATGGTTTTTACGGTTCCCTTAATCACATCCGGGAAAGGCTTTTTCTGTGCCACCAGCCCGAATAGCGCCACCAGCCCAACAAGGATGGAAGGCACCTTCAGCACATCGACGACAAACTGCAAAAGGTTTTGAATAAACATATTAACCTCTACGGGAAGATGTTCATCTCGGATTACGCGTTATTTTTCTCAAAATACTCGCGTATTTTTTGCTCGATCTCTTTCAGGTCGATAATGTTGTTGATGATGATAATCTTGTCCTCAGGCAGATTGGCGCTATAGGCAATATCCTTTGCCATCACAAAAACGTCAGCTACGTCGGGCGTTACCGAGCCGAGATCGGAGTGTTCAACATCCGCAACCACGTTAAGATTTTTCAGCACCTTTTTGATGTTCATTTCCATCATGAAGCTGCTGCCCAGACCTGAACCACACACCGCCATCATTTTCATAACTCACCTCATTAATCGTTGATCACTGTTCGTCTACTGGGCGATACCGTTATCGGCCAATAAAATTGCATTCAGTTCTTCTTTGCTGCGAGTGTTGAAGACCTTTTCCATTTCATCTTCATCAGAGAGCAGCTCAGCCAGCTGAGAAATCATCTCTATGTGGCTGTTGCTGTCCGGCGCGGCGAACATGAAAAGGGTATCCACCGGATCGTTCTCATCAGCGTTAAACACTACGGGTTTAGCCAGCTTTACAACCGATAAGCCCAGCGCCTTTGCTCCCTCTTCCGGACGGGCATGGGGCATTGCAATCCGCGGGGCGATAACGAAGTAAGGCCCGATCTCCTCTTTCTGCCGGATAATGGCCTCGATATAGCTTTGCGATATGGCCCCCTCATTGAGGAGAGGAGTCCCGGCAATCTGAATGGCCTCTTTCCAGTCCGCTACGCTCTCAACGTACTGAACTTTTTCGTTATTTAACCACTTTGCCAGATGCGACATGTTTTTCTCCCTGATCTAAAAAACGCGTTTCTCTGTTTCAGGCAACTGTCTACGTATAGACATCTTTAAGATGTATAGTCATCTAGATAGTGGACCGGGATTTGGGCAGATACAATATGTAACGGTCACATTGCGGCGAACTCGCGATATTTGGATGCAAATCCGTTAAGCCGATCACATCTCTACACCGCTCAAGTGGTGCTAAGAGAAGAATATCAGGCATACATGTATAGACAGGCTCAGGGGAGTCGCTCTTTCACATTTATCGGGAAGAAAATCGATGGTTGATGGCGTAACAGAGAAGCAGAGAGAGGTTGTTGATTACATCCTAAGGAAAATTAAGGATGACGGCCTGTTGCCTGGCGATAAGCTTGATACTGAAATTGCCATTGCCAAAAATATCGGTATTACCCGCGCCACCGTTCGCGAAGCCACGCGCATTTTAATTGAGCAGCAGAGAATTTATCGGGTTAAAGGCTCGGGCCTATATGTGGGTTCGACTGGCGTAAGCAACCACTCCGGACGATTTCATGCACTCTCCCCCTTTGATTACCAGGCCCAGAAGCATGGCTATAAGGGCGTACGAAAGGTTATCTCAGCCAGCATCATCCGCGTTCCCTCCCCTGATATGGCGCAGGCGTTACGTATTAAGAACAGCGACAAGGTCTATAAAATCCTGCGTCTAATGTGCTTCGATGATATTCCCGTTGCGCTGGAGCATAGCCACCTGCCGGTGAGCATGTTTAATACTATGGAGTTCAGCAGGCTGGAGATGTCGAAATTCTCCTATATCGAACAGATTACCGGTAAGAAGATCCAGCGCCGGGACCAGAACCTGGAGGCGATCAACTTGACCGATGCGGATGTGCTCTCCTTATTAAAATTAAAGGAGAATGATGCGGTTATCGAGCTTACGGAGACGGTGTTTCTTGATGATGGGACGCCCTGCGAGGTGAATATCGCGATTATTAATACAAGGATATTCCCGCTGAGGCAGGATTCGCGGCGGCCTTGAATAATATAAAAGGTGAGTTACAGATGCGACGATCACCACAGGGCGCAAAAACAGCCAAAGCCTGTATCCAGGTAGAGCTACTCCGACCAGGAAAACCAGGCTAATTAACTTTTTACTGAAGATTTCAGTTCTGCACCACGATTATTTTGTTACCTTCCCATTGTTATCAACAAAAAACTCGTGAACATACTTTCTATCATTTAACCCATAATTAACCACATAGGTGTGGTTACTCTTCCATTTAACATCTATACAATTATCAGGGTAAGAAGTGTTCACTTTATTATAACCTGAGCTAACAACTGTTTGTATCTTACCATTCTCGCTTTCATCAACAGTGTAATAATTCAGCAGATCTTTATTATTTACGCTAAAGCAAAGATGATTACCATTTATAAATGTAGCTCGTGGATGCGGTGCTGGATTCCCGCCAGGGCAACCGGAAAGAAGGAAAATTACAGGCACTATAATTAATCTCTTCATATTGGAAATCCTTTCATTGCTTTTCTGTATTTTTGAACTAATAAATAATTAGACTCTTGAGGATCATAATTTCGTAGTGCAGGAAGATACATGTAATTTCTAAAGCCATAAGCTTGCAATAACCAATAATCGCTAACTAAAGAGGCTTGTTGTTCTAAAGTGTAATGACGAATATTAGCTTTATCTAAACTGTAGCTATAATCAGCGAAGCGAGAGAATAACCCTCTTGTTCTTACAAACATGCCGTGTTGTTCTTGCCAAACGTGCATCATTTCGTGCATGAATCTGTGTTTCTTCTGTACATCTGCTTCCATTGAGAAATCGTGAGAATAGGTGTCTTCCCTAAACCACATTTCACCGTTTGGACTCATAGCAACATCTATAGGTTGTAGGTTAAACGGTAAGTAGCTTTCCCGATGCACCCAAATTTTATTATATCTGAGGCCAGAGCCATAAAGTGATCTTGCTAACCCTATCTCACCCATCGTGATAAGCCTCACGCCACCGGGGGTAATACGTGTTCCCGATGTCGCTCTAATCCTCTCATTTACAGGCATCAAAATCCCTCTAATCCGTAATAGAATTGGTCACTAATCATACACAAACTTGATCAGGTAAAGCAAAGAATTCTTCCGGGCATGGCCTGGTTTTATGTAACAGAATGAATACTATAAGCTGGATTAGAGCATCACTTTGGCGGCTCAGGCTAACTTAATGTCTATCTCTGCCTCTTCTGCTTTCTTCCGCTCAAACCATGCCTTTCCCTCTGGAGTCGCCAGAAATTTATGGGCATGCATTTGGCGGTTGTTGCGCTTTGCCGAGGTGCTTTAATCTCATTTGTCATATAGGTAGGGCGCTTCGCACACCTGCCCATGTGATATATACTGATAACCGCCTATACATTTAATAGGCGTTAGACGTGTTAAGACTGGAGCAAAATTGACGAAGGAAGTTACTCAAGCATTGGGTTTTGTTGTATGGTGCCGATAGTAGAGATATAATAAGGACAATAAATTCGCTGATAAATATGTATGTTTCCTTATTTAATCCTTATAAATGCTCCCTTTCGTGCACCCCAGATGATTTTACCTGCTCATTCTGTCGGAGCGGACAGTCCATCATACAGGTCCTAATCTCCTGCTTTTGACCAAGTCAGCGCTTTTGATGTGCCATAAATACTTTGTAATCCGGGTGAGCTTTAAGATGTCCGTGCTCAGGTTGCTGTGCATGGCAGGCAATACAAAGAACGGCCAAGTTTGCGTTTCTGTTGTCATTCTTCAGACCATTGCGATGATGGACATGAAGAAATCGGGAATCATCTTGGCTGAAAAACTCCTTGCAGGATTCACACTGGTGCCCACGCTTTTGCCTGATGCTTTTCGAAATTTCAGCCCAGTTTTTAGGGTAGTCGTTAAGTGGCGCGGTCACTGACGTATGTAAGGGTTTGGTGGCGATTAGATCACGAGGGTATTCTTTGAAAAAGTCAGTTAGTGAAAAATTTGCTACTCTGCCCCAACGTTCACCGCTAGTCATGCCTTGTACGCTAAACCCATGCCAGTGAATTATGTCCAGACAGCTCTGGCAAACATTTAATTTTACGGTCTGGTTTTCTTTACCACTACCGATGATGTTGACCTGGAACTCACCAGTATCTCTGTTTGCGACAACATACCGACCAAACCGGGAATTTCTTCGCATTTTTTCAAGAACCTGACAATTAGCCAAATGGTACTTTGGCATCCGTACTTCTCCTGCAATGGATGAAATATCCCGGATATGAAGTAGCACGCGTTTATTATTACAAATTAATGTTCCGTCACTGAGGACATTTACGTCATCAAGACTGATTTCGATACCACCTGAAAGCAATTTTTCAGCAAAAGAGCCATCTGATTGCATGGGTCGCAATGAAAAATTGGCCGTTAGCGGTGCATCCATCTTTTGTCGTAACGTATCTAGGGACGTCCAGTTGAGAAAGTCAGGCAACTTGAAACTCATTTCTTAGATAGTTCCCCTGCAATCAGATCCATTTTCTCATTAGCATTAGTGACAATACGGAACTCCACACGCTGGTTTGCCGCTTGTGATGACTCATGAGAAAGAGGATGAGAGGATGACAACCCATTAGCAGTTACATGCTGAACCAACCATTTTTCATCACCCTGCACGTTCGGTAAGGACATCAGATATTCGAGTGTGCTGCGGGTCCTTGCCTGAGACAGTTCCATGTTTCTGAAATAAGCCTCCTTTTCATTTTCAGCTCCACTCCAGAAGGCGCTGGTATGCCCTTCTATACGTATTTCCTTTACTGCGCTTCTATATTTATCTGATGTCAACAAAGTGATATAACGGGGGAAAAACTCGCCGAGTACTTCTCTGAAACGTGGACGTAATTCCGACGAGCCTGTGGCGAAAAGAACCGAAGGATCGTTAAAGCGGATAGTCATATCTCCCAGAATTTCGGCGTTCCATTGCTTAAGGTCTTTCGCAAATTCTTTCTGCAGGGCTAACTGCATATCGCGCTTCGTGACTTCATACTCTTTAACAACAAGCGTGGTCGTCTGCTCTACACGGAGCATAAATGCGGCCGTCAGCAGCATAAACACCATCATTAAGCCCGTCATCAAGTCCGCGAGGGGTATCCAGTAAGATTGGTTACTCTGTTCTGAATTCACATTTGCCTCACGTCGCGGAAGCGATCCGCACAACCTCTCTCAGGCGTTCGGTAAGAGGGGTATAATCAGCAACAAATTTCTCGGAAAGAGAAGCAAGCTGTCGGCCCAAAGTTTCGAGACTTTTTGTCAGTTCCTCCTGCAGCCCAGTATCCAGCGCGACAACACTCTGATGGATCTTCTCCATAGACTGGGTTAGTCCTGAACTGACTTCTGACTGGGACTGGCTAAGTGTCTCAGTCAAAAACCGTTTGATTTCTGAAGAGAAAGATTGTGCCTGCGTACTAAAGTCCATGACGATATCACTGACGTTGTCCTGCAGTTTTGTTACGCCCAAAGCCATCGATGTAGTCATTTCATCGATTTTGCGTGAGAATTGGGGGGTGACTTCTCTCATCTGCGACAAAACTTCACTCATGGAACGCTGAGACTGCTCTATGTCCTGACGCTGCTGAACCAAATGCTCAAGCGTTGTTTCAAGCGCATTTGCGGTTTGCGCGAAACTTGATGCCTGTCCGATAAATGATGCAAGGCCGAGAGAGACCTCCCTGAGATCGTCGGCTGCAGATTTTTGTACAGCCTGCAACTCGTCGAGTTCGTCCTTATACTGCTGTTGCCAGATGACAAGCTTTTCCACGCTTGCGTTAAGATGTTTGAAATTCTCCCCGAACTGTTCATTTATCTGCGCATTAAAATCTTTAATAACGTCTTTTAGAGCATCAATAAGCGCTTTGGATCCATCCTCTGCCATTTTCTGAGAAAACGTATCAAAGGCACTACGTAAGGCGCGTAATTCGTCCGCCTGATCCTGACGCATTAATTTGAGCTGTGTCAGGAGACTACTGTCTTCGTTACCGGCAAGACTCTGCTGAAGCGCCTGAGTGGCCGCAACGACATCATCTAGGCTTGCCGCTTTAGGCGTACCAGTCGTCTGCGGAATGGGTTTACTCTGGAAATAGTGCCTTGCTCTAATTACCAGCGAACCGAAAACACCACTTAACGAGGCGAGGAATGCGGTTTTCACCCCTTCAAGCAAATGTGGAACGCTTTCTGCTACGTTGGTTGAATCAAAATGCAGCAGCGAAGTTGCAATTCCTGCGAAACAACCGAGGATACCAACGGTAGTGAGTACTTCGGGACCATGAACGACAGCAAACCTGTCGAAGCGTATAAACGCGAAAAATATTGCTAGGGCCAGATTAACTAATACGAAGCCATTGGTAATGGGGTCTGATGTAATAGTGCTGAATGTTACAGAGGCTGCAGCGTATGACATGCAGGGTATAAGTAGCAACAAAAGCAGAAGTCTTTTCTTCATTATCGTGATCAAAGGAAATGAACTCTAAATGTAAGTGCCCGAAATTGCGTACAGGCCGTAAAATACAACGCATAATACATAATACACCTTTGTTTTTATAGGGTCTATGTTATCGTGTAATTTGTTCTAATGACGGTCTGAATGAATGTCATGAAACCTGTAAGTGCAGGTAAAGATAGTGGGTGGAGCAACGCCTATTATCGCATTGATGGAACTAAGACGGCCGCTGTGAAGAAAATGTACACGGACAGCAACAAGGCATAGAGGGGAGCAATTAAGCTGGCAACCATAAGCCACTTCCGCTTCATGACCTCTGGCACATCTGAGCAAGCTGGTTAGTTCAGTCTAGTGTTTCACTACTAGCACTCAAAGAAATGGGCGGTTGGGAAACTCTGGAAATGTTTACAAAGATACACTCATCTTTCTGCAGGTCATTTGAGTGAGCACGCGAGCAAAATTGACACGATTTTGAACCGCAATGTCACAAAAGGAGAACGTGATTTACATCAACAGCAGATAAGTGGTTGTATTTCATTGGTGCTATAATAGGAATAAAACACAAGGTTAACGCATTGTTTTTATTGTTTTTTTAATTTTCGCATCTTTAAAATGCCCCCATAACTGCCCCCAATTGGTTACTGCTTAGGGGCGTTATGATCAAGTATGGTCTCTCTTGTAGTTGCGGGTAAACTCGACAAACATATTGTGAGCAGCCTGCTCATCTCCTAACGCAACTTCGCGCATGACTTGTAAGAGAAGTACGGTCATAGGCATCACTTCATCAAGATCCAGATCTGCGGGATAGCTATCTGGGTCAATGGCCATATCGAGATTATAAAACCACCATAACTCAATCTTTCGTGTGAGAGAAATTATTGTATAAATCTCATCAGTTACATTAAGTAAATCAGCTTCAGGAATTAAATCAAACATTTCATGAGAAAGTTTATTCCTGATTTTTTTTAGGCGTTCAAATGTTTCGATATCACATTGTTCTAAAGCGTTATGTTCCGTCAACCAGCTTATCGATGCATAAAGTCTACTTTTATTTCTATTTAAGACTTTTTCCCTGTACTCTACGAATTCATCTTCGTTTCCAAAACTTAAGTAAAAACGCTCTAATTTTCCAATTACAATTTCTTTTAGAAGCTCAAAGGATGCAATAAAAATAGAATAAGAAATAACTCTTTCCTTTAATGCTTTTGGCTCTAATATTCTCGCCCATTTTTTATAATTCTCATCGCCATGCATTGTTCAATCCCTTTTAAATAAATCAACATATTCAATCAACATTATTTCATTAAGATCTTTAGGTTTTTTAAATAATGTGCACTTGTCATCAATAAAAATGGGTTTATTATTAACAAGGCATTGATAAAACTTATTGCCATTGATAAGCACGCTATCAACATACTTAGATACATCACCCATTCCGAATTGCCTAAACTTGGTAAAAAACACCAACCAAAGAACATCGAAAACAGAATCTTTTGCTGAAGAACGCTTAACATCATCGACAATAATACCTTTAATAAAGTCTTTTATTTCAGGGTGAGACTTTTTGTGCTCTAGAAAAATAAGGTCGATAATAGCAAGAACATTCCCCATTACTTTTTCAGACTCTCTTTTTATCATGAAAAGCAGGCTTATTAATTTTTTGATTTCCTTGAGTTGCTTGGCCTTATCTTTGGAGAAAATAATCTTCAATCTATCTTTTTTAGTTAATTCAGAAATAAATTTATTTAGTATACTTGTGCCAGGATACTCATAATGAATATCCAACGCCTTGAGTGCCGCTTGCTCAAACTCTCTGAATGAAAAAGACTCTGCTCCTGACAATGAATACGGGTAGTACTTTTTAGAATGCTCTCTGTAAAGCCCATTCGGTAGCTTATTTATTTTTGTTTTGGACTCATTGATATTTAAGTTGTATTTGTTCAATTCATCAGAAATATTTTTTAATACTTTCTTTGCATCAGATTCACTATTACAGAGAATTCGATAATCATCTTTAAATCTAACACCAACAAAGTCGATATCCTTGAGCTTTAATGATACATCTCTATCTACTTTGGAAAGAATTATTTCCGCAATCAAATCACTTAGAGCAGACCCTACTGATATACCATTTGTTTTTTTATCATTTGAATATTGTAGCAATCTATCAAGCTTGTTACCTAACAGAGTGTATTCTTTATCGTTACGTGACATATTTTTGTCATGTAATGCCCAAGGAATGCTGTGAGTGTATATTGAGGCATAAAAATTGGTAATATCAGTTCTAACTAAGTAACTATAGTTTACTGCATCAACAATCAGATCCCTTTCAGCCATCTCAATCCACTCATATATCATCCTCCCAGAACGTATGGGTGACAGAGACAACCCCTCAGTTTTAGTAACAGGAATAGGCAAGCTGTATGTGAAAATTTTAGTTTCATCATTAAAAAGATGGTTTACTACTAACTGCCAATCTTTGACAAGCCAGTAAACCATATCATGATAAAACTTGGGATGCTGTATACCAAAAATACGATGAGTGAGTGATGTTTTAGGATACGATACATTAACAATCTCTTTCTCTTTGAGATTATTAAGATTATCAAAATACGGCTCTCGATTTAGTTTAATCCCTCCGGCTTTGAAGCTAGGGGGTAAAACGTATTCCTCTGGAAAATAGCCATCATTCAATAACCATCGACCAACTACTCTTGGCTTAATATTATTGAGAAGCTTTTTAGTTTCAAGATAGTGCTCCCTAACCAGCATACAACCTCCGCCTACTCAAACGTTATTGTTTCATCATGAAAATGGTAGTTTTATTCTACAACATTTTTCAAGTGACACATCACCATAGTTACTGACTGACATTGATTTTTTACCAACACATTAAAAGCATGCAATGCGTCATACTGACAAAACATACTTTCCTGACCAAAATCGCACTACACCGCACCCGCCTGCGGTTTTCAGATCGCAAAAATTTTTCAGTTGGGATTTTTTACAAATGATAGCGCCAGACCGCGCCACAACTGGGGATTTACAGCGAGCAGGGAACTGAAAAGAGTGAAAAGAATTTCAGCTTTTTTCAGTTTAGCTTTACTCCAACATCGTAACCACTTGAATTAAGCTATTGATAGTAAAGAGATATAAAATTTTAGGTGAGATTTTTCATGATAACTGACGGCACACTTAAAAGTTAAGAAACTGATTCTTATAGACATTTTTTCTTAAGCAGCTGAAATTTAATGAACCGAAGCCGGGAAAATTTTAGTTTCTCCCGGCGAACCGTTCAGTGGCTCTCTTTGGCTGCCAACAGGAGTTCTAATGCTTTTTGTCGCTCGTCCGGTGGCAGGGCATCCATTAGCTCTTTAATCCGTCCCTGGCCGCTCAAAGCGCTGGGACTAATCGTGTGTGAAAAGGAAACGTTCATCACAAACGTATGCCCACATTCTACATTTGAGCAATAACAGTACACATCTGATAATTTGGGGTGCTTTCGGTTTGTTTTCCTCACCGTTGCCGGATTGTAGATCGCTCGACCTGTTACGATGGCGTAGCGGAATACTTCACCGCATCGTTGACGGACTTTCTTCGCTTTTTCCATTGCTCCTCTGGCTTCTATTAATCTCAGAACTTCAAGCAGCTCTAGGGGCTTAATATCAGCAATGGGTCGATGGCCAATGTGCGGGAAAATGTCTTTCTCAAATGCCTCGATAATGTCTGAAGCGTAGCCCTCAGACCATTTAGGTGACTTCATTTTGTGCCACTCTAACGCCACTTCTCTGAATGGATTGAGTATCTCTGTAGCAGCGGTTAAAGCATGTTTTTTGGCTTTCTTCACTTCGCCGGGGTCTTCACCGGCTGCGAGCAATTTCTTTGCGTCTTCACGCTTTTGCCTGGCATCAGCCAAAGAAACTGTTGGATAGACACCAAAAGATAAACGCTTCTCTTTGCCAGCAAAACGGTACTTCATACGCCAGTAACGCGACCCATTGGGTTCTACTTGAAGATACAGACCACCTCCATCAGACAGCTTGTAGCTCTTCTCTTTTCCTTTCGCGGCTTCAACCTTTCGGGCATTCAGCATCATTGGGGGCACATTTCCTAGACCGAACAGAACATGCCCCTGATTGTGCCCCCAAAGGCATGTTGATTTCAATGGATAGAGGTTGACGTCAAATGACTGAAAACAACGTAAAATCTATGTTTTAAAAGGATTTTGTTGATGTGAGTTAACTTGAGAAAACTAGAGGATGGTGCCGATAATAGGAGTCGAACCTACGACCTTCGCATTACGAATGCGCTGCTCTACCAACTGAGCTATATCGGCCCTGAGGGACCGGTTACGAGCGTAACCACGGGGTAGAAGGTTAGATCTAACCGGGTGTTGCGTCAATGCCCTTGGCAATCAAGCGGCTACTTTTGCATCACCCGGTCAGTTTTAAGCACGAATGGTATCGTCGCCGAAGCCAACCCACTTGTAGGTGGTCAGGGCTTCAAGACCCATCGGGCCGCGAGCGTGCAGTTTTTGCGTACTCACTGCCACTTCTGCGCCCAGGCCGAACTGTCCGCCGTCGGTGAAGCGCGTGGAGGCGTTGACGTATACCGCCGACGAATCCACCTCGTTTACAAAGCGGTTGGCGTTGCTCAGGGTGCGGGTGAGGATCGCATCCGAGTGCTGGGTGCCGTGCTCGCGAATATGCTCAATCGCCTCATCGAGCGAGGCCACCAGCTTGACGTTGAGATCGAGGGATAAAAACTCATCGTCATACTGCTCCGGCTTCACCGCCTCGACGTGCGCCGGGCCGCCTTGCAGCGTTTTCAGCGCTGCCGCGTCGGCGTGCAACGTCACACCGCTCTGCGCCATCTGGGTGCTCAGGGCGGGCAGGAAGCGCTCGGCAATCTGCTGGTTTACCAGCAGCGTCTCTACGGTGTTGCAGGTGCTGGGGCGCTGGGTCTTAGCATTGACGATAATCTTCAGCGCGGGTTCAATCTCGGCGGTGTCATCCACGTAGATATGGCATACGCCGATACCGCCGGTGATCACCGGAATGGTCGACTGCTCGCGGCACAGCTTGTGCAGCCCTGCCCCGCCGCGCGGGATCAGCATGTCGATGTAATTATCCATGCGCAGCATCTCATTGACCAGCGTCCGGTCCGGGCTCTCAATCGCCTGGATAGCACCTGCCGGCAGGCCGCACTCCTCCAGCGCCTGCTGGATCACCTTCACGGTGGCGGCGTTAGTGCGCCAGGTCTCTTTACCGCCGCGCAGGATCGCTGCGTTGCCGGTCTTCAGGCAGAGAGAGGCGACGTCAACGGTAACGTTAGGTCGCGCCTCGTAGATCACACCAATTACGCCGAGAGGAACCCGGCGGCGTTCAATGCGTAGGCCGCTGTCGAGCAGCCCGCCGTCAATAATCTGGCCTACCGGATCCGCCAGCTTGCACACCTGACGCACATCATCGGCGATGCTCTTCAGGCGTTCAGGGTTGAGCGCCAGGCGATCAAGCATTGCTTCGCTCAGGCCGTTGCGCCGGGCTTCAAGCACATCCTGCTCGTTAGCCTGAATAATGTCGTGCGCCTGGGCCTCCAGGTAGTCAGCGATCTTCTCCAGAACGCGGTTTTTTTCTCGGCTGGAGAGCTGCGCCAGCTTATACGAGGCTGCTTTCGCAGCGATGCCCATCTGTTCAAGCATACGTCTGCTCCTTAACGGGTGATCATGTCGTCGCGATGGACGGCGACCGGGCCATACTCGTAGCCGAGAATAGCGTCGATCTGCTGTGAGTGCTGGCCAGCGATGCGTCGCAGCGCGTCGCTGTTGTAGCGGGAGACGCCGTGGGCAATGTCCCGACCTTCCAGGTTACGGATACGGATCACTTCACCACGGGAGAAGTTACCTGTCACGCTTTTGATCCCTTTTGGCAGTAATGAGCTCCCTTTTTCGAGGATCGCCATCGTTGCCCCTTCGTCCACGGTAAGCTCACCCGCTGGCGGTGCGCCGAAGATCCAGCGCTTGCGGCTCTCGAGCGGTGAGGTCTGGGCATGGAAGCGCGTCCCTACCGGCACGCCGTTCAGCGCGTCGCCGATAACGCCCGGCCTGCTGCCGGCGGCAATAATGGTTTCGATGCCCGCCCTGCAGGCGACGTCAGCAGCCTGTAGTTTAGTGCCCATGCCACCGGTGCCAAGACCGGAGACGCTGTCCCCGGCGATGGCACGCAGCGCATCGTCAATGCCGTAGACGTCGGCAATCAGCTCGGCATCCGGGTTATTACGCGGATCGGCGGTGTAGAGGCCCTGCTGATCGGTGAGCAGCAGCAGCTTATCCGCTCCGCCTAAGATAGCGGCCAGCGCGGAGAGGTTGTCGTTATCGCCTACTTTAATTTCAGCGGTAGCCACGGCGTCGTTTTCGTTGATTACCGGTACGATGCTGTTATCCAGCAGCGCACGCAGGGTATCGCGGGCGTTGAGGAAGCGCTCCCGATCTTCCATATCGGCACGCGTCAGCAGCATCTGCCCGATGTGAATGCCGTAGATGGAGAAGAGCTGCTCCCAAAGCTGGATCAGGCGACTCTGCCCCACTGCCGCCAGCAGCTGCTTGGAGGCGATGGTGGCGGGCAGCTCCGGATAGCCCAAGTGCTCACGCCCGGCGGCAATCGCTCCGGAAGTGACGATAACAATACGATGCCCTGCGGCATGCAGCTGTGCACACTGGCGAACCAGCTCCACGATATGGGCGCGGTTAAGGCGGCGCGATCCGCCCGTTAGCACGCTGGTACCGAGTTTTACCACCAGCGTCTGGGTGTCACTCATGATTTTCTGCCGTTTTACGAATAAGGAAATGTGATGTCAGTCTGACGTTGTAACAGGAGTGAGGCCGCTTGCCAATAACCTCGGTCAAAAGCAAGGGAGATTGCTACGCGGATCGGCAAGCCTAACGGCAGATTTTTGCAATTTTATTGCAGAAATAAATAAACACGGATTTTTAAAATTATTCCGACATTGTCATAAATCTTTCATTTCCGAACGTTAAAACCCTCTCTGTTTTCAGCAGGTATAAGCCTGGCGAATATTAGAGCGTCTTTTGTTTAAATCGGGAATCAAAATGAAAAAGAGTACTCTGGCATTAGTGGTAATGGGTCTGGTTGCTTCCGCATCTGTACAGTCCGCAGAAGTTTTTAATAAAAATGGCAACAAGCTGGACGTTTACGGCAAAGTGAAAGCCATGCACTACTTCAGCGATGACAACAGCAACGACGGCGATAAAACATACGTTCGTTTCGGCTTTAAAGGCGAAACCCAAATTAACGATCAGATTACGGGCTTCGGTCGCTGGGAAGCGGAGTTTGCCGGTAATAACGACGAAAGCACCTCCGGGCAGAAAACCCGTCTGGCATTTGCCGGTGTGAAAATTAAAGATTTTGGCTCCCTGGACTACGGTCGTAACCTGGGCGTGCTGTATGACGTGGCCGCTTACACCGATATGTTCCCTGAGTTCGGCGGTGACGGCATGACCCGTACCGACAACTTTATGACCAAACGCACCAGCGGCGTGGCGACCTACCGTAACAGCGACTTCTTCGGCATGGTAGACGGTCTGGACCTGACCCTGCAGTACCAGGGCAAAAACGAAAACGGTCGTAACAGCGTCGTGAAACAGAACGGTGACGGCTTCGGTACCTCTCTGGCCTATGACTTCGGCGGCAGCGACTTCTCTATCGTTGGTGCATATGCTAACTCTGACCGCACCGACGCGCAGAATCGGATGACTCTTGGCCGTGGCGCGAATGCGGAAGCCTGGGCTGCCGGTGCGAAATATGACGCCAACAACGTCTACGCTGCTGCGTTCTACGGCGTCTCTTATAACATGACGCCAATCTCCTCCTCTGCTGGCTTTGCCAACAAAGCAGATAACTTCGAAGCCGTGCTTCAGTACCAGTTTGACTTCGGTCTGCGTCCGTCCGTGGGCTACGTCCTGAGCAAGGGCAAAGATATTGAAGGCTTTGGTGACGAGGATCTGGTCAACTATATCGACGTAGGCGCAACCTATTACTTCAACAAAAATATGTCGGCCTTCGTTGATTATAAAATTAACCAGATTGACGACGATAACCGCCTGGTTACCACCAACGATGATGTCGTTGCTCTGGGCGTAACCTATCAGTTCTAATTCTGGATAATAAAAAAGGCCCTTCATGTCGGTGAAGGGCCTTTTTTTATTTAAGGTATCCGCTTAATCAGGCGCTGAGTTTGACCGGGTCGTTTTTAAAGTCATCGGCAGGCTCCAGCTTTAATTCCAGCGACGCCAGCAGCTCACGTGCGCGCTCGTGGAAAGTCCGCAGCGTCTGCTCAAGACGATCGGTGACTTCTGCATCTTTAATGGCAACTGGCTCCCAGTGGCCCTCTTTATTAAAGAGGCCAAACTGGTAGGTATAGGTGAAGCGTTTTTCCTGGGCTTCCATTATCATCCACCAGCCCCAGAACTCACGCTTCTCAGGGGCAGGTTTTACGTTGACGCATACGGCAAGGCAGTCAAAAAAGAAACGGTTCCCTTCGCACTGCTCCTCACGGATATAGGGGCCAAGCGCCATAAATTTCTTGATCAGTCTGCTTTTCGGGTGTCCACTCGGTAACGTCATTGCGATCTCCTTTTGTGATGCAACTGTTTTACCAAATCAATGGAATTAAGCAACGCATTAACGCAATCTATGCTTCATCCAGGCAGTAATTTCCTGTAGAGACTTATCAAAATTCCGGTAAACCGGCTTAAAGGGGATCTCCAGCAGCTTGCCGTCGGCAGAGGAGGAGGCAATGAGCCGCGACTCCTCTTCCGGACTGAAGGGATCGTTTTTCCAGTAGCCAGAGAGCATCGGTGTCGGACAGCGTCGTCCCAGCAGGCCCTGAGTTTTTAATGAATAGCGGTTCAGCTCCACGCGCAGCGCCTCGTCCGATGCATCATGCATCCCGAGACAGCTGGCCAGTACGTCGAGGTACATCTCCGGCACGCCGCTGAGGCGCTGAGGATCGGTGAGCAGCGAGTGCACCACAGGCCCGAGGCAGGCCACCGCCTTCAGACGCGGCGACTCAAGATAGGCCAGGCGTACGGCAACGTTTGCCCCGAAGCGGAAGCCAAAGGCGGCTACCCGGGTGTGATCGATCCACGGAATGTCCGGCAGCGCTTTCAGCACGTGCTGGTGCAGCATGCTGGAGTCCTGGGTCAGCTTCCACTTCGACGAGAAGCCAATCGACGGCATATCCAGAGTCAGCATCGCGATGCCGTTCGGGGCAAAGTAGCGCTCAAACAGGTTGTAGTAGTCGCTTTGCAGGCTGTCGAGACCGCCGCATACCAGCACCGTCGGGAACGGGCCGTCGCCTTTCGGCATGTGCAGGAAGCCCACCAGCGGCGAACCGCCGGGAATGGCGAACTCAAGCTCACGCAGCTTACCCGGCAAACGACGAGCAGCCTCTTCATAGGCGCGGTTTGCCAGGGCCTGCGCCTGCTCGGCCAGGTCATCGCCTTTCAGATGCGGATAAGCGGCTATGCTGTAGAGATTGGAGGCGTGCAGCCACTGGCGGCCACTGAGGGCATCATCCTGGGTCTGGCTGGCCTTCTGCTGCCACTTCATCGCCTGGGTCGCCCACTCGTAGATCCAGTTGCCGCCGCGATAGCCCACCACCGTATCATAGAGATCGCTGTCGGTACGCTCGGCCTGGCTCATGACGATCCGCGCCTGCACGTCAAGAATTTCACGTGGATCGACCCCGCGCCAAACCCACAGCAGGCGGTTGATCAGCCGATACCAGTGCGGAACGCTGGCCCCGTCCAGCGCGGAATCCATCGCCGGGGGGTTGCCCCGCTGAAGACGGCGGACCAGCGTCGAGGTTTCGGGATGTTTGAATCGGGGTTTGAACAGGGTTTCGCTGAGGTTAGCCTGGGTCATTGCGCGCAGCCTCCATGATTACGTCACTTCCTCTATTGTAACCTGCCGGGCGCCAAATAACAGAACGCCCGGCATAACCGGGCGTAAAGTTTAGAAAAAAGCGGCTTAGCGGCCAGAGATAGGCGGTACGAAGACCACGCCCATATCCCACGGCTGCTCAATCCAGGTATCCTGCGGGATATCGATTACATAGTCATCAACCAGCGGGCGGCCGGCAGGCTTAGCGAAAATGGTCACGAAGTGGGCTTTTGGATACATGTCACGAATAGCGACTGCGGTACCGCCGGTATCTACCAGATCGTCAATCACGATAAAGCCTTCACCGTCGCCTTCAGCACGTTTCAGCACTTTCAGCTCGCGCTGGTTGTCGTGGTCGTAGCTGGAGATGCAAACGGTATCAACATAGCGAATACCCAGCTCACGGGCCAGCAGGGCAGCCGGAACTAAACCACCGCGGCTAACGGCAATGATGCCTTTCCACTGTTCTGACGGCAGCAGGCGCGCGGCCAGCTTGCGGGCGTGAATTTGCAACATGTCCCAGGTGACGACGTATTTTTCGCTCATGTGAAGTGTCCCAGCCTATTGTAAAGCGGCTTAAATGTGTTCAGGGGAAAATGGGTTGCGCGAGATTATAGAGATCTGACGCACTAAAAACCAGTGTTACGCGGCCCGCCCTGTGCTTTTTACATGTGTCACACTCAGACAGACAATAAAGTGGTATTCTCCCTCTATCTCACCCGCATAGCGCGTGATGCTCTGTTATCGCTAATCCTGTGCCCTGCCCCTCTGTTTTGCAGGCCATTGACATGGAGAATCATTATGTCTGAACTGTCTCAGCTATCCCCCCAGCCGCTGTGGGATATTTTTGCCAAGATCTGCTCTATTCCCCACCCCTCTTATCATGAAGAACAGCTTGCTGAACACGTTATGGGTTGGGCGAAAGAGAAAGGCTTTCATGCCGAGCGCGACCAGGTTGGCAATATCCTGATTCGCAAGCCTGCCACCGCCGGTATGGAAAACCGCAAGCCGGTCGTATTACAGGCGCACCTGGATATGGTGCCGCAGAAAAACCATGACACCGTGCACGACTTCACCGTCGACCCGATTCAGCCCTACATTGATGGCGAGTGGGTGAAAGCCCGTGGCACCACCCTGGGTGCGGATAACGGTATCGGCATGGCCTCTGCGCTGGCAGTGCTGGCAGATGACACCGTTGCCCACGGCCCGCTGGAAGTGCTGCTGACCATGACCGAAGAGGCCGGTATGGACGGCGCGTTTGGTCTGCAGGCTGGCTGGTTACAGGCCGACATCCTGATCAACACCGACTCTGAAGAAGAGGGTGAGATCTACATGGGCTGCGCCGGTGGCATCGACTTTATCTCCACCCTGGCCCTCTCCCGCGAAGCCGTTCCCGCTGGCTTTGAGACCTTCCGCCTGACCCTGAAGGGCCTGAAAGGCGGCCACTCCGGTGGTGATATCCACCTCGGTCTGGGCAATGCCAACAAGCTGCTGGCACGTTTCCTGGCCGGTCACGCTGCCGAGCTGGATCTGCGTCTGCTGGACTTTAATGGCGGCACGCTGCGTAACGCCATTCCGCGCGAAGCCTTTGCTACCGTTGCCGTTGCAGCGGACAAAGCTGAACAGCTGAAGGCGCTGGCAGATGCGTATCAGGCTATCCTGAGCAACGAGCTGGCGATCAAAGAGAAGAACCTGACCGTGCAGCTGGAGAGCGTTGCCTCTGATAAAGCCGCGCTGACGACCGCTTCCCGTGACGCCTTCGTGCAGCTGCTGAACGCCACCCCGAACGGCGTGATCCGCAACTCTGACGTGGCGAAGGGCGTGGTAGAAACCTCCCTGAACGTGGGTGTGGTCACTATGGAAGACGAGAGCGCAGAGATTATCTGCCTGATCCGCTCCCTGATCGACAGCGGTAAAGAGTACGTGGTCAGCATGCTGGAGTCGTTAGGCACGCTGGCGGGCGCGCAGACCTCAGCAAAAGGCAGCTACCCAGGCTGGCAGCCGGATGCGAAATCGCCGGTCATGCAGCTGGTACGTGAAACCTATCAGCGCCTGTTCGACAAAACGCCGAACATCCAGGTGATCCACGCCGGTCTCGAGTGCGGCCTGTTTAAAAAGCCGTACCCGGATATGGATATGGTCTCTATCGGGCCGACCATCACCGGTCCGCACTCCCCGGATGAGCAGGTTCACATCGAGAGCGTGGGCCAGTACTGGACCCTGCTGACCGAGCTGCTTAAAGCCATTCCGGCGAAGTAAGTAGCAAACGCCGGGTGGCGCTGCGCTTACCCGGCCTACGGTTCGACGATGTAGGCCCGGTAAGGCGAAGCCGCCACCGGGCTTTTTTACAGACCTAAAACCAGCTGCCTTTCAAGCTGCGGATCGAGCAGCGTCACATGCAGCCCCACCAGCCGCACGCCGCGCTCTCCCCGGCGTTCGTCCCACACATTGCGGGCAGTGGCGATCAGATCCTCTTTATTCAGCTGCGGCCAGACGTGCTCCTGGGTGGTCTGCTGGAAATCGTTAAACTTGAGCTTCACCCCCTGGCGAGCAATCAGCAGATCCGGCTTAACGACGGCCAGCCGCCGCTCCAGCTCCGGGTAGAGGCGCTCGATAATCGCCACGCACTCCTCCCACTCGTGAATATCCTCTGCCAGAGTGCGCTCCACGCCCACCGACTTGCGCAGCCGCTCGCCGGTGATCTCCCGCTCGTCGATCCCCTGGCTGCGCTCCCACAGCACCCGGCCAAACTTGCCGAAGCGCTTCAGGAGCATGGCGAGATCGCTCTTCTGCACGTCCTCACAGGTGCGCAGGCCGAGACTCTCCAGCTTGCCAGCCGAGACTTTGCCAACGCCCGGAATTTTTGACAACGGCAGCGTCTTCAGGAACGCCGGGACCTCGTCCGGGGTGATCACATACTGGCCGTTGGGCTTGTTGAGATCCGAGGCGATCTTTGCCAGAAACTTCACCGGCGCAATGCCCGCCGAGGCGGTGAGCTGTAGCTCGTTAAAAATAGTCTGGCGGATCTCCTGAGCCATCAGGGTGGCGGAGCCGTGACAGTGCACGCTGTCGGTCACATCGAGAAAGGCTTCATCCAGCGAGAGAGGTTCAATGCGCGACGTGTAGCGGGAGAAGATCGCCTGAATATGGCGCGAGGCTTCTTTATAGGCGTCGAAACGACCCGGCAGCAGAGTAAGATGGGGACAGAGCTTGAGCGCCATGCCAGTAGGCATCGCGCTGCGTACGCCAAACTTACGCGCCGGGTAGTTAGCGGTGCTGATCACGCCCCGCCGCTCCCGGCTACCACCGATGGCGATAGGGATATCTCGCAGGGCGGGATTGTCGCGCATCTCAACCGCTGCGAAAAAGCAGTCCATATCAACGTGTATTATTTTTCGCATCTGCTTATTTTGCCTGGGAAGTCTCTGCCTTCACTGGATAAGTATACAGCTTTTATTGATCAAATGAGAAGCATCGCTTATGCAGAAGCTTAGCCAACGGCCTCTGATATCGGTATGATGGAGCCTGAGCAAAACAATTTGTAAACTCCGCCTGGCGGGCTTGCGAAAAAATACCGGGGTGCTAATGTGAGCGCTCCTAATACAGATTAGTCTGATTTCGGATCTCTTTTGCCGTCCTGGCAATGTGGTAACCGCTTTATCAAGGAACAAGTAGTATGCGCATAATCGCATTATTCATTGCGATGCTTACAATACCGTGCGTCTCGTTTGCTGGCCTGCTCAGCAGCAACAGCTCAACAACGCCCGTTAGTAGAGAATATAAGCAGCAGTTAATGGGTTCTCCGGTCTATATCCAGATCTTCAAGGAAGAGCGCACGCTTGAGCTGTACGTCAAGATGGGCGAGCAGTATCAGCTGATGGATAGCTACAAGATCTGTAACTACTCCGGCGGCCTCGGTCCGAAACAGCGCCAGGGCGACTTCAAAAGCCCGGAAGGGTTCTATACCGTTCAGCGCAGCCAGCTTAAACCGGACAGCCGGTTCTATAAGGCGATCAATATCGGCTTCCCTAACGCCTACGATCGCTCGCACGGCTATGAAGGTAAGTATCTGATGATCCACGGCGCATGCGTCTCGGTGGGCTGCTACGCCATGACCGACTCCGGCATCGATGAGATCTTCCAGTTTGTGACCGGCGCGCTGGTCTTTGGCCAGCCGGGCGTGCAGGTAAGCATCTATCCGTTCCGCATGACCGACGCCAACATGGCGCGCCATAAGAACTCGTACTATGCAGACTTCTGGAATCAGCTGAAGCCCGGCTATGACTACTTTAATACCCTTCACCAGCCGCCGGTGGTCTCGGTGGTGAATGGTCGTTACGTGGTGAGCAAGCCGCTTAAGAGCAATGGCGCGATCCAGCCTCAGCTGGCATCAAACTACACGCTCCCCGAGGCAAAATAGCACCCACTCCCCTGGCATGATTTTATGCCAGGTTTCATTGCCGGTAAGCGGCTGGGTAGCAATTACGGAGACCACGTCATTAGGCGTGGTCTCTTTTTGAAAGTCGATCTCAACATCCTGATCCAGCAGCTTCGCCACGCCAAACGGCGCCCGACGGGTGATCCAGAACAGGTTGGTGGAGCAGAACGCCATCACATAGCGCCCATCCGACAGCAGCATATTGAACACGCCCTTCTCACGCAGCTCCCCTGCCAGCGTCGCAATGTACTTAAATACCGCCGCCATATTGCCCGGCGTGCGCGGATAGCGTGCGGTGAGCTTATGCAGCAGCCAGCAAAACGCCTTCTCGCTGTCGGTCTCGCCAACTGGACGAAAGTTGCCGGTCTCCAGCGTTTTGTAGCCCGTCAGTTGGCCATTGTGGGCGTAGGTCCAGTTGCGTCCCCACAGCTCGCGGGTAAAGGGGTGCGTATTCTCCAGCGATACCTCTCCCCGGTTGGCCTGGCGAATATGGGCCACCACCGAGCAGGATTTGATCGGGTAGTCCTGAACCAGTTTCGCTATCGGTGAGTTATAGCTGGGCTGTGGATCCTTGAACGTGCGACAGCCTTTGCCTTCGTAAAAGGTAATGCCCCAGCCATCTTTATGCGGCCCGGTTCCCCCACCGCGCTGAACCAGCCCGGTAAAACTAAAGCAAATATCCGTCGGCACATTGGCGCTCATCCCGAGCAGTTCGCACATACAACACCTCCACAGCTCATCGGGGGCCAGGCCCCCGTAAGACGTCTTAAGCTTTAACCATCTCTTTTTCAATCAGCTGAATCAAGATGTGGATCACTTTGATATGAATTTCCTGAATGCGGTCGGCGTAGCCAAAGTGCGGAACGCGGATCTCGATGTCAGCGCTGCCGGCCATTTTGCCGCCGTCTTTACCGGTCAGGGTAATCACCTTCATCCCTTTAGCGCGCGCAGCGTCGATCGCTTTGATCACATTGCTGGAGTTGCCGGAGGTGGAGATGCCCAGCAGCACGTCGCCCTCGCGGCCTACCGCTTCCACATAGCGGGAGAAGATGTAGTCGTAGCCAAAATCGTTACCGACGCAGGAGATGTGGCTGACATCAGAGATAGCGATGGCCGGGTAGCCCGGACGGTTCTCACGATAGCGACCAGTCAGCTCTTCAGCAAAATGCATCGCATCACAGTGTGAGCCGCCGTTACCGCAGGAGAGCACTTTGCCACCGGCTTTGAAGCTGTCGGCCAGCAGCACCGCTGCGCGCTGGATAGCGTGGATATTGGCGTCATCCTGCAGAAAGTTAGCCAGCGTCTCCGCCGCTTCATTCAATTCGTTACGAATCAGATCCTGGTACATAAGATGTCCTTCAGACTAGATGAATTTTACGTGCGCAGTTTACCGGATAGCGCCATACGCGAGAAGCTAAAGCCATACTTATCACCGGGCGTTTTAGGTATACGTGCCATCATCGCTATCAACAATGTGAACCAGGTTGTAATTACTTTGTAAACACATTGCTAAATATAGTGTCATCCACTACAACAATAACATCTAAAGTGGTCAGACCTCCTACAAGCCAGGGAGCAATTGTTTATGATGATGTTGAGTCTTGTCGCAACCGTGGTACTGATTGGCGCGCTGTTTTACCACCGTGTCAGTCTGTTTTTGAGTAGCCTGATTTTATTGGCCTGGACCGCCGCGCTTGGCGTTTCCGGCCTGTGGTCCATCTGGGTGCTGGTGCCGCTGGCAATTATGCTGGTGCCGTTTAACCTGCCCGCGATGCGTAAATCGATGATCTCCGCCCCGGTGTTTCGCGGCTTCCGTAAAGTGATGCCGCCTATGTCACGCACCGAGAAAGAGGCGATCGACGCCGGGACTACATGGTGGGAAGGCGATCTGTTCCGTGGCAATCCGGACTGGAAAAAGCTGCATAGCTATCCGCAGCCGCGTCTGACCGCTGAAGAGCAGGCGTTTATCGACGGGCCGGTAGAAGAGGCCTGCCGCATGGCTAATGATTTTCAGATCACCCATGAGATGGCCGACCTGCCGCCCGAGCTGTGGGCATACCTGAAAGAGCACCGCTTCTTTGCGATGATCATTAAAAAAGAGTACGGCGGCCTCGAGTTCTCCGCCTACGCCCAGTCTCGCGTGCTGCAGAAGCTCTCCGGCGTCTCCGGCATTCTGGCCATCACCGTCGGCGTGCCTAACTCCTTAGGCCCGGGCGAGCTGCTGCAACACTACGGCACCGAAGAGCAGAAGAACCACTACTTGCCGCGCCTGGCGCGTGGGGAAGAGATCCCCTGCTTTGCCCTGACCAGCCCGGAAGCGGGTTCTGATGCCGGTGCTATTCCGGATACCGGCGTGGTGTGCATGGGTGAGTGGCAGGGTGAGCAGGTGCTCGGTATGCGCCTGACCTGGAACAAACGCTATATCACTTTGGCCCCTATTGCGACCGTGCTGGGCCTGGCCTTTAAGCTCTCCGACCCGGAAAAACTACTGGGTGGAGACGAAGAGTTGGGTATTACCTGCGCCCTGATCCCCACCAGCACGCCCGGCGTAGAAATTGGCCGCCGCCACTTCCCGCTTAACGTTCCGTTCCAGAACGGCCCGACCCGCGGTCAGGATATCTTTGTGCCGATTGACTACATCATCGGCGGACCGAAAATGGCTGGCCAGGGCTGGCGGATGCTGGTGGAGTGTCTGTCGGTAGGTCGCGGTATTACTCTGCCGTCCAACTCTACCGGCGGCCTGAAGTCTGCTGCGATGGGCATCGGCGCTTACGCGCGCATTCGTCGTCAGTTCCGCATCGCCATCGGTAAGATGGAGGGGATCGAAGAGCCGCTGGCGCGCATTGCTGGTAACGCCTACGTGATGGATGCTGCCGCGTCGCTGATCACCTACGCCATTGTGCTCGGTGAAAAACCCGCGGTACTCTCTGCTATCGTAAAGTACCACTGCACCCATCGCGGCCAGCAGTCGATTATTGACGCCATGGATATTGCTGGCGGGAAAGGCATTATGCTTGGCGAGAGCAACTTCCTGGCCCGCGTTTATCAGGGCGCACCGATCGCTATCACCGTTGAAGGGGCGAACATTCTTACCCGCAGCATGATGATCTTCGGTCAGGGCGCAATCCGCTGCCATCCTTATGTGCTGGATGAGATGGCTGCTGCCCAGAGCAACGATCTTAACGCCTTCGACAAGCTGCTGTTTAAACACATCGGCCACGTGGGTAGCAACACGGTACGTAGCTTCTGGCTTGGCCTGACTCGCGGCCTGACCAGCAGCACGCCAACCGGAGATGCCACCCGCCGCTACTATCAGCACCTTAACCGTCTGAGCGCCAACCTGGCGATGCTGTCAGATGTCTCGATGGCGGTGCTGGGCGGCAGCCTGAAACGTCGCGAACGTATCTCGGCGCGGCTGGGGGATATTCTGAGCCAGATCTTCCTCGCCAGCGCGACGCTGAAACGTTATGACGACGAAGGCCGCCACGAAGCCGATCTGCCGCTGGTTCACTGGGGCGTGCAGGATGCGATCTATAAAGCAGAGCAGGCGATGGATGACCTGCTGGCCAACTTCCCGAACCGCGGCGTTGCCGCCCTGCTTCGCGCGACCATCTTCCCTACCGGGCGTCACTACCTTGCCCCGTCGGACAAGCTGGACCATGCTGTGGCGAAGATCCTGCAAACGCCTTGCGCTACCCGCTCCCGCATTGGTCGCGGTCAGTACCTGACCGCCAGCGAGCATAACCCGGTTGGCCTGCTGGAGGATGCGCTGCTGGACGTCATCGCTGCGGATCCGATTCATCAGCGTATCTGTAAAGAGATCGGTAAGAATCTGCCCTTTACCCGTCTGGATACGCTGGCCAACGACGCGCTGGCCCAGGGAATTATCGACTATGACGAAGCGCGGATCCTGATCAAAGCCGAGGAGAGCCGACTGCGCAGCATCAACGTTGATGACTTCGAGGCAGACGCGCTGGCTACCCAACCGGTCAGGCCACTGCTCCCTGCCCTGCCGGAGAAAGTGCGCAAAATCGAAGCTGCGTAACGTTTCCTGTGTTGCTATCGACCCTGCCCCCGGCAGGGTTTTTTATTGCCACACAATCGCGTTTTGCCGTGGTAGAGTGTTTGAACGCTACAAAAATGGGGAGACTCATCGTGCCTGGTTTGAAAATTACGCTGTTGCAACAGCCGCTGGTGTGGATGGATGGTCCAGCTAACCTGCGGCACTTCGATCGCCAACTGGAAAATATTATCGGGCGCGACGTTATCGTTCTGCCGGAGATGTTCACGACGGGTTTTGCGATGCAGGCGGCGCAGCAGTCGCTGCCGCAGAGTGATGTTATCGCCTGGATGCAGGCCAAAGCGCAGCAGACGAATGCCCTGGTTGCAGGTAGCGCGGCGCTGCAGAGCGATCGCGGAGCGGTAAACCGTTTCCTGCTGGTCGAGCCGGAGGGCAAGGTGCATAGCTACGATAAGCGCCACCTGTTCCGCATGGCTGATGAGCATCACCACTATGAGGCTGGCACCGAGCGGGTGGTCTTTGAGTGGCGCGGCTGGCGCATTCTCCCCCTGGTCTGCTATGACCTGCGCTTCCCGGTCTGGTCGCGCAACCGCAACGACTACGACCTCGCCCTGTACGTGGCCAACTGGCCTGCGCCGCGCTCCCTGCACTGGCAGGCGCTGCTGGTGGCGCGGGCTATTGAGAACCAGGCCTATGTTGCGGGCTGTAACCGCGTCGGCACCGATGGCAACGGGCATCACTATCGCGGCGACAGCCGGATCGTCAGCCCACAGGGAGAGATTCTCGCCACTGCCGAGCCGCACCAGGCTACGCGTATCGATGCCGAGCTGTCGCTGACCGCGCTGAAAGACTATCGCGAAAAATTCCCGGCCTGGCAGGATGCCGACGCCTTTACGCTGGAGAAGTGATGTGAATAACGGGTGCGAAAGCGCCCGTTTGAAAAGCCAAAACGACGAAGGCCTGAGTCATTGCTGACTCAGGCCTTCTGAATAGTGGCGGAACGGACGGGACTCGAACCCGCGACCCCCTGCGTGACAGGCAGGTATTCTAACCGACTGAACTACCGCTCCACTGTTCCCTTGGGAACGAGGCGAATATTACGTATTGCCTCGCACGCCGTCAACGCTTTTTCACTGCTTTTGAATCGTTTGCTGCAAAAATCGCCCGCGAGCTGTTTTTATCCACAAAACAAGGCTTTCAGGCTCGCCACAGGCAGGATCCGCCCTTCTTCTGCACCAGATCGAGACGCGATTCATGGGCCACTACCTCTTCATCGCTGGCTAACACCACGCGTAGCGCATTTGCCCGGCGTACGACGCGCTGAATAGTGGATTCGCCCTGCGCCTGCTGATTTTCACCCTCAACGGAAAAGGCCATTGAGGTCTGTCCGCCCGTCATCATCAAGAAGACGTCGGCGAGGATCTGGGCATCGAGCAGTGCGCCGTGCAACGTTCGCTTGCTGTTATCGATCTCATAGCGTGAGCAGAGCGCATCAAGACTGTTGCGCTTGCCGGGGAACATCTTCCTGGCCATCGCCAGACTATCGGTCACCTTACAGAAGGTATCCGTTTTAGGAATGCCCCGGTTCAGCTTGCTGAACTCATAGTCCATAAAGCCGATATCAAACGATGCGTTATGGATCACCAGCTCAGCGCCGCGAATATAGTCGATAAACTCATCGGCAACGTCGCTGAAGAGCGGCTTATCCAGCAAAAACTCATCTGCAATCCCATGCACGCCGAAGGCTTCCGGATCCACCAGCCGATCCGGCTTGAGATAGACGTGGAAGTTATTGCCGGTCAGACGACGGTTGATCACCTCTACCGCGCCGATTTCAATAATCTTATGTCCTTCATAGTGGGCACCGATCTGGTTCATACCGGTGGTTTCCGTATCAAGGACGATCTGTCGTGTAATTGCAGTGCTCATAGCGGTCATTTATGTCAGACTTGTCGTTTTACGTCGATTTCAACTACAGGAAGTCTACCAGAGATGCTCAAACAGGTAGAAATTTTCACCGATGGATCTTGCTTAGGTAACCCAGGGCCAGGCGGCTACGGCGCTATTTTACGCTATCGGCAGCATGAAAGAACCTTCAGCGAAGGGTATCGTCTCACGACCAACAACCGGATGGAGCTGATGGCAGCCATCGTCGCGCTTGAGGCGCTGAAAGAGCACTGCGAAGTGGTCCTGAGCACCGACAGCCAGTACGTCCGCCAGGGGATAACCCAGTGGATCCACAACTGGAAAAAGCGCGGCTGGAAAACGGCTGATAAGAAACCGGTAAAGAATGTTGATCTCTGGAAGCGACTGGATGCGGCACTCAGCCAGCATCAGATCCGCTGGGAGTGGGTTAAAGGCCATGCGGGCCATCCGGAAAACGAACGCTGCGACGAGCTGGCCCGCAGCGCAGCGATGAATCCCACCCAGGAAGATGTCGGTTACCAGCCAGAGAGCTAGTCAGGGTTTACGGTACTGCCGCGTTGCGCCCACCGCCTGGGGCACACGCGCCTTCGCCTTGCTCTGCTTAGCTGGATTGAGCGTCAGAGGAATGGTGCGTTTGCGGGCGACGATAAGCTGCATACAGCCCAGCGCGGGCAGATGGGTGCTCAGCACCTTCCCCCCCTGCCGGGTCCAGGGCAGTACCTGAAAGCCACTATGGTGCACTACCTCAAAGTTGAGCAGCGCCAGCCAGTCGAGCTGGCGCATCATAGTAAACATCCGGCTGCGGTAGACCACTGACCGACGTTTAACAGGCAGTGCCTTGCGTAATCCAAGCAGGCTGACGGGATTAAACCCGCTCAATATCAGCCAGCCATCATCAATCAGCACGCGATCGGCTTCATTTAACAGGCGATGCGGATCCTGGCACCAGCTAAGCGTATGCGCCAGCAGGCAGGCGTCGACGGATTTATTCTCAAAGGGCAGATGCAGCGGATCGGCCCTGACCTGCGCAGGCTCCCCAAGTAATGAAACGTTAACCTGATGCGAGATAGCGCAGCTTTCGGCATTGATTTCCGCGCTGAGATTGCCAATCTTAAGCAGGTGAAATCCGTAAATCTTTGCGAACCAGGGCTTAAGCTGCTGCTCCAGCGCCTCGCGGTAGTATTCGCCACGGGAAAACTCAGCCCAGTGGGCGGGTGCTGAGAACGTTCGAGGTGTCCTTGCCGGTTTCATCACAACCTTCCGCTACGCTTTGAGAGGTATTATATGAATCTTAACAGTATTCCCGCATTTCAGGATAACTACATCTGGGTGCTAAGCAATGACGAAGGTCACTGTGTGATTGTTGATCCGGGCGAAGCGGCTCCGGTGCTTCATGCTATCGAAGAAAACCAGTGGCAGCCACAGGCGATCCTGCTCACGCATCACCACCACGATCACGTTGGCGGCGTGAAAGAACTGCGCCAGCGGTTCCCGGACGTAGTGGTATATGGCCCAGAAGAGACACAAGATAAAGGGGCAACGAAATGCGTAGTCGAGGGCGATAAGCTCATTCTTTTGGGCTACGAATTTTCTGTTTTTGCAACGCCGGGTCATACTTTGGGTCATGTTTCTTACTACACAATTCCTTACCTTTTTTGCGGCGACACGCTGTTCTCAGGCGGTTGCGGCAGACTTTTCGAAGGAACAGCGGATCAGATGTATCAATCATTTCAGAAAATTAACGCGCTTCCGCCGGAAACGCTTATTTGTTGCGCGCATGAATACACATTAGCGAATATGAAGTTTGCCCAGCATATTCTGCCCAACGATCCGGCTATTGAGGATTATCTTAATAAAGTGAAGCAGTTACGCACAAAAAGTCAAACAACGCTGCCCGTAACGCTGGAAAATGAGCGTCGTATTAATGTTTTTCTCCGCACTGAAGATCCTGATTTGATTAGTGTTATTGATAAAGAAACAAAATTGCAACAGCCTAATACGCGTTTTGCATGGTTGAGGTCAAAGAAAGACGCTTTCTGAAATTTCATACTTGTCATCTGGATCCTTCGCCGTTATGATTGCTCGTCTTTTAAGCAACTATTGACTCACACACATGAAGGCACAAGCGATCTTACTCGCCTCTGTCCTGCTTGTGGGTTGCCAGGCGTCTAATCACGATGGCAACGTACAACAGCACGCACAGAGCCTTTCTGCAGCTAGTCAAGGGGAAGCAGGTAAGTTTACAAGTCAGGCGCGGTGGATGGACGATGGAACATCCCTCGCGCAGGATCAGGACTTGTGGGCTGCCATTAGCGACGAGCTGAAGATGGGAATTCCGGAAAACGACCGGATTCGCGAACAAAAGCAGAAGTATTTAAGAAACAAGAGCTATCTCCACGATGTAACTTTACGGGCAGAGCCGTATATGTACTGGATAGCAGGGCAAGTTAAGAAACGTAACATGCCCATGGAACTGGTACTACTACCCATAGTGGAGAGCGCTTTTAACCCGCACGCGACGTCTGGCGCCAATGCCGCAGGCATTTGGCAGATCATTCCGAGCACGGGGCGCAACTACGGTTTGAAACAGACTCGCACTTACGATGCGCGTCGTGACGTTGTGGCATCTACCACTGCCGCACTCGACATGATGCAGCGTCTTAACCGCATGTTTGACGGCGACTGGCTGTTGACGGTCGCTGCCTATAACAGCGGCGAAGGGCGTGTCATGAAGGCAATGAAAGCGAATAAATCGCGAGGGAAACCTACCGATTTTTGGTCGCTCTCGCTGCCTCAGGAAACGAAAATTTACGTGCCTAAGATGCTGGCTTTGAGTGATATTCTCAAGAACAGCAAGCGCTACGGTGTGCGTCTGCCTACGCCTGACGATAGCCGCGCGCTGGCACGTGTCCGGCTAAACAGCCCGGTTGGCATGAGCCAGCTGGCGGATATGGCTGGCATGCCGGTAAGCAAGCTGAAAACCTTTAACGCAGGCGTTAAAGGCTCGACGCTCGGCTCGGGTGGACCGCAGTATGTGATGGTGCCGCAGAAGCATGCAGACCAGCTGCGTGAATCACTGGCCTCAGGTGAGATCGCTGCCGTACAGCCTACGCTGATGGCGGATAACACCCCGCTGACCAGTAAGAGCTATAAGGTACGTTCTGGCGATACGCTTTCCGGTATTGCTTCACGCCTCGGCGTGACCGCTAAGGATCTCCAGCAGTGGAACAACCTGCGCGGATCAACCCTGAAGGTGGGCCAGAGCCTGACCGTCGGTGCGGGCAGCAGCGCGCAGCGTCTTGCCAGCAACAGCGATAGCGTTAAGTATCGCGTGCGTAAAGGCGATTCGCTCTCCAGTATTGCGAAAGATTACGGCGTAAATATTAAGGATGTTATGCGCTGGAATGACGATACGGATAATCTGCAACCTGGCGATCAGCTGACGCTGTTTGTGAAGAACAACGCCACGCCGGACTCCTGATCATCGAACCGTTTCATATAAAAAAGCACCGATTCCCCCGGTGCTTTTTTTATTGCTGTTTGCCGTTGTTACTGTTTTTTCGCGGCAATAAATACCGTATCGCTGGTGAATGACCCGTCAGCCTGTAACTCAAAGTAGGCTTTTACCGCCTGCGATGCACTCTCCTGATAGAGCCGAATCGCCTTGCTCAGCGCATCCGGGGTACGCATTCGTGCGATCCAGGAGGAGAACTCCAGTACCAGACGATCGGTAATCAAGTCACAGGTTGTCAGCCCCGCCTCGTTGATCTGTGCCAGCCACTGGCCGCTAGAGTAGTTGCGCACGTGCGAGGTATCGCGCAGGGCTTCAACCGTCTGCAACCAGATATCACGAACCGGCTCGCCAGGCGACATCACATCCATCAGGAATACCGTGCCGCCAGGCTTCAACACTCGTTTTATTTCACGCAATGCCTGGCCGAGATCCTGCCAGTGGTGCGCTGAATAGCGGCTAATCACGACATCAAAGGTGCTATCAGCGAAGGGTAAGCTCTCTGCATAACCCTGCTGGGTGCGGATATTGGTTAAGCCTTTCTCTTTTGCCGCTGCGGCCACAACGCCCAGCATATCGCTGGAGAGATCGTATGCCGTCACCTCTCTTACGGCTGTGGCGGCAGTAAAGCTGGCATGTCCTCCCCCGCAGCCGACGTCCAGAACATGGGCCTGAGGGACGTTTTGGAGGCGTTCGCGCAGCCGCTCTAAATCACGGCCTGCGGCATGCACAGCGCTGGTTAAGTAGGCGCTGGCCTGGGAGCCAAACTGATCTTCGACATTATCATGATGGGATTTTGCTGCCATTGTGCTGTCCTTTTAGTTAAGTGAAAAAGAGGGCAGCACCCGTTTAGGCCTGCCCTACGGCAGACCTGACGCACCACTACTTATCAGGTTTGCCGGGACTGAATTCAACGAGTAGCGGGTTGTGATCGGAGGCGCGCGTAACCAGCACCGAAGCTTCGTTCACGTTGAGACCACGATAGAAGATAAAATCGAGCGGGCGACCAAACGCCCGGCGGCGGTTGTCATCCGTAAAGCGTACCTGGCGCAGAGCCATCTCCCGGGAGAAGCGGTAAAGCGCATTCATACGCGGACGGCTCCAGGCATTGAAATCGCCAGCCATGATCACCGGGCCATTATGCTGGGCGATCTGATCGCCAATAGGCAGCAGCTGCTTGCTGTAGACATCAACTCCCAGGCTAAAGTTAACCGCGTGCACGTTAACGACCATCAGCAGCCGTCCGTCAGGCAGGGGGTAGACCGTCACCAGGGCGGACTTTGCCAGCCGCAGGATCGGCTCACGCTCGCGCAGCGGGCAGCAGTAGACCGGATGGGCTGAAGCCAGCGTCATAACGCCAGAGGGGTGCTGAGGCAGCACAAACGCCGGAACCTGATCTGCCGCCAGATAGTTAGTGGTTGCAAACCGGATAAGCTCAGGCGTGGTTTGTGCTTCCTGCAGCAGCACGAGATGGGCATCTTTACCAAAGCTTTGCAGCACTGACTGCCACTCTGCACGCTGCTGCTTGAAAATATTCCACACCAGGACGCGGATATTCTCTTCTTCACTCAGCGGCGCGCCTGGAGGTGATGCCTGGCCAATGCTCGCGAATGACCCGGGCGGCAGGATCCGCTCGGCGGGCTGTCCTGCGATATAGCGCATGGCATGGGTATGTTTTCGCACTTTCGGCTTCTTACCTCTGTAACCTGTTTACCCTGGATACCAGGGCCACTCCTTCTGTTATAGGGATTTTAGCGCACACTTTCAACGCTGCCTGGAAAAACAGTTACTTTGATAAGGGAGTGACACCCAGCGCAGACGCGTGGTTAAATAACAATAGGCGATAAAATAGAGATAAAATTTTGCTACAGGTGCAAAAATGAAGGCAACATCAGAAGAGCTGACTATATTTGTCGCCGTGGTGGAGAGCGGGAGCTTTAGCCGTGCCGCTGAGCAGCTTGGACAGGCTAATTCGGCTATTAGCCGGGCGGTAAAGAAGCTGGAGACCAAGCTGGGTGTCAGCTTGCTTAACCGCACTACACGCCATCTAAGCCTGACTGAAGAGGGTGAGCGCTATTTCCGCCGTGTGCAGCTTATTCTGCAGGAGATGGCGGCAGCAGAAAACGAGGTGATGGAGCATCAGCACACGCCACGCGGCCTGCTGCGTATCGATGCAGCCACGCCGGTTGTGCTGCATTTTTTAATGCCAATGATTAAGCCGTTTCGTGAGCGTTACCCGGAGGTGACCCTCTCGCTGGTCTCATCAGAGACCTTTATTAACCTCATCGAGCGGAAAGTGGACGTCGCTATACGCGTTGGTACGCTAACGGACTCCAGCCTGCGTGCCCGCCCGCTGTTTAAAAGCTCCCGCAGGATGATCGCCTCCCCTGCCTATCTGGCCAAATACGGTACGCCGCAGAGCGTGGACGATCTTAAACATCACACCTGCCTGGGCTTCACAGAGCCTGTGTCGCTTAATACCTGGCCGATAGCCTGTGAAGATGGTCAGCTGTATGAGATTACCAGCGGCATCTCATCTAACAGCGGCGAAACGCTGAAGTACCTCTGTCTTTCCGGTAACGGTATAGCCTGCCTGTCTGACTATATGACGGACAATGAGATTGCCAGCGGCGAGCTGGTCGAGGTGCTGGCGGATAAACGTCTGCCGGTTGAGATGCCCTTTAGCGCGGTCTACTACAGTGACAGAGCGGTCAGTACGCGTATCCGAGCCTTTGTCGACTTTCTAAGCGAGTATGTGAAGCAGCGTCAGCAGCCGTGAAGCTGGCGTTTGCGTGGTAAATAGCAGGCAAAAAAAAACCGTATCTCGTGAGAGATACGGCTTCTTAAATAAGTGGCGGAACGGACGGGACTCGAACCCGCGACCCCCTGCGTGACAGGCAGGTATTCTAACCGACTGAACTACCGCTCCACCGAATTTTTCTACAGCCACCGGTTTGATGCCCCGGTTTACTGCTTTATTTGATGCCTGGCAGTTCCCTACTCTCGCATGGGGAGACCCCACACT